>NZ_JCAFSM010000019.1:0-2772 GCF_059369255.1 Stenotrophomonas sp. YJH_SMC_110 | reverse complement strand
GTTGGCGGCCTGCTGCTCGGTGCGGCGCGACAGGTCGCTGTTGCCGGAGGCGATCTCGCCGGCGGCCAGGGTGATGCTGGACGCGCTGGCCTGGATCTGGCCGACGATCTGGGTCAGCTGTGCAACGGTGGTGTTGGCATCGTCGCGCATGCGTGCGAACACGCCCTGGTAATCACCGTGCATGCGTGCGGTCAGGTCACCTTCGGCGATGGCCGACAGCAGCTGCGAGAGCTTGCCGAGGTTGTCATCGCTGACCGCCATCATCGCGTTGAGGTTCTCCAGCATCAGGCGGAAATCGTGATCGAAGCGCTGCGCATCGCCACGGAGGCTGAAGTCGCCGGCGGCGGCGGCGCTGGCCAGCTGCTTGATCTCGGCATTGATGCGGCCGAGGTTGGCCTTGACCGTATCAACGGTGGTTGTCATCGCGGCCTTTTCGCCCGGGTAGCGTGCAATGTCGCGGCTGAGATCGCCAACCGCGTACTGCTGCACCACGTCCAGCACGTCGTGCAGGGTCTGCAGGTGGCCGCCGACCAGGGCGTTGGTTTCCTGCACCATCAGCCCGTACTCGCCGGGGAAGGCGCTGGCGTCGATGCGGTAGCTCAGTTCGCCACCGTCGTGACGGCGCGCCATTTCGCGCTGGCCGGTGATGACTGCATGCAGCTGCTGCTGCATGCCGGCCATGGCCTCCAGCAGGCGGCCGGTTTCGTCGTGCGGCTGCGGGCCGATGTGGCTGTCCAGCTTGCCGCCGGCGATGCCTTCGGCCACAGCGGTGGCCTGCTTCAGCGGCACGGCGATGCGGTTGCCGATGACCCAGCTCAGGGCCAGCACGATCAGCACCAGTACGCCACCAGAGACCGCCATGATGGCGGTGAACACCAGCGCCTGTTTCTGCACGTCGTCCATGTAGACGCCGCTGCTGACCACCCAGTTCCAGGGCGCGAACAGGCCGGCATAGGCGACCTTCTCGACCTCGCCCTTGCTGCCCGGCTTGGCCCAGCGGTAGTTGACGAAGCCGCCGCCGGCGCGAGCCGCTTCGACTTGGTCGTAGTAGATCCGTACGCCGTCGTCGGTGCGGAAGTCCTTCATGTCCTTGCCGACCAGGTCCTTGCGGAACGGGTGCATCAGCAGGCGGTAGCCGGTGTCGTAGATGTTGAAGTAGTAGGTATCGTTCCCGGCGCGCATGACCTCCAGCGCCTGCAGCGCGGCGCTCTTGGCGGCCTCTTCGCTGAGCTCGCCGGTACCGGCCAGGCGGTGGTAGTGCAGCAGGATGCCGTAGCTCAGTTCGACCTGGGTCTTCAGCGCGCTCTTGCGGGTTTCGGTCAGGTCCAGGTACTGCATGCGGGCGGCGATCACCGAGAGCGCGATCACGCCGAGCGCGATGAGCAGCGTCAGCAGGTTGAGCTTGCGCCGGACGGAAAGATTGCGGAAGTAGTGTTGCCAGCGATGCAGGAGATTCATCGAGCAGGACCAGGTCGAAGCGGGCGGGCGGCGCCGTGCCGGTCAGCGGCGGGATACGCCGTGACAACCCCGTTATCGGCCGCGCGGGCGGGGGATTGAGGTGCGGTGTCCGAACGTATTCAGGTTTCCTTGCAGCGGCGGCTGCGGCGCTGCCTGCGGCAGGCTTTTGAAGCAACGGCAACGGCAACGGCAACGGCAACGGCAGGTCATGGCGATGGGTAGCTACGGGTTGGCCGGGTCGGGGTGGGCAGGCAGGACACGCCGTGAACCCATCCATGGGGGCTCGATGGCGCCATCCATGGCGCCAACGGTCCTGCCTGCCCACCCCGACCCGGCCCGCCAGGGCTTCACTTCGGCGGACGGCAAGAGCATTGGGTTTCCAGGTGGAAAGAGGGGTCAGATCCGTTTTCCTGCGGAAAACGGATCTGACCCCGGAAGCAACGCGGATGTTGCTCTTGCTCTTCTTTCTTCAATCCGGGGTGGACGCGCACGGGAAGTGTCCGTGGCCGGGAGGGTGGGTTGCGCAGGGGCGTGAGCCGCATGGGGTCGAGGCATGCCTCGGGCGGGTTGGGCAGGATGCCCAACCCCGGTCTTGCCGTGTGCGCAGGACAGTGCACACGTGCAAGCGGCGACCGAGCTTACAGAGACGTACTTGCAGCGTCCCCTGCGCAACCCATCCTCCCGGCCCAAACGAAGGAAGTCCGCCGCTCTCAGCGACCACCCCGAGGGGCTTCGCCGTTGGCTGGATAATCAGATACCCCGTAAACAAAAACGCCCCAGCACAGGGCCAGGGCGTTCTCGTAACTCAGGTCAGGCAGGCATCAGAACTCCTGCCAGTCCCCGTCGGCCAGTTCGGTGGCCATCGGGCGACCACCCGCCGTGCGGCGGGCCGGCGGGGCAGCCGGGGCCGGGGCAACCGGTGCAGCGGCGCGCGGCGCCGGGGCGGTGACGCGCGGGGCGGCGACGACCTCGGCTTCGTCCACCACGAAGATCGACACGGCCTCGCTGAGGTGGCCGGCCTGTTCTTCCATCGCACGTGCGGCGGCGGTGGCTTCTTCCACCAGCGCGGCGTTCTGCTGCGTGGTTTCGTCCATCTGCACCACGGTCTGGTTGACCTGCTCGATGCCGGCGCTCTGTTCCTGCGAGGCGGCGGAGATCTCGGCCATGATGTCGGTCACGCGCTGCACCGAGGCGACGATCTCGCCCATGGTCGCGCCGGCCTTGTGCACCAGCGCCGAGCCGTCGTTGACCTTGCCGACCGAGTCGTCGATCAGGCCCTTGATCTCCTTGGCGGCCGCGGCCGAGCGCTGGGCG
>NZ_JCAFSM010000018.1:0-4675 GCF_059369255.1 Stenotrophomonas sp. YJH_SMC_110 | reverse complement strand
TTCGATGGCCGACATGGTGGTGACCACCTGGCCGACCACGTCACCGCCCTGCGAGGCGACACCGTGCGCGCCGATGGCGAGCTGGTTGGCCTGGCGTGCGTGCTCGGCGTTCTGGCGCACGGTGGAGGTCAGTTCCTCCATGGAGGCAGCGGTTTCCTCCAGGTTGGCGGCCTGCTGTTCGGTGCGGCGCGACAGGTCGCTGTTGCCGGAGGCGATTTCACCGGCAGCGGAGCTGATCGCGCGGCTGGACTGCTTGATGCGGGTGACGATCTCGCTCAGCTGCGCGGCGGTGGCGTTGGCGTCGTCGCGCATCCGGGCGAACACGCCCTGGTAATCGCCGTGCATGCGCACGGTCAGGTCGCCCTGCGACAGCGCGGCCAGCAGGCCGGAGATCTGCTCGATGCTGCCGGCGTTGGCGTCCAGCAGGCCGTTGATCTGCTGGGCCAGCTGCAGGAAGAAGCCTTCCTTGTCGCTGGCATCGATGCGGCCGGACAGGTCGCCAGCGGCGGCCTGGGCGATCACGCGGGCCACTTCGGCTTCGACCTGCGCTTCCTGGGTACGGTCGCGCCATTCCACCACGTAGCCGACGGTGTCGCCGCCTTCATTGCGGATGGTCGAGACCACCTGGGCGAACTGGGCATCGCCGTACTGCATCGGGCGACGGGCGACGCCGTGTGCCTTCAGGTTGCCCAGCAGGGTCTGGTCCATCTCGCCGCGGTGTTCGAGCACGGTGACCGGCTTGCCGATCAGCGAAGCCTGCGCATCGAAGTCCGGCAGGTCGCGGCGCAGTTCGTCCTGGTATTGGCTCAGGGTCTGCTGCAGGGCGCGGTTGCTGTAGACGATGGTGTTGCTGGTGTCGGTCAGGTAGACGCCGGTCGAGCTGTAGTCCAGCGCGGTACGGATGCGCAGGTTCTCGCGGGCGATGGCCTGGTCGGTCTCGATGCGCTCGCGCAGGTCGCGCTGCATGCGCTGCATGGCCTGCATCAGTTCGCCCACTTCATCCTGGCGGCTGACGTCGATGTGGCCATCGAGCTTGCCGCCGGCCACGTCGTTGGCCACCGAGACGGCGCCACGCACGCTGCCGACCAGGGCGCGGGCAAACAGCCACACCAGCACCAGGCCGAGCGCGGCGCCGCCCAGCAGGGCGATCACGGTCAGCACGGCCGAGGCGGAGTAGGTGGATGCGGCCTCATCGCGCGAGGCGCGGGCGAGGCGGTTGTCTTCGGCGATCAGCGCCTCCAGCGCGGAGGCGGCCTTGCGGTGCTTGGTGCGGGTTTCGCCGACGAAGGTATCGATGGCGTCGTCCGGCAGGTCCAGCTCCAGCATCTCGGTGACGCTGTCATAGGATGCCAGGGCGTCCTTCCATTCCTTGGCGAAGGCGTCGAACAGCTTCTTCTGCTGCGGGTTGTCGACCAGCTTCGGATACTCCTTGATCGACTTGTCCATGCTGGCGCGCAGGTCGACACCCTGCTTGCGCGCATCGGACTTGACGTCATCGCTGGCGCGGATCAGCTGCTGGTAGGCGGCATTGCGGTACTCGCCCAGCATGCCGCGCATCTCGCCGGCCATGCGGATGCTCTCCATGCGTGAACCGGCCAGCTCGGTGGTCACGTTGTTCAGCGAATGCAGGCCGCGATAGGCGACGATGCCCTGCAGCAGCATCACCAGCAGGAGGACGCCGAAGGTCAGCAGCAGTTTCGGCATCAGTTTCAGGTTGTTGATCCACGGCATGGGCGTTGCGAGCTCCTAAGGCAGACGCGCCCGGGCATCGGGCCCGGTTGCAGCAGAAACCACGCCAGGACCAGGCCCGGCGTGGTCCGACGAACGGCGGATTACTTGATGTTGGCCAGCTTCAGCCCGGCCGGCGAGCTGACTTCGATTTCCGCACGCGAGGCGTCGCGCTGGATCTTGCCGATCACGCACACGGTCTTGCCTTCCAGGGTTTCCAGCGGGAAGGAGAACTTGCCGCGGTTCTCGCCGGCGATACGCGCCGAGAAGGTGTGGCGCGGGAAGGCGCCGCCCATGTACAGGAAGGTCGGCTGGCCTTCGGAGCCTTCCGCGTAACGGGCCTTTTCGACCTTGCCACAGACCATGCCGTCCTTGCCGACCGAACGCGGCGCCATTTCCGGCGGGATCATGTCGGCCGACTGGGCGAAAGCGGAGGCGGCGGTGGTGGCCAGGACAGCGGCCGAGACGAACGCAAACAGGGACTTCATCGAGGGTATCTCCGGGGATGGTAACGATCGGGCCGGTCCTGCGCGCTCCTGCGCGACCGGCTTCTGTCCCCCTATCGGCACCGCCGAAGGGAACTGAAGGGTTTTGTGACTGGAACGTGAAGCAGTTCCGTTTGCTCAGGCAGCGACGTCTTCGGCGAGGTTGGCCTGGCCCATGTCGGCGCTGTCGAGCAGGGTCTCGATGTCCAGCAGGATCAGCATGCGATCGTCGTGGGTACCGATGCCGGAGATGAAACGGGTGTCGACGGCCGCGCCGAATTCCGGGGTCGGGCGGATCTGCTCGGCCGACAGCGGGATCACGTCGGAGACGCTGTCGACGACGATGCCGACCACGCGGTCTTCCACGTTCAGCACGATCATCACGGTGAAGGCATCGTAGCGGGCGTTGTCCAGGCGCAGCTTCAGGCGCAGGTCGATGACCGGGACGATGGTGCCGCGCAGGTTGATCACGCCCTTGATGTAGTCCGGGGCGTCCGGCACGCGGGTGACGGCGTCGTAGCCGCGGATTTCCTGCACCTTGAGGATGTCCACGCCATAGTGCTCGTCACCAAGGGTGAAGCTGAGGAATTCGCCACCGGCGCTGGCGGCGGAGCTGGTCTTGTCGTTCATCGAGGGGTCCTGGTTCTGCCGGAAGTCCCGGTGTCAGGCTCGATATCGGCCCCGCCGGGGGGGACTTTAGGTGCCGGGCAGTGCCGTGGATGGGGTCAGATCCCTTTTCAGGGAAAAGGGATCTGACCCCGGCACGCGTTCCAGGGTTGCCGGCCGGCGGCCGGCACTACCGGTCGGACGGCCTCAGAGCTCGCCGTTGCGGCGGGCCTTGCGCTGGCGGTCGATGCGGAAGATGTAGCGCTGGATGGCGCTGTCGGCGCCGCGTGGCAGGCATTCAAAGCGCATTCCCACGCGCTTGACCTCGATGCCATTGGGCTGACGCTGCGGCAGCAGGTTGCAGACCACCAGTTCGATATCCAGGTCGGGGCCGTCCGGCAGCGACAGCTGCGCCGGATAGCGCCTCTGCAGACCAAACACCGCGCAGTCATTGGGCACCACCACGGCCAGGCCGCCACCGCTGATGTCCACCACCCGCATCGACAGCGCTTCGGCCCGCGCTTCGCCGGGTGGCAGCAGCAGCTGCGGTGAATCGGTGACTGGCGTCTCCAGCCGGTACAGCTCGCGGCGCTGCAGGTGCACCAGTTCGTCAGGCAGCGGCGCACGGAAGGCCACATGGCCGTCGTTGTCCACGCGCTGCAGTTCGTGCAGCCGGAACCGTACCAGCACGCGTTCGAGCTGGGCGAAGCACAGCAGGTGATCGGCCTGCTCGGCGGCGCGGTTGGAGGCTTCCTGTGGGCTGCCATCGAGCAGCAGGAAGTCCTCGTCTTCGTCGAGGTCGAGCAGGGCGGTCGGGAAGGAACGGTCGCGGCCGTCGATATGGGCGTTGATCAGCGATCGCTGGTCGATCAGCGAGCGCAGCAGCTGGCGCAGCTGGCGCGGGTTGCGGACCAGGAATCGTTCGTCCGCGGCATCGGCCGCGTGGACATCATGCACTGCAGTGTCGTTGCCGTCGGACATGGAATCTACGGTCAGGGGCGGGCGCCAGCACGCATTGGCGCGAGGCTCGATGGGGATATCGGCTCGTGCACCAGATTATGAAGTGGGATTTGCATCACTTTCCACGCGTAAGGGGTCAGATCCCTTTCCCACAGGAAAGGGATCTGACCCCGTGCTTCTGTCAGAATTCCTGCCAGTCGCCGTCCGTGGCCAGCGCCGGCTGGGCCGTTGCCGTGCGCAGCGCACGTGCCGGGGCCGGCTTTGCCGCAGGCGCGGCGGCTGCGACCTGTCGCGGTACCGGTGCGGCCAGCGGGCGTGCCGGGATGGCCATCGTGCCCTGCGATGCCAGCCGGAAGCGGGCCACGGCTTCACCCAGCTGCACGGCCTGGTCTTCCATCGCGCGCGCCGCAGCAGTGGCTTCTTCCACCAGCGCAGCATTCTGCTGGGTGGTTTCGTCCATCTGCACCACGGTCTGGTTGACCTGCTCGATGCCCGCCGACTGTTCCTGCGAGGCCGCAGAGATCTCGGCCATGATGTCGGTCACGCGCTGCACCGAGGCGACGATCTCGCCCATGGTGCTGCCGGCCTGGTGGACCAGGCTGGAGCCTTCGGCAACCTTGCCGACCGAGTCGTCGATCAGGCCCTTGATCTCCTTGGCGGCGGCGGCCGAGCGCTGGGCAAGGGTGCGCACTTCGCTGGCGACCACGGCGAAGCCGCGGCCCTGTTCGCCGGCACGGGCGGCTTCCACTGCGGCATTCAGCGCCAGGATGTTGGTCTGGAAGGCAATGCCGTCGATGACCGAGATGATCTCGGCGATCTTCTTCGACGAGGCTTCGATGGCCGACATGGTGGTGACCACCTGGCCGACCACGTCACCGCCCTGCGAGGCGACACCG
>NZ_JCAFSM010000017.1:0-16822 GCF_059369255.1 Stenotrophomonas sp. YJH_SMC_110 | reverse complement strand
CTGGGTCACTTCGGCCTGCAGCGCCTTGCGGTCGCTGGCCGAGTTGGTGGCGTTGGAGGCCTGCACCGACAGCTCGCGGACGCGCTGCAGGTTGTTGCCGATTTCGGTCAGCGAACCTTCGGCGACCTGGGCCAGCGAGATACCGTCGTTGGCATTGCGGATGGCGACGTCGGTACCGCGGATCTGCGTGCCGAAGCGCTCGGAGATCGCCAGGCCGGCGGCGTCGTCCTTGGCGCTGTTGATGCGCGAACCGGAGGACAGGCGCTGGATGGTGGTAGCCAGCGAGCTGCCGCTGGTGCTCAGGTTACGCTGAGCATTCAACGACATCGTATTGGTGTTGATGACTTGTGCCATGAGGAGAGGTCCTTGAGCGGTTGCACGTGAGTTGGGTTAGACGCCCCCGACGTGCCCCGGGGGCGGCTCATGTCAGCGCTGCAACAGGCTGAGCACGTTCTGCGGTACCTGGTTGGCCTGGGCCAGCATGGCCGTACCGGCCTGCTGCAGGATCTGGGTGCGGGTCAGTTCGGCGGTTTCCTTGGCGAAGTCGGTATCGCGGATGCGGCTGCGCGACGCGGACAGGTTCTCCGAGGAGGTCTGCAGGTTGGCCACCACCGAGGTGAAGCGGTTCTGGATCGCGCCGAGGTCGGCGCGGACGCTGTTGACCGATTCCAGGGCCTTGTCGACGATCGACATCGCCTTCTGTGCGCCTTCGGCGGTAGTGACGTTCAGGTCCTTGACGAAGCTGGCCGCTGCACCGGTCAGGGTGCCGCCGTTGGTGCTGGTCTCGGTCAGGCCCAGGCCGGCGAGGGTCGCGGCGGTGGCGCCGGCCGGCGGAGTCGCCGCGCTGACACCCAGCGCGAAGGTCTGGCCATCCTTGACCGAGGCCAGGCTGACGACGCCGGCATTGACCGAGGCAACCACGCCGGTTTCGCCCAGCTTGTTGTTGATCGCCGCGGCGGTGGCCGAGGTGATCGATTCGCCGGCCTTCACCGTGAAGTCGCTGATGGTGACCGTGGTGGCGGTGCCGCCCGGCGGGGTGACCGAGACCTGCAGGCCGGAGTAGGTGGTGTCGGCCGTCGCCTTGTCCACCGCCAGTGCGGTGCCGGTATAACCGTTGGCGAAGGTGGCCGCGCCCAGCGAATCGGCCTTGGCGTTGACCACGCTGTTGATGGCGATGGCCTGTCCGGCGTTGGCACCCACCTGGAACAGCTGGCTGGTGAAGCTGCCGTCCAGCAGCTTGGTGCCGTTGAAGTCGGCCTGCTTGGCGACGCGGTCGATCTCGCTGACCAGCTGGGTCACTTCAGCCTGCAGGGCCTTGCGGTCGCTGGCCGAGTTGGTGGCATTGGAGGCCTGCACACCCAGTTCGCGGATGCGCTGCAGGTTGTTGCCGACTTCGTTCAGCGAACCCTCGGCGACCTGGGCCAGCGAGATGCCGTCGTTGGCATTGCGGATGGCCACGTCCAGACCGCGGATCTGGGTGGTGAAGCGCTCGCTGATGGCCAGGCCGGCCGCGTCGTCCTTCGCGCTGTTGATGCGCAGGCCGGACGAGAGGCGCTGGATGGTGGTGGCGAGCGAGCTGCCGCTGGTGCTCAGGTTGCGCTGAGCGTTGAGCGACATCGTATTGGTGTTGATTACCTGTGCCATGGGGTCGTCTCCTCTTATATGGAACCCGTTGGTGAATGAAACGAAGCGCCGCCTGTTTTTTTGTGTGGCTGTGTGCTTCGCCGTTGCCAAATGAATAACGGCGCTTTGTCAACAACCTTTAGCCGTGAATTCCGTTGAAGCCAGAATTCGTTGCCTGAAGCTGTTTTCCCGGGGTTTTCAGCCCTGTTGCCAGGGTGGAAGCGGCCCCGGGAGGGGCGGTCGGGCAGGGCCTGACCAGCGCTGATGAAGGTATCGGCGGGGTCGGGCCGGGCTTGATGGAGAATCACGGAAAATCGGTCGGCGACGGCCAGGTAGCCGCGCAGCGGCGGGCAGGCGCGCAAACGAAAAAGGCCGCGATGCAGGGCATCGCGGCCTTTCGGGACTGACTCGGGCGGCGCGTCAGCGCAGCTTGTTGAACAGCGACATCGACTGCATCTGCGAGAAGATCGTCTGCGCCGCCTGCAGCGCGGTGCTCTGCAGCTGGTACTGGCTCAGCGCATCGGCGTAATCCAGGTCGCGCATCTGCGACAGCGTGGTCTTCAGGGTCACGCCATTGGCCTCGCGCATGTCGGCCGCATTGTCCAGCGCCTTCAACTGCGCACCGCCTGCGGCACGCGAATCGATCATCCGCTCGGAAGCGCGCGCCACGTCGCGCAGTGCGCTCTGCAGCTGGTTCTGCTGCGCGGTCATCTGTGCGGTGGTACCGGTGTCGGCACCCAGCGCCGCCACCAGGTTGTCCATGGTGGAGAAGATGTCTCGGCTGCTGGCGGCCTGTACGTTGAAGCTGTCACCCGCCGCCGGTGCGCCGGTGATGCGCAGGCGCACACCGTTCACTTCCAGATCGTCGCCGGCCTTGTAGGTGCCGGCTCCGGTCACGTTGCCCGCACCATCCACCACCTCGTACTGGTTGCCAGTGGTGAAGCGCACGCTGAAGCCCTGGCCGTTCCAGCTGTCGCTGCCGTCGCGGGTGATGTTGGTCAGCACGCCGTTGCCGGTGTTGCCGGCCGCGGCGCTGCCGTCGACGAAGCCATCGCCGGTGGGAATGCGCATGAAGATCTCGCTGCCGGGCAGCGCGTCCTTCACGTAGGTATCCGGACCGACTTCGACCTGGCGCTGGGTCTGGTCGCCACGGTAGACCACTTTGCCGTTGATCTTGGCAAACGGCGGGTCGCCGTCGTTGGTGCCACCGAACACGTAGCGGCCGGTGCCATCATCGGCGTTGGCCAGCGACAGCAGGCCGTCGCGGATCTGGTTGACCTCGGTGATCAGCGTCTTCTTGTCCGCCGCGCTCAGCGCCGGATTGCTGGCCTGGATGGTCAGATCGTTGACGCGTGCCATCAGGTCGTTGACCTGTGCCAGGGTGTTTTCCTGCACGCCCAGGCGGTTCTGCACGTTGCCGGCATTGAGCTTCATGCGGTCCAGTGCAGCCAGGCTGCGGTCAAGGCCGACCGCGGTGCCGGCGGCAACCGGATCGTCCTTGGCGCTGACGATCTTGCTGCCGGTGGCGATCTGCTGCTCCAGATGGCTGAGCTTGGCCTGCTTGGCCATCATCAGCGACACCGACTGGTTGAACATCATGCTGGTGGAGATGCGGCTGCTCATCGGCGGACGGCTCCCAGGATGGTCTGGAACATGCTGTCGGCGGTCGAGATCAGCTGCGAGGCGGCCTGGTAGGCCTGCTGCAGGCGCAGCATGTCCGCCGCTTCCTCGTCCAGGTTCACGCCGGAGACTTCGTCGCGGGCTTCCTGCGCCTTGTCATTGATCACCAGCTGCGCGTCGAGCGAGTACTCGGCCGAGCGGGCGGCGGCGCCGACCTGGGTGGTCAGGCCACCCAGTGCACCGTTCAGTGTCACCGTTCCGGCGTTGAACGCCTTCGCGCTTTCCACCTTGGCCAGCTTCGACGCGTTGCTGTTGTCCGACGAACCGGCCGGGGTCGGGGTGATGTTGAAGGTATCGCCCACCTTCGGTGCACCGTCCAGCACGAAGCTCCAGCCGTTGGCGCTGATGGTCTGGCCGGGCGTGTAGGTCTGCGGCGGCCCACCGTCGATGGTGTAGGTGGTGGCCGAGGTGAACACGATCGCCGACGGATTGCGCAGGTTGGCGTTGGTCGAATCGGTGACGGTGACACCGCTCAGCTTGCCGGTACCGGTGTTGGCGGTGGCGGCCGCGCCCTTCACCGCTGCAGCGGCGGCGATGCGCGACGGATCGGTGATTGCCACTTCCATGCTGCCGGCCACGCCCGCGGTCGGCTGCAGCAGGAAGCGGTCATTTGCAGCCGGCGTACCGCCGACGACCAGCTTGACGCCGTTGATCACCAGCGGATCGGCGGCGGTGCCGGTGCCGGTCAGCGGGATGCTGGCGCCGGTGTCGGCGCGGCTGGCCTTCCAGTTGGTGCCATCGAACTGCAGCACCACGTTCTGCGCGTCCAGCTTGCCCAGGTCGCCGTAGGTTGCGCTGAGGCTGGCGGTGCCGGTATTGCTGTTGTTGCCGGTGACGCGCGGGTTGCCGATGGTGAAGAAGTCCCCGCCCAGCTGGCCATACAGGTCCACGCCCTGGTGGTGCGCCTGGTTGAAGCTCTCGGCCAGGCCCACCGCCAGCTTGCCCAGTTCAGCCTGGGCAGGGGTCAGCACGGTGTCGCGGAATTCCAGCAGGCCACCGATCTGGCCGCCGACCGCCTTCGGGTCGAGGCGGATGGTGTTGCCCTGGGTCTCCAGCGCCAACTGCAGGCGCTCGGGCTGGTACGGGTCGGCCACGGTGGTGACCTTGGTCGCCGTGGTACCCACCACCAGCGCGTTGCCGCCGGCGGTGTAGACATTCATGATGCCGCCGTCCTGGATCACCGCCGTGCCACCGGTGTAGCCGATCAGCTGGGTGATCAGCTGGTCGCGGCGGTCGAGCAGATCGGGTGCGGCAGAGGCGATGTTGGTGCCGATGGCGCCGTTGATCTGCGCGATTTCCTGCGCCAGGCGGTTGACCTCGGTGGCACCGGCCAGCAGGCCGTTGTTGACCTCGCTGTTGAGGTTGTTCAAGTGCGTGTTGAGCTGCACAAAGCGGTTGGCCAACGCCTTGCCGCCGTCGAGCATGTTCTGGCGGTCGGCGGTGCCGGCCGCGTTGGACGACAGGCCACTGACCGAATCGAAGAAGTTCGACCAGACGCCGGCCACATTGGTGGCCGCATCGGAGAACAGCGCGTTGACCCGGTCGGCCATGCCCGAAAGCTGTTTCAGGCGCGCCAGTTCACCGCTGCTGTCGAGCAGGCGCGAGATCGCCAGCTGGTCGGCCGTGCGGCGGATGTCAGTGATCCGGGTGCCGTTGCCGACCGTGCCATAGCCGTAGTTCTGCGGGTCGGCGGTAGCGAAGTTGACCTTCTGCCGGCTGTAGCCGGGCGTATTGAGGTTGGCCACGTTGTGGCTGGTGGTCGCCAACGCACGCTGGAAGGCGAGCAGGGCACCGGTACCGGTGGAAAGTACGCTGGACATGGGGTTCCTCAACGACGGGTGATACCCAGCGCCGCGGTCGCGGTGCTGGCGAAGGTCTGGCCAAGGCGCGCGCCGGCGTCGGTCACGGCCGCTACGGCACGCTCGATGGTCGGGCCGCCGGCGATCGCGGCGATCTTGGCCGCATAGCGCGGGTCGGTGGCATAGCCGGCGCGCTGCAGGCCACGGGCGAAGCCCTGCACGTCGGTGCCGGCCTGCAGGGCCTGCTGGTAGCGCGGGCTGGTCTTCAGCAGGCGCACGTAGTCGGCGAAGCTTTCGGCCGGCGAGCTGTAGGCGCGGAAGCTGGCGGTTTCGTTGCGGCGTACGCCATCCACGTATTCGTGGGTGCCGGCTTCAACGCGCTGGCCGCTCCAGCCGGTGGCCTTGATGCCGAACAGATTGTGCGAGGTACTGCCGTCGGACTGGCGGATGTGGCGCTTGCCCCAGCCGGTTTCCAACGCGGCCTGGGCGACCAGCGCACGGGCATCCACGCCCAGTTCCCTGGCCGCGCTCTGCGCGTGCTGCCAGATGCTGGCGACGAAACCTTCCGGCGTGTGCGGCCCCAGCTGGGCCACGGCGGTGCGGGTAGCCATCGCATCGGCCTGGCTCATGGCCGTACCGCGGTTGCTGGCCGTCGCCGACCACTGGTCGTTGTTGGTGGACCAGTCCTCGCCCTGCAGGTTGCCGATGTACGGATCCTCGGTGCCCAGCGAGCGGTGCAGGCTGCTGCTTTCGCGACCGGCGATCAGGTCCAGTGCCTGTTCCATCGGTGCCAGCGCGGCCTGCGCGCCGTGCTGTGCGCCGGCCGCCATCTGCTGCAGCATGCGCACGGCCTGGCTGCCATCTTCCAACGGCAGCGACGGTGCCGGCTTGTCCGGCGCGTTGAGCTGGTAGGCGCGGCTGGCCTTGGCCGGATCCACGCGGGTATCCAGCGCGGGGCCGTCGGCGGCCTGGCCGGACAGCTGGCGGCTGATCATGCCGGACAGGCCCAGCCCCTTGCCGCGGGTCATCGCCTCGGCGATCTTCTGGTCGTACATGTCGCGGAACATCTTGTTCTCGCCGGGAAACAGCGAGTCGCCGAAACTGGCATCACGCATGCTCTTGACCAGCATCTGTGCGAACTGGCCTTCCAGCTGGCGTGCGACCTTGTCGATCTTCGCCGGGTCGTTCTGCTGCGCCGGGTGCAGGTCGAATGCGGGATTGATGCGCATGTCAGATCACCTCGAGCTCGGCACTCAATGCGCCGGCCTGCTTCAGGGCTTCCAGGATCGCGATCAGGTCGCCCGGCGCCGCGCCCACGGCGTTCACCGCGTGCACGATCTCGTCCAGGGTGGTGCCGCCGCTGAACTTGAACATGCGGCTGCCGTCGTTGGTGGCGGTGATGGTCGACTGTGGGCTGGCCACGGTACGGCCACCGGACAGGGCATTGGGTTGGCTGACGTTGGTGTTCTCCTGGATCGTCACCGTCAGCGAACCATGCGAGATCGCGGCAGGGCCGACCCGCACCTGCTGGCCGATGACCACCGTGCCGGTGCGGGAATTGACCACGACCTTGGCCGGGGCGCTGCCCGGGGTCAGCTCCAGGTTCTCGATGCGGGCCAGCAGGCCGATGCGTGCGCCCGGATCGGTCGGCGCAGTCACGGCCACGGTCACGCCGTCGACCGCACGCGCGGCGCCTTCGCCGAACGCGTTGTTGAGTGCGGCGACCATGCGCGAAACGGTGGTGAAATCGTTGTTGTGCAGGTTCAGCGTGATGTCGCCGCCATTGGCCAGCGGGTCGGGCAGGGCACGCTCGACCGTGGCGCCATTGGGAATGCGGCCCACGCTCGGTACGTTCACCGAAACCCGCGAACCATCCTTGCCCTGCGCACCAAAGCCGCCGACGATCAGGTTGCCCTGCGCGATCGCATAGATCTGGCCGTCGGCGCCGCGCAGCGGGGCCATCAGCAGCGAGCCGCCGCGCAGCGAGACGGCGTTGCCGATCGACGACACGGTGATGTCGATCGGCTGGCCCGGCTTGGCGAACGGCGGCAGCTCGGCATGGATCGCGACGGCCGCAACATTCTTCAGCTGCGGATTGACGTTGGCCGGTACGTTCACGCCCAGCTCGCCGAGCAGGTTCTTCAGGCTCTGCACGGTGAAGGGCGCCTGGCTGGTGCGGTCGCCGCTGCCATCCAGGCCGACCACCAGGCCGTAGCCCACCAGGGCGTTACCACGCACGCCGCCGACCTGGGCCAGGTCCTTGATGCGCTCGGCGCTGGCCGGGGCTGCCACGACCAGCAGCATCAGCGCGACGAACGACGCCACGCGGCGATGCCAGGAAGAAGAGGGGAGGAGTTTCATGGCCATACTCAGAACGGCGTCAGGCCGGAATTGAAGAAGCGGCTCAGCCAGCCCATCGCGTTGGACTGCGCGACCGGGCCGCGGCCGCCGTAGACGATGCGGGCTTCGGCCACGCGGCTGGAAGGAATGGTGTTGTCCTGGCTGATGTCGCCCGGGCGCACGATGCCCTGCACCTGTACCAGTTCATCACCCTGGTTCAGCCGCAGGTTCTTCTGCCCCTGTACCACCAGGTTGCCATTGGGCAGGCGCTGGATCACCGTGACGGTGACACTGCCCTGCAGGCGGTTGCTCTGCGCGCTGTTGCCCTTGCCGGTGAAGTCACGCGCGCCCTTGGCCGTCGCACTGAGGATGTCCTTGCCGCCCAGGGTGACCGGCGCACCGAGGATGGACGGCGTGCCCAGGCTCAGGTTGGATTCCTTGTTGGTGGCCGTGTTGGCGCTGGTCTGCGCGGTGGTGTTTTCCAGCAGGGTGATGGTCAGCAGGTCGCCGACATCGCGTGCGCGGCGGTCCGAGTACAGCTGCAGGGTCGGGCCGGCAGCGTAGATCGCACCGGCGGTCGGCGCGGCCTGCGGCGGCATGATCGGCTGGATCGGTGCCATCGCCGCGTAGGGGCGCACGTCGCCGGCGATCACGCAGCCACCGAGCAGGGCGACCACGGCGCAGGCGAGGGCAGTGCGGGTGAATCTGGAAATGGGCGACATGGCGGTTTCCCGGTTGGGCCGGTCAGAGCTTGTTGTTGAGATAGCCGAGCATCGAATCGGTGGTGGAGATTGCCTTGGCGTTCATTTCGTAGGCGCGCTGGGTTTCGATCATCGACACCAGCTCTTCGACCACATTGACGTTGCTGCCTTCCAGCGCGCCCTGCACCACGGTGCCGAGGCCGTTGAGCCCGGGATTGCCGTTCTGTGCCGGACCGGAAGCGGTGGTTTCCAGGAACAGGTTCTCGCCGCGTGCCTGCAGGCCGGCCGGATTGACGAAGTCGGTCAGGGTCAGCGCACCCACTTCCACTGACGCCGCGCCGTCGGCCATCTTCACGCTGATGGTGCCGTCGGTACCGATGGTCACCGACTGTGCGCCCTCGGGAATCTGGATGCCGGGCTGCACCGGGTAGCCGCTGTTGGTGACCAGCTCGCTGTCCTGGTTGATCTTGAACGAGCCATCACGGGTGTAGGCCGAGCTGCCGTCGGGCATCTGCACTTCGAAGAAGCCGCGGCCGTTGACCATCACGTCCAGCGCACGGCCGGTCTGCTGCTGGCCACCCTGCTCGAAATTCTTGGCGGTGGCGACCACGCGTACACCGGTACCCAGCTGCAGGCCGGTCGGCAGCTGGGTCTGCGCCGACGAAGAGCCGCCGGGCTGGCGTACCTGCTGGTACAGCAGGTCCTCGAAGCTGGCACGGTCCTGCTTGAAGCCGGTGGTGTTGGTGTTGGCGAGGTTGTTGGAAACCACCGACATGCGCATCTGCTGCGCATCCAGTCCGGTTTTCGCGATCCACAATGCCTGGTTCATCTTCGGTGTCCTGTCTGGGTAAAGCCGGCCGCGCGATGCGGCCCCTGGTAACGGGTGTGCAAGCGGTGTGCCAGCGCCGCGCCCGGGCGGCGCCGGAATTCCGTCAGCTGCCCAGGCGCAGCAGGCTGTTGGCACTGCGCGCGTTGTCGTCGCCGTGCTTGATCACCTGCACCTGCATTTCGTACTGGCGCTGCAGCTGGATCATCTGCACCAGTGCACCGGCGGCATCGACGTTGCTGCCTTCCAGCTGGCCGCTGTGCACGGCCGTGCCCTGTGCCGGTGCGAACGGCTGCAGTGGGTCGGTGTTGCGGAACAGGCCATCCAGGCCACGCTCGAGGCGCTCGTCCGGCGCCTGTACCACCTTGATCCGGCCGATCTGCGCCATGGTCTGCGGGCCTTCGCCCTGCGGGATGATCGAGAGCGTGCCGTCGGCACCGATTTCCATCGCCTGGTAGGGCGGAATGGCGATCGGGTTGTTGTTGTCATCCAGTACCGGACGGCCGCTGGAGGTCACCAGCTGGCCGTTCGGGGTGACCGACAATGCAGCGCCGCGCGTGTACGCCTCACTGCCGTCGCTGGACTGCACGGCCAGCCAGGTGCCGGTCTGCAGGGACAGATCCAGCGGCTTGCCGGTGATGTGCTGCGAGCCGGGCGTACGGTTGAAGCCGGCGTCGACGTGCAGCGCATCCACCCGCGAGGCAAAGCCCGGGCCCTTGATCGGGAACGCTTCGGTGTTGGCCAGCGCTTCCTTGAAGCCAGGGGTGTCCGAGTTGGCGAGGTTGTGGCTGAGCGTTCCCTGCGCCTGCAGGGAGGCGCGGGCACCGGTCATCGCCACGTAAAGAGCTTTATCCATGCGGGGAGTTCCGTGACAGGGTCAGCAGCTCATCAACGGATGTTGATGACGGTCTGGGTGATCTGGTCCTGCGTGGTGATCATCTGCGCGTTGGCCTGGAAGTTGCGCTGCGCGGTGATCATGTTGACCAGTTGCTCGGTGAGATCGACGGTGGATGCTTCCAGCGAGCCGGCCTGGATCTTGCCGAGGTTGGAGGTGTCCGGCATGCCGGTGCGCGGCGTGCCCGATTCGAAGGTCTCCACCCACAGGTTGTTGCCCTTCGATTCCAGGCCCTGCGTGTTGTTGAAGGTGGTCAGGGCGACCTGGCCCAGCGGCTTGTCGTCGCCGTTGGAATAGCGGGCGTAAACCACGCCGGATTCGGACACGGTCACTTCGTTGAGCTTGCCGGCGGCATAGCCGTCCTGCTGGGTATTGCGCAGGGCGAACTTCTCGCCGTACTGGGTGGAGCCGCTGATGTCCAGCGTCATGTTCAACTGGCCGGCACCGGTGGTCGGGGTGAAGGTGCCGAGGCTGACCTTGCCGTTGGCCGGTGCGACCAGCTTGCCGCTGTTGTCGAAGGTGACCGGGGTCGGTGCGCCGGCCGGCTGGCCATCGACGTAATTGCGCACGGTCCATTCGTTGGGGTTGGCGCCCTTGACGAAGTACGAGACCTGGATGTGGCTCACGCCCAGCGAGTCGTACACGGTGATGCCACCGCTGGAGTGGTTGTAGCTGTTCGAATCGGCCGGGTCGAAGGTCGCCACCGTCGGCTGCTTGGCGTTGGCCGGCAGGGTGAAGCCAACCTTCACTTCGCTGGTCTGCTTCGGCGGGCTGTCGGTGGTCAGCAGCTGCAGGTCGACCAGGCGGCCGGCATCAAAGTTGGTGCCATCGGCATTCGGCGCGAACACCTGCAGGCGCGCACCCTGCGGGTTGACCACGTAGCCGGCCGAATCGGTCTGGAAGTTGCCGGCACGCGAGTACACGCGCGAACCATTCATGTTCATGGTGAAGAAGCCTTCACCGGAAATGGCCATGTCCAGGCTGCGCCCGGTCTGCTCGTTGTGGCCCTGGATGAACTGCTGGGCGACGTTGGAAACGCGCACGCCCGAGCCGGTCTGGTTCTTCGACAGGCCGTAGCTGGTCGAAGCGAACAGGTCGGCGAACTCCGCGCGCGACTGCTTGAAGCCGGTAGTGTTGACGTTGGCGACGTTGTTGGCGGTGACGCTCAGGTCGGTGTTGGCGGCGTTGATGCCGGACAGCGAGACATTGAAGCCCATGGGATGCTCCTGGTTGATGCGGAAGGTGCGGCTCAGCTGACGCGGAGCACGTAGTCGATCGGGGCCGTGCCCAGGCCCTTGAGGTTCAGGTACAGGCCGTCGGAACCAACGGTCACGCTCTCCACCGGCGCCTGTACGTAGGTGGACAGCTTGGTGCTCTTGCCGGCGGTGTCGACATGGTTGGCGACGATGGAGTACTTGCCCGGCTCCATGCGCTTGCCGTTGGCATCCTTGCCGTCCCACTGGAAGGCGGTTTCGCCGGCAGCCTTGGCTTCCACGCTCAGCGAGGTGACCTTGGCGCCGTTGGCGTCGGTGATGTCCACGGTGATGATGCCGGCCGACGGTGCAGCCACCGTGCCTTCGACATTGCCTTCCTTCTCCAGCACCAGCTTTTCCGACGGCACCAGCACCTGGTGGCCGACCAGCGCAGCGCCACGCAGCACCTGGTCGCTGGCCATCGACTCCTGGAAGCCCTTCACCGTCTTGTTCAGATCGGTGATGCCCTGCACGGTGGACATCTGCGCCATCTGCGCGACCATCTGCGTGTTGTCCATCGGCTTCAGCGGATCCTGGTGCTGCAGCTGCTCGGTCATCAGGCGCAGGAAGTCGGCCTGGTCCAGCGTGTTCTTCTTTTTCGTGGCGTTGCTGTTGGGGGCGTTCAGGCCCAGCGCGGAATAGACGTCCTGGCTGGTCTGGTTGTTGACGGCGGTGGTCATGGCGGTATCCGGTGCTGCGGGCCTCAGCGGCCCATGGTCAGGGTGGCCAAGGCCAGTTCCTTGGCGGTGGTCAACATCTCCACGCCGGCCTGGTAATTGCGCGAGGTCGAGATCAGGTTGACCATCTGCGCCACCGGATCGACATCGGGCTGGTAGACGTAGCCATCGGCGTCGGCCAGCGGGTGGCCCGGCTCGTAGCGCTTGATCGGCGCGGCCTCGCTCTGGGTGATCTCCTTCACCTTCACCGAGGTGATGTTGGGATCGTTCTTGCTGGTGACGGCCTGGAAGATCGGTTCCAGCGGCTTGTACACGGCGTCGGCGGAACCGGCGACGGTGTCGGCATTGGAGAGGTTGGAGGCGATGGTGCTCATGCGCACCGACTGCGCCTGCAGCGCGGAGCCGGCGATGTCGAAGATCGGCAGGTTGCTCATGGCTTATTGCCCCGTGATCGCGGTCAGCATGGAACGCACCTTGCTCTCGACGAAGCTGAGCGAGGCGCGGTATTCCAGTGCGGCGCGGCCATAGGCGGCACGCTCGGCATCGGGGTCGACGGTGTTGCCGTCCAGGCTGGGCTGCACGCCTTCGCGCGCGATCTGGAACGGGTTCAGGCCACTACTGATCTCGTAGTGCTGCTCATGGGTGGTGGCCATCAGGCCATTGGCATCCTGCCCCTGGGCGTGGCGCAGGGCGGCATCGAAGTCCAGGTCCTGGGCCTTGTAGCCGGGAGTGTCGGCATTGCCGAGGTTGCTGGCGATCAGCTTCATCCGCTGTTCGCGCAACGGCATGGCCTGGGCGTGGACGCCCAGGTAGTCGGTAATCAGGTTGCGCACGGTGCACTCCCACGGGAACGTTGCCCGGGAAGCTGCAAGGGGTGTGCCAAATGGAGAGGGGGTCAGATCCCCGCAGGGGCTCTGACCCCGTGGTTGACGCGTTGCGATGCGGGGTCGGAGCCCGTTCCGGGATCCGACCCCTCGGCGGGCCTTACGCCGCCAGCGCCACCTTGCGCAGGCGGTCCAGCACGAAGTCGGCCAGCTCGTGCGGCGAGTACTTGGCGACGAACGCATTGGCGCCGACGCGCTCGACCATGGCGTTGTTGAAGACGCCCGACAGTGAGGTGTGCAGCAGCACGTACAGGCCGGCCAGGCCCGGGTGGCGCCGGATTTCCGTCGTCAGCGTGTAGCCATCCATGGCCGGCATCTCGATGTCCGAGATGACCATGGCATAGCGCTCGGCCGGGTTTTCCCCCGAGGCGTGGACCTGCAGCAGGTGGTCCAGCGCCTGCTTGCCGTCGGAAAGCAGGGTGGCACCCACGCCCAGCTGGTCCAGCACGCTGCGGATCTGCTGGCGGGCCACGCGCGAGTCGTCCACCACCAGCACCTGCAGCTGCGGGCCGTCGGCGGGCATGGCCATTGCCGGGTCGAGTACCGCTTCTCCGCGCACCTGGGCGATATCGGCCAGCACGCTCTCAACGTCGATCACCTGGATCAGCTCGCCCTGGAAGCGGGTCACCGCGGTCAGGTAGCTCGACTCGGCGCCCAGCTCCGGTGGCGGGTGGATGTCTTCCACCGCGATGTTGACGATGCGTTCGACGCCACTGACCAGGAAGCCCTGGATCGAGCGGTTGAATTCGGTGACGACCAGGTAGCCCGGCGAGGTGTCCGCGTCCGGTTCGCGCTCGGGGTGGCCGATCGCCAGGCCCAGGTCCAGTACCGGCACCGAGCGGCCGCGCACGTCGGCCACGCCGGAGAACTGGCTGGGCAGGCCGGGCACCTGGAACAGCTCCGGGCGGCGCAGGACTTCCTGCACCTTGAAGACATTGACGCCAAAAAGCTGACGTCCGCCGAGGCGGAACAGCAGCAGCGCCAGGCGGTTGTGGCCGGCCAGTCGGGTCCGCTGGTCGATCCGGTTGAGCAGGTCATGGGACATGGCTGCTGTATCGGCGTGGTGGGGGCGGAACTTGAGGGCGCTCTGCCGCCCGCGCGGCCCGCACCGCGTTTGTAGAGTCGACTGTCAGTCGACTGCTCTTCGATCCGATCACGGGAAACCCCGCGCTTCGCGCGAAAGTCGACTGGCAGTCGACTCTACCCATCCGGTCGAATCCCCATCCCGGATCCGATCAACGGGACCCGGTCTCTGGCACACCCCTTGCACGCTGCTGGGCCAGATCCCATCGACAGGAGGCGCCATGCGCCGGGTCACATCGCTGTTCGCCATCGCGCTCGCCCTGGCCGCGCCGTGGGCGGGCGCCACGGACTGGCAGCCGGTGGCCAGCATCCGCACTGCGGCGCTGTCGACGCTGCCTGCCGGCAGTGAAGGCGAGGCGCAGGTGGCCGATGCGCTGCGCCTGCCGAAATGCGGCAGCGCGTTGCAGGTGCAGCCCACCGCCAACACCACGGTGGAGGTGAGCTGTCCCGATGCGGGCGGCTGGCGCCTGTTCGTGCCGGTGAAGGTGCGGCGCAATCAGACCGTGCTGGTGCTCAACCGCGGAATCGGCACTGGAGAAACCCTCACGGCCGCCGATATCACCACTGCCCAGCGTGACGCTGCCCGGATTGCCGGCGCGGTGCTGTCCGATCCCAATGCAGCGATCGGCCGCATCGCCCGCCGTCCGTTGCAGGCCGGAGCCCTGCTGTCGAACAACGATCTGGTGGTCCAGCGTCTCATCAAGCGAGGAGACAATGTAGCCCTGGTGTCGCGTCGCGGCTCGGTCGAGGTGCGCATTGCCGGCCGTGCGATGGGTGATGCCGGTGAGAACGAGCGGGTCTCGGTCGAGAACCTGTCCTCGCGGCGGATCGTGCAGGGCACGGTCGACGCCGCAGGTGACGTAATCGTGGCGCGTTGATTTACCGCAAAATATCCCTAAAGATCACGGCCCTGCGGCCGTTATCCCTTGTGAACGGCAACTCCAGGACACCCCATGAGCCAGAAAATCGACGGCAACCTGCAGGTCCCCCAGGCACTGCGCAGCGTGACGACCCCGGCCAGCAAGCCCGGCGTCAGCACCGATGCGGCGGCGCGCCCGGTCGAGGCGGCCGACAGCCTGCGCCTGACCGGCGAGGCCACCAATCTGCAGGCCATCGAGCGTGAGCTGACCACCGCCCCGGCGATCGACGCCCAGCGCGTGGCGGCCGTGCGCGAGTCACTGCAGAACGGCACCTACAAGATCAATCCGGACGCGATCGCATCGCGCATGCTCGATCTGGACCAGCAGCTGCACGGATGACTGCGGCGATGAGCGAGCCGCTGCAGCGCCTCGCCCAGGCCCTGGACGTTGAGCGCCAGGCCCTGGTCGAGCACGACGTGCACGCCCTGATCCGGGCCACCGGCGCCAAGCTGGAAGCGCTGCGTGCGCTGGAAGGCGCGCCGCCGGTGGGCGAGGGCGAACAGCTGCAGGAACTGGCCGAGCGCAACCGCGCCAACGGCGTGCTGCTGTCGCGCCGTCGCCGCGAGGTGAACTGGGCGCTGCGCCAGCTCGGCCGTACCGAAGATGCCTCGGCCTACGATGCCAAGGGCCAGTCGCACACGGTCAGCATCGGCCGGCCACTCGCCGTCGCCTGACGCGACGGCGGTCGCACACCCCCTCCCGGTGGGCTGAAGCCCGCTGCATGACCGCGTATATTGGGCGCCTGTTCGAACGCCCCGAGTCGCCGTGTCCGCTGCCAACGCCCTGGTTACCGCCCCCCTTCCGCCGCAGCCGGTGCTGCAGGCCCTGCTTGAGCGCCTGCGCGAAGGCCTGCTGCTGTTCACTGAAGACGGGCAGGTGGCCCTGGCCAACCCGGCCGCGCAGAACCTGCTGGCCAGTGGCTCGGACGGCGGATTGCCGCCGCCGCAGCGGCTGCGCGAGCTGCTCCCCCCTGATGCACTGGAGCAGGCCCGCCAGCATGGCCACTGGAATGGCAGCCTGCCGCTGGGCGAGGGCGTGGTCATCGCCCACCTGTACCACCATGGTCCGGTCGGCGAAGGGCATTTCCTTGCGTTGTTCCGCCACATCGAAGGGCAGGAAGACTACGAGCGCGAACTGCAGCAGCGCCACGCCGAGCTGCGCCAGGCCTACCTGCGCCTCAATGGCACCCAGGAAAAGCTGCTGCAGTCGGAGAAGATGGCCTCGATCGGCCAGCTCGCCGCCGGCGTCGCGCACGAGATCAACAACCCGATCGGTTACGTGCACTCCAACCTGGGCAGCCTGCAGGAGTACCTGCGCAGCCTGTTCACCGTGATCGAAGCCTACGAGCGCGCCCTGCGCGCGCCGGACCCGAAGGCACTGATTCCGGAAATCGATGACATCCGTGACCGCCTGGACATCGACTTCATCAGCCGCGACCTGCCGCAGCTGATGGCGGAATCGCGCGAAGGCATCGAGCGCGTTACCCGCATCGTGCGCGACCTGAAGGACTTCTCGTATTCCGGTCGCGACGAATCGTGGAAGCTGGTCGACCTGCACGCGGGCCTGGAATCGACCATCAACATCATCTGGAACGAACTCAAGTACAAGGTCACCCTGGTACGCGAATTCGGCCAGTTGCCGCTGGTGGAGTGCCTGCCGTCGGAGTTGAACCAGGTCTACATGAACCTGCTGCTCAACGCTGGCCATGCCATCGCCGAGCGCGGCACGATCACCGTGCGCACCGGCGTTGATGGCGATCACGTTTGGGTTGAATTCGAAGACACCGGCGGCGGCATCTCGCCGGAACTGCGCCAGCGCATTTTCGATCCGTTCTTCACCACCAAGCCGGTCGGCAGTGGCACCGGTCTGGGCCTGTCGATCTCCTACAGCATCATCAACAAGCATCACGGCCGCATCGACCTGGACAGCACCCCGGGCGTGGGCTCGCGCTTCCGCGTGGTGCTGCCGGTGAAGCAGCCGCGCTGACCGCTTCCGAAGTGGAACCGGACACCCAGAGCAGCCGGCCAGCGGCCGGCTCTACCGGGGCCTATCGATGGTAGTGCCGGCCGCTGGCCGGCAACCTCATTGAAACCGGACACCCAGAGCAGCCGGCCAGCGGCCGGCTCTACCGGGGCCTATCG
>NZ_JCAFSM010000016.1:0-26989 GCF_059369255.1 Stenotrophomonas sp. YJH_SMC_110 | reverse complement strand
CGAAGCCGCCACGCGCGCCACCATTTCCATGGCAATGCCGGTCATCGCAGCCAACACCGCCATCGAGAACATGGTGCCGATGCCATAGAACAACCATCGTTGGAACAGGGACTTTGTCTGCTCAAACAGCAGGCAGAGGATGAACAGTGGACCAAAACCAATGAACAATGACATTGCGATCTGGTACAGCAATAGCATGGCGCCCGCCGTAACGGCTGGTCCGCCGGTGCCCAGCCCAATGAACCACATTGCACGGGTCTTTGCGCTATCCAGCGTTACGTCGCCGGCAACATCCAGCACACTTACCGACGTGAGCGCCAGCTGCATATAACCCAGGTTCTTGTCAATCAGTTCCTCGGCGGTCGACTTCTTTCCGGTCACGATATAGGTGATCTGGTCCTGCACATCGCCAGTCAGGAAGTTCTGCAGCTTGGTCCCAAACATGGCCATCGACGTAGCGACGGTAACGATCAGTGCCGCCCGTGCCATGTTCGTCATCAACGCAGCCATCGAGTCCCGGCTTCGCCCAGTCACGATGCGGAAGCCCTGGATGAGCACCCACAGCGTCATCAGCACCAGGGCCATCGTGCCGACCCAGGTCATCATCCGGCTCAGGATACCGTTGCCGAAATTGGTGATCTCTTCGCGCAGATATTCCAGGATCAGCCGGAAGAAGACGAAGTCGCCCACGGAGGCGAACAACGTGCCGTGCAACAGATCATTGAACACCATACCGTGCATCATTCCCTGACTCATCACATCACCCGCCCCGCGTCGGGGCCCTGCTGGAGTGCGTTGCGCACGTGATTCACTTGGTGGAGAGCGCGGCCTTCAGCGCGCCGGCCTTGATGACACTTCCAATCGGGTTGCGCTCGCCCCGCAACGCACGCTCGGCCAGATTCTTCTGCCGCCCCTGCAAGGCAGCGATCTGCTGGTCGTAGACCTTGATGGTGGTCTCCCACTTCTTGAAGGCCTTCTCAAGCTCGACCGAGGTTGCCGTATTGTTGGAGATATCCTCCTGCAGTGCGCCTTCATTCTTGAACGCGTTGCGGATCCGACGCAGCTGCTGAAGCATCTGCTCCATCGCCGGCATGGACATCTGCACGACCTCGACAGTCTCGTTGTACTTCTTGTTCTCAAGCACCTGGATGTAAGAGCAGATCGCACGCTGCTGCGCCCCGATGTCACCGCCCGGGCTCATGTTCAACACTGCCATCAGACCATTCATGCTGATCATGGAATCGCCGCCGCACTTCTCGGCCACGTTCCAGTTCTCGGGAATCTTCGTCAGCGCAGGAGTCGGCGGCATCAGGGGGGAAGCAATGATCTGGGTCCAGTTCTGGAGCTTGGACATCCAGTTGTCGATGGTCTTGGAGTACTGCTGAGCCGTTTCACTCCAACGCTGCGCAGTCTGAAGATATTCCTGACCGGCCTTCATCTCCTGCATGAAATTCATGATCCAGTTGAATGGGTCATAGACCGTCATCGCCTGCGCGGGACTGGTGCCTGTACTGATGGTCATGCCCAGGGTCAACACTGCGGCCATCATCGGCGCGAAGCGCCTGCGTCGCACCGGAGTGCGGCGGAGTTCAGTTGTCATGGGGGTTTCCTTGTTCGTCTGAGCGAGCGTCTTCATGCCGTCTCCTCCTGCTCGGCCCGCTTCCCGGACCCTTTTCGATGTTTGTAGAAGTCTTCCAGCCACTGCTCCGGCGTGAGCTCGTCCACGGTGATCCGGTTGCGGACTGCAGCGGTCTGCAACACGCGATGCATGATGTCGATGTTGTCGGTCGAGGCCGAGATCACCGACAGGATGTCGTCCATGCCACGCAGGTTGAGCTGGCAGACGCTGGACGCATGGCCCTGCTTGACCAGGAAGCAGCGCGAGCGCTCGTCGAGCGCGGTAACCACCTTGAACTCGGCCTCGGTCAGCTTCAGGCCATCCATGTAATCGCTCTTGCTGGCATTCGGGTTCGGCAGCAGGATCAGGGTGGCGGTCTGTTCGATCAGGGCGGCGGAGATATCACTCTTCAGTGCATCTTCCGGGCTCTGCGTTGCGAAGATGCCCAGACCATTCTGCTTACGGATGGTCTTCTGCTTGTTCTTCGCGAATTCCTTCAGGCCACCCTCGCCGTCCAGGATCTTCCAGAACTCGTCCATCACGTAGATCAGCGGACGACCATCGATCAACGATTCCAGGCGGTGCAGCAGGTAATTGATGACCGGCACGCGCACTTCGGGATTGTCGATGATGTCGGTGTAGTCGAAGCCGATGATATTGGCCTTGCTCAGATCAACGGTGTCGACCGGATTGTCGAATACCCAGCCCAGCGAATTGCCCGAGGTCCAGCGGCGCATGCGCGCGTAGAGCCCATCGTCGCCCATGTTGGGCAGGCTCTTCTGGAAGTTGGTCATGCTGCGCAGGTGCATCGGCGTATCAAGCATGCTTTCCACTGCGCGGTAGATGTCCTCCTCCTCGCGCGCACTGTATTCACGCTTGCCGGCCAGCACCTTGATCAGGTCGGCCAGAAACTGCACGTTGGCTTCATTGTTCTCGCATTGGAACGGGTTGAACCCGGTCGGCGCGCCGTTCTCCAGGGCCAGATAGTTACCACCGCAGGCGCGGACGAAAATCTCAGCGCCACGGTCCTTGTCGAAGAAGAAGATGGTCGGTGACGGCTCGTACTTCTGAACCTGGCTGAGCAGGAAGTTGATCAGCGCAGTCTTACCGGTACCGGACTTGCCGATCACCATGGTATTGGCGATCGCCTTCTCGCCCAGCGAATTCTCCGACGGATGGGTCGCGTGGAAATTGAAGTAGTACGGCTGGCCGTTCGTGGTCTGCAGCGTGGTGACGCAGTCGCCCCACGGGTTGTTGTGCTGCTTGCCGGTCGCGAAGTTGTGCAGCGGCGACAGGCCCAGGAAGTTCAGCGAGCTGACATTGGCCAGGCGGGTGCGATAGCGCCAGTTGGCCGGTAGCTGCGAATAGAAGGACGAGGTGACCGCCAGGTCTTCCTTGGTCGACACGAAACCCGCATTGGACAACTCGGCGCGCGTCGTGGCCACGTTCTGCGACAGCTTGGCCTGGCTGTCGCCGTAGACCGTCATGATGAAGTGGTACTCGCCCAGCACGAAATTGCCCGACGACAGCTGGTCCATCGCCTGGTCCAGCTCGACGATCTGGCTGACTGCCTTGTCACCGGAGGAGATCATCATGCCCTTGGTGCGGTCGAGCACCTTGAGTGCGTCCTGACGCCCCATCGGGCTGAACGAATGGGTGATGACGTACTCGTAGTCCAGGTACTTCAGGCCATTGAGGATGCCCGGATAAGTCCCCTCGGCATACTCCTTGATGTTCAGGATGGCGCCGAAGTGGTTGGCACCATTAGGGGTGTTGATGACGAAGTCACCGGTTTTGGCCGAGAACATGTGCCGGCTGACCGGCAGGTAGTCCTTGATCGGTGCCGAAAGCACCGGTACCGGCTCGTCGATGCGATTGATCAGGTAGCCGAACAGCTCCAGCGTTTCAGAGAACACCACACCGTTCTTGGCCTCGTACATGCCCAGGCGATACGGTGCGTAATCGCGGATCACGGCCTCGACGTTGCCGGCCAGCTCCATCAGCTTCTCGATGGCCTGCTCCTGCTCGGCCTGCAAGCGCTCGACATTCGCCGACTTTTCCACGAAGCGTTTCCCGGCGACGACCGGGCGGTAGATCATGGTGAGGTACAGCTCGTTCTGCATGATGCGCTGGGCGGACAGCATGCCCATGTACTGGTCGGATACATCCTGATTGAAGCGCTGGCTGTAGTGGCTCTTGCCTTTCAACGTACGGCGACGGCGAATGTCGTGCACCCAGAAGGCGACATTGACGAAATCCGGTGCCCTCAGCGTCTGCAGCAGGCGGTTGAACGTATTGTGCCGGTGCTCCAGCTCCCATTCCTCGCGACCAACGAACGGCAGTCCTTCCAGATACCAGGTCAACAGGTAGTCGCCGCCCGTGGTCTTGACCACGTTCGGGGCGACATGCGTCGACAGGGGAATGAACTCACTGATGGAGGTGTCAGGGCTGAACATACGACTGCTTCCAAAGAGGTACTGCCAAGAAGTTTCAACAGACCCGACGGACGCTTGCGCCGGCGGGCCGGATCCGGACCTCAATCCATTCGGGCCGGTTTGTCGCGGTAATGGTTGGGGTTGAATACCCACATGCCATCGTGTTCCTGCACGTTGCGGACTTTCAGCTTGAACATCAGGCGCAGGCCCAACAGGCGGAAGATCATTTCGTCACGCTTGGCCATCTGCCGCATGATGAAGACCGCCACCGGAATGGTGAGCAGAAACCAGAAGTTCGTGTACATGCTGAGCAGCAGCAACCCACCTGCCACCATGAAGAATGGCAGGTAGGGAACGCCCAGGAACATTGCCGGACGTGTGCAGCCGCGGAAGACGACGTTCTTATGCACTGTAGTACTGGACAGCCTGCTGGATCAGCATGGAGGTCTTGCCCTCGCAGGTGCCATAGTCGTCACCCAGCAGCATACGTGCGATCTGGCCAGCGGCACCGATCAGTACGCCACCGATCAGGATCGGAGCCACATCACCAATGCGCTTATGCGCAAAGGCAATCTGGTAGCCAGCAAAGATGACGGCAATGGTCACCACGGCGATCGAGGCCATGTTCAGCAGACCATTGATGCTGTCGAAGAAGCCACATACCTTCTTCTCGGTGCCACCATAATTGACGCCGCCCTGATTGGCGAAGACCTCCGGAGCGAACAGCGCACCAACGAAGAGGGTGGCCATCAGCAGAGTCTTCAGCGTGCGCTGGGCCTGGACGAGGTCGAGATTGGATCGCTTCATGGATTGATTTCCTTGTTGATGGACTAACACAACTGAATCGACCAGCCGGGGGACTGGCCGCACCACGACTTCGTCAGAACACGAAGGCCGCATCCCCTGCGGGAATCTGCTGCACCGGCGCAGCCTGCACCGGTGCGTTGAATGAATTGTCGCCACCGGCGACAGGCTGGTTGCGCTCGCTCCAGGGCCGCAGCATCACTGGCCCCTCATTGCCGGCGCCAGCAGCACTTGGCAGCTGCTGCGGCATGGCCATCGCCTGTGCAGCACCCTGCTGAGGCAGCTGCTGCGGCATGCCACCGGCCTGTTGCTGGGGATAGGCGGGCCCTTGGCTGGGCTGCGCCTGAGGCTGCATCATCCTGTCCACTGAACCCAGCACCACCTTGGACAGCGTCTGGTCGGCGAGATTCAGCAGGCTGCCCCGCGCCATCGCACCGGTGGACGGGTACACGACATAGGCGCGTGCGGGATCTTCCGACGGCACGTACACCGGGCCATTGGACTGCGCAACGATGCGGGCCTGCGCCGGAGAGGCCAGCTGCGGATGATGTTCGACCTTCACGCTGCGGCGCTCGCCGCGGCTGACCACGTCGATCGGTGCAACACCATTGCTGGCAAGCATCTGCCCGCGGCGCATCGAGTCATAGACCTTCTGCACGTAGCCGTGACGGAAGCCGGTCTCGAAATTGCCCGAGTAGTAGCAGCTGAACGACTTGCCCCAATCACCACCGGAGCGCTTGTAGCACTCGGCGAGGATGCGCGAACCCGCCTGCAGGTTCGGGCACTGCTGGAAGGCCTTCTCGTAGGAATCCAGGCCGTATTTGCCCAGGTTGTAGCGATTGACCTGGGCCAGCCCGATGGAGAAGTTGTAGCCCTTCTCTTCAAGCATGCGCACCGTCGCCAGCGCTTCGTCCAACGCCTTGGGCTGGCGCACCAGTGCGCCGCCGACCACGCCGATGGCGTAGGGATTGCGCGACGATTCGACGTTGATTACATGCTGCATCACATCCATCGAGACGGCCATCTCCGGGCACGCCATCATTTCCAGTCCTGGCAGCATCCTTCAGCCCTCCTGCCCCTGGGCACGCCCAGGATTGAAGTCGATGCCGGTGATGTAGCGCGAGCCGGCATGCGCCTTGATATGCACGACGATGTCGATGGTCATCATCAACAGCCGCTTGATCACGTTGAATTCAAGGCCCGAGCCTTCGGTCGAGGCCTTGACCATCAATGCCAGCTGGTCCCAGGTCTGCTCTGGACTGCCAGCGTGGCAACTGGTGATCGAACCCGGGTGGCCCGATGCACAGTTGCGAATGAAGTAGAACGCTTCATCACCTCGCAGCTCGGCTAGGATGATGCGTTCGGGCTTCATGCGCAGGCAGGCTTCCATGCAGCTCTTGGCGCTGACATTGCTGGTGCTTTGTCCACCCTTGGAATACAGCAGGTGCACCACATTGGGTTGGGTCAGAAACAGTTCGCGCGCGTCCTCGATCGTGACCAGGCGCTCGTTGTCCGGGATATGATTGACCAACGCTTTCATGAAGGTGGTCTTGCCGCTACCGGTCGCACCGGATACCACGATGTTCTTGCGGTACATCACCGCACGCCGGAAGAACTCGGCGTACTCGCGCGAATGGCGCAGCTCCAGCAGCTCACGATCCTGCTCGCTGATGCTGCCATCGGTTTCCAGGATCTGATTGAAGAAGCCGTCTTCGTGATACTGGCTGAGCGACTTGGTGTGCTTGGACGGCAGACGGATGGTGATCGACACCTTGCCTGCATCACATGCCGGCGGAATCACGAACTGCGCACGCTGGCCAGTGGGGAACGTGAGCGACACGACCGGATCGGCATCGGTGATGCGCTGGCCGGTGTTGCTCTCGTTCACCACCGCCGTGCAGAACTGCCGGGCCCGCTCGAAGGTCAGGCTCGGCACGTCCACCCGCTGCCACCCCGCCCGGGTTTCCAGGTACAGCTCACCGGGACGGTTGATGCAGATTTCCGTCACTTCCGGAGACGTCATGTACTCGGCGATGCCCAGCACTTCGTACTGATAGCGCAGGAAATCGCTGGAGACGAGGGCGAGGGGTGACACTTCGGCGTCCATGATCTTTCGTTGAGTTACCGGCGGGGGTTCAGCACGTTGGTGAAGTCAACGTCCTTGGCGACGTAGACATTCACGATCGTGCCCTGGTTGATCGTGACGGTTGGCGGACGGCGCTCGCTGAGCGCCTCATTGGCAAGTCGCTCCATGGTGCGAGCGGTTGCGCTCTCGTAGGGAGAGCGCACGGCAAAGCCGTTGCTGGCGACCGTTGTCGATTCTGGACCGTGCTCGGCTGCGGCGTACTTGAAGGCGTCAGCGATGAGGCTGATCATCAGCGCCGACGCGATACGGCTACCCCAGTGCGCACTGTACTGGCCAGGATGTCCTGCCCCGCCCAGGCCGTCCGTACCAGGGCTGGACATCGCCACGTCGATGCCATTCGGCGTGGTGATGCGATCCCAGATCACTTCCACCCGCTTGCCGATCGGACCACCGCCGTAGGAGCCATAGATCTTGGAGCCCTTCGGAAGCAGCAGGCTGCGCCCATTGATCGAGTACACCGGCTCGGTCAGTAGGCACGATGTGTAGCCGGCCACGTCGGTGATGATCCGCGTTTCCAGCACGCATCTCAGGTACGTGCCACGAACCAGCAGCGCGTCAGGGCTACGGATATAGGCGGCATTGGAGACATTTTCCACGTCGGGGCCACGACGGATCTTCTGCGGCTGGGTCTGAGGATTTGCTGCCGCCTGCATGGCAGCGATCATCGCCTGGTTGTAGTCAGAGTTCTGGCTACCGGACGACGCGCCCGCGTCGCCCCCCCCTACCCCGGAACCGCCGCCCATGCGCCGGTCCATCAACGTCGGCCCGCGATCTTCTTGTGGCCTACTCGCCGACGGAAAACCGGGCATGGGCACTTCCTGCTGGGGCGCAGGCGGCAGCATCGGAATCGGATCGGCAGCAGCCACCGGCGGCGCCGGATCAGCTGCGGTACCCACGCTCGGCAGCTGTGGTGTCGTCGCACGCGCCTCTTCCCGCGGCTTGTTCTGCTCGGTCGCATCATCCTGCCCCTTGCGGAACAGCAGGAAGCCCATTGCCATCAGCAGCAGCACGATGCCACCGAGGAACAGCAGCGCCTTTCGGTTCAGCCGCTGCTCTTCGGCCGAGCGCAGCTGCGGCGCGGCCGCGTCAAGATCCGGCGCCGGCTCGGCCTGGGCCGTGCCGAAGTAGGGATTCGACGGCGCGTCCGCGGCACCCTGTGCGCCATACGGGCTCTGGCTCTCGTCGCGTCCGTTGTTCGGGTCGTTTCCGGGAGTGTTCTGCTGGCTCATTTCTTCACGTTCCTTCGCAGACCGACGACGAAGTCGCCGTGGCGGATGACCAAGTACGGGTAGGTCCCGTGCACGATCAGCGTATTGCCTTCAACCGTGGTGTTGACCACAAAGTCCTCACCGTATTCCGTTTCGCGACCAAACACCGCCGGGAAGATGCCGGTCTTGTACTCCGGCGAGTTCGGCAGTTTCAGGTAGGTGAAACGACCATCGTCATAGGCGTTGACCGGGATCAGCCACCCCATCTTCTTCGCCTTGCTGGTCGAATAGGAGTAGTTGAAGTTGTACTGGCGGTCCTTGGCCAGTTCCGAGCTCAACAACGGCTTGGCCTCTTCCTCGACCGCTTCCTGGGCGACGCCGAACACGGTGTCGTTCGGATAGACGAAGGCGATCTTGTACTGCACACCTGCACGACGGGCCTGTTCCAGCTGGCGCCAGTCGGTGGCCACCACCTTCAGCTCGAAGATGTAGGAATGGGTCTCGGTGCGCACCATCATGTTGGTGTCGACGTCGACGTTCTTCGGCTTGAGGTAGAACACGTTCTCGCGACGGGTCAGTTCCCAGCCGCTGCTGAAGCCGGTGCTGTAGTCGAGGATCTTCTCGTTCGGGCTCAACTCGATCTGGGTGGTCAGGCCCAGGCCGGTGCGAACCGGATAGATACGGTCCTTCTCGTACTCGTAGTGGTCAACCGCCTGCGCCATCGCCGCTGCTGAGAACAGCAACGACAACATCGACAGCAGCGCCAGCGCGCCTCCCCTGATATTTCGACTACTCATCGGTTGCTTGCTCCATCAGCAGTTCCGGTGGAATTGTTCTGCGCCGGCCTCATGGCCGGCTGTCCGGGCATGGCCTGCCCCGGCATTGCTTGCCCCTGCACCGGCTGACCCGGCATGGGTTGACCCTGTACCGGCTGGCCCGGCACCTGGCCGTTGACCGGAGCCGCGACCGGCTGGCCGGTGGCCGGATCGATCATGATGGCCGCGGCCGGATTGTTGGGATCGTAGACGCCCTGTGCCTGCTGCGCCGCCTGTGCGGCCTGCTGCGCCTGCGCCTGCATGGCGCCGTCATCCGGCACCGGCACGCCACGCGAATAGTCGTTGTCGACTCGGTACTCGGTGACCTGGAAGGCCAGCGGATTGAGGATGCGATCCTGTTCGGACAACGCCAGGTTCTGGTTGTACTCGAAGCGCATCGTCACCAGCTGGTTGTCAAGGTAGCTGGATGCTCCGGTCCGCTTGTCCAACAGGCTGCGCTGGATGCGCACCGACGCACCGCGGAAGCTGCCGTTCGGCTCAGCCCCCAGCGGCGTGATGCTCAGGATCTTGACCCGAATGGCCTTTTCGCGGCCGTACATCACAAACGGGTTCTGAGGGTTACTTCCTGCGTATCGCATACGCATGCTCTGAGCAACCGGGCTGCTGGACATCACGAACACCAGTTCCCAGTCACGCAGGCCCATCACCGCCGAGTCATACGATTCGCGCGCGAGCACGTACTGGGCGACGTTGCTGCGATTGATCGCTTCGTTGGTGGTGATCGTCTCGCCCTGGAAGGTGCCACTCAACCGCGCGACGGTCGCTGTGCCGGTGTAGGCATCGGCCATGACCAGGAACGGCACCTTTTCCTTCAGCGGCAGCATGTAGTAGTAGCCGCCCGCCAGTGCGAGCGACATCAGCAACGAGCCTGTGGCGACCCACCATGCGCGCCGCTCGCTGCGGCGTGCCATGTCGGCCACGGTGATCTCGTAGCTGACCGCCTTGGCGACCGACTGCTCGACCTTGGGACTATTGCCGGGATCCTTCTTGCGGAACATGGATTCTTCCGTACTGCTGAAACATCAATGGGCGTGGCACCCCTGCGACAGGCGCGGGGAGCGGCACGTTCGATGATTTCGAGGTGGACTCAGGTGCCGCTGTTGGAATCAGCGCCCTGTGCCGACGCGGTCGGCGTCGAGCCAGCACTCTGCACAACGATCTGGTTGCCAACGATGGAGACGGAGATGCCCTGCGCTGCATAGGCCGCCGTCAGATCGATCACGGCCTGCTGAGCGTTGGTGGTGTCGATGCTGGAGACCGCGCCGTACAGGGTGAAGTCCGAGCTCAGGCGGTAATCCAGCGTGCGTCCGGAATCCTTGGCCCAGCGCTCGAGCATGGCTTTGAGCGTGCCATCCATCGGCGAAGCCTGGTAGACGTAGCTGGAGTACAGCGGGATCTCGGTGGGTGCCGCAGCAAAGCGGTTGACCGGCTTCCAGCGGCCTCCGAAATCGGGAGCGGACTTGGTGGCGCAACCGGCCACCATCAACGCCGCCACTGCGGCGATGGACATTTTCGCGATAAACGCCTGATTCATACGGGCTTCACTTTGACGTACGAAAAAGCAGTCCCGAGCATTGGTCCCCCTGGTCGTCCGGCGCTGCGTCGCGCACGCCGGAATCGGAGCGACGTGCTGACTGGCAGCACACCCCACTCCGGCTCCCCTGCAGCCAACGGCTGCCAACCAGGTCGCGGGGCCGCCAGACACTGCCGACGACACACCCGCATACCTCACCAACGTCGAAACCATCCTTGTTTCATGGCACAAACTCCTGGCCACCCTGCTCTACAACATCTGCCATCCATCACACATTTCTGAACGACATGCACAGGGTCGCACAACCACGCGTCAATTCCATGTCAGACAAGTCTGAAAATCCATGAACAAATGCCAAATTCTTGACCGAAATCACGAATTCACATCCTTAACTACGAATGGTGATCACAAATTCAGCGTCGTGAATTAGACGTTCAGCATCGGAACGTCCACCTTCGGCAGCAGCCTCGAGGTGAAGTAGCGATCCTTGTAGTACCGGATCTTGTCGCACTTCACCGGGTGAGGTATCCCCTCGTACAGGAACACCTCCATGTCCGGCCCCATGGCCTTCAGCTCCTGCGGCAGCATCAGCGCGCGCCGTTCCTCGGTGAAGTTGTGGGTCTTCTCGCGGGCATGGGTGACGTTCTTCCTGCGCACCGTGGTGTAGCCCAGCATGTCCGAGTAGTCATTGGCATCCTGCTGTTCGCGCGGCGCGTACAGGATCTGCAGCGCGTGGTTGGTGATGATCGTGCGCGAGACTTCCCGGCCGTAGGTGGCGTCGAGTTGGGACATGCTCTGGATGATCGGCAGCAGGCGGATGTTGTAGCCGGCCATGTAGGAGACCGCCGAGGCGATGATCTCCACCTTGCCGATCGAGGTGAATTCGTCCATCAGCAGCAGGCACTGGTACTTCAGGTCCGGGTTGGACTTGGGCAGTTCCTTGGTGTTGAGGTTGATCAGCTGGCTGAAGAACAGGTTGATGATCAGCCGGCTCTCGGCCAGCTTGTTGGGCTGGATGCCGATGTAGATGGTCATCTTCTTCTTGCGGACGTCGGTCAGCAGGAAGTCGTTGCTGCTGGTGGCCTTGTCCAGCACCGGGTTGATCCAGGGATTGAGCGGCTCCTTGAAGGTGCCCAGGATCGAGGCGAAGGTCTCATCGGCCTGCGACAGCATGTTGGCGAACGCCGAACGGGCATTGGCACTGAGGAACGGTCGCTCCGACAGGGTCTTGAGGTACTTCTTCAGGTCGGTGCCGTCGCCGGAGGACAGACGGTACACCGCACCGAGCGTGGGCGTGCCGGCGCCGCCCGGGAAACCGCTGCTGCGCTCGTCGTCCCAGTTCTCGAACAGGTACAGGGTAAAGGCCATGAACGCGTTGCGTGCCTGGCTGACCCAGAACTTCTGGTCCTCGGCCCCGTCTGGGTACAGCATCGCGGCGATGCTCATCAGGTCCGACACCCGGAAGGCCGGATCGTCGGAGACGTAGCTGAGCGGGTTCCAGCGGTGCGTGCGCCGGTCCTCGGCGAAGGGGTTGAACAGGTAGATCTCCTGGCCCTGGCTGGCGCGCCAGCCGCTGGTCAGGTCGAAGTTCTCCTGCTTGATGTCCAGCACCACCAGCGATTCGCCGTACTCCAGCAGGTTCGGGATGACCACGCCCACGCCCTTGCCCGAGCGGGTGGGCGCGGCCAGGATCACGAACTGCTGGCCATCCAGGCGCACCAGCTTGCCGCCATGGCTGCCGACCACGATGCTCTGGCCGGTCTTCTTGAACATGCCGTGCTTGGCCAGGTCGGCACCGGTGGCGAAGCGCGCGTCGCCGTGCAGCGAGCGCTTGTCCTTCTTCAGCAGCAGCACCAGGCCGGCCACCAGCAGCACCAGCAGGGGCAGGCCGAAGCCCACGTAGCCCGCCCATTTGATCTTGCCCACGAAGGGCGCGACCTGCGGTTGGCCGATGGCGTGGACGTACTGGTAGTAGGTGTTCCAGGTGAACAGCTGGGTGTCCAGCCCCAGGAACAGCAAGGTCAAGTAGCCGGAGAACACGAAACCAAGCAACAGGGTCGCCAGCGTGATGATGGCGATGAGCAGATACTTCTTACTGGGCAACACCCGAATCCTCCATGATGCGCACGCGGCGCGACGGCCTAGCGGTGGCGCCAGCGCGACGCCTTCTTCCGCAGGTGGTTCTCGTTTTCCAGCCCGGGCTCCTCGCCCTCTTCACGCACCAGTTGCAGCAAGCGTTGGCGCGCTTCGGCCAGTGATATCAGGTCGGTCAGACGATCCCCATCGTCGGCGACGACCGCATGGCCGACCACATCGCCGGGAGCGTACACCGGCTCGTGGGACACCGCTACCAGCTGGTAGCGGCCACGGGTTTCCAGCACATGCCTGAATTCCTGCATCGCACTCCTCCTTGTCGGGGCAACACTGCGCCCCCTGCCCCGCCATCATGCCGGTGGCAGCGTCATGGGCGCATCCACAACCGCTGCGGCTTCTGCGCGAAACTGTGCGCGGATATCCAAGGAGACCGCAATGGACTGGGTAGCACTTGCCCGTACGCTGGCCACCGAGGCCCACGCGGGGCAGATCGACAAGGCCGGCCAGCCTTACATCGGCCATGTGGCGCGGGTGGCGGCTGCGGTGTGCGGCGACGATGACGCCGAAGTGGTGGCCTGGCTGCATGACGTGGCCGAGGACTGCCCGGCGTTTGACGCGCGGATCGAGGTATTTCCCGCACCGCTGCGCGAGGCGGTGCAACTGCTCAACCGCGATGCAGCACCCGACGCGGACAGCTACTACGCGCGCATTGCCGCCCACCCGCTGGCACTGAAAGTGAAGCGCGCCGATCTGGATGACAACGCCGATCCGCAGCGGCTGGCAATGCTCGATGCGGCGACGGCCGCGCGCCTGCACGGAAAGTACGCTCATGCCCGGGCGGCGCTGGGCATCTGAGCCGGACGCGACGAGGCGCGGCGGGCCGGCGTGTCACCGATCAAACGCTGATTTACCCTGAGTGCTGCTGCTCCTGCTGCAGTGCAGCAGTACAATGGGCGGCTCCCGCCCCCCCCCCATCGCGCCCCCGCATGAGCCCCAACTCTTCCCTGGCTGCGCGGCTGACGCCCCGCCAGCGCACCCTGATCATCCTCGCCCTTTCACTGGGTGGCTTCGCCATCGGCACCAGCGAGTTCGCCAGCATGGGCCTGATGCTGGAGATCAGCCGCGGCCTGTCGATTTCCGAAACCCAGGTCGGGCATCTGATCAGCGCCTATGCCATCGGCGTGGTGGTCGGCGCCCCGATCCTCGCCTTCGTCGGCGCCAGCTTCCCCCGCCGCAAGCTGCTGCTGGCACTGATGGGCTTCTACGCGGTCGGCAACCTGGCCAGCGCGCTGGCACCGAACTACGGCACGATGCTGGTGGCGCGCTTCGTTGCCGGCCTGCCGCATGGCGCCTACTTCGGCGTGGCGATGCTGGTGGCCGCGGCGATCAGTCCCGCAGGCCAGCGCGGCCAGGCGATGTCACGCGTGCTGCTGGGCCTGTCGATCGCGATCCTGGTCGGCAACCCGCTGACGACCTGGCTGGGTCAGCAGCTGAGCTGGCGCACCGCCTTTGCCCTGGTCAGCGTGCTGGCCATCGCCACCGTGGCGATGATCGCGCGCTTCCTGCTGCCGGACCCGGATGAAGTACGTACCTCGCCGATGCGCGAGCTGCGCGCCTTCAACACGTCCCAGGTGTGGCTGGCGCTGGCGATCGGCGCGGTCGGCTTCGCCGGCATGTTCTGCGTGTTCACCTACCTGGCACCGACCCTGGTGCAGGTCACCGGCGTGGCCGAATCGTGGATGCCGCTGGCGGTGGGCGTGTTCGGCATCGGCGCGATCATCGGCAACATCGCCGGTGGCTGGCTGGTGGACAAGTTCCACTTCAAGGCCGCCGCCGTGGTGCTGCTGTGGTCGATCGTGATGCTGCTGCTGTATCCGCTGGCCGCACAGTCGGTGTGGACCATCGGCCCGATGATCATCACTGTCGGCACCATGGGCGCACTGGCGGCGGTGCTGCAGACCCGCCTGATGGACGTGGCCGGTGAGGCGCAGACGCTGGCGGCGGCCTCCAACCACGCCGCTTTCAATACTGCCAACGCACTCGGCCCGTGGCTGGGCGGCATGGCAATCAGCGCCGGCTTCAGCCCGGCCAGTACCGGCTATGTCGGCGCGGCTACCGCGATCGGCGGCCTGCTGCTGTGGTGCGTGGCGGTGATGCTGGACAAGAAGCGCAGCACCGCCGTCGCCGGCAGCCACTGAACATTGCGCCGGATCGTCAGTTGCTGCCTCTGCGGCGACGGCGATCCGGTCGCAGCAACGCTGTATCGCCGGCCACCAGGGTCGGCCGCGCCAGCTCACCGCGCTTCACACGGTCCAGCACCCGCCGCGAATTGGCTGCACAGTCGATGCCGTCCGGCCGCGCCTGGATGTCCTCGATCAGGGCCAGCAGATGCGCCCGGCTCTCTGCCAGCCGCAGCTGCAACGCTTCGATGTCAGCCACCTTCTGCTGCAGCATCGTGATCAACGCCTCATGCTGCCACTGGCCCATGTCCGGTGGCAGCAGGGCGCGGATCTCTTCCAGGCTGAAGCCTGCACGCTGCGCGCCCGTGATCAACTCCAGCAACAGCACCGCCTGTTCCGGATAGTCGCGGTAGCCATTGGCCTGGCGCTGCGCCACCAGCAGCCCCGCGTCTTCATAGAAGCGAATGCGCGACGCCGCGAGGCCCGTGAGGCGGGCCAGCTCACCGATCTTCATCTGCCTGAATCCTCGCCATGGGAGCCTGTTGACCTTCAATAAAACTTGAAGGTTAGCGTAGCGCCATTCCCCTGTCCTGGAGCTGTCCGATGTCGCTGTTCTCGCCCCTGGCCCTACCCTCCGGTGCCATCATCCGCAACCGCATTGCCAAGGCCGCGATGGAGGAAAACATGGCCGACGCCGACCACGCGCCGTCCGCTGCGCTGCTGCAGCTCTACCAGCGTTGGGCCGATGGCGGCGCAGGACTGATCATCACCGGCAACGTGATGGTCGATGGCCGCGCCATGACCGGCCCCGGCGGCTTGGTGCTGGAAGACGACCGCCACCTTGACCGCTTCATCGCCTGGGCCGAAACGGCACGCTCACGGGGCGCGCAGATGTGGATGCAGATCAACCATCCCGGGCGGCAGATGCCGGCCGCACTCGGCCAACCGGCACTCGCGCCGTCAGCCGTCGCCCTGGAGATGGGCGCGCTGTCCAGGCAGTTCGCACCGCCGCGGGCGATGACCGAGGCGGACATCGAAGAGGTGATCGCCCGCTTCATCCGCAGCGCCGAGCTGGCCGAGCGCGCCGGGTTCAGTGGCGTGCAGATCCATGCCGCGCACGGTTACCTGCTCAGCCAGTTCCTGTCGCCGCTGTCCAATCGCCGCGACGACCGCTGGGGCGGCAGCCTGCACAACCGTGCGCGCCCGCTGCTGGAGATCGTGCAGGGGGTGCGCGCCACCGTGTCGCCCACGTTCGCGGTGGCCGTGAAGCTCAATTCCGCCGATTTCCAGCGCGGTGGCTTCTCGCCCGAGGATGCGCGCGCAGTGGTGGAAATGCTGGCGCCGCTCGGCGTGGACCTGGTCGAACTGTCCGGTGGCAGCTACGAAGCACCGGCCATGACCGGTGCCGCGCGCGACCAGCGCAGCCTGGCCCGCGAGGCCTACTTCCTTGAGTTCGCGCGTGAGATCGCCACGGTGGCAACCATGCCGCTGATGGTCACCGGTGGCATCCGCCGTCGCGCCGTGGCCGATCAGGTACTTGACAGCGGTGTGGCCATGGTCGGCATCGCCACCGCGCTGGCGATCGAGCCGGATCTGCCCCACCGCTGGCAGCAGGGCCGCGACCCGGTGCCGACACTGCGCACCATCGACTGGCGCAACAAACCGTTGGCCGCCAGCGCACACATGGCCGCAGTGAAGTACCAGTTGGCGCGGCTGAGCAGGCTCCGGCCCACGGCGCCGGGTGTTTCGCCCGTCCGGGCACTGCTGCTGGCACAGGCGGCCGCAAAGTGCCGGACCCGCCGCTACCGGCGCTGGATCGGTGCACGCGCAGGAGGATACTGAGCGGGCAGGCTTCTCATCACCGAATCGATGCTTCACCATCTGCACGATCGGCGGCAGCCCGTCGCCGGTCGCAACACGCAGAAGGAACCCTCGTGGCAGCAGGACCAACCAGGAACCACGAAAAGCTGCTCGATGACCTGCTCTCACTGGGCCGCAACTGGGCGCTGGCCATTGCCATCGCAGGTGCCGGAGCTGCGGTCCATTACAGCGAGTCGGTCTACGAAGCAGGCATCTGGCGCGACCTCCTGCCCACGCTCTGCTTCCTGGTCGCCATCGTCTGGATCGTGCTCAGCATCATCCGCTTCGACCTGACCATCCAGCAGCACTTCGAGCGGAAATTGTCACGCTGGCTCAGCCGTCTGCTGTATGTCGTGCTGCTTGGCACCGGCATCACTGCCGTGTTCTTCGTCACCGAACTGGCGGAGAACAATCACATCGCGCGGATGTGCGACTCGGTGGCCAATGAACCCGGCAGCCGCATCCACAGGTCGGCCGAGTGCCAGCGGCTGTGCCAGCATCGCGCGGCGTACCGGCAGCGTCTGGAATCGGCCGAGGGTGAGTTCGACTGAACGGGCTTCATCGCGGTCTTCGCGCGCGATGAACACATTTCGTGGATGTGCATTTGGGCACAGTGCAGCCGACGCCGCGCTCTCGGCCCGTACCGGACCCGCAATGCCCCCCCATCGCGCACCTGCCCGCCATGATGCCATCGCCTTGCAGGCCGGCATGCTGGGCAGCGTGTTGGGCGTGGCGCTGTTCAAGGCCATCGCACTGTCTGCGTTGGCGACGGGTTCGATGATGGGTATCGGGCTATGGGTGATGGCCTGCGCGCTGCTGGCAGCGTGGGCGCTCGCAGCCTATCTGGCCTGCCTGGCACTGAGCCGGCGCGTGTTCGTGCTGATGCTGGTGCTGTGCACGGTACTGGTGATCTGCATCGCCTGACGCCGGCAGGGACCGGACTATCGCGCATCTGTTATAGAATAACAAGTGCGGTTGGTCCGATTGTGCATGCCCGGTGTCACGGATTTGAATTCCATGGCCATCCCGGCATCACCCGAGGCCCCCCCATGAACCTGCAGCCCCCGCTCCGCGTGACCCTCATTGCCATCGCCCTCGCATCGCTCAGCGCCTGCGCCACCTATGACGACAGCAACATGCATCAAGCCTGCCAGGAGTCGCCGCACCTGAAGGACCTGCCGCCCGAGGTCGCTGCCCGCGAGAGCCGCTGCAACAAGGGCATGGAAGTGTGGTCGAGCGAGCGCAAGGGCAGTGACAAGCCGCTGGACCTGAGCGGAAAGAAGAACAATCCCTGACGAAGGTGCGCGCCCGGTTGCCGCGCCTGTCTTGATCGCGCCCATGCATCCGGCTGACTGCTCCATCACAGCCGGCGCGCGACGATGAGGTCTCCCCACCCTGTCGAGACTCAGATGCCGGACACTGCCCACCCTGTCATTCGCGCGTTCGAGGCCGTGTTCGATCTATCGGGCAGCGTGCAGCGCATCACTGCGCTCACGGTCACCTGCCGGCATTGCTCGTCGACCAGCTCTGCCAGCGAAGACAACCTGGTGCAACTTCCGGGCGGGGCGTTGTTCCGTTGTGACGGGTGCGGCTGCCATCAACCGGTCAGCCACGCCCGCCTGTCGGACTGGCAACCGGCGTCGTTGCTGGGTATCTGAGGGCCGCCACGTGGAAATGACTGCGGAACAGCGGAAAATACTCCAGGCAATCGCCGCTGCAGAGCCGGTGCGCGGCGATGCCGCAACGTGGGCGGTGACCGCCGGATGGGCGGTACAGGCGGAAGACGGGGATATCGATCTGACCGAGGCTGGCCGGGATGTGCTCACCGCGCAGGCAGGTCGTAAGGGCTAGACCCGCCGATCAGGCCAGCTTCGCCTCCCTTCGCGCTGCGCCGTGATAGCGGCAACCTGCTGAACAAAGGGTGCATCCCTGCCACGTCAACGGCGAAGTGGCGAGGCCCTTCATGCCCACGGTGTGCAGGGCGTCATGACATGCGCTCGGCTATGCTGCGCCACCTCCCTGCGCCAATGGCGGCCATGCATCCTTTTCCCCTGCCAGTATCTGCACCTGATCAGCTCGCCTACCGACTGCTGCAGGACAGTGACTGGGCCCGCTCGGCCACTGCCGCAAGCGCACCCGCCGAACTTCGCACCTTGCTGGCGATGATCCTGGATTCGCCGGAACCCCTGTGGCTTGCCTGGGGCAAGGAAGACAAGGCGTTCTTCTTCAATGATGCCTATCTGCCGATGCTGGGGGAAAAGCTGCACGGCGCGATGGGCAACAGTCTGGAGGATGTCTGGGCGGACGTATGGCCGGACGTGGTGCATGCCGTCGACGACGCCTTTGCCGGCACCAGCCGCAGCTTCAAGAACATGCCATTGATGATGGATCGCGACGGCACGCTGCGCGAAACTTTCTGGACGTTTTCCTATTCACCGCTGCGCGTCGGCTGCGGCAGTGTCGCCGGTATCCTGTGCGTGGTCAGCGAGCAGACCGAACGGGTGATCGAGCGCGACCTGCACAGCCGCCAGGTCGCGGCGATCACCGAGCAGGCGCGGGAGGCCCATCTGGAACTGGTGCGCGCCCGTGAGCAGCTGCGCCAGTCGCAGAAGCTGGAGGCGATCGGCCAGCTCACCGGCGGTGTGGCCCACGACTTCAACAACCTGCTGCAGGTCATCACCGGTTCGGTGGATATGCTCCTGCACACGTGGCCGTCAGACGACACCCGGCGCCGCTACATCCAGGCCATTGCCACAGCCTCGGACCGCGCCACCAAGCTGACCGCGCAACTGCTTGCGTTCTCGCGTCGCCAGAGCCTGTCGCCGGAAGTCTTCGATCTCTGCGAGAGCGTGCACGCGCTTTCGGACATCATCACCACGGTACTGGGTGCACGCATCCAGGTGTCGTTGACGTTGCCCGGCACGCCGTTGCCGGTGCTGCTGGACCGGACCCAGCTGGACACTGCATTGATCAACATCGCGGTCAACGCGCGCGATGCGATCGAGGGACACGGCAGGGTGACCATCGAGGTGGAGCAGGTAACCGCCGTGCCTTCGGTGCGCTTCGCCGCGCCGATGAAGGGCGACTTCGCCGCGATCAGCGTGACCGACACCGGAGCAGGCATCGACCCCGCCGTCGTCGACCGCATCTTCGAGCCCTTCTTCACCACCAAGAGCGTCGGCGCCGGAACCGGCCTCGGCCTCAGCCAGGTGTTCGGCTTCGTCAAGCAGTCGGAAGGCGAGGTGGACGTGCAGAGCCAGGCGGGCGCCGGTACCCGCTTCACCCTGTACCTGCCGCTGGCGCAGGCGAGAGAAATGACGGAACGGCCGGCGACGCTACCGGGGCTGCAGCATGGTCACGGTGTCTGCGTGCTGGTTGTGGAAGACAACGTCGATGTGGCCGAATTTGCCGTCGGCGCCCTGCGCGAGCTCGATTACAACGTGGTACTTGCGCACAATGCGGACGAGGCCCTGGCGGAGCTCGAACGGGATGCCTCCCGCTTCGATGTAGTGTTCAGCGACGTAGTGATGCCTGGCATGAACGGCCTGGATCTGGCCCGTACCATCCGCAGCCGCCTGCCTGGGCTTCCAGTGATCCTTACCAGCGGCTACAGCGAACTGCTGGCCCGGGACCCTGGCCATGGCTTCACCCTGCTGCGCAAGCCTTACTCATTGAAGCAGCTGGCCTCGGTGATGACCGAAGCCGGGCGCTGCGCGCAGGCCGTGGTGGCGTCGCCCTAGCGGGCGGTCACCGCAGCGAACCGAACCAGCGTTCCAGCGAAGGCTCCAGCCCCGACGTGTCACCGCCAGCATCGCAGGCCCAGGCGACGATACCGTCGGGGCGGACCAGCACGGCGCCCAGTCCCAGCGTGTCGCGCGCCGTGGACATCACGCAGGTGACCGACCGCTGCCAGCGCTCAATGATCGGACCGAGCGGATCGCCGGTATCGAGCCCCAGCAGCACGCCCTGCCCTGCACGCAGCAGCTCTCCCATCCGACGGTCATCAGCCAGTTGGACGTCCGGTGCGCTTCGGCCAACCCGCGGATGGCTGCCGTCGAGCACCGGTGGCGGTGCTACACCCCACAGCCGCTCGGCGAGATAGGTGGCACCGTCGCGGGTCGCGGCCAGGTCGGCGATGACCGCCGCCAGCGCGCGCGACCCGGGGCCTGGCCGCATCAACGCCACCTGCGCACGTGACCAGTCGAGCACCTGCGCGCCGATCGGATGGCGCTCAGCCTTATAGCTGTCCAACAGCGACTCTGCCACATCACCTCGCACCACCGCGGCCAGCTTCCACCCCAGGTTCATCGCATCGCCGATGCCGAGGTTCAGCCCCTGCCCGCCCAACGGCGAATGCATGTGCGCGGCATCACCGGCCAACAGCACGCGGCCGCTGCGATAGGCCGTGGCCTGGCGCGCGGCATCGGTCCATGTGGTGGCCAGATGCAACGCCGTGATCGTTGCCTCTCGCCCGGACACACGCCGCAGCAGCGCCTGGGCGGTGTGCCGGTCCAGCGGCGTGCGATGGCCGGCGCCACCGTCGAAATCGGCCAGCGCCAGCATGCCCGGCGGATTGAAATTGCACATGCCGTGTTCGGTGAACTGACGCCCCGGGACGAGCACCGACGGGTCTGCCAGTTCGACCTGCAGCGTGTGCCCGGTGAACTCCGGCGCCGTCCCTGCGAACACGAACCCCGACTGCTTGCGTACCGTGCTGCGGGCGCCATCGCAACCGACCAGCCAGCGGCCCCGCATCAGCCCGCGACCGGTCTGGACCACCATCTGTGCTTCGCGTGCGTGCACCGCCTGCACCGTGCAGCCACGCTCGATCTGTACACCCAGTGACACCGCACGCTCGGCCAGCACCGCCTCCAGCGACTGCAGCTCGACCGCCATCTGGGTGGGCACCGGCGTCGGCAGGCGATGGCGCCAGCGCGCACTGTCCACGTTGTACAGCGCAAAAGGAATGCCGGCGAAGTGGCCGCCCAGCGGCCGCGGTTCCGCCAGCCAATGGGCGGTGCCGGGCGGCGGTGCGCCGTTGTCCGGCTTCAGCACCTGACTGGCGGCAACCGCATCCAGCAGGCCACGTCGATCCAGGGCCTCCAGGGTGGGCGCGTTCAAGCCGCGCAAGCCAAAGGGCAGGCGTTTCAAGGGTGTCTCGGGCGACACTGCCTGCTCCAGCAACAGGACCGAACAGCCGGCCTGGGCCAGCTCGCAGGACAGGAACAGGCCGACCGGGCCGGCCCCGGCGATGACGACGTCGTACAACATGGGATTTCCCTGTGAGCGCCGGGCCGGCGCTCTGGCGACGCCAATGTTACACTCGGTGTACGTTTCCACAAGTGAACCGCCCATGATCCCGCCCCGGGGCTGCCGCGAGCAGCGCAAGACCGAGACCCGACAGACCATTTCGGACGTCGCCACCGAACTGATCATCCGCCGCGGCTTCGAAGCCGTGTCCATGTCCGAGATTGCCAATGCGGCGGGGGTCTCGCGCAAGACGGTCTTCAATTATTTCGCCAGCAAGGAAGACCTGGTGTTCGACCGCGATGAGGAGGCCCGGACCCTGCTTCGCGAAGGCATGGCGGCGCGCCGTGGCATGGCCCCGCTGGCCGCCTTCCAATCGCTGGTGCGGGAGCTGCTGGACAGCGGCCATCCGCTGTTACGGATCAACTCCGGTGCAGCGGCCTTCTGGGCAACCGTGGCCGACAGTCCGGTGCTGGTGGCGCACGCGCGACGGCTGCAGGCACAGCTGGCCGACGACCTGGCCCAGCTGATGGCCGACGCGGCCGGTCGGCCCGCGCAGGACGCGGAGGCACGCCTGGGCGCAGCCATGCTGCTGGCGTCGATGGTGGCCGCCTATGAGAGTGGACTGGCCAGCCAGCAGAGGGGCGAGGATCCGCGCCAAGCGATGCTGCAGCTGATCGTGCGCGGTGGCACCGGCGTGCTGGTGGCCTTGGCCGGCACCCCATATACCGACCCGGGCCTGCGTCCATAGCGCAATCGGGGGATAGGTCACGAAGCGTTGCAAATGCTAATCTTTCTCATTTGCAGCCCGCCCCGACCCCCTCATGCCGCTTCCAACCCCGCTCAAGCACGCCCTCTGCCTGGCGCTGCCCCTTTCCCTGGCTACGCCTGCACTGGCCTCCGAGGCCTCCACTGACACCCCGAAGGACCTGGACAAGGTCGAAGTCCGCGGCCGCGCGCAGACCCTGTACCGCGCCAACGATGCGGCCGTCGGCACCCGCACCGATACCCCGTTGGAACTGGTGCCGCAGTCGATCCAGGTCGTGCCGCGCGAGCTGATCGACGACCAGGCCGCGCGCCAGGTCACCGATCTGTACCGCAGCATCAGCGGCATCAGCTTCTTCAGCTATGCCGGCGTCACCCTGCGCGGGTTCCGCCAGGAGAACGTTCTCTACGACGGCCTGCGTGGTGATCCCTATGCGGGCTTCTCGGTGCCGCAACTGTTCAATATCGAACGCGTGGAAGTACTGAAAGGTCCGGCCGGTGCGCTGTACGGCGGTGGTGATGCGGGCGGTGTCATCAACTATGTAACGCGCAAGCCCAAGGCGCGCGCCGAACGCCGCATCGAGCTGCAGGCAGGCGACAAGGACTTCCGCGCCGGATCGATCGAAGGCACCGGCCCCTTGAATGCCAGCGGCAGCATTCGCTATCGCGCCGGCCTGTATGCCGACAGCGAGCAGGGCGTGCGCTGGAATGCCGACAGCGAAAGCGTGATCGGCGATGCCTCGCTGGCCTTCGATGTCGGCCAGACCGGCGAGCTGGTGCTGCAGTTCACCGACATCACCCAGAACCTGGGCGGCAACCGCCTGCGCGGCGTGCCGGTGAACGATGCCGGCAGCTTCCTGACCGACCGCCGCTGGAACCACAACGAGGCCAGTGACTTCCTCGACATGCGCGCCAAGGTCGCACTGGCGCAGTATCGCTTCGCACCGCGCGACAACCTGGACGTGGACCTTGCTGCGCGCTGGTTCAGCAACAACGAGCACCAGATGTACCACGAGCCGATGGGGCTGATTGATCGTGACCGCGACGGCGTGGCCGAGTGGATGACGCGCCAGCTGCGCAACCAGATCCGTGACAACACTGCCTTCACCGCCAGCGGCAATGCCGTCTGGCGGATCAACACCGGCCGTATCGAACACAAGGTGCTGTTCGGCGCCGACGTGTACCAGCTCGACGCCGACTTCACCGCGCAGACCGCCAACAGCGCCGACCTGGCACGCGGCGCCGGCCCGGTGCGCGGCATCGACCTGTTCAACCCGGTCTATGGCGCGAGCACCTGGCATGACTACAACCTGGCCGCCCTGCCGTGGCGCAGCACCGCCACCCGCAGCAAGCGCTACGGCGGCTACCTGCAGGATGAGCTGGCACTGGGCACGCGCTGGCATGTGCTGGCCGGGCTGCGCTGGGATGGCTTCAAGGATCAGGACCGCATGGGTGGCGGCAGCGTGGATGGCAACGATCTCAGCTGGCGCCTGGGCAGTACCTTTACCGTCCGGGACGGCGTGAGCCTGTACGCCAACATCGCCAGCGGCTTCGTGCCGCAGAGTGCCACCAACCAGAACCCGGCGGCCGGCGGACCGTTCGACGCGGAGCGCAGCAGGCAATGGGAAGTCGGCCTGAAGTCCCTGCTGGCCGACCGTGTGACCCTGAACATGGCGGCCTACCGCATCGACCGCAGCAACATCGTGCAGGCCACCGGCGAGGTGATCGGCGGGGTAAACCAACTCGCTGCACTGGGCCTGGTACGCAGCACTGGCATGGAACTGGACCTGCTGGCCGACGTGACCGAGCGCTGGGTGGTGAACCTGACCTACGCCTACAACGACGCACGGGTGAAGGATGCCGGACCGAACGGCATCACCAATGCCTCCGGCGACCGCTTCGCCAATGCGCCACGCAACAAGCTCGGCCTGTGGACGCGCTACGACCTGCCGTCGATCAACTCGGCCATCGGCTTCGGCGCCGACCATGTGGGCGAGCGTGTCAGCCTGGATGGGCAGGCGGTCAAGGCATACACGGTATTCGACATGAGCTGGAAGACCACGTGGAAGCAGTGGCAGTTCCAGGCCAACGTCAAGAACCTGTTCGGCAAGGTGTACGCGGCCAGCGGCTTCATCGAGCGCAACGGGCATTTCCCGGGCGAGCCGCGGCGGGTGTATGTGCAGGCGGCCTACCGCTTCTGAGAAGGCCTTCCAGCAGAGCCGGGCGCCCGCTCGGCTCTGCTACGTAACCTCAGCCCATCCGCATCGCAGGGTTGTCACGCGCGTGGACGTCGTTGTCCTGCTGGCGCTGCATGGCCGCCTGCTGTCGCTCCAGGCTGGCGGCCTCGATCTGCCGCAGCGAGTGTTCGACCGGCGTCTGCACTGCCGTGTCCGTAGGCATGACCGCTCGCAGATGCGCGGGATCGCTCATCTCGCCCTGCACCACGAACACGTTGCGGCCGGCCGGATGCTCGGCGGTCTGCGCGCTCAGCAGCACATGGTCGGCGCGTTCGAGCTGGTTGTGGCGCGCCAAGGCCATCACGCTCGCCACCAGGCGCTCACTGTTCTCGTCGTGGGTACGCCCGGCGCCGGCATCGATCGCGGCCACGCCTTCGCGCACCTGTTGCATCAGTGTGTAGTCGCGGTGGCCCGGACCAATGTCGGCCAGGCGGGTCGGTGCCTGCGAGAAATCCGGCACGTCGTCCACGGCTGCGGTCAGCGGGCTGCGGGTGATGGTCCGGTACGGGTCGTCCGGGTGGAACTGGGTGCGTTTTTCCTGGCGCTCCAGACGAACCTCGCGCGCGTCGTTGAGCTCGGCGATGCGGGCCGGATCGGTGATCTCACGCATCGACATGTGGCCACCACCCGCGCTGACACTGGCCCATTTCCTGTCCGCTTCGAAGTACATCGCGTAGTAGCTGTTGCCACCGATGACGTTCGGATCGACTGCTGAGCGCCCTTCCAGTGCCTGGGTGGCTTCCAGCACGCTCAACCGGGTCAGGTACTGCCCGCCCTTCGTCCATCCCATCTGGCTTATGGCATCGACGCTGGTGTTCCCTACGCGCGGGCCTCCGGCATAGTCATTGTTGAGCATGTTGGTCCAGATCTGTTCCAGCTTCTCGGGGCCGCTCTTCTGCTCAGCCGCCTGCAGCAACACGCGCGGCGTCCAGCAGTTGGGATCGAGTTCATGCCGTTCGAATGCCCGGTCGTGTGCCAGCATTACATCCTTGCCGGGAAGATTCAGTGCAAATTCGGGACGCCCCTGCTCCATCCAGAACAGGCGTCGCTCCAGGTCCTGGCGCAGAAGCGTCTGCCCAAACATCTCCCATTGCCGCTCGCTCAGCTGCGCATCGGGAAAGCCGGAGCCCTTGCCTTCCTGATCTCGGGCGTAATCCTGTGCGTAGCTGTTTGCAACGCGGCCTGGCAGGCTGTCGTTGCGAACAACACCCAGCGCAAGCGTGCCATAGCCATCCGCATCTGGCAGCTGCGACAGATAGTTCCAGTACAACTCACGGTTTCCGGCCTTGGCATAGCTGGCCAGAATCCTGAGATTCTCTTGCGTCAATCCGCCCATCGCCTGCTCCTGAATGCACTCACTGCCGGACGCGGGAGCGCGCGAGAAGATCCCGCACCGCATCTTCCATCCGCTTCCAGTCCGCCAGGAAGGCCCGCTTGTAGTTCAGCGAGATGGAAAGCTTGTTCTCCACATCCGAGAAATAGTGGAAGCACCCCGCAGCGGCTTGCCCTTGCTCACTGATGACCTGATCGCCCTGCAGGCGAACGCCATCCCCCCGAAACGCCGTGCTTTCGCATTTGATGAATGTGGTCAGGCTGCCGTTGGGAGCGCGCGCGATGTACCAGTCATCTTCATAGGCAGGATTACGGGTGGGCGGTTTTCCATAGCGTGCCTCGTATTCCTTCGAGAAAATCCCCATCCTCGTTTCATCAATGGCGTAAGGCGTCAGTCCCATGACGTCGGGCCGCGCAATACGCAGATCGAGTCGATCCCGAGGATCCCCTCGCTCCACCGATCCTTCCTCGGCGGATGCCTGGTTGGAGGACAATCGCTCCAATGATGTTTCGATTGGCGCACGATCGATGTAGTCGATCGCCACAGCAATTTCCTTCCGGAAATCATTCGTACGCGGATTCGCCCGGGCACCCGGCGGCGTCGGCTTCATGTCCGGCCACTCGATGACCAGCGTCACGCCCTCGCCGGGCCACGGTGCGATCTGGCTGTCCAGGTAGTTGGCCGGAATGCGG
>NZ_JCAFSM010000015.1:0-29947 GCF_059369255.1 Stenotrophomonas sp. YJH_SMC_110 | reverse complement strand
GCGAAGTGCGCTGCGCGCGCTTCACCCCAGACGTTGCTGCGCAACGTTCGGGCCCCTCCCCTTGCCGGCCTCTCCCCGCCCCTGTCGGGGCAGCCCCTCAACAGAGGGGCTTGTTGCTCCAGATCCATCAATGGGTTTCCGTCGTGCGGGGATGCCTGGTCGACCGTCCCGCTTCCACGTTCGATGGCCGTCCAACGACAGGATCTGCCCCACGTCGTGGCACCCCGCGCTTCCTGTCCACGCCCTGACCACTGGCCGTGCCGTGGCGATGCAACGACACGCTGGCACTCACTGCCTGTTGCTATGCTCGGGCCACAGGGGATTGATGCCCGCTATCGGGCCGGATGAGGAACATCAACATGCGGTATTTCATGACGAAGCTAGTGATCACCTCCGCCTTGCTGATCGGCAGCGGCACCGCAGTCGCACAGGGCGGCGGTGCGGCGCAGTTCGGCGCACTGGGAGGCACGCATGCAGGCAATGCCCTGGCGTGCGGCGCAACCCCGGAACAGGCCGCCAAGCTGCGCGCAAGCCACAAGGCACAGGCAAAAACCGTGTTCGGCGCCGAAGCAGGCTTCGACCAGGCCTATGACACGGCCGAAGCGCAGACACAGAAGAAGATCACCGATGCCTGGAAGAAGGGCCAGTACAAGCCCACCAGCGAAGTCTGCAACGAACTGATGAAGCAGGTGCGTTCATGACGCAGAAGCACGGATCGACGATGTCCGCAGTGCGCGCGAGCCTGTTGGCCGCCAGCCTGGTACTGGCACTGGGTGCCTGCAAGCGCGCTGGCGAAGCGCCTGCAGAGGGTGGCGCTTCCTCGGCCGCACCTTCCAGCACCGCAGCCGAACCATCACCGCAGGCGGCTGCGGCCACGGATGGAAGCCAGAAGGCCGCAGCGTTCAATGTTGCCGAGCTGCCCGTATCGCAGGCAACGATCGGCAGCTTCCCTTATCTCGGACTGCCGCAGGGCTACACCAGCCAGGACGTCGTAGACAGCGAATTCGATCGCGTACCGTTCTGGACCGGCGATCGCGTGGAATGGATTGAAGGCAAGGTTCATTCTTCGGTCCTGCAGAGCAGCAGCGATCACCCTTATTCGCAGCTGGAGCTCAGCCGCAATGTACAGAGCCTGGTCGAGGCCCTGGGGGGCAAGCGCATTTTCTCCGGCACCATACCGGCCGATGCATCGCGTGACATCGGCAACAGCAAGGCGGCGACCACCTATGTCGGCGGCATCGGCGACATCTACAACGAACCCGCAGAAACCTATGTCATCCATCGCGAAGATCGCGATATCTGGATCCACCTGGGCTCGGGTGGAAACTCCGGCGGCCTGCTCGTCGCAGAGACAAAACCGGTGCAGATCACGGCCAAGGTCATTGAAGCGGACACGCTGAAACAGGCACTGGACAGCAGTGGCAAGGTATCCATCCAGGTGAACTTCGCAACCGACGCCGCCGAGATCCTGCCCGATTCGGAACCGCAGATCGCACAGGTCACCCAGCTGTTGAAGGCCGACCCACAGCTTCGCCTTTCCGTTGAAGGACACACCGACAACAGCGGCAGCCAATCGCACAACCAGACGCTCTCGCAGGCGCGTGCGGAGTCGGTGCGCACGCGTCTTGTCGGCGGTGGAATCGCAGCCGAACGCCTGAGCGCGAAAGGCTATGGGCAGAGCCAGCCGGTCGCCGACAACGCAACCGAAGAAGGGCGTCGCGCCAATCGTCGCGTGGAACTGGTCAAGCGCTGATATCACCACGACGTTACTGCGTTGAAGCACTCCGGAAAAAGCACATGCCCTGCATGTGCTTTTTTCTTTTCCGCGCCGCACGGTCATTTGTTTTGCTGCGGATGCAACGAGATAAAAACACGCGGATCTCTCATCCCGTTCGAACAAGCAGCAGGCCGTGCACGCGCCCTCTGTAGCGCGCCAATATTCCGGCACCACAAGCCGCCTCCGTGACACAAATATGTCAGTTGAGTGTTAATTTCCTTAACGAAAAGCGGTGCATCTAGCTCAAATTTGACGTGTTTATGTGCAGACAATTGTTAATCTGCAATGCGCATCACATTTTCAAATATTTCATTGCATATCGGAAAAACCTGACTTGTATCGTCAATTTTCTGTCGATAGGCTTGGCCCCGTTCTCGAACAAGCGACAAATTTTCGACGAACCAGGGTGTGAGCTTCCTGTCTTTACCTCGCCCTGCCATTAATCAGGATCCCCCAGCGGACACGCCGAATATCCCGCACACCCGGGAGGATTCCTGCCATCAAGGAGGAAATACATGGAACGCAGCCGTCGTCACATCCGTTTTTCCCGTAAGCAGGCCGGTCAGGGCATGACCGAGTACATCATCATCACCGCGCTGATCGCCATCGCCGCGATCGGAGCCGTCACCTTCTTCGGAGGCACGGTCCGCAGCCAGGTGGCAGGCATGTCGAAGGAACTTTCCGGCCAGAGCGCGACGCAGTCGATCAACCGCGCCAAGAACCAGGCCAACAGCGCCCAGCAGGAAGCTGACAAGACCAAGGGCATGGACGCGTACAAGAACAAGTAATACCCCAGCCCTGGCGGCATGAAGCCGCCAGGGCCCTCCCAGCATAATCTCCCTGCGCGCACCGCACGCGGCGCGCGACGGGCAGCCATGGCCTCCGGCCCAGGAATTCGTTATGCGCAGCGCATTGGCTTTGGCACGAAGCCGTGCGGCCCGGGGCGTTTCCAGCCACCGAACGGTCGCCGGCCAAGCAATGGTTCTCGGGCTGGCACTCATTCTGGTTCTATGCATCGGGATTGTCCTGCTGTTCAACACAGGGCAGGTGGTGAACAAGAAGGTGGAGCTGGTCAATGCGGCCGACGCCGCCGCCTACAGCGTTGCGATCCAGCAGGCACGCGCACTGAACTACGCGGCCTACATGAACCGTGCCCGCGTTGCCAACGAAGTGGCCGTGGCACAGACGATCAGCCTCTATTCGTGGCTGAACCAGATGCACACCACCTCCATCGTCATCCGCACCACGCTGGATGTGCTCTCCGCCATTCCCTACATCGGCGTGGTGTTCAAGGCATTGGCAACCGCCTTCAAGGTCGCCGAACGCATTCTCAAGGTCACCCGCCAGGCGTTCCAGCCTGTCGCGCAGGCGGCCATCGTCGCCATCGACAAGCTCAACATGATGTTCGCCGCCTCGGTGCAGCTCGTCATCGAGGGCGTATCGCGGCTGGACAGCTACACCATCGCCAAGGATGTGCTGCAGCGGAACTCACCGCAGGCACAGCTGGGCACCATCGGAACCGCGGTGCTCGGCACGCAACTGGCCACGGCCGAGAACCGGCTGCTGCAGCGCTACAGCATTCCCCGTACCGCCAACGGTGGCTCGGCCACGCAGCGCCAGGGCGCCGACCGCTTCCGCAATGTGGTGATGCAGTCGCGTGATGGCTTCAGCAAGAGCCGCAGCGATGATTTCCTCGGCTTCCTGGTGCAGTCCGGCGGCACCGACATGGTCGACTACAACCGATGGGCAGCGCTGGACACCATGGCCGTCGAGCTTCCGCTGCCATGGCCGCTTTCCGATATCGATATTCCAGTCGGCTGGGGCGGTGCGCAGGCCGTGGAAAGCTATCGCAACCAGCGCTTCCTCAACGGCTTCGGCAACGGCAACGGCTGGTACTCGGACTGGGACCGCCGCCGCTACCGCCCGTATGGCGAAGCGGTGCGCCGCAATCGTGGCGCGGCGTGGATTGTCGACCGCAGCCAGGATGCCAACGTGCGCTTCGCCAATGGCCAGCATCGCAAGGCCTTCTTCACCGGCTACAACGGCCTGCGCGACTATCACGACGTCAAGGCCGGGCAGGCACTGCAGCCCTACGCCGAGAATGATCGTGACCGCGACAAGGTCGGCCCGGTCTTCACCATCTATGCCGAGACCGCCGGCACCAGCGCGCGCACCACGTCCGGCGCCGGCATCGGCGCCCCGGCCGGCTCGCAGATGGAACTGCCGGACAGGATGGCCAACAACAAGATCGCCGCACTTTCCTCCGCGCAGGTGTTCTTCGACCGCCCGGTGCAGCTGCGCATGTTCAGCCGCGATGACCGCAAGCGTGAAACCGGAAACCTGTTCAGCCCTTACTGGCAGGCACGACTGGTCAAGACCGATGCCACCACCAAGGCTGCCCTGGCGGCAGCCGGAGCCTTGATGCCATGACGTTTGCTGTTTTCAATCGCCTGTACCTGTCGATCGCCACACTGCTGATCAGCGGCTGTGGCAGCGCGGCGGACAACGGCGAGCCCGCCACTGCCAGGAACATGCCGGGCATCCATCTTGACCAGATTGCCGAAACCCTGGTGGATGGACGCAACGCGGCGCGCACCAGCTACCAGCAGGCACTGAGCGACTGCCAGGCGGCAGGATTGCCGACCCGCGCACTGGATGACGCCGATGTCGCCCGCCTGGGAACCGTTCGTTACGAAGCCTGGCTTTCCAGCAAAGAGGAAGTGTTCCGTACCCGCGAATGGCGCCTGCTCAACGATGGCCCTGCGACCAGCTGCCAGTTCCGGCTGGAGGCCACCGGCCTGCAGGAGACCCAGAGCGCCTCCGGCGTGGAGCAGGTCGATCTGGCAACGGGAGAGCGTAGCCAGTCCCCCGCCGACAGCGACGGGCTCACCCGCTTTGCCGCCGAAGCCGACGAAGGCAGCGCCTCTCCGGGCTTCCAGCGCGCGGGCAACCGCAGGGTCGCTGGCCAGCCGTGCAACGTGTGGAAGGACGAGAACGGACGGTTCAGCCAGTGCGTGTGGTCGGCTGGTGCCAGCTGGGGCTTCACCCCCGGTGCACTGAACGACTACCGGCCGAGCCGCTACGCCATTGTCCTGGAGCAGGAACCCCTCGACGGCAATGGCACCCGCCTGACCACGCAGCGCATGACGGTGGGCCAACCCTTTGAACGCGGCGACCTCGAGGTACCGCGCGAACCGTCCTCCCAACGATGACCTGCTGAGGTAGCCATGGACAGGGAACGCCCATTCCGCGGCGCGCGTCGCCAGCGCGGCCAGAGTCTCACCGAAGTCGCCGTGCTCTGCGCCGTGCTGGTGCCGATCTTCCTGCTGATCCCGATCCTGGCCAAGTACATCCACGCCCGCCAGGCCACCCAGCAGGCCGCGCGCGCGATCGCCTGGGAAGCCACCGTATCGCCGGACTACAAGCTGCCGGCCAGCGGCCGCCAGCGCGATCTTGCCGTCGACCGCTATTTCGGGCGTGCCAACGATCCCATCGTCAGCCAGGCGCAGACCGGCGCACGCGATGCCGCCGTCGGCGACGTCCTGATGAATACCTTCTCCAACCAGCCGCTGGTGCGGCGCGGTGACCTCGCCCTGGTCTCCTACACCAGCACGTCGGCAGGCGGCATGATGAAGAAGATCGGCGACGTGACCTCGATGTTCGGTTCGTTCCCGCCCAACCGCAACGGCCTGACCCAGGCCCAGCTGCGGTTGGATGTGCAGGATCTGAAAAGTGCCAACGGCAGTGCTGCCGCCTATCTGGAACCCTTCGATTCGCTGGGCCTGAAGCTGCAGGCCACCCATGTGGTGCTGGCCGACCCCTGGAATGCAGCCGGTTCCGGGCTCAAGGTCAACTCGTCACGCTCGGTGATCGCGCAGGTCAAGCCACTGGTGCCATCCCAGCACATGGCGGGCATCGCCAAGGCGTTTGACGGCCTCTCCGGCATCCCGATGATCGGGACGCTGAGCAGGCTTGATCCCGGTTACATCGCGCCCGACGTGGTGCCTGTCGACAAGTTGCCTGCCTATGCGCCGTCGCGTTGACCTGCTGGCGGCACTGGCCGCGCTGCTGTTCGCCTGGCCTGCGCTGGCCGCGTCCTGGCCGGACATTCCCGAGCCCGAGGGCGCGCAGAGCGAGTGGGTGGCCAAGGACATGCTCTACAACGGCCTGCCCATGCGCATCTCGCGCTTCACGTCCGCATTGCCGGTGTCGTCCATCGTCAGCTACTACAACCGCGAATGGCCCGGGCAGACCGTGATCAACGAGGTCGGCGGCAAGACCGTGATCGGCCACGCACACGGCGAGTACTACGTGACCATCGAGGTATCGGCCAAGGGCAGTGGCAGCCAGTCACAGATCGGCATTACACGCCTGCTCAAGCGCAAGCCCGATGCCGCGGCCGGCGCCGATTTCCCGAAACCGTCCGGGACGCAGGTGATCAATGACATCACCTACCTGGACACGCCCGGGCGCAGCCTGTCCATGGAAAGCACGCTGTCTCCGTTCCAGACCGATGCCTTCTATGCCAGCCGCCTCCCTGCGGACGGCTGGAGCCGAAGTTCCGGCCCTGCGGGGTGTTCGATGATCGCGCTGCAGTGCGTTGTCCGCTACAGCAAGGGCAGCCAGGAAATGACCATGACCTTCAACCGGCACGAGCAGGGAACCTCGATTGTCGTCAACCAGTCGCAGCACTGAGACCACCGCCATGAGAAAACGCATTCCCACGTCCCTACGCCGCCAGCGCGGGGCCGCACTGATCGAGTACGCCGTGGTCGCTTCCGTCGGTGTCCTGGTCCTGGTCGCCGAGCCGAACATCGTGCTCGAGCTGATCGATTCACTGCGCAAGGCGTACCAGGGGTTCACCTATATGCTGTCGATGGGAGTCGTATGAAGGCGCTCCCGCTGAAAGCCAACCGCAACGTCGTCTTCATCATCATCGCCCTCGCGCTCGGCCTGTTCGCGGCCCTGGTCGCCGTGCGCTACGTGCAGAAGGCAGTGAACGAGCGTGCCGCTCCGCCGGTGGAAATGGTGCCGGTAGCCGTGCCCAAGACCGACATGGAGCCGGGCAGCATTGTCACCGTTGCCGACCTTGCAGTGCGCGAAGTCCCCGCCGACCTGCCGCCTGCCGATGCGATCACGCCGGACAATGTGTCCGAGTACAGCGGCCGCATGCTGCGCGCGCCGATCCGCGAAGGTGCACCGCTGGGTGCCAGTGCACTGGTACCGCTGTACGACCAGTTCTCGCGCGTGATCGCCAAGGGCAACGTGGGCTACACCCTCCAGGTGGACGAGACGAACTCGATCTCCGGCATGATTGCTCCCGGAGATCACGTCGACATCCTGCTCACCGTCGAGCAGGAACAGACCGGTGCCCGGGTGCTGCCGCTGCTTGAGGACATCAACGTTCTGGCAACCGGCAACCGCGTCGGCGAAACGCCGGCCTCGGAAGACCAGCAGGGCTATTCGAACATCACTCTGGAACTGACACCGGCACAGGCGCAGCGACTCACGGTCGCCGCCAAGGCCGGTTCGATGCGGGTGATGCTTCGCCAGGTGGAGGATCGTGGTGCGTTCGGCCTCAGTGGCATGACGCAGAGGGAACTGCTCGGCAACGGCACGCAGGGTCGTGTTGGCGTGCAATTCATCATTGGGGGCAAAGGGTCGACGAATGCGCAGCAATAATGGAATCCGCAGCCTCATCGCCGCCACTGCGGCCATCGCTGTTGTCACCTCGCCACTGCTGGCCGTGGCACAGACCACCGGCACCCAGCTGACCCCGGTACCGGTCATGGCCGCACCGCGCCCTGCTGTCCAGGCGCAACCGCAGCCCAACACCAACCATGCACCGGTACCCGGTGGGCAGAGCGCCTTCCCGGCGCCGGTTCCCGATCCCGCCTATCGCACCAGCGCGTCGGCCATGCCCGCGGTGCCACTGCCCACCCGCGCCCGGATCTATGCCGGCCAGGCCGCCGTCTACACGCTGCCCAGCGGGCTCAAGCGCGTGGCCGTCGGTAGTGGCGAGATGCTCGAGGTCACCAACGTCGGCCCGCGCGACCTGATCATGATGGGCATGAAGCCCGGCTCCACCACGGTTCACCTGTGGCTGCAGAACGGCAAGCAGCTGCAGGTGCAGGTGGACATCTCCGAGAACGATGCCGTCAGCCTGGCCGAGACCATCCGTACCCTGCTGGCCGACGTGGAAAAGATCAATGTGCATGCGGTCGCCGACCGTGTGGTCATTACCGGCCAGGACATCAACCCGGGCATCGGCAGCCGCATCGATGCGATACAGAAGATCTACCCGACGGTGTTGAATTTCACTACCGCCGACCCGGTGGGCATGCGCCCGATGGTGCAGATGGACGTGAAGATCATGGAATTCGACACCAATGCGCTGGAAGAACTCGGCATCCAGTGGGACAACGTCATCCGTGGCCCGGTGGCGGGCATCGTCAAGGATTTCACCAACAACAACTACTACCGCATCAACCCCGAGCAGAGCCCGGCCAACGGCGTGCTGCTGCCGAACAAGCTGCAGGGAACCCAGGCCTTCTTTGGCATCGCCACGCAGATCGGCTCGGCGATCAACCTGATGATGAACAAGGGCAAGGCGTTCCTGCTTGCCTCGCCCCAACTCAGCGCCCGCAGCGGCGGGCAGGCCAAGTTCCTGGCCGGCGGCGAAGTGCCGATCCCGGTTCCGCAGGGCTTCGGCCAGGTCACGGTCGACTACAAGGAATACGGCATCAAGCTCGACATCGAGCCCCTGGTCAACTTCAACCAGGACATCTCCACCCGCATCCTGGCTGAGGTCAGCCGCGTCGATCCGACGGTGACCGTGCAGGGCGTGCCTGGCTTCACCACCCGCCGCACCGAGTCGGAAATCAACGTCCACGCAGGGGAAACCATCGTCATCTCCGGGCTGATCGACTCCAGCGCGCAGCAGGATGCCAAGCGCCTGCCGCTGCTGGGCGATATCCCGATCCTCGGAAAGCTGTTCCGCTCCGATGGCTTCCGTGGCAACCGTACCGAGCTGGTGATGTTCGTTACTCCGCGCGTGGTGACGCCGGGCTCGCAGGAAAACCTCGATGGCCTGGAGCGTGCGCGACAGATCCAGGAGCGCGGCCAGCAGGCCATGCCGCGCCGGAACAAAGATTTCGTGCAGTGACCGGAGCCGTCGCATGTTCAACATCCTCATCGACACACCCAACCGCGACCAGCGACGTGTCCGCTGCCTGCACCGTGAATGCGGGATCGGCCGTGGCGACGGCAACCTGGTGGTGCTGCAGGGCTGGAGCATCGCCCAACGCCATGCGGCGCTGAAGCGCGAGGACCAGGGCATCTTCATCGAGAGCCTGGGAGGCCGCTCGCCGGTACTGGTGAATGGCGAACAGGTCAAAGGCAGCCGTGGCCCGCTCACCAGCCGTGACCGCGTGCAGATCGGCGACTACCTGCTGCAGGTGGTGGACGACGACCCGCCGGCCGAACCCACCGCCGATGCTGGAAGTTTCAATGCGGGCGCGGCCAACGATGTACCGGTGGACGCCACGCCCGCACCGGCACCCGCACCGGCGCAGCCATCCAGCGAACGCCAGCTGGCGCGGCCGGAGCAGCTGCCACCGGACATGGCGGTCTATCGTGCAAAGCTGCATGCCTCGCTGGTCAAGCAGATGGACCTGCGCCGGCTTGACGTGCGCAGCATGGACGATGAGTCGCTGCGCAACGCCACGATCAAGCTGATCGATGAGGTGATGCAACGGGAGTTCTCCGAGCTGCCCAAGACGATCAACCCACGCAGGCTGGCCAAGGAGGTGCTCGATGAGGCCATCGGCCTGGGCCCGCTGGAAGACCTGATCGACGATGCGACGGTGACGGAAATCATGGTCAACGCGCACGACCAGATCTTCATTGAACGTGCGGGCCGGATCGAACGGTCCCCCATTGTCTTCACCAGTGACCGCGCGGTGCTGTCAGCCATCGAGCGCATCGTGACGCCCCTCGGTCGCCGCATCGACGAAAGCTCGCCGATGGTCGACGCGCGACTGAAGGATGGCTCCCGCGTCAACGCCATCATTCCGCCGGTGGCGCTGCGCGGCCCGAGCATCAGCATCCGAAAGTTCGCCAAGCGCAAGCTGGAAGGAAAGGACCTGCTCACCTTCGGTTCGCTCAGCCAGCCGATGCTGGAATTCCTGATCGTTGCGGTGCGCGAACGGCGCAACATCGTCGTCACCGGCGGCACCGGCTCCGGCAAGACCACCCTGCTCAACATCCTTTCCAACTTCATTCCCGATACCGATCGCATCGTCACCATCGAGGACGCGGCCGAACTGAAGCTCGTCCAGCCCAACCTGGTTGCCCTGGAAGCGCGTCCTCCCAACATGGAAGGCAAGGGCCATATTTCCATCCGCGACCTGGTGCGCAACGCGCTGCGCATGCGCCCGGACCGCATCGTGGTCGGCGAGTGCCGCGGCGGCGAAGCACTGGACATGCTGCAGGCCATGAACACCGGCCACGAAGGATCGCTGACCACCGCCCATGCCAACAATCCGCGCGAGGCGCTGTCGCGCCTGGAAGTGATGGTCATGATGTCCGGCATGGAGCTGCCGATGACGGTGGTGCGCGAACAGATCTCGTCGGCAGTGGACCTGATCGTGCACCAGAAGCGCTTCCCCTGCGGTTCGCGCAAGGTCAGCCACATCACTGAGTTGACGGGCATGGAAAGCGGAACCATCCAGCTGCAGGATGTGTTCCTGTTCAAGGCACGCTCCACTGCCGGACGCGATGGCAAGGTGGTGGGCGAGTTCGTCGCGACCGGTGCAGTGCCGGAGTTCTATGAAGAGCTTGCCGAGCGCGGCGTCGCCGTTGACCTGGACATTTTCCGTACCGGGGGACGGCGGAATGAGTGACATCCTGCTGATCGCCCTGCTGTGTTTTGCCTGCGTGACGGGCTCGGTGCTGGTGCTGGCGCGTGCCAGCTCCGGCTTCATGGACCGCTACCGCGCCAACTTCATGGACCAGGCGCGGGTCAATCTGGCCGACATGTTCCTGTTCGTCGACCCGCGCGTGCTGTTCAGGACCAATGTCCTGATGCTGCTGGCGATTCCCGTGCTGCTGTGGATCGTCACCGGCGGCAACCTGCTGCTGCCGATCCTGGCCCTGATCCTGCTGGCCATAGCGCCACGCAAGATCTACCTTTGGCTGAAGCAGCGCCGCCTCGACCAGATCCAGCAGCAGTTGCCCGACGGGCTGCTGATGCTGGCCGGCAGCCTCAAGGCCGGCGTCGGCTTCAATCCTGCGCTGGAAGCACTGGCCCATGACGGCCTGCCTCCGCTGGCCCAGGAGCTGGCACTGGTACTGCGCGAGCAGCACATGGGCGTGCGCACGGAGGAGGCGCTGGACAACTTCGCCGCCCGCGTGCCCATTGCCGACGTGAAGCTGTTCGTGGCCGCCGTCAGCATTTCGCGCGAGGTTGGTGGCAATCTCGCCGAGAGCCTCTCCACGCTCGCCGAAACGCTGCGGCGCAAGCTCATCATGGAAGGCAAGGTCAAGGCACTTACCGCGCAGGGGCGCCTGCAGGGCATCGTCATGGCGATGCTGCCAGCCGGCCTTGTCGGCTTCCTCGTGCTGTTCTATCCAGAAACGATGAACCCCATGTTCCACACCTTCATCGGCTGGTGCGTCATGGCCCTGATCGGGGTACTGGAATACCTCGGCTACCGCATGTGCCGCAAAATCATGACGATCGATATATGAACGCCCTGCTCATCCTGGTCGCACTGCTTGCCGCTGCCGCTGTTGGGCTGCTTGCATTCGCGCTGCGCGGACTGGTGCAGTCGGTCGAGGTGGACCAGCGCAACTACCAGGATCCGCTGCCGCTGCTGCTGCGCATCCTGTGGCCGCTGATTACGGTCGCTACGCGCCTGGCCGGGCCGCGCCTGTCCTCGGCACAGCTGGAGCGCGCGCATCGCAGCCTGCAGTCGGCCGGCCAGGACTTCGTGCTATCACCGGAAGAACTGTATGGCGCACGCATCGTCTCCGCCGCCGTGGCCAGTACCTTCCTGTTGCTCACCATCATCCTGCTGGGCCGGTTCGGAGTCGGCTCCGTGCTGATGGCCCTGGCATTCGGCGCACCCTTCGGGTGGATGTATCCCACGCTGTGGCTGGGCGAACGGCGGAAAGCGCGCTCCAAGCATGTGATCCGCGACCTGCCTATCTTCCTCGACTTCATCACCATGGCCGTCGAAGCGGGCCTGAACATCACCGGTGCGATCGAACAGTCCGTCGACAAGGGTCCACCCGGTCCGCTGTCACAGGAGTTCTCGCGCATGTTGCGTGATCTGCGCGCCGGCCTTCCGCGTGCCGAAGCGCTGCGGCGCATGTCCGATCGCGCCGACATTTCCCAGGTGACCAGCTTCACCAGCGCTTTGATCCAGGCGGACCGGGTGGGTGCCAGCCTGAGTGACACACTGCGCTCGCAGGCCATGCAGCGCCGCGAAGAGCGCTTCCTTCGCGCCGAGAAGCTGGCCCTGGAAGCGCCGGTGAAAATGATGCTGCCGCTGGTGCTGTTCTTCTTCCCGCTGATCTTCGTCGTCCTGGCCTACTTCATCTTCCTGCAGATGAAGCAGCAGGGCATCCTGTGAGTCCCCGCACATGAGAACCGGCGCCCTGATCCGCAACCACCAGCAGTTGCTCAGCTGCGTCTGGCATGCCGATCGCTGGCACCAGCGGCTGCGCGGCCTGCTGTTGCGCGCGCCACTCCAGCCTGGGCAAGGCCTGCTGATAACCCCCTGCTCGAGCGTGCACACCCTGGCCATGGGGTATCCACTCGACCTGTTGTTCCTGGACCGCGATCAGCGCGCCGTTGGCTGGCGCGAGGCCGTGCGCCCATGGCGCGGCGCCTGGTGCCGCGGCGCCTACTCGACGCTGGAAATGCCGGTGGACAGCCTCGGGCATATTGCTCCGGTGCTGGGCGAGACGTTCCAATGGTGCCCTTCTCCGCCTGCGGCACCGCCATCCACGAGGGCGTTGCAATGAAGCACATCCGCACATCCATCCGCCAGCAGCGGGGGCAATCGCTGATTGAATTCTGCATCGTGGTTCCGGCCTTCGTCTTCCTCATCCTGGTCATCTTCCAGTTCGTCCTGATCTATCGCGCCAAGTCGCTGCTGGATTTCGCCACGCTGCAGGCCGCGCGTGCCGGCGCGGTCAGTGGCGTCAATCATTCCGAGATGCGCAGCGCACTGGAAATGGCAATGGCTCCCCTGTACGCGACCTCGCCGGACGCCGCCGGTGCCGTCGCCGCCCGCGCCAAGGTCGCCCTGCTGTGGAAGAACCCGTTGCTGTCACCGAAGATCGAGGTCATTTCACCCAGCCGCGCGGCGTACAACGAGTTCCGCGAGCGCCAGTTCGATGGGCGCTATGCGCTGCCGAACGACAATCTTGCCTTCCGCGATGCACGTGTCGGCAGCAGCCGCGTCAGCGTGCAGGACGCCAACATCCTCAAGATCAAGGTCACCTATCCGATGCCCCTGATCGTTCCCTTTGCCGACCGGGTGATTGCCGGTCTTTCAGACCTGGTCAGCGAAGGCGACAGCTTCCGCCCGGCCTCGATGCTGATCGAGGACCCGATCACCGGCCATCGCCGCATGCCGATCGAGTCCTACGCGATCGTCCGCATGCAGAGCCCCGTGCATGACAGCAACAACCTGGCGCGCTGACATGCAGGTGCTGCTGGCCAGCCTGTTGATGGCAGCAACCTGGGCCGTCGCCGCGCAATCCACGGACGCTGCTGACAACGAACCTCCACAGGCGCGATTGCTGGCACGCGCTTATGGCCTGGGCCCACTCGGTCCAAGCTCGCCTGGTGGTGAGGTCGAGGTCGAGATCCGTTTGCGCGGGCCTGCCATCCGTATTGATTTCCGCGGCGACAATGCGCCCGATGCATGGCTGACCACCCAGGGCCAGCGCGGCCGGGCATGGCTGGTGAGCGAGCGCGGCAACTACACGCTGCCGGTCGCCGACGCCAGTGGTCCCTACTGGTACGATCCTGCCGCCCCATGCCACACGATCGGAGGGCGCTGCTCTCCCGCACCCGGCGAGTTCATCCTGGGTCGCCTCGCTGCCGGCTGGCGCTATGACAATGCGCAGGGCCCTGATGGCACCACCTCCGGCACGTTGTGGATCGATACCCGCACGGGCCTGCTGTTGGGTTACCGCGGACGCACCGGCAACCAGCGTACCGAACGCGGCCTGCGGGTTACCGAGGTCACATTCGATGAGGTGCCGTCGAGCCTGTTCGACCCGCCCGCCGGATTGCGGCGACGCACGCAGGATGCGGCGAACTGAGCGAGGTGGTTGCAGTGCCGACACCGTGGCGCGGGAGGTCTCACTCCCTCCGCGCCGGTAGATCCACGCAGCGCGTGGATCTACCGCTGGCCCGCCCCGCTTAGAAGCCTACCCGCAGGTTGATCTGCCCGCCGACATCGCGGCGGCCATCACCGTGCTGGCCCTGCACGAACATCGACAGCTGGCTGTTGCGACCCAGGCCGACCGCCACGCCGAGCTGGCTGACCAGCGCATTGCGTGCCATCACCGCGCTGTAGACATCGAAGGCATCGCCACCGACCGCGAAGCGGTTGCGGCTGGCCACATCGGTGTCACCCGATGCATGCTGCCAGCCCAGGCCGACGGTCAGCTGCGCCGGGAAGCGCGCGCCGCTACCCACGTCCCAGCGGCCCCGCACGCCCACCGTGCTGACGTTGAGCGTGTCCTTGCCGCCTTCCAGCACCAGTGCGGCACTGCCACCCTGCTCCAGCGCACGATCACTGTCGACCCAGTGCCGGGTGAACTGCACGTACGGCTGCAGTTGGGTCCTGCCATGGGTCCAGGTCCAGCTGCCTTCGACCTGGGCGATGGTCACGTCCGAATCCTGGCGGCTGTACAGGGTCTGGCCCAGCAGAGGCACTTCACGCGTGGTGCGCGTGCGGTAGTCACCGCGCGACACGCTGCCACCGACCGCAAAGCCGTTGTTCCACTGTCCCTGTGCATACAGGCCGAACGTGTTGCCGCGCAGGCGGGCGCGCGAACTGCGCTCGTACAGGCGCGTATCCAGCCGTTCGTTGCCGGCCGCCGCACCCAGCACCACGTGTTCACCCAGCTGCCAGTCCACACCCGCCATCACCGCATTGCGATTGGAACGGATCTCATCGCCATTGCCATCGCCATCCTGCTTGAACACCTTGCCGCTACCGGCCAGCCAGGCCGAGGCACGCTCACCACGCACGGTCGGCAGCTCACTGCCCAGGCGCTGGCGGATGCCCTCTTCCAGGTAGTTGTCGTACAGCAGCACCGCGCGGCTGGCAACGTGCACTTCGCCGGAGAGCTGGTCGAATGCGCTGCGCGCAGTGCTGGCGTCATACAGCAGCACCGTGTTGTACAGGCCCAGCGCCGCGCCACTCTGCGGCAGGCTGTCCAGCGCCGCAGCGGTGTTGTACTGGTTGCGCGTGTTGGCCACGGTGGTGAACGCCGCCGTCTGCGCCACGTCGATCTGCAGGTTGGCGGTGTTGGCGGTGTAGACCGGGGTGATGGTCAGGAAGGCCGACGGCGAGTTCGCCGAGGCGAACTGCCCGCTCACCCCACCGCCCGCGTTGATCACCGTGTACTGCTGGCCCTGCTGGTAGCTGGTGCTCGGCGAGATGGTGTTCACCTTTACGGTGCTGCCACCCACGTTGGCGCTGCCGCCCACCTGTACCGTATCGCTGCCGCTGGCACCCAGATCGATGCCCAGCGTGCTGCCCGGCGACAGGGTCAGGTTGCCACCCACGGTGATCGTGCCGGTGCCATTGCCTGTGCCGCTGCCGTTGCCCGGGCCATTACCCGGCGACAGCACGCCACCACTGGACACCGTCACGCCACCGCCGGTGCCACCAATGGTGCCGGTGCCGGACAGCGTGGTACCGCTGCCGATGGTCCACTGGCCGCCGATGGTGCCGGTGACATTCAGGCCGCCGCCGGTGACCTGGCCGGTACCGTTGAAGCCACCACTGTTGCCGCCGAGGTTCAGGCCACCGGGGCCGGCCTGCACGATGCTGCCGCCGCCGCTGATGCTGCCGCCCAGCGTGGTGGTGCCACCGGTGTTGATCACCAGGCCACCGTTGTTGGTGATGTTGCCGGTGATCGCGCCGCTGGCCCCACCGTTGCCGACCTGCACCGTGCCACCGGCGTTGATGGTGGTGCCACCGGTATAGGTGTTGTTGCCGGTCAGGATCACGGTGCCGGTGCCGGCCTGGGTCAGGCCGCCGCTGCCGCTGATGGTGCCGCCGACGGTGCTGTTGCCACCCACATTGAACACCAGGCTGCCGTTGTTGCTGACGTTGCCGGTGATCGCACCGCTCGCGCCACCGTTGCCGACCTGCAGCGTGCCGCCGGTGTTGATGGTGGTGCCGCCGGTATAGGTGTTGTTGCCGGCCAGGACCACCGTGCCGGTGCCGGCCTGGGTCAGGCCGCCGCTGCCGCTGATGGCGCCGCCGACGGTGCTGTTGCCACCCACGTTGAACACCAGGCTGCCGTTGTTGACGACACTGCCGCCGATCGCACCGGTCGCGCCGCCATTGCCAACCTGCAGCGTGCCACCGGCGTTGATGGTGGTCGGGCCGGTATAGGTGTTGTTGCCGGTCAGGGTCAGCGTGCCGCTGCCGGCCTGGGTCAGGCCGCCACTGCCGCTGATGGTGCCGCCCAGCGTGGTGTTGCCGGCCACGTTGGACAGCAGCGTGCCATTGTTGGTGACATCACCGACGATCGAACCGGTCGCACCGCCATTGCCCAGCTGCAGCGTGCCACCGGCATTGATGGTGGTACCGCCGGTGTAGGTGTTGGTGCCGGTCAGCAGCAGCGTACCGCTGCCGGCCTGGGTCAGGCCGCCACTGCCACTGATGGTGCCGCCCAGCGCGGTGTTGCCGGCCACGTTGGAAATCAACGCACCATTGTTGGTGATGTCGCCGGCGATGGCGCCGGTTGTACCGCCATTGCCCACCTGCAGCGTGCCGCCGGCATTGATGGTGGTACCGCCGCTGTAGGCGTTGTTGCCGACCAGGGTCAGCACCCCGCTGCCGGCCTGGGTCAGGCCACCACTGCCACTGATCGCGCCGCCGACGGTGGTGTTGCCCGCGACGTCGAAGACCAGGCTGCCGTTGTTGGCGACATTGCCGGTGATCGCACCGGTGGCACCGCCATTGCCCACCTGCAGCGTGCCACCGGCATTGATGGTGGTACCGCCGGTATAGGTGTTGTTGCCGGTCAGGGTCAGCGTACCGGCACCGGCCTGGGTCAGGCCACCGGTGCCGCTGATGGTGCCGCCCAGCAAGGTGTTGCCGGCCACGTTGGACACCAGCGCACCGTTGTTGGTGATGTCACCGACGATCGCGCCGGTCGCACCGCCATTGCCCACCTGCAGCGTGCCGCCGGCATTGATGGTGGTACCGCCGGTGTAGGTGTTGTTGCCGGTCAGCACCAGCGTGCCACTACCGGCCTGGGTCAGGCCGCCGCTGCCACTGACCACCGCGCCCACGGTTGCCGTCGTGCCCAGGTTGTAGACCAGGCTGCCATTGTTGGTGATGTCGCCCAGCACCGAGCCGGTGCTGCCGCCGTTGCCGATCTGCAGCGTGCTGCCACCATTGATGGTGGTGCCGCCGGTATAGACGTTGTCGCCGCTCAAGGTCAGCGTGCCGGTGCCGCTCTGCACCAGGCCACCAGTGCCACTGAGCACACCGCCGAAGGTGGTGCTGCCGTTGTTGCCGCCGGTGGTCAGGGTCGCACCGCCCAGCACCACGCTGGATCCGGTCACGCCGGCCAGGCCACCGATGCTCTGGCTGCCACCGGCACTGATGTCCAACGTGCCGGCACCGGACAGGTTCACCGTGCTGGCACCGGACAGGCTGCCACCGGCCGCCACCGCCAGCGTGCCGCTGTTGATGGTGGTGGTACCGGTGTAGGTGCTGGCGCCGCCCAGGGTGACGGTTGCCGCGCCATCTTTCAGCAGGCCGCCAGCGCCGCTGATCGGGCCATTCAAGGTCAGCGCGTTGCTGCCCGCCAGGGTCAGCGTGCCATTGGCCAGCTGCACGGTGTTGGCCAGGGTCAGCGCGCTGGTGCCGTCCAGGCTGGCGTTGCCGCCCACGGTCAGCGCGCCGGTGCCCAGCGAACCGTCGTTGCCCAGCAGCAGGCCACCGGCATTGAGGGTCACGCCGCCCGTGAAGACGTTGACGCCAGTCAAGCCCTGGATGCCTGCGCCGTTCTTTACCAGGCCACCGGCCCCTCCGATGGTGCCGGCGAACGTGGTATTGCCCACGCCATTGAGGGTCAGCGTGCTGCCGCCCAGCACAACGGTCGAACCCGCCACGCCTGCCAGCGAACCGATCGCCTGCGCACCACCCGCGCTGATGTCGAAGGTGGTACCGGCATTGGCCAGGTTCACCGCACCGGTCGCCGCCAGGCTGCCACCGGCGCCGATCGCCAGCGTGCCGGCGTTGATGGTGGTACCCCCGGTGAAGGTGTTGGTGCCGGTCAGCGTCTGGGTCCCCGAGCCTTCCTTGATCAGGCCACCCGAGCCGGCCAACGAACCACTGAACGTGCCATTGCTGGCATCACCGATCGTCAGCGTGTTGGCCCCCAGGTTCACCGTACCGTTGCCGACCAGTGTGCCGAACTGCTGCGTGCCGCTGCCCGCCGACAGATCGAAGATCGCACCCGAGGCCAGGTTGACGATGCCACTGGCGTGCAGGCTCGCGCCAGCACCCAGTGCCAATGTACCGGCGTTGATGTTGGTGCCACCGGTGTAGGTGTTGGTGCCGTTCAGGGTCAGCGTTGCGGCTCCCTCCTTGGTCAGGCTGCCGGTGCCGCTCAGGTTGCCGTTGAGGGTGAGGTTGTTGCTGCCGAGGACGGTCAACGCGTTGTTGAGGGTGAAGTTGTTGGCGAGGGTGACCGCTGTGTTCGAATCGAGCGTCGCAGCGCCTGCGACCGTCACCGCACCGGTGCCCAGCGCAGCATTGTTGCCGACCACCAGGCCGCCGGCGTTGAGCGTTACGCCGCCACTGAAGGTGCTGCCGCCGTTGAGCGTCTGCACGCCTGCGCCGTTCTTGACCAGACCGCCGTTGCCACTGATCGCACCGCTGAAGGTGCTGTCCACGTTGCCGCCCAGGGTCAGCGTGCTGCCACCCAGCGCCACCGTACTGCCGGCGACGCCGGCCAGCGAGCCGATGGCCTGGTTGCCCGCCGAAATGTCGAACGTGCCGGCACCGGCCAGGTTCACCGCGCCGGTCGCGGCGAGGCTGCCACCCGCGCCGATCGCCAGCGTGCCGTTGTTGATGGTGGTACCACCGGTGTAGGTGTTGGCACCGCTCAGGGTCACGGTGGCCGCACCGTCCTTGACCAGGCCGCCGGTACCGGAAATCACACCGCCCAGTGTCAGCGCCTGGCTGCCAAGCAGGTCGAGGTTCGCGCCCGCTGCGAGCCCGATGTTGTTGGCCAGGTTGACGCCTGTCGATGCATCCAGCGTCGCGTTGCCGCCCACTGCCAGCGCACCGCTGCCGAGCGCAGCGTTGTTGCCGACCACCAGGCCACCACCGTTGAGTGCGACGCCACCACTGAACAGATTGGCGCCTCCCAGTGTGAGGACGCCGGCGCCATTCTTGACCAGGCCACCGGTGCCGGAAATCGCGCCATCGAAGAGGCTGTTGCCCACACCACCGAGTGTCAGCGTCTGTGCACCCAGGCTCACCGTCGAGCCCGCCACGCCGTTCAACGAGCCGATGGTCTGGTTGGCACCTGCGGTGGAGATATCGAAGCCGGTGCCTGCAGCGCTCAGCGTCACCGCGCCGGTGGCTGCAAGGCTGCCGCCCGGACCAATCGCCAGCGTACCGGCAGTGATGAAGGTGCCGCCGGTGTAGGTGTTGGCACCGGTCAGCGTCTCGATGCCCGTACCGACCTTGGTCAGGCCACCCGTGCCTGCGATCGAGCCACTGAAGGTGCCATTGGTGGCGCCGCCGACTTCGATCGAGTTGGCGCCGAGGTTCACCGTACCGTTGCCGACCAGGGTTCCGAACACCTGCGTGCCGCTGCCGGCAGACAGATCCAGCGTGGCACCTGTGGCGAGGTTCACGGTACCGCTCGCCGCCAGGCTGGCACCGGCCCCCAGCGCCAGCGTGCCGGCGTTGATGTTGGTGCCACCGGTATAGCTGTTGATGCCATTCAAGGTCAGCGTCGCGCTGCCGTTCTTGGTCAGGCTGCCGGCACCGGAAAGGACGCCGTTGAGCGTCAGTGCGTTGGTCCCGAGCACAGTCAGCCCGGCGTTGAGCGCGATGTTGTTGGCCAGCGTTGCCAGGCCGGTGGTATCCAGCGTGGCAGCACCGCCGACCGTCAATGCACCGGTGCCCAGCGCCGCGTCATTGCCGAGTACCAGCCCGCCTGCATTGAGGGTCACGCCGCCGCCAAAGGTGTTGGCACCGGACAGCGTCTGTACGCCCGCGCCCACCTTGACCAGCCCCCCGCCGCCACTGATCACGCCGTCGAACGCGGCGTTGCCGGCCGTACCGAACGTCAATGAGTTTCCGCCCAGCGCCAGCGTGCTGCCGCCCAGACCATTGAGTGCGCCGATGGTCTGGCTGCTGCCGGCACCGGAGATATCGAAGCCGGCGCCCGCCCCCAACGTGACGTCACCCGCCGCAGCCAGGCTGCCGCCCGTGCCCAGCGCCAGCGTGCCGGCATTGATGGTGGTACCGCTGGTGTAGGTGTTGGCACCGGACAGCGTCAGCGTGGTAGCGCCGTTCTTGATCAGGCTGCCATTGCCGCCGACCACGCCCGACAGCGTCAGCGCATTGCTGCCCGGCACCGTCAGTGCAACGCCCGAGCCCAGCGTGACCGCATTGCCGAGCGTCACTGCCGCGCCCGCATCCAGCGTGGTGCTGGTATTCACCGCCAGCGCGCCGGTACCAAGCGCACCATCCGCACCGACGACCAGGCCACCACCGTTCAGGGTCAGGCCGCCAGCGAAGGTGTTGGTGTTGTTGAGGGTCAGCAGGCCCGTACCGTTCTTGACCAGGCTGCCATTGCCGGCCACCACGCCACCGAGCGTGACATCGTTGCTGCCGCCCAGCGTCAGCTGCGTGCCCGCACCGAAGTTCACTGCATTGGCCAGGTTCAACGCCACCGTGCTGTCCAGCGTGGTGGTGCCACCGATGCCCAGCGCACCGGTGCCGAGCGCGCTGGCATTGCCGAGGATCAGGCCACCCGCGTTGAGTGCAACACCGCCACTGAAGGTGTTGGCACCGGACAGCGTCTGCACGCCGGTACCCGTCTTGACCAGGCCGCCAGTGCCACCGATCACGCCGGCAAAGCTGCCGTTGCCGGCGCCGCCAAAGGTCAGCGACTGCGCGCCCAGCGCCAGCTGGCTGCCTGCGACGCCGTTGAGTGCGCCAATGGTCTGCGCGGCACCGGCTGCGGAGATGTCCAGCGTCGCACCGGCGCCGGCAAGATCCACCGCACCGGCCGCGGCAAGGCTGCCACCGGCCCCCAGCGCCAGCGTGCCGGCGTTGACGGTGGTGCCACCCCCGAACGTGTTGGCGCCAGACAGCGTGAGGCGCGCCGCGCCATCCTTGATCAGCCCGCCGGCGCCGAACACCGGACCGGTCAGCGTCAGGTCATTGCTGCCCAGCACGGTGAGGTTGGCGCCGGCGGCGAGGCCGAGGGTGTTGCCCACCGAAAGCGCCGCAGTGGCATCCAGCGAAGCGTTGCCGCCCACGTCCAGCTGGCCGGTACCCAGCGCCTGTGCGTTGCCAAGCTGCAGTACGCCCGCGTTGAGCCCGACGCCCCCGCTGAACGTATTGGCGCCATTCAACGCCAGTGTCGCCGCACCGTTCTTGACCAGCCCGCCGGTGCCGCTGATGACGCCCCCCAGCGACACGTTCTGGCTGCCCAGCAGATCCAGCACCGCACCGGCGCCGAGGTTGACGCTGTTGGCCAGGTCCAGCGCCACCGAACTGTCCAGCGTGGTATTGGCCCCCACCGACAATGCACCGGTGCCCAGCGCGCCGGCATTGCCCAGCAGCAGGCCGCCGCCGTTGACGGTCAGCCCGCCACCGAAGCTGTTGGCGCCATTGAGGGTCAAGGTGGTGGCACCGTTCTTCACCAGCCTGCCCGCACCGGACACCACCCCACCCAGCGTGATCGACTGCGAACCCGGCAGCGACAACGCGGCGCCTGCACCCAGTGCCACGTTGTTGCCCAGGTTCAGCGGCGCACTGCCGTCGAGCGAGACGTTGCCACCGATGCCCAGCGTCCCCGTGCCGAGTGCGCCGCTGTTGCCCAGCAGCAGGGCGCCAGCGTTTGCGTTCAGTCCACCACTGAAGGTGTTGGTACCGTTCAAGGTCAGTGTCGCCGCGCCGTTCTTGACCAGGCTGCCGGTGCCCGTGATGTTGCCGGCCAGGGCCAGGGCCAGGTTCTGGCTGCCCGGCAGGGTCAGGACCGCGCCGAGGTTGATCGCATTGCCCAGGTTCAGCGCTGTCGTGGCATCCAGCGAACCGTTGCCACTGACCGTCAACGCCCCGCTGCCGATCGCACTGCTGTCGCCCAGCAGCAGGCCACCCGCCGTCAGATTCACGCCGCCACTGAAGGTGTTGGCGCCGCTCAGCGTCTGCACGCCGGTGCCCTGCTTGATCAGGCCACCGGTGCCGCCGATCACGCCGGCGAACGTCTGGTTGGTGGCATCACCGAAGGTGAGCGTGCTGCTGCCCAGCGTCACCGTGCTGCCGGCAATACCGGACAGCGCGCCGATGGTCTGGTTGCCGCCGAGCGAGATGTCCAGGTCCGCGCCAACGCCGGCCAGGCTGACCGCACCGCCGGCGGCCAGGCTTCCGCCGCTGCCCACCGCAACCTTGCCGGCATTGATCGCCAGGCCGCCGGTGAAGGTATTTGCGCCACCCAGCGTAAGCGTGGCGGCACCGTTCTTGACCAGGCTGCCGGTGCCACCGATGGCGCCGCCCAGCGTCAATGCGTTCGAGCCCAGCACATTGAGCGAGCCACCCGCGCCCAGCGTGATGCCATTGCCGACCGCAAGCGCCGCGCTGGTGTCGAGCGACACCACGCCACCAACATTCAGCGCACCGGTTCCCAGTGCTCCAGCGTTGCCCAGCACCAGGCTGCCGGCATTGAACGCCACGCCGCCGCCGAAGGTGTTTGCGCCATTGAGCGTCAGCGACGACGCACCGCTCTTGACCAGGCCACCGGCGCCACCGATCACGCCGTTGAACGTCAACGCCTGGTTGCCGAGCAGATTGAGGCTGGCACCCGAACCGAGGTTGACCGCGTTGGCCAGTGCAAGCGCCCCCGTGGTTCCATCGAGCGTCACGTTGCCGCCGACACTGAGCGCACCGCTGCCCAGCGCAGCAGCATTGCCCAGCAGCAGGCCGCCGCCGTTGAGTGCCACGCCGCCACTGAGGTTGTTCACGCCCGACAAGGTCTGCACGCCGGTGCCCAGCTTGACCAGGCCACCCGTGCCTGCGGCGAACGTGCCGCTGTAGCTGGTATCGCCCAGCCCCGCGAGGGTGAGCGTGTGGCTGCCCAGGTTGACCGAACCGCCGAGGCCCGCCAGCGAACCGATGGTCTGGTTGGCGGCCGCCGACAGGTCCAGGGTGGTACCGACGCCGACCGTGATCGCACCGGTGGGTGACAGGCTGCCGCCCGCGCCCAGCGCCAACGCGCCTCCGGCCAGGTTGAAACTGCCGGTCAGCGCATTGGCGCCGTTCAAGGTGAGGGTGCCGGCGCCGCTCTTGGTCAGGTTGCCGGCACCGGAGATCGAACCGTTCAATGACAACGCATTGCTGCCGAGCAGGTTCAGCGAGCCCCCGCCATTGATCACCAGATTGTTGCCCAGGGTGAAGCCCGCCGTCGTATCCAGTGAAGCGCTGCCACCCACGGTCAGGTTGCCGCTGCCCAGTGCACCGGCATTGCCCAGTACCAGGCCGCCGGCATTGAGGTTGACGCCGCCGGAGAACAGGTTTGCGCCGCCGAGAGTAACGATGCCGGTGTTGTTGACCGTCAGCCCGCCAGTACCGGACAGCAAGCCCCCCAGGCTGAACGCATTGGTCCCTGCCAGGGACAGATTGCCACCAAGGCTGAAAGCGTTGGCCAGGTTCAGACCGGCCGTGGCGGAGGCGATGGCACCGCCGTTGGCGGTGAACAGCCCTGTGCCGAAGGAACCGGCATTGTTGAAATTGACCAGGCCATCATTGAGCGTGGTCGTACCTGCACCCGCCCACGCACCCTGCAGGTTCCAGGTGCCGCTGTTGACGGTGAGCTTCTGGAAGTTGAGGTACTGGTTCCAGCCCAGCGTGGTCACCGCTCCGCCGGTGCCGGACCCCGGACCGCTGACGACGTTCTGCAACACCAGCGTGTTGTTGGCCGCACCACTGCCGGTACCGGCGTCGACCGATCCCGCAGCCGCAACCTTTACCCCGGTGACACCGGTAATCACGCCGGCAAGAGCGCTGCCGCCGCCGCTCACAACGCTGGAACCCGACACTGCGGTGAAGGTGTTGCCGCCGGTTGAATCACCCAGGTGAACGCTGCCACTGACCGCCCCCGCATTGAGGAACGTGTTACCGCCAGAAGCACCCAGGCCGACGCGTCCGTCGATGGTGCCTGTGTTGGCCACATTGGCGGCTGCACCACCATAGGTCACCACCGTGGTCGCGTCGGAAACGCTGCCTGCACCGATCAGCGACGTGCTGATCAGGCCGGCGTTGTTGATGGTGGTGGTGCCGTTGACATTCTGTGCCACCAGCGCCTGTCCACCGAAGCCCAACAGCGTTGCGATGTTGACGACACCCTTGATCTGTCCGCTGGCGTTGTTGTTGACGACGATCGCGCTGTTGTTGGCAGAACCATTGCCGATGACCAGGCCGGGCGAGGCGAGGATGATCGAGCTCGGATCGATCGTGCCATTGTTGTTGACCGTCACGTTGTCGCCGGTCAGCGTTGCTGCGTTGCCGCCGCCTACAATCGGCGGCGTACGCAGCAATGCACCCGCGTCGATGTTCAGCGTGAGGCCGTTGGTCGCGTTGGAGTAGTTGTTGATGCTGGTGGTGCTGTCGCAGTTTACGGTTGTGGTGCCCGTGCACGCTGCGAATGCCGATCCGCTGGCCAGTGTGGCGGCCAAAGCCGCCGCCAGCTGGTGCGCCCGCAATCGCGGCACCCGCCCTGCGCTGACCGCGCTTCCGCCGGGGTTCTGGGCGACCTCCGAAGCAACCTGCATTACCCCAAGGGCACGATTGAAAACCAGACGGTAAATGCGGTTCATCGGTAAATCTCCATGAAAAGACCGGATGGCACAGCTGGCAGGTTTTTTGGAGACAATGCGGCCCACCCCGGCTCCCCCAACGGGAACAAGGCCTGAAGGCATTAACTCCTGAAAATCTTCACATCTTCACGCGATCGCACCCGGGGACAGGTGCGCCAGCGCGTCCGTCAAGCCGAAAACTCCCCGATTTCGCCCGACGAATGGCGGCACTGTGCGACCGACGGTGCCAGCGGCATGTGAATCACGCGCGCTATTTTTATGACGTGCGTCAAATAACAGGGGCGGACAAAATGGTTTTGCCGAAAATGCATATTGCTGCATGTGGCGGAGAATCCATTCCCCGCCATGAGTAAATAAATTCAGCTGCTGGAGAGTTTCATCAGCACCAGGCCGGAAACGATCAACACCGCCGCACCGATCCGCATCGGGCTGACCTGCTCGCCCAGGAACACAATGCCAACCACGAACGCCCCGACCGCGCCGATGCCGGTCCAGATCGTATAGGCGGTTCCCAGCGGCAGGCTGCGCATGGCCACCGCCAGCAACCAGAAGCTGGCGATCATGCCGATGATGGTGACCACGGTGGGGGTGAGCCGGGTGAAGCCTTCGGACTGCTTCATGGACACGGCCCAGACGATTTCCAGCAGGCCGGCAAACAACAGATAGATCCAGGCCATGACGGCCCTCCTCTTGGTAGGGCCAGGCCGTCCTGGTCATTGGTTCCCGATGTGGGGGAGGTCGTTCCTCCTGGCCGGCATTCTAGCAACGGGGGTGGGTACCGGCCGCTGCCGCCGGGAGCGGGTTACAGCCGATTCAGTGCATGAAGCTGGCGTCGATGGGCCCGTCTGCGCTAGAATGCGCGTCTGCCATCGGCCAGCCCGATGTGCAGTCCGGCTGTGGTCTCCGGCGCGCCGCGCGCTGTTTCCCCTGATCCGTGAACTGGCCGCCCACCGGGCGGCCAACGTCTCTATGGTGGCCCCGTCGGCCCCTCGCGACGCTAGGTCGAAAACCCCGCCAGGGCCGGAAGGCAGCAACGGTATCGATCGACGCGGGCGCCGAGGTCAGCCGGCGGGGCCACCGCCTTTTCCGCACTGGGCTCAGATCCCTTTGCATGGCAGAGGGATCTGACCCCGGCTTCGCATTCTTGGCCCGGCATGGCGCCGCGCTACCCTGCCTCGGGCGTGCCCTGGTGGAACGCCATGCGCCATCTGTCCCCGTGCCGGCGCCACAGCGAACTGCGCAGCACCCAGTGCTGCAGCTGCCCATCAAGGTGATGGCGGCTGCGGTAGCGCACCTGGGCCAGGTCCTGCGACAGCAGCCAGACGGCGTACTGCTCCGATTCGATCTGCACCTGGGCACGCTCCAGCGGAATCTCCACCAGCGCGGCCGCACGGTCGTAGCACTGGCCAGAGCTGCCGATCTCGCTGAAATCCTCATCCAGCAATGCGGCCAGTTGCTCGCGGTCGGCACGCACCTGCGGCGCATGCAGTGCGCGCTCCAGCGCCTCCAGCCCGGCAGCCAACGCCGCATCTGCGGGCTGGCCGGTACCCCTCACGGCGGGTCCTGGGCCAGCACGTGCGGGGCGGTCGGGCTCGCCAGCGGCACGCACTGCCCCGGCTGCGCCACGCGGTGCCCACGCGCAGCCAGCGCCAGACCATCGGCCGCGCTGGCGTAGTGGTACAGCATCATCCGCGCCTGCAGTTCGGCGCTGTACTCACGCTCCAGATCGTCCACGCCGGTATGCGAGGGATTGCCGTGCAGGCCGCAATCGTGAGCGATCAGTTCGTTGTCACTGGCGAAGCGTGCCAGCATCTCCGGAATCGGCCGGGTATCGCCGCTCCAGGTCAGCGCGCCCTGCAGGCGCAGGCCATAGGCCGTCTCCGGCCAGTGGTGGCGCACCGGAAACACTTCCAGGCGCACGCCCTCGTGCCAGAACGCCTCGCCCACCACGATCAGCTGGAAGGCATCCCAGAAGTTCGCACCGCCCTCGGCCAGCACGTTCGGGTAATCCCCGATGCGCTTGTGCAGCAGCGGCACCACCGTGGCGGGCACGTACAGGCGCACCTTGCCGCGCCGGTGCGCATTGAAGAAGGTATCCACGAACAGGCGCTCGAAGCCGGCCACGTGGTCCAGGTGCACATGGGTGACGAACAGCGCCTGCGGCATCTGCCCGTAGTGCGCCTTGAACGCGGTCAGGCCTTCGCCACCACAATCGATGGTCAGCCATGGACGCCCATCGCGCTCGATCACCGACATCGGCGACCCCAGCTCGACCGCCGACGCATTGCCGACGCCGAGGAAACGCAACGTCCAGTCCATCAGGTGCCCCGGTTCCAGGCCATGTCATAGGCACGGCGCAGCCGCGCGTAGTCCTTCTGCACGTCTTCCACGCTGCGCTCGCCGCGCAGCTTGATCAGCGAGCGCAGCAGGCGCTTGAGGTTGCGCTCGCGCCAGGCGGTCGCCGGGATGCGGATCACGCCGCGGTCGAAATCGATCAGCCAGCCATGACCGCTGCCATCGAACAGGATGTTGTGCGCGTTGAGATCGGCATGGTCCAGGCCGGCACGATGGAAACGGGCAATCAGGCGCCCTGTCTCCTCCCAGGGAGCCCCCCGGCCGGCCACCAGTGCGCGGTCGGCCAGCGAGCGCACGCCCTCGATCCGCTCCATCAGGATCGCCGCCCGGTAGCGCAGGCCCTCGCGCATGTAGAAGGCGGCGATCGGCCGTGGCACCGGCAGCTTTTTCTCGCGCAGGGCGCGCATCAGGCGGAATTCGGCGAAGCTGCGGGTCCGGTCCGAGCCGCGCCAGAGGTACTGGTCATGGCTGATACGGGCCGCCATGCCGCCGCGCAGGTAGTGGCGCAGCACGCTGGCACCGAACGGCGCATCGACGAACCAGGCGCTGCCGCGGCCGCCCTCGCCCACCGGCTGGGCCCTGCTGCCCCAGTGCTGGGGCGAGAACAGGCCGATCTCGGCTTGCCGCAGCCGCTCGCGGTCGAACAGAATGGCCCCGATGCCGCGACCCTCGCGGCATGGCGTCAGCGCTTCATTGGCGTCGAATGCGACCATTTCATTGAGTCTAACAACACATGGCATCAGCGTCCTCCTCCTTGTGCCTCCTGCGCCTGTCCGCACTTGGCGATGTCACCCACGTGGTGCCCCTGGTGCGTACCCTGCAGGCCGCGCGCCCGGACACGCCGATCCACTGGATCATCGACAAGGTCGGCCACAAGCTGCTCGACGGCCTGCCCGGCGTCACCTTCCATGCCTACGACAAGAAGAGCGGCATGGCCGGGGTCAAGGAACTGCGCAGGCAGCTGCCGCCGGGGCGCTTCGAAGCGCTGCTGCAGATGCAGGTCGCGTTCCGCGCCAACCTGCTGTCGGCCTTCATTCCGGCCGAGCGCCGCATCGGCTACGACCGCAGCCGCTCGAAGGACCTGCATGGGCTTTTCATCAACGAACGCATTCCCGACCGTCCGGGCATCCATGTGCTCGATGCCATCGGCAGCTTCTGCGAACCGCTGGGCCTGCGCCAGACCGAGGTCAGCTGGGACCTGGCCGTGCCGCAGTCGGCATATGAGTGGGCCGCCGCGCAGTGGCACGACGATGGTCGCCCGGTGCTGATGATCTCGCCGTGCTCCAGCCACGTGCGCCGCAACTGGTACGCCGACCGCTACGCCGCCGTGGCCAACCACGCGGTTACGCGCGGCTGGCAGGTGGTGCTGTGCGGCGGCCGCAGCGAACTTGAGCGCAGCATGGCCGACGCCATCCAGGCACAGCTGCACACGCCGGCGCTGGACCTGGTAGGCAAGGACACGCTGAAGCAGCTGCCCGCCCTGCTGGCCCGCGCCAACCTGGTGATGACGCCCGATTCCGGCCCGATGCACATCGCCAACGCGATGGGCGCCAAGGTGCTGGGCCTGCATGCGGCCAGCAATCCGAACCGCAGCGGCCCGTACTCGGATCGTCGCTATTGCGTGGACCGCTACGACGATGCGGCACGCAAATACCTCGCCAAGCAGGCCACCGATCTGAAGTGGGGCACCAAGATCGAGTTCGACGATGTGATGGAACTGATCACCGTGGAAGACGGTATCGCTGCCTTCGAACGCTACGTCGCCGACCACCTGGGGTGAGCGGCAGGCCGCCCGGGATTACACGCGCTGCGCGTAATCCTGATAGGACTTCTCCTCCACGTACGCCGAGCCCAGTGCGAGGTTGATCGCCTTCTTGATGCGCGCACGTTCGTCATTGCGCAGGTACACGCTGCGCGCCAGGTCGATGAAGCCCTGGTCGAACGCCTGCGCCTTCTCCTTCAGCCGGATGTCGTCCTCGATCTCCCACAGCTGCTCGTTGACCACCTTCAGCTCGGCACGCAGCCTGGCGATGTCCTTCACGGCCGCCGGGTGTGCCATCCAGGTCTGCTCCAGCGCCGACAGCTCCCTGCGCACGTTGGCCAGCTTGCCCTCGTCGCTGATGCGCTCGGACTTGATCTGCAGGATCGAAATCTTGTCCAGCAGCTCGCCGAAAGAAACGGGAACGAGGATTTCAGCGGTCATGGGGAAAAGCTCCAGCAGGTGATGCGTACATGGTAACCCGCAGCGTCCGCACGGATATCCCCGGTAGATCCACGCCATGCGTGGATGAGCCTGCCAGCAGGAACAGCGTCCACGCACCGCGCGGATCTCAGTGATGCATCTGGAGGACCAAGCCCCTCTGTTGAGGGGCTGCCCCGACAGGGGCGGGGAGAGGCCGGCAAAGGGAGGGGCCCACGCGTTGCGCAGCAACGTGTGGGGCGACGCGCAGAGCGCGTCGCGTCCCGCGCCAGAT
>NZ_JCAFSM010000014.1:0-37748 GCF_059369255.1 Stenotrophomonas sp. YJH_SMC_110 | reverse complement strand
CTACATGGCGATCGTCGAGATCCAGGCTTACACGGCGGCCCACGCCGGCTCTCGACACCTACGCTGCCAGATTCCGATCAGATAAGGCTTGGCAGCCGCATCCATGCGGCTGACACCCCGCACTCCGACACCGCCCCACCTTCGACAGGTTCACGCGGCTGTTGGTAGGTGTCGACCTTGGTCGACACATCTGTCAGATATCGAGTGAATTCATCCACGCATGACGTGGATCTACCGTGTCGACCAAGGTCGACACCTACCAGAGCAGTACGCCGTTCCGACAGATCGCGGAAAACTGTCGAAGGCGGGGTGGGTCCGGTTGCGGGAGTGTCCGCGGCATGGATGCCGCGGCCAAGCCCCCATGGGTGAGGGCGCTTTGCTTGCGAAGCACTGCTTCGCAAGCGCCCGAACGCACAGCCGCCAGCGGCTGGGCCGGCCTGGGGGTTTACGGCGTCTCCCGCAGCCGGACCCAACCCACCACCTCACGGAATGCACGCTGTTGCTGTTGCTGTTGCTTTGGCCTCGGCGGGTGCAGGGCGCAGCCCTGCCAAACCCCTACCCCTTGGCCATTGCCTGCCACCACTGCGACAGCAGCTCCGGCCTGCGCAGGCGCTCGCGCCACCACCGCAGTGCCGCGCCGTCCTCGCCGGTGCGCCAGGCCAGCCAGAACGTTTCCTCCGGCTTGTGTTCCTCCACCTCGCGGATCACCAGCTGGCCACGCGCCACTGCAGCGCGCGCGCACGGCTCGGGCAGGAAGCCGAAGCCCACACCTTCGCATTGCAGCTTCAGTTTGCTGGCCATGTCAGGCACGGTCAGCATCTCCTGCCCCATCAACAGGCCCACCGTGCGCGGCAGCAACCGCCGCGCCGAATCAGAAACGGCGATCGCGCAGTGCTCGACCAGCTGCTCGCGACCGAGCACGCCCGGCACCTTGGCCAACGGATGATCCGGTGCGACCGCGAACACGAACTCCACCGTGCCCAGCGGCTCGACCACGTAACCACCGCCACTGGGCCCCTCGCCCGGCGCCCCGACCAGCAGGTCGGCGCGGCGGTCCAGCAGGGCCTCCCAGGTGCCGGACAAGGCCTCGCCGATCAGCCGCAGCCGGGTCGGCGCCTCCGCCTCACGAAACGCGGCGATGTCCGGGCCCAGCAGCCAGGTCGGGAACACCGAGTCCACCGCCAGGGTCAGTTCGGTCTCCCAGCCCGACGCCACCCGGCGCACCCGCAGCTCCAGCTCGCGGGCCGCACGCAGGAGATGCCGACCCTCGTCCAGCAGGGCGCGTCCGGCCTCGGTCGGTTCGGCACGCGGGCCGACCCGGTCGAACAGCTGCACGCCCAGGTCCTCCTCCAGCTTGGCCACAGTGTAGGAAATGGTCGAGGGCACCTTGTGCAGCGCCTTGCCGGCGCCGGCAAAAGAGCCGCGGCGGTCGATGGCATCCAGGATCTGCAGGGCATCGAGGCTGAGCTTGAGCATTCGAATTTTTCGATGATGGCCGTCAAAACTATCCGTTTTTCAAACCCCGGGCGCAAGCAGATACTTCTCTCCAACGGGGAAACACGGCAACTACCGCCTCACCCCGCCCCATCGAAACCATCGAACAAGGAGATTCCATCATGCTGCAGATCCGCAAGAGCGCTACCCGTGGCCTGGCCGAGCATGGCTGGCTGTCCTCGCGCCATACCTTCTCCTTCGCCAACTACTACGACCCCCGCTACGTCAGCTTCGGCCCGCTGCGGGTGATCAACGAAGACAAGGTGATCGGCGGCCAGGGCTTCGGCACCCATAGCCACAGCAACATGGAGATCGTTTCCTATGTGCTGGGCGGCGCGCTGGAGCACAAGGACTCGATGGGCACCGGCTCGGTGCTGCGCTACGGCGACGTGCAGCGCATGAGTGCCGGCAGTGGTGTCAGCCACAGCGAATTCAACCACTCGGCCGACGAGACCGTGCACTTCCTGCAGATCTGGATCTTCCCGGACCGCGAGAACATCACGCCGTCCTACGAGGAGACCCACTTCGCCCCGGAGACCAAGCGCGGCCAGCTGCGCCTGATCGCTTCGCCGGACGGTGCCGACGGTTCGCTGCGCATCCACCAGGATGCCCGCATCTTCGCCACCATCCTCGATGGCGGCCAGAAGCTGCACCACGCGCTCGGCAATGGCCGTGGTGCCTATGTGCAGGTTGCCCGAGGCCAGCTGCAGGTCAATGGCATCACCCTGGAAGCCGGTGATGCACTGCAGGTCAGCGACGAAGCGCAGCTGACCCTGGAAAACGGCAACGACGCCGAAGTGCTGGTGTTCGACCTGCCGCTGTAACCACAACGCCCGCGATGCCGCAAAGCATCGCGGGCGCATTTCCGTAGAGCCGAGCCCACGCTCGGCTGCGGTGTGACAGCCAGCCGAGCGCGGGCTCGGCTCTACAGGACCCGCGTCAGAACCTGTACGTCATCGCCAGCCGCACATTGCGCGGCTCACCCCAGGTGTAGGTGCTGTACCAGCTGAAGATCGTGTAGTAGCGCTTGTCCAGCAGGTTGTTGACGTTGAGCGTGGCCGACAGGCGATCACTGAATTCATAACGCGCCATCGCATCCAGCAACCAATACGGTTGGGTGCGATGTACCACCTTGGCCTGCGTGGCCGGGTTGGTGATCTCGCCGAAGGTGGAATCCTGTCGTGCGGTGCGACGCGCCGCGCGGGCTCAGCCGCCGATGGCGGCGCAGGCCTCCAGGATCAGCGCGGTCACTTCCTTCGGCTGCGAGGCCAGCGAGGCATGGCTGGCATCCAGCTCCAGCAATCGCTTGGGCTGGATGCGCGTGGCCATGGCCTTCTGGTTGTCCGGCGCGATCATGCGGTCTTGGCGGGACAGCTGGTACCAGCTCGGCTTGTGCTTCCAGGCCGGATCGCTGACCGCATCACCGAAGTGCTCGCCAACGGCGCCTTCTGGGTCACCGCCATCACCCGGCCCTCGTCGGCGCTCAGGTCCTGGCAGAAGCTCTCATGGAACCTGTCCGCACGCAGCCACAGGTAGCCATCGCTGTCCGGTGCCAGGTTCGGCGCTGCCTCCGGCAGGTGCTGCTGGGTGATGCCACCGGGGCTCTCGCCGGCATCAGGCGCGAAGGCAGCGATGTAGACCAGGCCCTTCACGTTGGGCTCGCTACCGGCCTGGCTGATCACCGCGCCGCCGTAGGAGTGGCCGACCAGCAGCACCGGCCCGTCGATCTGCCGGATCATTTTCCGGGTGCGTCCTGCGTCGTCGGCCAGCGAGGTAAGCGGCAGTTCCACCGCCTGCACGCGGTCGTGGCCGTTGCGATGCAGTTCCAGGATCACCTTGGCCCAATGTGCGGCCCCGCCCCAGAATCCATGGACAAGGAGGATGGTCGGTGTCGTGCTCATGTACAGGTCTCCGGCAGCGGCCGGCGGGATGCCGACTGTGCAGCCACTGTCCGTGCGTGGCGTTAATCGCTGGTGACGCAATCGGGTCACTGCAATCGTATGCGTCGCTTGATGTCGTGCATGGCACTTGCCGACCTGGCCTGATAACGATTTCATGGAGCTCTCCCGGAGCTTCGCATCGCGCATGACGCCTTCATCCCCACGTGCCCAGCAGCACGCCACCCGTGCCGCCTTCTTCATTCCCGGCTTCGCCACCGCCGCGTGGGCGCCGATGGTGCCCTACGCAAAGGCCAAGGCCGGGCTGTCCGACGCCAGTCTCGGCGCCGTGCTGCTGTGCCTCGGGCTGGGTTCGTTGCTGGCGATGCCACTGGCAGGTGCGCTGACGGGGCGACTGGGATGCCGTCGGGTGATGGTGATCACCTGCGCGATGATGCTGGGCGCCCTGCCCTTGCTGGTGCTGGCACCCTCGCCCGTGGCGCTGGGCGCAGCGCTGTTCGTGTTCGGCGCCGGCGTCGGTGCATTGGATTGCGCGATGAACATGCAGGCCGTGGCGGTCGAGCGCGACGCCGGACGCGCGATGATGTCCGGCTTCCACGCCTTCTACAGCATCGGTGGATTCGTCGGCGCCGGCTGCATGACCGGGCTGCTGATCCTCGGCACGCCGCTGTGGCTGGCCGCGCTGCTTTCGGTGGCCGCGCTGCTGCTGGTTGCCGTGCTGTCGGCACCGCACTGGCGTCCGCAACGGATCCTGCACGAAGGCCCGCTATTGGCGCTGCCGCACGGCGTGGTCCTGTTCATCGGCGTGCTGGCCTTCGTGGTGTTCCTTGCCGAGGGCTCAATGCTGGACTGGAGTGCGGTGTTCCTGGCGGAAGTGCGGCAGGTACCGCGCGACCAGGCCGGGGCCGGCTTTGCGTTGTTCACCCTGGCGATGACCGCGATGCGCCTGTTCGGCGACGGCATCGTCGAGCGCCTCGGCCGGACCCGCACGCTGGTCATCGGCGGCATCACCGCTGCGGCGGGCTTTACCCTGGCCACGCTGGTGCCCTCGTTCCCGGTGGCGTTGGCCGGCTACGTACTGGTCGGGCTGGGCTGCGCCAACATCGTGCCGGCGCTGTTCTCGATGGCGGGCCAGCAGCGGGTGATGCCGGAGAGCATCGCCATCACCGCGGTGACCACACTGGGTTACGCCGGCATCCTCGCCGGTCCGGCAGCGATCGGCGCACTGGCGCATGCCACCAGCCTCGGTTTCGCCTTCCTGTGCGTGGCCGCGCTGCTGCTCGGCGTCGCGGCGTCTGCCCGCGCACTGGCACGACGCGTGGCCTGACAGAAAAAGGGGACGGAGGGGATTAAGTCGTTTCCCGCACACCTGGCCTGGAAACGACTTAATCCCCTCCGTCCCCTTTTTCTCAGCTGCGCGCCAGCCACTCAGCCTGGGCCGGCAGCTGCGGTGCCGGGCACGCGCTCTGCGGATGGTGCTCGTCGCGCGCCATCCAGTCATCGACCACGCCCGCCAGCAGGTCCAGCCGCAGCGGCAGGGTGATGTGGTCCTCGCCGCGCATTTCGATGTAGTGCGCGCGCGGGTTGGCCTGGGCCAGTTCGCGGCCCTGGCTGACCGGAATGTGCTGGTCGCCCTGCCCGTGCAGCAACAGCACGCAGGCGCGGGTATCGGCCAACGCACGCGCGACGTCCACGCGGTCCAGATCGACGTCGATGCGGCGGCTGGCGGCGGCGATCACCTGGTTGATGTCCTGGCCGCCGTAGCGCCAGCGCGCGTACGACGCCACCGCCTGCGCCTTCAGGCCTTCCGGCTGGAGCCCCATCAGGTGCGGGATCATGGTGCGGATCGCCACGCCGGCATTGGCGAACGATTCCATCGCCACCACGCCTTCGACCTGGTCACCCAGCTTGTCGGCGGTGAACACCGCCGTGGCCGCACCATAGGACACACCGAACAGGTACAGGGGCCCGGTCACTTCGCCGCGCGCGCGCAGCTCGCCGATCACATCGACCACGTCATCCGACTCATAGGTGCCATAGCCGGACGGGCCGGTGCCGGACTGGCCGTGGTTGCGCAGGTCGAGCGTGACCACGCGGTAGCCGGATTCGGCCAGCTGCAGCGACCATGGCAGCATCGAATCACCGTTCATCATCCACCCATGCAGCAGCACCACGGTGCCGCGCGGCGCCTGCGCGCGGAACGGCTGCGGCACGGCCAGGCTCAGGCCGGTATCCAGCGGCAGGCCGTTCTCGTGGCGCTGCGGCAGGTAGCGGTAACGCGCGCCGTAGTCGCCCGGATCGAATACGCGCCAGAAGATCGGCACGCCATCGCGGCCCGCCGCGAAGCCATGGCGGTTGGGCAGTTCGGCGATGGCCGCGGCGATGCGCGGACGATCGAGCAGGGTCGACACGCCACCCGGCGCGATCAGCTGATCGGCGAGTGAGGTGGACGAGGCGTTGATCGAGGATGAGCATGCAGCCAGCCACAGGCCGGCGCACGCCAGCAACAACAGCAGCAGGCGCTTCATATCACGTCATAGGGATGAATCAGACAGATTGGGACGGTAACGCCCAATAGACCGGCCATCTATCGCGCACGGATGACGGCTTGATGACAACGCAGGAACGATTCAGTTTGGTGTAAAAGCTGTATCCGTTCAGTCATTGATCCGGATCAATGAACGCGCGCCCGGGAGTGCCCACAGTGCCGCCATGCGCATCTCGTTCAAGCTCGCCATTGCCCTGGCCGCCACGGTGGCCGCCACCTACGGCATCGCCCGCAGCACGCCCTACTGGTTCGCACCGCGACAGACCGCGCAGGTCGACATCCACGATCCGGCGCTGATCGCGCAGGGGCGCTACCTGTCACGTGCCGCCGACTGCGCGGCCTGCCACACCGCGCCGGGCGGCAAGCCGTTCGCCGGTGGCCTGGGCATGCAGACGCCGATGGGCACGATCTATTCGACCAACATCACCCCCGATCCGGACTCCGGCATTGGTGCCTACGACTACGCCGATTTCGAACGCGCGGTCCGCCGCGGCATCCGCCACGACGGCCAGCCGCTGTATCCGGCGATGCCGTATGCCTCGTACGTGATCGCCAGCGATGCCGAGATCAAGGCGCTGTATGCCTATTTCATGGGCTCGGTGCAGCCGGTGAAGCAAAGCAACGCCGACAGCACGATTCCATGGCCGGCCAACATGCGCTGGCCTTTGGCATGGTGGCAGCTGCTGTTCGCGCGCCCGCGCAGCTTCAACCCGGATCCGTCGCTGGATGTGGGCCAGCAGCGTGGCGCTGAGCTGGTTGAGGGCCTGGCCCACTGCGGCGCCTGTCATACACCACGTGGGCTGGCGTTCCAGGAGAAGGCGATGGCCGACGATGGCAGCCGCCAGTTCCTGTCCGGCTCGGTGCTGGAAGGCTGGTATGCGAAGAACCTGCGCAATGAATCGACCGGCCTGGCCAGCTGGAGCGAGGGCGAGATCGTCGACTTCCTGCGCACCGGGCGCACCGATCGATCGGCAGCCTTCGGTGGCATGGCCGACGTGGTCGAGCACAGCACGCAGTACCTGTCCGACGCTGACCTGCTGGCCATGGCGCGCTACCTGAAGCAGCTGCCGGCGCGTGAGGGACGCAGTGCGCAGTGGTCGCCTGGTACCGACACCACCACCGCCGCGCTGCGTAGTGGCGACTATCGCGTGGCCGGTTCGCTGGCCTATGCCGAGCACTGCCAGGCCTGCCACCGTGCCGACGGGCGCGGCATGCCACGCGTCTATCCTGCCCTGGCAGGCAACTCGATCGTGTTCGCCGACGATCCCAGTTCGCTGGTGCAGGTGACCCTGATCGGGGGTCGCACCCCGCACACCCCGCACGACCGCATGGCCTTCACCATGCCCGGCTTCGAGCAGCTGCCGAACGCGCAGCTGGCACAGATCCTGACCTTCATCCGCAGCAGCTGGGGCAACCAGGCCAGCGCGGTGAGCGAGGTCGAGGTGGCACGCATGCGCCGGGTGGTGCGTGACAAGCCGGTGCACTTCGTTCCGCAGGAGGCCGCACGATGAAGCGTTCGCGCAAACGTTCCCGCCTGCTGCTCGGTAGTGCGATCACCGTGGTGCTGCTGGCCGGTGCGGGCACCCTCGCCTATCGTCACCTGCACCCGGGCCTGGATGCCGCCGTAGCCAGTACGATCGATATCCTCGATGCACAGGGCAAGGTGGTCGCCCACTACCACGCGCCCAGTGCCGAGGAGATCGCCGGACTGGGCAATGCCGAATCGGTGATGCTCGGCCGGCGCATCCTCAACGAGACCGCGCGCCTGCTTCCGGACAACGTCGGCAACGATCTGAACTGCAATTCGTGCCACATGGCCGAGGGCAAGCGACCGTTCGGCAACCACTACTTCAATACCGGCGGCGGTGCCTATCCGCGCTACATGCCGCGCCCGGGCAAGGTGATCGGGCTGACCGAGCGCATCAATGGCTGCCTGCAGCGCTCGATGAACGGCAAGCCGCTGCCGAAGGACGCACCGCAGATGCGCGCGATGCTCGACTACATGGCGTGGCTGAGCAGCCCGGTGCCAGAGGGTGCAAAAGTGGCCGCGCCCAGTGAGGGCCCCATCGACAGCACGCTGACTCCGGACCCGGTCCGCGGCCAGGCGCTGTATGCCGTGCAGTGCGCCGCCTGCCATGGCGACAACGGCGAAGGCCGACGCGATGCCAGCGGTGACATCGCCTTCCCGCCGCTGTGGGGCGACCACAGCTTCAACATCGGTGCCGGCATGGCGCGCCTGTACAAGGCGGCCGGTTTCATCAAGCACAACATGCCACCGGCAGTGACCCGCGCACCGCCGCTGGGGCAGCAGGTGATGCCGGACCAGGATGCGGTGGACATCGCCGGCTATTTCATCAACCAGCCGCGGCCGGACTTCGCCAACAAGGGCAAGGACTGGCCGCGTGACCCGAAGCCCAAGGACGCACGGTACTGAAGCAGGCGGCGGGTGCCGGCCGTCGCAGAACACGATTCCTGCATCGCCACGTCATGCCGATGTCATTGGCGCTGCCGACACTCCGGGGCTTCCCTGCTCTGAAGGTCCGGTCTCGATGCGAACGTCTGCGCGCTTTCCCCGTGTCTCGCTGCTTGCCCTGCTGATCGCTCCCGCACTGGACGCCCTGGCCGAAGCACCGCAGGGCGATGCCGCTGAAGCGCGCAGCAGTGAGGCCCGCACCCTCGACCAGGTGCAGGTGATCGGCCAGGCCACCAGCTATGCCAAGACTTCCGTGCGTGCGGAAACGCTGAACCGGCAGACCGTGATGAGCAGCGTCAACGACGCGCTCAACGAAGTGCCCGGCGTGGTGGTCAGCGAGGCCGATGCCACCGGCTCGTCGGTGTGGGGCACGCAGATCAGCATGCGTGGCTTCGTCACCAACCGTGATACCCAGCAGATCGGCACCACTATCGACGGCCTGCCCAATGGTGGCTCGGGTTACGGCGGCGGCTCGCTGGCCAACCGCTACATCGACACCCTCGACCTGGAAACGGTGGAAGTCAGCCAGGGCACTGCCGATATCTCCTCGCGCTCGAACGAGGCCCTGGGCGGCACGCTCAACTTCCTCACCAGCGATCCGCTGCAGGACAGCCGCCTGCGCTTCGTGGTCGGCGCCGGTGACAACGAGGCACGCAAGTACTACGTGCGCTACGACACCGGCCTGCTCGGCGGCCACACCCGCGCCTGGGTCAGTGCCTCGTCGGCGCGCGTGCATGACTGGATCGATGGCAGCGGCAAGACCAGCAATGACCACATCGCCGGCAAGTTCATCACCGAACTGGATCGCTGGACCCTGACCGGCTACCTGTCCTACAACGATGCGGACGAGCCGGAGTACACCAGCGTCTCACCGAAGGGCTTCGCGACCAATCCGGATCGCGACAACCTGGTCGGTACCCTCACCGGCATTCCCTACCTGGACCAGAACTACCGTTCCGGCTCGCGTGCGCTGCGCGAGAACACCTTCGGCTACCTGCGCGCGGCCTTCGACGGTGGCAACGGCTTCAAGGCCTCGGTGGCCGCCTACGGGCACCGCATGCAAGGCCGCGGCGACTGGCTGCCACCGTATCTGGCGCAGGTCAGCGATGACGGAGCCGGTCGCCCGGAGTCGGAATACCTCGGTGGCAAGACCGTGTACGGCGGCAGCAACCGTGGCCAGATTTTCTTCGTCAATCCCGATGGCAGTGCAGCGCAGCGCCTGGCCAGCTGCAGCCCGCGCCTGGGCTTCACCGCCGAGTACGATCCGAACTGCTACGCCGGCAACGTGCTGGGCGCGCAGTCGTATCGCCACACCCACTACGACAACGACCGCATGGGCGCTACCGCCGACGTCGAATGGCGCCAGACTTTCGGCGCAGTCGACAACACGATCCGCGGCGGCCTGTGGGTGGAGAAGCTGGACCGTTCGGCACGCCGCGACTGGCATCGCCTGCTCAACGTCGGCCAGGACATCGCCTTCGACCACCAGCCGTACTGGGTACAGTTCGAGGACAAGTACAAGGTCGACGAACAGATGTACTACGTCGAGGACGTGGCCCGCTTCGGCCCGTTCAGCGCGCGCCTCGGCGTGAAGCAGTTCTTCGTGGACCAGTCGCGCCGCCGCGTGATCGGTGCCAGCGAGCACGTCACATCCGACTCCAGGTCCGATCCGCTGCTGTCCACCGGCTTGACCTGGGCGCCCGGCGTGGAAGGCATGGAGCTGTTCGCGGGCTTCTCGCAGAACTTCGCCGCCATCCCCTCCGGCGTGCTCGGCGAGACCGACCCGCAGCGCTTCCGCAACGTCGAGCCGGAGACCGCCGACAACATTGAAATGGGCATGCGCATCAGCCGCTGGCCCCTGACCGCCTCGGTCACGCTGTACAACATCAAGTTCGACAACCGCATCGTCTACCTGCCGGCCGGCTTCGTCAGCGGCATCGACTACCTGGGCGAGACCGACGGCGTCTACGAGAACTTCGGCGGCGTGGAAAGCAACGGCCTGGAAGCGGCGTTCGGCTATGGCTGGGACAACGGCTGGCGCCTCAACGCCGCCTATACCTACAACCGCTCCAAGTACCTGGGCAGTGGCGATGCCGCGCGTGATACCCAGCTGGGCATCGTCGACGGCGCCAAGGTGATCGGCCAACCCGAACAGACCCTCGTACTCTCGGCGGACTGGCAGGGCGAGAACTGGAACTTCGGCCTGTCCGGCCGTTACCTGGGCACCCGCTACCTCGACGCCGCCAACGTCAACAAGCTGCCCTCGGCCACCGTGTTCAACGCGAACATCGGCTTCGACCTGCAGGGCCTGTCGCCGCGCCTGAAGGGCATGGGTGCCAACCTGGTGGTGAGCAACCTCACCGACAAGCGGTATCTTGCGGGGGTGGACGGCCGCGACAACGCCTTCATCGGCGCTCCGCGCACCGTCGGCATCTCCTTCCGTGTGGACCTGTGAGTGAGCCCGTGACCGATATCGGCCGACGCCGGTTGTTGCAGGCCGGCGTTGCCGCCGGCCTTTCCCCGCTGCTGCCCAGCATCGCCCGGGCCGCCGCGATCGCCCCCGCCGCGCAAACCCGCAGCCTGGAAGACCTGCAGCACATCGTGGTGTTCATGCAGGAGAACCGTTCGTTCGACCACTACTTCGGCACGCTGCCGGGCGTGCGGGGTTTCGGCGATCGCTTCGTCGCTCCGGCGCAGGCACTGCAGGCCGGCGCCCGCGCGCGCAGCCTGTGGCTGCAGCCCGATGCCAGCGGCAAGCGCGCGATCGCGCCGTTCCCGCTGGATACCGCCGCGCACTTCGGCTACATGCGCGTGGAAGGCACGCCGCACACCTGGCCGGATGCACAGCGGGCCTGGGACCACGGACGCATGGGGCAATGGCCGAAAGCCAAGCAGAACCACTCGATGGGCTACTTCCAGCGCAGCGACCTGCCCTTCCAGTTCGCCCTGGCCGATGCCTTCACCATCTGCGACGCCTACCACTGCGCGATGCAGGCCGGAACCAACCCGAACCGGGTGTTCCTGTGGACCGGCCACAACGATGCTGCCGCCCGCGCCGGCGGCCCGGTGATCGCCAACTCGCACGACAACTTCCCCGAGCACGGCGGGCATCCTGCGTCGTACCGCTGGGCCAGCTATGTCGAACGCCTGCAGAAGGCGGGGGTATCCTGGCAGATCTACCAGGACATGGCCGACAACTTCACCGACAACCCGCTGGCCGGCTTCGAGGCGTTCCGCCAGGCCTACCGCGCTGCGCCGGGGCATGACCCGCAGCTGCGCGCACGCGGGGTCAGCACGCGTGGCCTGGCGCAGCTGCGCCAGGACGTCATCGACGGACGCCTGCCGCAGGTCAGCTTCATCATCGCCGACGCGGCCGGCAGCGAGCATCCCGGCCCCTCCAGCCCGGCCCAGGGCGCGGCCTATACCGCACGCGTGCTGGATGCACTGACCGCCGATCCGCAGGTGTGGAGCCGCACCGCCCTGCTGCTGATGTTCGACGAGAACGACGGTTTCTTCGACCACATGCCACCACCGGCACCGCCTTCGCCGGTGGACGGTGGCTGGGCGGGTGCGTCCTCGGTCAGCACTGAAGGCGAGTACCACCGCCATCCGGCACCGGGAGATGAGAAGTACGACTTCGCCGAACTGCGCGGCCGCCCGTATGGGCTGGGCCCGCGCGTGCCGCTGTACGTGATCTCGCCCTGGAGCCGCGGTGGCTGGGTCGATTCGCAGGTGTACGACCACACCTCGGTCATTCGACTGATCGAACGCCGCTTTGGTGTGTCCGCGCCGGACATCTCGCCGTGGCGCCGCGCGGTCTGCGGCGACCTCAGCACTGCGTTCGACTTTGCCCAGCGCGATACCCGCCCGTTCGTCCGCGGCCTGCCCGACGTGAGCGCGGTGGCCGCACGCGCCGCTGCTTTGCCGGGGCGCACCGTGCCCGCGCTGCCAGAGGGGCTGAAGCCAGCGAAACAGGAAAGCGGTGTACGCCCGGCGCGTGCCCTTCCCTATCGACCGCAGGCATCGATTGCTGCGGTCGACGTCGCGGGCGTTGACCTGGCGTTGTCCTGCGAGGGCGCAGCGGCAGTGCTGCATGTCTACGATCGGCTGCGGCTGGAGGCGGTGCCGCGCCGTTACACGCTGCTGCCGGGCATGCCGCTGCGCGAGCGTTGGCCGCTGGACGCCCAGGGCCGCTATGACCTGTGGCTGCTCGGTCCGAACGGCTTCCACCGCCACTTCCAGGGTGCGGCCAAGGCTCCTGCCGTGCAGGCTTCAATCGATCGCGCGGATGGCCAGCTGCGGCTGCACCTGCGCAATCTGGGTGACAGTGCACAGCAGGTGCGCGTGCATGGCGGCGCCTATGCAGGACACATGCCCGAACAGACATTGGCGCTGCCCGCACATGCGCAGACTTCATTGGCGTGGGATGCAACGCCTACCGCCGGCTGGTATGACCTGCGCATCAGCGCGGGTGGGAGTGTGCTGCGTTTGGCCGGCCGCGCCGAGGATGGTCGCCCCGGCACCAGTGACCCGGCGATGGGCACCGAACCGCTGCGGTTCGAGCACGATTGAAGAATCCCTGTAGAGCCGAGCCCATGCTCGGCTGCTTTCGCCCAGGTCGCATTGCCCCGAAAAAATGCAGCCGAGCGTGGGCTCGGCTCTACAGCGCAGACCGATAGACTCAGGCCTCCTGCAACCCCGGCCGGCCATGCTCCACCGCATAGCGCTTCCAGCTCTGCAGCGCGCCATTGGGCTGCATCACGGTATCCAGCGTCTTCATGTCGCCGATCCACGCATCGCGGGTGACATCACACAGCACATAGCCACGCTTGTCGGTGGTCGCCTTCAGATTGGGGCTGTGCGCAAGCTGGTTGCGGGCGTAAGCGTCCACGCCCTGGCCATCGGCCCCCGAAGTGATCGAAGTGGCAAGGAACTCGCTGGAGACCACGCCCGAATCACGATGGTCCTGCACCAGGTCGCTGGCGTAATGCCGGTGCGCGTCGCCACAGGCGGTCACCACGTTGCCGAAGCCGACCTTCTGGATGTGGTCGAGCAGGCGCCGACGGCTGTCCAGGTAACCCGACCATTGGTCATCGGACGACTGCACCACGCCGTCCTTCTCGCGCATGTAGTTGCCCAGCGCTACCTGGTGGGCGATGGTGTGCCAACGCGGTGCGGCATCGGCCAGGCCATCGAACAGCCAGCGCTCCTGCTTCGCACCGACGATGCTGCGCTCCGGCGATTCCACGTCCTCACGCAGCGCCATGTTCACCTGCTTGCTGCGGTACTGGCGTGTGTCGAGCAGGTGCAGGTCCATCAGCGTTCCGTAGCGTGCGCGCCGGTACAGCTGCATGTGGCCATCGCGCGGGAATGCCGAACGGCGCAGCGGCATGTTCTCGTAGTAGGCCTGGAACGCCTGTGCGCGCCGCAGCAGGAACACTTCGCTGGGCGTATCGTCCTGGTCTTCGGCGCCGGCCCAGTTGTTGTCCACTTCATGGTCATCGAAAGTGACGAACCACGGTGCCGACGCATGCGCGGCCTGCAGGTCGGCATCGCTCTTGTACTGGGCATAGCGGCGGCGGTAATCATCCAGCGTGTAGGTCTGCGGGCCGACGTGGTTGCGCAGGTTGGTGAACGGCTGGCCGTTCATCTTCCGCAGGCCAGGCTGGCTTTCACCTTCGTAGATGTAATCACCGTAGTGGAAGACGAAATCCAGCGGTTCCTCGGCGATGCGCCGCCACGCGGTGTAGTGGCCTTCTTCGTAGTGCTGGCAGCCGGCCACCACAAAGCGCACGCGATCCACCGCTGCCGCGGCTGCCGGCAGCGTGCGGGTACAACCGACTGCACTGGCGTGACCACCCACGGTAAAGCGGTACCAGTAGGGCCGTCCGGGCGCCAATCCTTCCAGTTCCACGTGCACCGCGTGGCCGAGTTCGGGATGCGCGAGCGCCGAACCCTGGCGTACCACCTTGCGCATGCCTTCGTCCGCTGCCAGCTGCCATTCGACCACCATCGGCCGGGTCGGCATGCCACCGCCGAACACCAGCGGCTCCGTCGCCAGCCGCGTCCACAGCACCATGCCGTCGGCCGTGGGATCACCCGAGGCCACGCCCAGGGTGAAGGGCGTGCTGGCAAAGCGCGGCTTGGCCAGCAGGTTGCGCGGGTTCAGCGTGGTGGCATCGGCCTGCGCGGCCAGCGCGCGTGCCGTGCCCATCCAGGCGCCGGCAGCGGACAGACCGGCCAGGGCCAGGAATCGCCTGCGATTGATCGTCTCCACGGCTGTGCCCTCAGTTGTAGATGATGTGGAAGTAGAAGAAGCGGCCGTAGTCGTCGATCTCGGTACGGAAGCGCCCGTTCGGGCCGGTGCTGTAGGTCGGCTGGGTGTTGAACAGGTTCTTGGCTTCGTACTTCAGCGTCACGTGCCTGCTGACTTTGTGGCTGAAGGCCATGTTGAAGGTCATGTACGGGTCGTAGTACGAATCCAGCCACTGGGTGTCGCCGAAGTCGACCAGCATCCGGCTGCGGTAGGTTCCGGACAGGCGCAGTTGCGAGTTCTTCCACGGCATGCGCCAGATCACCGAACCATTGAGCGACCAGTCCGGCTGGTACAGCAGCCGGTCCAGGCGTCGCTCGGTGCCATCGGTGATGCGGTAGTTGGTCCTGCCTTCCAGCCGCGTGGCGTTGAAGTACATGTCGAAGCGCTGGCGGCCCCATTGCAGGTTGCGGTTGGCCACCACGAACTCGACGCCGCGCAGCCTGGACTCATCGGTGTTCATCGGTTGGGTCACCCGGTAACGGGTATCGCCCACGTTCTCGAAGGTGGTCAGGGTGTAGATGTCGTCCTTGACTACCTTGTCGAACAACGCCACCGAGACCAGGCCGTTGTTGCCGTTGAAGTACAGGTCCCATGCAAGGTCGATGTTGGTGGAACGGCGCGGCTGCAGGTTCGCATTGCCCTGCTTGATGGTGCAGAAGCCCCTGCCCTCCTCGTCATCGCCACAGCTGGTGCTGGTGGCCTGGGCAATGTTGCTCGGCGTCGGCCGGCCCAGCGTGCGGCTGGCGGAGAAGCGCAGGCGCTGGTCCTCGCTCAGCTTGAACGTCGCATTCAACGAGGGCAACAGGTTGTTGTAGCCACCGCTCGTGTTGCGGAAGGCGGAGGTATAGGTGGTGCCGCCATCATTACTGAACGGGCTGTAGGCATCGAAGCGGGTGTGGTCATAGCGCAGGCCACCGATCAGCAGCAGCCGGTCCCAGGCGTAGTGCGCGGACACGTACGCATTGGTGATGTCCTCCACGTACCTGTAGTCACTGGTGAAGTTGGCATTCGGATACGCCGCATTGTTGTTGCCCAGTTTCGGTAGCAGTTCCTCGTTCCACTTGCGGTTGTCAATCAGCGGGAAGCCCGGCACGCTGCCCAGCAGCGTCGATCCCGGATACAGGTAATCGTTGAGCGTGGCGTTGCTCCTGAAGTAGTCGAAGTCGATGTCCTGCCAGATCTTCAGGTGGCGGTATTCGGCGCCGGTGGCCAGGCCGAAGCCACGCGCATCGGCGTCGATGTTGTAGCTGAAGTCGGCGCGCAGGTTGTCGATGCTCTCCTTGGCATCGCGCGGGGAGACATAGGCCTGCGCCGGATTGAGCTTGAACGCCGAGCTGGTCAACAGGCTGGAATCGGACACCGCTACCGCGTTGGGGAAACCGTGGCTGTCGTTCTCGTAGTCGACGAACAGGCTGCTTGGGTAGGCGCGCACACCCCAGTAGACCTGGTTGTTGTGGAAAGTCTCTTCGGTATGGCCGCCACGCAGGCTCAGCCGCGAACGGTCGCCGATGTCCCAGTTGAAGCTGGCGATGGCGCCACGGTTGCTGCGGTCCCAGCGGTCGTGGCGGTTCTTGATGTAGATGCTGTTGATCTGGGTGGTGCCGCTGTCCTCGGTCTGGTTGCGGATCGGAAACTTGGCGTTGCCGTACAGATCGGTCTTGTTCATCGTCGAGTTCTCGTAGAACCGGTACGAGTACAGCAGCAGCGATGCGTAGAACGGATCGTCCGACGGCTTCCATTCCAGCTTGGCCGAGCCGCCGAAGTTGGTGATGAAGTTGGTGTAGGTGCCGGTGCTGAAATTGCCGGGCGCACGCAGCCCGTTCCAACCCTTGGCCTCATCCGGCCCGGTGGTGCCGTCGGTGAGGTACTTGCCGGCGTCGTTGTAGTAGTAGTTCGACTCCACCCAGCGCTTGACGCTGTTGCGCGAACGCTGCTCATAGCGTGCCACCGCAACGATGCCGAACTCCTGCCCGGCGCCGAACTGGTTGGAGAACACCATCTTGGCGCTCTTGCCGAAGTGGCCCAGGGTTTCGTGGTTGCCGCCAGCGCTGCGCTCGACGTTGGTCTCGGCCGTGGAATAGATACCTGCCACGTCGGCAAACACGTACTTGCCGGACCGGTCGAAGGCACTGCGGCTGATGATGTCGATCACGCCGCCGATCGCATCCGGTGCCTGCTCCGCACTGAAGCTCTTGTAGATGTCGGTACGGGTGCCGATGTCGCTGGGAATCAGCTGCAGGTTGTTCATGCGTTCGCCGGAGCCACTGCCACCCACGCTGGCAATCGCGATGCCATCGATGGTGGTGTAGTTGAGATTGGCCTGTACGCCGCGCACCGTCACGTAACGTGGCTCGCCGGCATCCTCCACCGCACTCAGGCCTGGAGCGGCCATCAGGCTCTCGGCCAGGGTCTCGTCGCCGTAGCTGTCCATTTCGTCGTAGACCACCGAATCCTTGATCACCGGTGAGGTCTTCTTCTGGTCGATCACCTCGTGCGCGGCAATCACCTTCACCGTGTCCAGGGTCGGCGCCACCACCGCCTCGGCCTCGCGCGGCTTCGGTGCTCCGGGGTTCGGCGCGTTGCGTACCGGTGCCGGATCGATGGCGATGACATTGCCATCCACCACGGTGTAGCCCAGACCGGTACCGGCCAGCAGTGCATCCAGCGCCTGCCTGACGGTGGCACCGCGCGGCACCGCACCGGCCATGCGGGCATCGCCATCGGCCGAGTACAGGAACTGCACCCCGGAACTGCGTGACAACTGCTCCAGTGCACGCGCCAACGGCTGTGCCGCGATCGGCGTGGACACACGCGCCTCCAGGCCATCGGCGGCGGCGGCGAAGGCCAATGGCATGCTGCCGGTAGACAGGGCGAGGATGATCGACAGGTAGAGCGTGTTGCGCATCACGGGTCCTTGGAAGAGAGAAGGCAGCAGGCGCCGCTGCGCGGATCGGCAGCGGCTTCTCCCAAGTAAGAGCCCGCATCCACCAAAGTGGAGAACGCGGATTCAATGAATTTTTTCTGACAGTCCACGGCCACCTCGGCCTCAGCGGCTGCCAACCCGCACTGTGTCGCCCTCGCGGCTCACCACGAAGCGCGGGTCACGTTCGAGGAAGGCCTGCAGCGCACCGATGCGATGCGCATCGAGGCTGCCGGACAACCGTGCCGATGCCGCGCCCTCGTCCAGCACGCGCACCTGCACCTGGTTGTGCCGGTTGAAGGCAGCAGCCACTTCGTCCAAGCGTTCGTCAAGGAAGGACACTTTGCGCTGCTGCCAGTCCAGCAGCATCGACAGTGGCATGTCCAAGGACTCCACCGCATGGCTGCGCGCGTCGACCTGCACCACCCGGCCCTGCCCCAACTGGGCCAGGCGGCGGGCACCCGCGCCCTGGCTCCAGACCTCGACCTCGCCGGAAACCACACCGATGCGCGTGCTCTGCAGCCGTCGCGACACGTCGAAGACTGTGCCGATGTCCCGGATCTCCAGGCCGTTCACCTGCACCTGGAACGGGCGGCGGTCGCGTGCGATGTCGAACGTCGCCTCGCCCTGCAGCAGTTCCGCCTTGCGACTGAACCAGCCCATGCGTACCCGCAGGCGGCTGTCCGCGTTGAGCCGCACCTGTGTCCGGTCAGGCAGCACCAGGTCACGCAGTTCACCATGGTCGGCGCTGTACAGCTGTTCGGTGGGCATCAGCTGGGGAACCAGGCCCACGCCGAGCAGGGCGATGCAGGCTGCGGCAGCCATCACCCACCCGCGCGTGCAGCGGCGCAGCGGCGCGGCGTGCGGCGCGGCGGGGGCACTATCGAACAGAGGCACCACTTTGGCGGCCGCCTGCCGTGGCGGCGCCGGCGCCTCTTCCGGCAACGGCGATTGCAGTGCCTCGCCGACCTGCCGGTGCAGCGCGAGGGCGTGCATATAGGCGCGCACGTGCTCGGGCGAGCGCTTCATCCAGTCCAGGAACGCAACCCGCTCGGCCTCGTCCAGCACTCCCTCGCGATTGCGCAGGAACCAGTCCATTGCCTCGCAGGCGAGCGTGTCGTCGGCCATGGGCGATGCGTTTCGGTTCATGCGTGCTCCCTGGCGCCCAGCGCCTTCCTGCAGGCCTCCAGACCCTTGCCGATGTGCTTGCGCACCATGTGCACCGACACCTGCAACTGCTGGCTGACTGCCGGGCAGTCCAGCCCGTCGCGGTAATGCAGCTCCATCACCCGTCGCGTGGTCGCCGGCAGACGTGCGATGGTGCTGCGGATATCGTTCCAGCGCTGCGCGCGCTCGAACTCGCCCTCGATGTCTTCTTCGCTTTTCAGCACTTCGGCCAGCTGATCCACGTCTTCCAGCGGCGGCAGCGACAAACGCGCGCGCGCGTGCTCGCGTGCCAGGTTGGCCGCGACCGTGAACAGGTAGGCCTCCGGGTTCTCGATCGCTGCGGCATTCTCGCCGGTGGCCCGCAGCAGCCGCAGGTACACCTCCTGCGCCAGGTCCTCGGCGTCTTCGCTGGCAGAACCGCGACGCAGGAAGAAGCCACGCAGCAGCCGTCGGCGCAGCGCGTAGCTCTTCTCCCAGATCCTCACGCTGTTCACGGCCGGCCAACACCCCGAGGCTGGAAAGCCCCGCAGGGTGACGACCATCGATGACAGTGGCGTTGCAGCAGGCGGCCATGCCAGGCACTCTCCGCCCGGCACATTCGCCCATGATATGGCGCACCGTGCCAACCCTTGCTTGCCAGAGACCCAAGCCGGGCCCGCCTATCGAAGCCGCGGGGCCAGGCCTACGCTTGCCTCCCCGGTGGCCGCCACGGTCGCCCTTCGCGTCACGGCCCCGCCATTGCGACCCCGCTCCAGTGCTGTGCGCCCTGCCGGTGTTGTCGCCCAGGCAGAGTCGGCGCCCTCTGGAGACAGTCATGAACCAAGCCCTGACCCCCTTCGATACCGACCCGCTGGAAACGCGGGAGTGGCGTGAATCGCTGGAGGCGGTGATGCAGGCCGGTGGCCGGCCACGCGCGCATTACCTGATCGACCAGCTCAGCGAGCTGGATGCGCAGCGGCACGGCGATCTGCATGCGCGCGCGTGGACCGCCTACGTCAACACCATCCCGCCGGAGCGCCAGCCGGCCTACCCGGGCGACCTGGCCATCGAGCGCCGCCTGAACGCGATGATCCGCTGGAATGCGATGGTGATGGTGCTGCGCGCCGGCAAGCACTCCAACGTCGGCGGCCACATCGCCACCTACCAGTCGGCGGCGGTGCTGTACGACGTGGGCTTCGACCACTTCTTCCGTGGCCGTACCGACACCTTCGACGGCGACATGATCTACATCCAGGGCCATTCCGCGCCGGGCATCTATGGCCGTGCGTACGTGGAAGGGCGCATCGATCCGGCACGGATGGACAACTTCCGCCGCGAAGCCGGTCGTGACGGCCTGTCTTCGTATCCACACCCGCGCCTGATGCCGGAGTTCTGGCAGTTCCCCACCGTGTCGATGGGGTTGGGCCCGCTGACCGCCGCCTACCAGGCGCGCTACATGCGTTACCTTGAGTACCGCGGCCTGAAGCAGCACCAGGACCGCAAGGTCTGGGCCTTCCTCGGCGACGGCGAGATGGACCAGCCCGAATCGCTGGCGGCGATTTCGCTGGCCGGCCGCGAGCGGCTGGACAACATCGTGTTCGTGGTCAACTGCAACCTGCAGCGCCTGGACGGTCCGGTGCGCGGCAACGCCAAGGTCATCCAGGAACTGGAAGGCACGTTCCGCGCGACCGGCTGGAACGTGATCAAGCTGATCTGGGGCAGTGGCTGGGACGACCTGCTGGCCCGCGACCACAGCGGCCTGCTGCGCCAGCGCATGATGGAATGCGTGGATGGCGACTACCAGACCTTCAAGTCGCAGAGCGGTGCTTACGTGCGCGAGCATTTCTTCGGCCGTTACCCCGAGCTGCTGGAGCTGGTCGCGCACATGAGCGATGACGACATCTGGGCGCTGGCACGTGGTGGCCACGATCCGCAGAAGGTGTACGCCGCCTACCAGCAGGCGGTGAACACCCGCGGCCGGCCGACGGTGATCCTGGCCAAGACGGTCAAGGGTTTCGGCATGGGCGAAGCCGGCGAAGGCCAGAACATCAACCACCAGCTGAAGAAGATGAGCGCCGATGCAGTACGCGCCTTCCGCGGCCGCTTCAACCTGCCGGTCAGCGACGAGCAGCTGGAGGAGATGCCCTATCTGCGCCCGGAACCGGGCAGCGCCGAGGCCGCCTACTTCGCCGAACGCCGCCGCATCCAGGGTGGGCAGCTGCCGGCGCGCCTGGCCAAGGTGGATCCGCTGCCGCTGCCGCCGCTGTCGATCTTCAACACCCAGCTGCAGGGCAGTGGCGATCGCGGCCAGTCCACCACCATGGGCTTCGTGCGCATCCTCACCAGCCTGCTGAAGGACCCGGATCTGGGCAAGCTGGTGATTCCGATCGTGCCCGATGAATCGCGCACCTTCGGCATGGAAGGCCTGTTCCGCCAGATCGGCATCCACTCCTACCTGGGCCAGCTGTACACCCCGCAGGATGCCGGCCAGCTGAGCTATTACAAGGAAGCCAAGGACGGTCAGATCCTGCAGGAAGGCATCAACGAATCCGGTGCGATCTGTTCATGGATCGCCGCCGGCACCGCCTACAGCAACCACGGCCTGGCCACGATTCCGTTCTACATCTTCTATTCGATGTTCGGCCTGCAGCGCGTCGGTGACCTGGCCTGGGCCGCTGCCGACGCGCGTACCCGCGGCTTCCTGCTCGGTGCCACGTCGGGCCGCACCACGCTGATGGGCGAAGGCCTGCAGCACGATGACGGCCACAGCCACGTGCTGTCGTCGGTGATTCCGAGCTGCGTGTCCTACGACCCGACCTACAACTACGAACTGGCGGTGATCATCCACGACGGCCTGCGCCGCATGTATGTCGACCAGGAAGACATCTACTACTACATCACCGTACTCAACGAGAACTACCCGCAGCCGGCACTGCCCGAAGGCACCGAAGCCGGCATCCTGAAGGGCCTGTACCTGCTGCATCCGGCAGCCGCCGACAACGCCTTGCAGCCACGCGTGCAGCTGATGGGCAGCGGCTCGATCCTGCGCGAAGTGGAAGCCGCGGCAGACCTGCTGCAGCAGGACTTCGGCATCGCCAGCGATGTGTGGAGCGCGACCAGCCTGACCGAACTGCGCCGCGACGGGCTGTCCGCCGAGCGCTGGAACCTGCTGCATCCGGCCGAAGAACCGCGCGTGCCCTACGTGCAGCAGTGCCTGCAGGGTCATGAAGGCCCGGTGGTGGTGGCCACCGACTACATGAAGATCGTCGGCGACCAGATCCGTCCCTTCATCAACGACCGCCGCTTCACCGCATTGGGGACCGATGGCTTCGGCCGTTCCGACACGCGTGAATCGCTGCGCACGTTCTTCGAAGTGGATCGCCACTTCATCGTACTGGCGGCCCTGAAGTCGCTGGCCGACGAAGGCCGCATCGAACGCTCGCGGATGCAGGACGCGATCGACAAGTACGGCATCGACACCGGCAAGCGCGATCCGGCCGCCGCCGTGTAGGGCCGTTGCATTCACCACGCCTGCCCTGCGGGCGTGGTGAATGCAGCATCGCTACGGCATGCGCTTGAACAGGTTGGTCTGCAGGATCGGCGTACCGTCATGACCGTAGAACGCCTTGGTCTCGGTCATCGTCGCCTGGTCATCCGCCACGGTGTAGATGCGGGTGGAGGCCGGCGTGCCATGGTCCACCAGCTGCATCACCAGCGTGTTCGGTGCAGGCAGTTTCAGGTTGGCCTTGTCCGCGCCATAGGTGCCGGACAGGGCGCCGGGCGTGCCATCCAGGGCCAGCGTGCCGTCGGATTTCATGGTCTTGCCGTCGTGCAGGACGATGTCCACGTGCGAGCTCCAGCGGCCACCACCGGCGTCCTTGAACTCGAGCACCACGTGCTTCGGGCGCTGCGCTTCGGGTATCGCAGACGTGGCGATATCCAGCGACCAGCGCCCCAGCAGGGGGGAAGGCGAAGTCTCCACAGCCAGCGCCGGAACGGCGGGGAGTGAAAGCGCAGACAACAACACAGCGGACAACAGCTTCATACGTTGCTCCGTTCCAGTGAAGAAGATTCTGCGTGACGCGTTGTGGGGCGCAGCGCCTCGGATCGTGCACAGCATCGGCGCCCGGCGCAAGGCGGGGCGCTGAACACGCGGCAACCTCATTCGCGCCCCCGCGATTTCGGTCTGGCGGCAAGGTCTCATCCGTCCTTGCCGATACAAAGAGTTACGTTATAATATTTCACTTCGCCTTCACGAGTCCTGCCATGCGTCGCCACCTGCTTGCTGCTGCCATTCTGTTCGCCGTCCACACCGCCCAGGCCGCGGACGAACCCACCCTCCCCACCCTCCAGGTCCAGGCCTCCCAGCCCTCGCGCATCGACAGCCGGGTCACCGTCGACAATCCGCAGGCGCAGAACCGCACCCTCGGCGGCCTGCTCGAACACGTCTCCGGCGTGCAGAGCACCGCCTTCGGGCCGAACGCGGGCGCCCCGGTCATCCGCAGCCTCAGTGGCAACCGCGTGCAGATCCTGCAGGACGGCCAGTCCATCCTCGGCATGAACGCGATCAGCGGCGACATCAACATTCCGTTCGATCCACTGTTCGTGCGCAGCGTCACCGTCAACAAGTCCTCGGACACGGTGCGCTATGGCGGCAATGCGATCGGCGGCAGCGTCGAGATCGATTCGGGCCTGATCTCGCGCAGCATGGAAGACAAGGACCAGTCGATGGAACTGGTCCTGCGCAAGGGCTTCAATGCCGCCGATGCGCAGGGCTTCCGCATGAACTTCAACAACCAGCGCAACCTCTCGACCAACCTGCAGGTCTCGCGCCAGCGCATCTCGCACTACGACATCCCCGGCAACAGCAAGGCCCGTGTCTGCAACACCCGACTGTTCCCGCCGACCGGCGGCGTCAACTCGGCGCTGGCCGACAGCTGCCAGAAGGAAGCACGCGTACAGCAGATCTACAACAAGGCCTCGCATCCTTACATCGACCAGTTCATGACCGAGAATCCTGACTGGGCCGATGGTGAATTCTCGTTCTACACCAACAACCCGACCTCGGTCTGGCAGCGCCGCACCTATATCAACCCGGTCAATCCTGCCTATGTCGCCGGCACGCCTTCATACGTGCAGAAGCAGATCAACAATGATGTGACGCCCGACTACCATCATCGGCTGGGCAACAGCCATGCGCGCAACGCGCAGGTGGCCTTCGGCTCGACCCTGTTCTTTGACCGCGGCTACGTCGGTGTCAGCATCGATGCCAAGGACAGCGAGTACGGCGTGCCGGGCTTCTCGATGCAGAACCTGTCGTTCGGTTCCAACCATGCCGATGGCCTGCCGGTGGGCGTGGTGATCAAGCAGCAGCGCTACGCGCTGGAAGCCCTGCTGCGTGATCCGCTGCCGTGGTTCGAGCGCGCGGAACTCCGCGTGTCCAGGCTGGACAACACTTCAGGCGAGCGGCTGGGTACCACCAGGGCAAACGACTACGATTTCGAGAGCACCCAGGCCGAGTTGCTGCTCAGCCATCAACGCGTCGGCCCGCTCAGCGGCCTGGTCGGTTTCAGCCACCAGTCGCGTGATGTCAGCGGCAGCGGCTCGCAGCGCTACCTGCCGGACGTGGACACCCGCAGCAATGCGGTATTCCTGAAGGAAACGGTGGACGTCGGCTGGGTTACCTTCGATGCTGGCGTACGCCACGAACGGGTCGACCACGCACTACAGCCCAGCCGCTTCAAGACCGCGCGCAATGCCGCCAACACGAAACTGCAGGACCGCGACTACCGGCTCAACAGCTACAGCCTCGGCTCGTACGTCGAGCTCGGCCCCTTGTTCGCGGCCAAGGTCCGTTACTCATCCTCACAGCGCGCCCCGGAGATCAACGAGCTGTATGCCAGCAACGCGCACTATTCGGTGATGACACAGGAAGAAGGCAACCAGAACCTGGAACCGGAGCGCGCGAAGAACCTGGAACTGACCGGCCTGTTCCACCTCGGCGGTTTCGAGCTGTCCGCCACCGCGTACCGGATGCGGTACGAGAACTACCTCTATCTCGGCTATTCCGGCCTGCAGACCGCCAACCGCCTGCCGCTGAAGTACTGGAAGCAGACCGACACCACGGTGAAGGGCTTCGAGATCGACGCGTCGCAGGCATTGGACCTGGGCCGCTATGGCACGTTGAACGTCTCCGCCTTCGCCGACCTGGTGAAGAACAAGGCCGACCACCCGGATTCGCTGCGCGCCCACAACGACGGCGAGTATCTGCCGAACATGCCGACCAACCGCTACGGCGCCAACCTGCAGTGGCAGCGCGAAGGCTGGAAGGCACAACTGTCCAGCACCTACTACGACGCGCAGAAGTACCTGGGTCGCAATGTCAGTGAGGAAATTCCGCTCGACGCATTCAACCTGGTCGACCTGCAGGTCAGCCGCGAACTTCCAGTGCGCAACAGCTACATCGCAGGCGTGGAAGTGTTCGTCAATGGCAGCAACCTGCTCAATGAAGAAGCGCGGCCGCACAACTCGCCGCTGAAGTACATCGCGCCCCTGCCGGGGCGGGGCTTCCAGGTCGGCGTGACGATACGGCTCTGAAGGCCGGCCATAAAGAAAAACGCCTGCAGATCGAGGATCTGCAGGCGCTTCTTTGTATCTGGCGGAGTGAGAGGGATTCGAACCCTCGATAGAGCTTTTGACCCTATACTCCCTTAGCAGGGGAGCCCCTTCGGCCACTCGGGCATCACTCCGGGGTATTCTCCGCGTCTGGTGCGTTGCACCTCAGCGGGGCGTGAATCATAACGTTAATCGAGTGCGAAGGTAAAGCGTTATTCGGCAGAATTTTCGCTACCGGTGCCACCGGCTTCATCACCACGCTGGATGCGCTGGTAGATCTCTTCGCGATGCACAGCGACGTCCTTCGGCGCAGTGATGCCGATACGCACCTGGTTACCCTTGACGCCAAGCACGGTGACGCTCACCGAGTCACCGATCATCAGGGTTTCGCCGACGCGGCGAGTCAGGATCAACATTTTTGTAAGTCTCCATGGAACCGTGTGGAAGGGTATCCCCCACCGGCTTGACGCTCCGTCAAGAAGCGCTACCACGACAAAGGGAAAAGATTCGCAATGGTACCGTCAGCCGTCCCGCTCCTACAAGGAGGGGGACGGCAGGGTTCATCACAGGCGGGGGCTGACCCATTCGACGACTGCAGCCAGCGCAGTGGCAAGGGCGGGCCCGTCCTCGCCACCACCCTGGGCGAGGTCCGGGCGTCCGCCGCCCTTGCCCCCGATCTGACCGGCGATATGGGACAACAGTTCCCCGGCCTTGACTTTGCCCATTGCGCTGCCGTTCACACCCGCGACCAGGGCGGCCTTGCCGTCCTGGGCACCGGCCAGCACGATCACCGCGTCGCCCAGCTGCTGCTTCAGGCGGTCCATGGCGTCACGCAGGGCCTTGGCGTCGAAGCCCTCCAGGCGGGCAGCCAGCACCTTCACGCCGGCGACCTCGACGGCCTGACCGGACAGGTCGGCCGTGGCACCGGCCGCGACCTTGGCCTTCACGGCCTCCAGTTCGCGTTCCAGCTGCTTCTGGCGCTGGCCGAGGGCACGGATCTTCTCGACCACGTCGGCAGCGCTGCCACCGAGCAGTTCAGCGGCCTCGGCCAGGCGGGCCTCTTCGGCGTCCACGTAGTCCAGGGCGCCCTGGCCGGTAACCGCCTCGATGCGGCGCACGCCGGCGGAAACACCGCCCTCGGAGGTGATCTTGAACAGACCGATGTCGCCGGTACGGTTGACGTGGGTGCCACCGCACAGCTCGGTGGAGTAGTCACCCATCTTCAGCACGCGCACGTGCTCACCGTACTTCTCGCCGAACAGGGCCATCGCGCCGAAGTCCAGCGCTTCCTGCATGGCCATGGTGTGCACTTCAGCGGCGTTGTTGGCACGCACCTGCTGGTTGACCTTGCGCTCGATCACCGCCAGCTCTTCCGCGCTGATCGGCTGGAAGTGCGAGAAGTCGAAACGCAGGCGGTCCGGCGCGACCAGCGAGCCCTTCTGCTGCACGTGGGTGCCCAGCACTTCGCGCAGCGCGGCGTGCAGCAGGTGGGTGGCCGAGTGGTTGAGGATGGTGGCGCCACGGCGCTCGCCATCGACCTGGCCGGACAGCACATCGCCGACCTTCAGGCCGCCTTCGGACAAGGTGCCGACGTGGCCATGGAACTGGCCGGCGAACTTCTGGGTGTCCTCCACCGCCAGGCGCACGCCGTTGCCGGCCAGCACGCCGGTGTCACCGACCTGGCCGCCGGATTCGGCATAGAACGGGGTCTGGTTGGTGATGACGATGACCGAATCACCGGCATCGGCCGACTGCACCGGACGACCGTCCTTGAGCAGGGCCAGCACGCTCAGACCGTCGGCCTGCAGGCGGTCATAGCCCAGGAACCGGGTCGGGCTCAGCGTTGCCACCAGCTCGGCCGGCAGGGTCACGCCGCCGCCGAACTTGCCGGCCGCCCGTGCGGTTTCGCGCTGCTGTTCCATCGCGGCATCGAAGCCGGCGATGTCGACGGTCAGGTCGCGCTCGCGGGCAATGTCCTGGGTCAGGTCGAGCGGGAAGCCATAAGTGTCGTACAGGCGGAACGCGTCAACGCCCGGGATCACGCCATTGCTGGCCTTGCCGGCCACGTCCTCGAAGATCTTCATGCCGGCGTCGAGGGTTTCGGCGAAACGCTCTTCTTCGGCCTGCAGCGCACGGGTGACGGTGTCCACCGCCGCCGGTAGCTCTGGATAGGCCTCGCCCATCTGCTCGACCAGGGTCGGCACCAGCTTGCTGAAGAACGGCTGGCGCACACCCAGCATCCAGCCATGGCGCAGGGCGCGGCGGATGATACGGCGCAGCACGTAACCGCGGCCTTCGTTGGACGGCAGCACGCCATCGACGATCAGGAACGAACAGGCACGGATGTGGTCGGCAATCACGCGCAGCGACTTGTTCTCCAGGTCGGCGGTGCCGGTCAGCTCGGAAGCCTTGCGGATCAGCGCCTGGAACAGGTCGATCTCATAGTTGGTGTGCACGTGCTGCAGGATCGCCGCCAGGCGCTCCAGGCCCATGCCGGTATCCACGCACGGCGCCGGCAGCGGCACCAGGGTGCCGTCGGGCTGGCGGTCGAACTGCATGAACACCAGGTTCCAGATCTCGATGAAACGGTCGCCGTCTTCGTCCGGGGAACCCGGGGGACCACCGGCAATATGATCACCGTGGTCGTAGAAGATCTCGGTGCACGGGCCGCACGGGCCGGTGTCGGCCATCTGCCAGAAGTTGTCCGAAGCGAACGGCGCGCCCTTGTTGTCGCCGATGCGTACGATGCGCTCTTCCGGAACGCCGACCATGTCGCGCCACAGTTCGTAGGCTTCGTCGTCGGTCTGGTACACGGTGACCAGCAGGCGTTCGGCCGGCAGCTTCCAGACCTGGGTCAGCAGCTCCCAGGCCCAGGCGATCGCGTCCTTCTTGAAGTAGTCGCCGAACGACCAGTTGCCCAGCATTTCGAAGAAGGTGTGGTGGCGCGCGGTGTAGCCGACCTGGTCGAGGTCGTTGTGCTTGCCGCCCGCGCGCAGGCAGCGCTGCACGTCGGCCGCGCGCACGTAGCTGCGCTTTTCCGCGCCAAGGAACACGTCCTTGAACTGCACCATGCCGGAGTTGGTGAACAGCAGGGTCGGATCATTGCCCGGCACCAGCGGCGCCGACGGCACGATGGTGTGGCCTTTACCCTTGAAGAACTCAAGGAAGTCGCTGCGGATCTGGGATGTCGTGAATTTGGCGGATGCGTTCATTGGGGGCTGGCAGTCTGCGGGCCGGCGGACCCGGACCACCGGCCGCGTTGGCCAGGGTCGCGAGGGACCGCCGAAAACCTAAAGGGTATCAGGCCCGGCGCCGCCAGTCTCAGTCATCCGGGTCGTAGCGGGTCGCGCGGCGGATGCTGTCGCCGTCGAAGCCCCGCCGGGCCAGCAGATCGGCAGCCTTGCGCCGCTGCGTCAGGTCCTGCGGGCCGGCCTCGCCAAAGCGTCGGCGGACCAGATCACGGGCGTTTTCCTGCCAGTCGCCTTCGTAGCTGTCCATCGCTGCGGCAATCGCGGCACTGTCCAGGCCATGGGTCCCCAGCTCGGCGCGGACATGGATCGGCCCATAACCGGTGTTGGCGCGCATCCTCACCAGGTTCTCGGCAAAACGGGTGTCGTCCTGCCAGCCGGCCTCGGTCAACTTGGCGACAGCGGCCTGCGCGGCTTCGTCTTCGATGCCACGGGCCGTCAGCTTGCGGGTGAGTTCCTTGCGCGAGTGCTCGCGGCGGACCAGCAGGCCCAACGCCCGTTGCACGGGGGTCTGCTCGCGCGGCCGGCGCTTGCGGCCGGTCGGAATGTCTTCGGCGTCGGACATGGGTACTCCAAGGGTGGCGCCATCCGTGGCGCCCAGCCCATCCCTGGGCGATTCGAACCTGCGGGACAGGGCGACGTCACTGACGGCGCCACCCTGCCCCACAGCAAGCCTTATTCGTCTTCGCCTTCGTCGTCGCCTTCCTCGCGGGCCGCTTCGGCCGGCTGGAATTTCTCGCGCAGCTCGGCCTCGAGCTTGGCGGCGACAGTCGGGTTGTCGCGCAGGTAGCCGCGGGCGTTGTCCTTGCCCTGGCCAATGCGTTCTTCACCGTAGCTGTACCAGGCGCCAGCCTTCTCCACCAGCTTGGCATCCACACCCATGTCGATCAGCTCGCCTTCACGGCTGATGCCTTCGCCATACAGGATTTCGGTGATGACCTGCTTGAACGGAGGTGCCAGCTTGTTCTTGACGACCTTGATCTTGGTCTGGTTACCGATGATCTCGTCACCCTTCTTGATCGCGCCGATACGGCGGATGTCCAGGCGGACCGAGGCGTAGAACTTGAGCGCGTTGCCACCGGTGGTGGTTTCCGGGCTCTGGCCCGGCATCATCACGCCGATCTTCATGCGCAGCTGGTTGATGAAGATCACCAGGGTGTTGGAGCGCTTGATGTTGCCGGTCAGCTTGCGCAGCGCCTGGCTCATCAGGCGGGCCTGCAGGCCTGGCAGCTGGTCGCCCATCTCGCCTTCGATTTCGGCCTTCGGGGTCAGCGCGGCAACCGAGTCGATCACCAGGATGTCCACCGAACCCGAACGGACCAGCATGTCGGCGATTTCCAGCGCCTGCTCACCGGTGTCCGGCTGCGACAGCAGCAGGTCGTCCACGTTCACGCCCAGCTTGGCGGCGTAGATCGGGTCCAGCGCGTGCTCGGCGTCGATGAAGGCCGCGGTGCCGCCCATCTTCTGGCATTCGGCGATGGCCTGCAGGGTCAAGGTGGTCTTGCCCGAGGATTCCGGCCCGTAGATCTCAACGACACGGCCCTTTGGCAGACCACCAATGCCCAGCGCGATGTCGAGCATCAGCGAACCGGTCGGGATGGCTTCGACGGGCTCGACCACGCGGTCGCCCATGCGCATCACCGAGCCCTTGCCGAACTGCTTTTCGATCTGGCCCAGAGCTGCAGCGAGGGCGCGCTTCTTGTTCTCGTCCATCGGATTGGTCCTTGCAGAGGTCGTGTCGTTGGAGGTGCTGTCTTTGGGGGTCTTCTTTGCCATGGGCTCACTTTAAGTCGGACGTATCGCACAGGCTGAGATTCTGCCCGGCGCTCTGAAAAGAATTATCGGACATCCGTACCAACCTCAGTGGAACCAGAGAATCGCCACAAAAGACCGCGGGGTAATGCGCTACGGAACGGGTCAACGGTTGGGCCGCAACAGGCCGCAATAGAGGCCCTCGATCGCGAAGTCCTGATCCGGCAGCACCTCGATCGGCTTGTAGTCGGGATTGCGCGGCAGCAGGCGGATGCGATCCTTGGCGATCTTCAGCAGCTTGACCGTGATCTCGTCATCGATGCGGGCCACCACGATCTGCCCGGAATGGGCGTCGCGGGTGCGGTGCACGCCGATCAGGTCACCGTCGAAGATGCCCTCATCGATCATCGAGTCGCCCTGCACCTTCAGCAGGTAGTCCGGCGCCGGCGAGAAGAACACCCGGTCCAGCACCACGAAATCGTCCGAGCCGATGTCGGCACCGATCGGCAGGCCGGCCGCAACCCGGCCCAGCACCGGCAGCCGCAGCACGCTGTCGGCCAGGCCCGGCTCGGCCAGCTTCTCGACCGGCGGTGCCTGCACCAGGCGGATGCCGCGGGCCTGACCCGGGACGCGACGGATCGCACCGGCCTGCTCCAGGGCTTCCAGGTGGTACTGGGCCGCGCGCACGCCCTTGAAGCCGAATGCGCGTGCGATTTCAGTCTGCGACGGCGGTGCGCCTTCGCTCTCGATACGCTCGGCGATCAACTGCAGGATCGCCTGCTGGGTGTCGGTCAGGTCCATGGTTAGTAGTATTACTACTAATATGCGCGACTGCAAGTGCCGGGGCGATCGGGGTGGTGCGGGCTTGTTGGGCCGAGGCATGCTCGGCAAGCGCGCGAACGCCGGGGCCGACCCAGGCAAGAGCAGCCGAGCATGGCTCGGCTCTACAGGAATCGCTGCGCGATTCTGCGGTTCCTGTGGAACCGCAACAGGCGCACTTCGTGCACCTGCCTACGTGTGCTTGCCGCTTCTCCATATCGAAACCAGGATCCATACGCCGCAGAAGCCGGCGCCGATGAATCCGCACACGCCCAGCGCCAGCAACCAGCGGCTGGAAACCCCGCCGACGCTGTGCATCACGATCGACGAGCCGATGATCAGCGCGGCCGTGATCACGCCCACCACCAGTCGGTTCGCGGCCCGGTTCACCTGCTCGCCAAAGCCCTGCAGCGCGGTGGTCTCCACCTTCAGCTGGAGGCGCCCACGGCGCGCTGCCTGGACCAGCTTGCGCAGGTCGCGCGGCAACTCGCCGGCGAAGTCGACCAGGCCCAACAGGCTGCGCCGGCCGCGCTTGAGCAGCGCCCTGGGCGCATAACGCTGCAGCACCACACGCTCCAGGAACGGGCGGGCGGCGCTGGCCATGTCGAAATCCGGATCCAGCTGCCGGCCCATGCCTTCCAGGGTAAGGAAGGCCTTGATCATCAGTGCCAGGTCGGCCGGCAGAGTCAGGCTGTAGCTGCGCAGCAGCTGGGTGATGTCGCCCAGCATCAGGCCGATGCGCAGATCCTTCAGCGGCACGCCACGGTACTGGTCGACGAACTGGCTGATGTCGTGCTGCAGCCGGTTCTCGTCCACTTCCACGCCGCCGGCCCAGTCCAGCAGCACGTCGGCCACGCCCTGCGGGTCCTGCTCGACCAGGCCGTGCAGCAGTTGCGCGACCTGGAAGCGGCGCACTTCGGACAGCGCACCGACCATGCCGAAATCGATCACGCCGATGCGGCCGTCACGCAGGTAGATGATGTTGCCGGGGTGTGGATCGGCGTGGAAGCTGCCGTCCTCCAGCACCATCTTCAGCACGATGCCGGCACCACGCCGCGCCAGCTCGCGCCGGTCCAGGCCCGCCGCATCGACGCCAGCCAGATCGCGGCCGGGAATGCCGTCGACGAAGTCCTGCACGTTCAGGCTCTCGCAGGTCCACTGCCAGTGCACCTTCGGAATCAGTATGTCGTCACGGCCGCTGAAGTTGCGCGCGATGCGTTCGGCATTGCGGCATTCGGCGGCAAAATCCAGCTCGCGGCGCAGCGATACGGTGAACTGTTGCACGACCTCGGCCGGGCGATAGCGACGCAGGTCCGGCAACCGGGCCTCGACGATCTCGGCCAGCCGCGCCAGCAGCCGCAGGTCGGCCTCGACCACGTCACGGATGCCGGGACGCCGCACCTTCAGCACCACCTCACGACCATCATGCAGCCGGGCGCGATGGGCCTGCGCCAGCGAGGCGGCGGCCATCGGGGTTTCGTCAAGGAAGGCGAATACCTCCGCCGGCGACGCGCCCAGGTCGGCTTCGAGCTGCCCGCGGATCTCGGCGTACGGCAGGGCCGGCACCGCGTTCTGCAGTTCGGACAGCTCGGCAATCCACTCCGGCGGCAACAGGTCGACGCGCGTTGCCAGCACCTGGCCAAGCTTGACGAAGGTCGGGCCAAGATCCTGCATCGCACTGCGCACGCGCACCGGTGCGGTCATCCGCAGCAGCTCCTGCCGGTCCTCGTTCCAGTGCAACAGGCGCCCTGCCCGCTCCAGCGTGCTGGCCAGGCCGATGCGCCGAACCACGTCGCCGAAGCCGTAGCGGATCAGGACAACGGCGATTTCCTGCAGTCGGCCCAGGTCACGGACCGTGCCCAGCGTTTCCCACATCATGCGTGCTCCGGACGGTTACCGGAGCAGCATGTCACAGCTGGGCGTCGATACCGCGCAATGCCGCCGCCACGGTTTGCCGGCGGATGGCTTCGCGGTCGCCATCGAACTGGAACAGCTCGGCGCGGGCGTAGCCACCGCGGCGCTTCCAGCCGATCCAGACACTGCCGACTGGCTTGTCCGGACTGCCACCGCCGGGGCCGGCGATACCGGTCACCGCCACGGCGATGCCGGCACCGGAATTGACCAGCGCACCGGACACCATCTCCAGAACGGTTTCGCGACTGACCGCGCCGAACTGTTCCAGCGTCTGCGCACGCACGCCCAGCAGGCGCTGCTTGGCTTCATAGCTGTAGACCACCATGCCGCAGTCGAAGAACGCCGAAGAACCGGCGATGTCGGTCATGCACTTGGCGATCCAGCCGCCACTGCAGCTTTCGGCCGTGACCAGCTGCAGCGAGGCCTGTTGCAGGCGCTGCCCGAGCGCGGCGGACTGGGCATTGAGATCGGCGTCGGTGGGGATGGACATCGGCATGACGGTGGGGTGAAGAACCCCGTTGTACCGCAGATGACAGCCGGATGTCGCGCCCCTCCGGCACGATTGCGTTGCCGGCCAGCGGCCGGCACTACCAGCCATGGGCCGCTAGCTCACCACTCCGGCAGTTTCTCCGGCAACAGCGCCCGGATCGGCGCGCCATCGGCACTGGCGGCCAGCTTCTCGGCTTCGGCAATCGGCAGGTCCACCTGCAGCAGCCAGCCCTCTTCATCGGCCTGTTCGCTGCGGATCACTTCCAGCTGGTGCAGGCGCGCACGCAGGCGGCCGGCATCCGGCGGCAGGCGCAATTCACCGGTCACGTGCTGCAGGCCCAGGCGCTTGCCCAGCACTGCCTGCAGCAGCTCAAGGCCCTGCCCGTCACGCGCGGAAATCCAGACACGTTCACGACGCGACTCGTCGGGCACGCCATCCTGGCCATCGTGGCGGACGTCGGCACCGTCGATGCGGTCGATCTTGTTGAACACCAGCAGCTGCGGCAGGTCACCGGCACCGACCGCGGTCAGCACCTCGTCCACCTGGGCGATGCGCTCCTCGCGGTGCGGATCGGCGGCGTCGACCACATGCAGCAGGAAATCGGCCTCGCGTGCCTCGGACAGCGTCGAGCGGAACGCGGCGACCAGATCATGCGGCAGGTCGCGGACGAAACCGACGGTGTCGGCCAGCACCACGCTGCCGCCCGGGACCGCGATGCGGCGCACGGTCGGGTCCAGCGTGGCGAACAGCTGGTCGGCGGCATAGGCCTCGGCGCCGGTCATGGCGTTGAACAGGGTCGATTTGCCGGCGTTGGTGTAGCCCACCAGGGCCACGCGCGGCAGCTCGCTGCGCACACGCGCACGGCGCATCTGGGTGCGCTGCACTTCAACCTTCTCCAGGCGCTTCTGCAGCTGCTCGACCCGCTTCTGCAACAGGCGGCGGTCGGTTTCCAGCTGGGTTTCACCCGGGCCACGCAGGCCGATCGAACCGCCGCGCTGGCGCTCCAGGTGGGTCCAGCCGCGAACCAATCGCGTAGCCAAGTGACGCAGCTGCGCCAGCTCGACCTGCAGCTTGCCCTCGTGGCTGTGTGCACGCTGGGCAAAGATGTCCAGGATCAGACCGGTGCGGTCGATCACCCGGCGCTCGAGGAAGCGTTCCAGGTTGCGCTCCTGACCCGGGCTCAGCGCATGGTTGACCAGGATCAGGTCGGCGCCACTGGCATCGGCCGCGGCCTTGATCTCGTCCAGCTTGCCGCTGCCGATCAGGGTTGACGGATTCGGACGGTCCAGGCGCGCGGTGATCGTCGCGGCGATGCTGGCCCCAGCCGAGCGGGCCAGATCACCGAACTCTTCCAGCACATCGTCTTCCAGCTTGCCGAAATGGGGCTGGATCAACAGGGCGTGTTCGCCCTTTTTCGAGCGGTCAAACATTCACCGCTCCGGTATTACTCGTCTGCTTCATCACCTGCCTGACCACCTTCACCCGACTGCACGTAACCACCGCCCGGACCGACCTTCACGTTGCGTGCCGGAACCACCGTGGAAATGGCGTGCTTGTAGACCATCTGACTGACCGTGTTGCGCAGCAGGACCACGAACTGGTCGAACGACTCGATCGTGCCCTGCAGCTTGATGCCGTTCACCAGGTACACCGAAACCGGCACGCGCTCGCGCCGCAGTGCGTTCAAGAAAGGATCCTGCAGCGATTGCCCCTTGGACATTGCACACTCCTGATTATTGTTCTTATTGGGTTGCCGACGGTTGCCACGGCCCCCGAGCCGCCCGCCGACCGATGATGTTACACGGCTGGCGGGGGTTCAGCGTGCGACGAAGGCCGACACCGCGCCGGCAAGGCGCTCCTGGTCGATATGGGGGTCGAACCAGCGCGCATCAAGCTCGCCGCGCAGCCACGTCAGCTGGCGCTTGGCCAGCTGGCGGGTGGCGAAGATCGCCTTGTCACGGAAACGGGCGGCATCACCCTCCCCGTCCAGGTACTCCCAGGCCTGGCGATAGCCGACCGCACGCACCGCCGGCAGGTCCAACGCGGCCTCCACGGCGGCCATTTCCGGCATCGCGCGCAGTGCCCGCACTTCGTCCAGGAAGCCCTGCGCCAGCATGGTGTCGAAGCGCGCCTCGATGCGCTGGTGCAGTACCGCGCGGTCACGCGGGGCCAGGATCAGCTTGAGGGTGCGCACCGGCAGCGGCGCTACGCCCGGACGGCGCTGCCATTCAGTGATGGGCGTGCCGGTCAGGCGATAGACCTCCAGTGCCCGCTGGATGCGTTGCGGGTCGGTGGCATGGATGCGTGCGGCGGCGGCCGGATCGACCTCGGCCAGCTCTGCGTGCAATGCCGCCCAGCCCCGCTCGGCCGCCTCGGTGCTGAGTGCTTCGCGCATCACCGGGTCGGCCTCCGGCATCGGCGACAGGCCCTGCAGCAGGGCCCGGAAGTACAGCCCCGTGCCACCTGCCAGGATCGGCGTTTTGCCGCGTGCCACGATGTCGGCCACGACCCGGCCGGCATCGGCGGCGAACTCGGCCGCCGAATAGGTCTGCCAGGGATCGCGCAGGTCCAGCAGATGGTGCGGCGCCTGTGCACGCTCGGCCGCATCAGGCTTGGCCGAGCCGATGTCCAGGTGGCGGTATACCAGCGCCGAATCGACGCTGACGATTTCGCCGTCCAGTTGCTGTGCCAAAGCGATTGCGGTGGCGGTCTTGCCACTGGCGGTCGGCCCCATCACGGCGATCGCCAGCGGCCGCCGATCGACGCCCATCAGTCTTCGTCCGGCCAGAGGATCGTCGGCGCAGCGTCGGCACGGGGCGTCGGCACGGCCTCCACTGCCTGCCAGATCTTCAGCGCATCGACGGTGGCCGCCACGTCATGCACGCGCACGATGCGCGCGCCACGTTGGACCGCGATCAGGTGCGCGGCCACCGAAGCCGCCACGCGTTCGGAGGGCGTGTCGCGGCCAGTGAGTTCTCCCAGGCTGCGCTTGCGTGACAGGCCGGCCAGCACCGGCACCCCCAGTTCCAGGAAGCGCTCCGAACGCGCCAGCAGGGTCATGTTGTGGGCGGTGCTCTTGCCGAAGCCAAAACCAAGGTCGATCAGCAGGTTCTTCTTCGCGATGCCCGCCATCTCGGCAGCGAACAGGCGCTGCACCAGGAAACCATGCACCTCGGCGACCACGTCGTCGTAGTGCGGATCGGCCTGCATGTGGCCCGGCTCGCCCTGCATGTGCATCAGCACCACCGGCACGCCGCTTTCGGCGGCAGCTTCAAGCGCACCGCCCTGGCGCAGGGCGAAGATGTCGTTGATCATGCCGGCGCCAGCGGCCACCGCCGCGCGCATCACCTCCGGCTTGAAGGTATCGATGCTGATCGGCACCCGGGTGCGGGCGGCCAGCTGCTCGATCACCGGAATCACCCGGCGCAGCTCCTCCTCGACCGATACCGGCGCAGCGCCCGGGCGGGTCGATTCGCCGCCGATATCGAGCAGGTCGGCGCCCTCCTCGACCAGCTTCAGGCCATGGGCGACCGCAGCCTCGGTGGTGTCATGCGCGCCGCCATCGGAGAAGGAGTCCGGGGTGACGTTGACGATGCCCATGACCCGGGCACGGTCCAGGCGCAGGATGCGGCCGGCGCAATCGAGCTGGGGCGAGGTATCGAACATGGGCAATCCTGCAGGGACGACGGCGGGTAGTTTAGTTCGGCAGGGCGGCGCCCTGCACCCGCAGAGGCCCGGGCTACAGCAACAGCTGAAGCAACAGCCGAAGCAACAGCAGGTGTACTGAGGGATGGCGTGGGGTCAGATCCGTTTTCCTACGGAAAACGGATCTGACCCCGAATTGATTCGATATCTGACAGAGATTCATCCACGCATGGCGTGGATCTACCGTGTCGACCAAGGTCGACACCTACCAACAGCGGCCGGAATCTGTCAGAGGTGGGGCGGTGTCGGAGTGCGGGGTGTCAGCCGCGTGGATGCGGCTGCCAAGCCTTATCTGATCGGAATCTGGCAGCGTAGGTGTCGAGAGCCGGCGTGGGCCGCCGTGTAAGCCTGGATCTCGACGATCGCCATGTAGCTTGGCGCCCACGCCGGAATCTCCCTTGATCCGCCCG
>NZ_JCAFSM010000013.1:0-40665 GCF_059369255.1 Stenotrophomonas sp. YJH_SMC_110 | reverse complement strand
GTTGGCGGCCTGCTGCTCGGTGCGGCGCGACAGGTCGCTGTTGCCGGAGGCGATCTCGCCGGCGGCCAGGGTGATGCTGGACGCGCTGGCCTGGATCTGGCCGACGATCTGGGTCAGCTGTGCAACGGTGGTGTTGGCATCATCCCGCATGCGCGCGAACACGCCATTGAACTGGCCTTCCATGCGCGCGGTCAGGTCGCCGGCGGCGATCGACTGCAGCAGCTGCGAGAGCTGGCCGAGGTTGCCGTCGGCCACCTGCATCATGGTGTTGAGATGCTCGATCATCAGCTTGAAGTCATGCTGGAAACGTTGTGCGTCGCCGCGCTGGCTGAAGTCACCGGCAGCGGCCGCCGCGGCCAGCTGCTGGATCTGCGAATTGATCGCCAGCAGGCTGGCCTTGGCCGCGTCCATCGATTCGTGCAGGATCGCGCGGCTGCCGGGCAGGCGGCGTGCATCCGGGGTGAGATTGCCGATGGCGTACTGGTTGAGCACGTCGATGGCATCGCGGATCGCATCCAGGTGCTCGAAGATCACCGTATTGATGCCGCCGGCCAGCTGGCCATAGACACCCGGGAAATCTTCCGGAATGCGATGGCTGATGTCCGGTCCCGCGTGCATCTGTGCCATCAGCTGGGTCTGCTCGCTGAAGCGGCGGAGCATTGCGGTCATCTCGGTCGTGGCGGCCAGCATCCTGCCGGCTTCGTCCTTGCTGGTGGCCTGGGTGCTGACGCTGAGGTCGCCGCGGGCAACCGCCTGGATGGCATGCACGGCCTTGCCCAGCGGGCCGGTCACTGCACGCGAGATGACGATGGCCAGCGCGGCGGCCACCAGCGACAGCAGCACGATGCAGCCGATGATGGCGATCATGCTGGTGCGATGGGTGGCGTTGGCGTCGGCGATCTTGCCGTCCATCTGCCCGGCGATGTGGGTGCCCAGTGCCTTCATCGCAGCGAACAGGTCGCGGCGCGCCGGGCGTGACTGCTCATCGGAGATCTGCTGGGCCTGCGCGCCATCACCGGCGGCCACGGCGTCGCGCATCGCCTTGTTGGCGGCGAAGTAGCGATCCAGCTGGGTGCTGGCGGCGCGATACAGTTCGCGCTCCTTGTCCAGCGCCGGCAGCGCCGCGTACGCCGCCAGTTCGTCATGTACGGCCTTGGCGGTGTCGTCCATGCGCTTGTTGTAGTCGGCGACCTTCTCCGGCTGGTCGAGCATGCTCAGCTGGGCCAGTTCGTAGGTGCGGAACTCACCGAGCTGCGAGCGCGCCTCGCCCAGGTGCTGGACCGAGGGGATATCGTTGCCGGCCATCTCGCGCAGCTGCGCGTTGGCTTCGCTCAGTCGCAGCAGGGCGAACGCGCCGAGGACCAGGGTCATCAGGGTGGTAAGGGTGAACCCCACGGCCAGCTTGCGGGCGATGGGCAGATCTTGGAACCACTTCATGCAGGGTGCTCCAGGTGGGCAGAGTGCCGGCGTCTGTGCGCCGGTTTGGGGGTGGTTGCAGAGCGAACGGTGGTGCCCGGTGGGGTTCGGTGACGGCCGTCAAAGCGAAATAGCGGCGCAGTCCGGATGGACTTTATGGACGCATGTCACATTCGGTGGCGTAGGGATGACGGCGCGGAAGTGGCGCAGCGGCGGGGCTTTCGCTTGCATGGCGTAGTTGCGCGCGAAACCTTCGCGTCGACGGAGTTCACAGAACGGATGGGGTCAGATCCCTTTTCCCCGAAAGGGCATCCGGCCCCGGCCGGAATGGAGCGCGCAAACAAAAACCGCCGCCCCGAAGGGCGGCGGTCCAGTACACGCATGCAGTGTGGATCAGGCGGCCTGCGGCATCCGCAGTGAACGCACCAGCCCGCCGATGTCGACGATCAATGCGACGCGGCCGTCGCCGAGAATGGTCGCACCGGACACCCCGCCGATGCGGCGGTAGTTGTTCTCGATGTTCTTCACCACCACCTGCTGCTGGCCGACCAGTTCGTCCACTTCCAGGGCGATCTTCTGGCCATCGCCTTCGACCACCACCACCAGCGATTCGCTGCCGGGTGCACGGTTGCCGTAGCCGTAGTACTCGCTCAGCGACAAGATCGGCAGGTATTCACCGCGCACGCGCAGCACGCGGCCTTCGCCGGCCATGCTGCGGATGTCCTCGGCTTGCGGCTGCAACGCCTCAAGCACATAGGCCAACGGCAGGATCAGGGTCTCACCGGCTACCGCCACGGTCATGCCATCGAGGATGGCCAGGGTGAGCGGCAGGCGGATCAGCGTGCGGGTGCCAGCGCCGAGGCTGCTTTCAATCTGCACCTCGCCCCCCAACGCCTGGATGTTGCGGCGGACCACGTCCATGCCGACGCCACGACCGGACAGGTCAGTGACCGCATCGGCCGTGGAGAAGCCGGGCTGGAAGATCAGGTCCCAGACCTGCGAATCGGTCGGGTTGTCCGGCACCGCCAGGCCGCGCTCGGTGGCCTTGGCCAGGATCTTGGCGCGGTCCAGGCCGCGACCGTCGTCGCTGACTTCGATGACAATGTGGCCGCCCTGGTGCGAGGCCGCCAGGGTGATCGTGCCGGTTTCGTCCTTGCCTGCACCGCGGCGCACGTCGGGCATTTCCAGGCCGTGGTCGATCGAGTTGCGCACCAGGTGCACCAGCGGATCGGCGATCTTCTCGATCAAGCCCTTGTCCAGCTCGGTACCTTCGCCGACGGTGCGCAGCCGCACCTGCTTGCCGAGGCGGCTGGACAGGTCGCGGACCAGGCGCGGGAAGCGACGGAACACCGCATCGACCGGCAGCATGCGCACGCCGATCACCGCTTCCTGCAGGTCGCGGGTGTTGCGTTCAAGCTGGTCCAGGCCAGCGAACAGGCTCTCGGCGTGAACCGGGTCCAGCGCATGCGAGACCTGCTTGAGCATGGCCTGGGTGATGACCAGTTCGCCGACCAGGTTGATCAGCGCGTCGACCTTGTCGACGCTGACGCGGATGGAGGTTTCCGCTTCCTGGCTGGCGCCACCGCTGGCGGCAGGCGCGGCGGGTGCCGACGGCGACGCTGCCGCCGGAGCGGGAGCAGCCGCGGCCGGCGCCTGGGTGGCCAGGCTCGGCGGTGCGGCCGGACGGATGTCCAGCTCGCAGTCGTCCAGTACCCACGCGAAGGTGTCTTCGATCTTGCTGCGCGGCACCTTGCCGACCAGACCCAGGTCCCACGCCAGGTGGGCTTCGAGCGGATCGAGCTGCGCGAAGCCCGGCAGGCGGTCCATGCGCGCGGCGACCTGCAGCGAACCGAGGTGTTCCAGTTCGCGGATGATGCGCAGCGGGTCGTTGCCGCTCATGAACAGCGACGGCGCCGGGGTGAAGCCGATCTGCCAGGCTTCCGGCGTATCGTCCACCTTGGCTGCGGCGGCCGCCGGGGCGCTCGCTGCGGCCTGGCCGGACAGAACCGCCTCCAGGCGTGCCTTCACCGCAGCGACGGCAGCCGGATCGGCAGCCTGGCCATGTTCGGCTTCGCGCAGCAGGGCGCGCAGCACGTCCACCGAAGACAGCATGGCGTCGACGGCGTGGCCTTCCAGTGCCCGCTTGCCGGCGCGCAGCTCATCGAGCAGCGTTTCCAGCACGTGGGTCAGGCCGGCGATCGCGTCGAAGCCGAAGGTGCCGGCGCCGCCCTTGATCGAATGGGCAGCGCGGAACACCGAATTGATGATCTCCGCGTCCTGCTGCCCCGATTCCAGGGCCAGCAGGCCAGCCTCCATCGCGTCGAGGCCTTCGCGGCTCTCCTCGAAGAAGGTGGCGTGGAAGCGTTGCAGGTCCATGCTCATGGCAGTGGTGGTCCGAAAGCGAAGAGGGGGAGCGGTGCCGGGCGATCAGCCCAGCACTTTCTGCACGGTGGCGACCAGCTGTTCGGGATTGAACGGCTTGACCAGCCAACCCGTAGCGCCAGCGGCCTTGCCTTCGGACTTCTTGTCGGCGGCAGATTCGGTGGTCAGCATCAGCAGCGGGGTGAACTTGTAGTCCGGCAGCTGGCGCAGTTCGCGGATCAGCGCGATGCCATCCATGTTCGGCATGTTGACGTCGGTAACCACCGCATTGAAGCGCTGGCCCTTGGCGCGACCGAGCGCGACCGCGCCGTCTTCAGCTTCTTCGACGGCAAAACCGGCCGAGGTGAGGGCGAAGGACACCATCTGGCGCATCGACGCCGAATCGTCCACCACCAAGATACGTGCGCTCATGCAGCGTTCTCCACAGATTTCAGGTTGTCATGGGTTACGTCCAGGCCGAGGGCCTGGGTGACGCCCAGCAGGCGCGCGGCGTCACGGAAGGTTGCAGTGCAACCGTGGAAGCCGGTGCCCAGGCCTGCCTCGCGGCGGGCCTGCACGAACGCACACAGCACCTGCACGGCGGCCGTGTGGATGCGGGCGACCTGACTGGCATCCAGGGTCAGCTCGCCTGCCTGCTCCACCAGGGGGGCAAGGCGGTTCTTGAGCTCGGTAGTGCTCTCGATGCCGAGATCCCCACCCAGTTCGACAGTGCTCATCGTTGCTCCGGACAAACGGTTCCGTGATCCATAACGGCATCCCGGTGGGGTTCTTTAGAAGAATCGACGCGGTGCGTCGATGTGGTCGCTGTTGAAAAGGGGACGGAGGGGATTAAGTCGCAAGCGACCTGGATCTGCCGCAGCCCCTCGGCAACGTCGACCGCGCAGTGGGGACGCAAGGTGTTGATCCAACGGATCAACCCCTTGCGTCCCCGACAGGCACCGCTTCGGCGCCAAGCGCCGAGCCACTTGCGACTTAATCCCCTCCGTCCCCTTTTTGGGGGTCAGCTCAACAGCCGTGTGGCGTCGAGCAGGATCATCGGGCGCTGGCTGACGCGGGCCACGCCGCGGAACAGGTCGTTGGAAATCTGGCAGATGCGTGCGGTATCGGGAGGTTCGATCTGTGAATCGGTGAGGTTGGCGACATCTTCCACTGCCGACACGCGCAGGCCGATGGTCTCGCCGTCTTCTTCCAGCACCACGATGCGGGTCTGGGCGTCGTCCTCGGCGGCAGCCGCGCCCAGGTGCAGGCCCAGATCCATCACCGGAACCACCTGGCCGCGCAGGTTCATGATGCCCAGCATGGCGGCAGCGGTGCCGCGCAACGGCAGCAGCGGCACCGGCAGCACGACCTCCTGGACCTTCAGCAGTTCCAGCGCATAGGCCTGGGTGCCGCAGCGCAGGCGCAGCCAGCGCGAGGTGCGTTCACCGGCGCGACGGTTCTGCGGATGCGGGCTGCGGGCCGGTTGGTGGGCCTGCGCCTGCAGCTCCTGCCAGGTGCCGGGGCGGTTGCCTGCGGGTGCATCGACGGCGACGCGCGGCGGCGGCGTGGCGGCGCGTGCGGCCGGGGCCGGTGCAGGGCGTGCCGCCGGGGGGGCCACCGGCGCTGCGACCACGGCGGGCGGCGGCGCAGGCACGTCTTCGCCACCAGCGGCTGCCTCGAAGGCGGCCTGCAGGCCGGGGCTGTCGGTGTGGGCGAGACGATGGCTGTCCGCCGGGTCGGTCTCGTAGATCACTTCGTCCGGCAGATCGTCCCAGGTGGGTTCCGGGCCGGTGTTCGCAGCGGCCGCAGCGGGTGCCGGCGCGGTTTCGTGGATGACCTCGTCGGGCAGGTCATCCCAGGTCGGCTCGCGTTCGGTGGGCCCGGCGCTGGCCGGCGCGGCGGCGGCCTCGAAGGCGGCCTCCAGTGCAGCCTCATCCTCGGCCAGGGCCGCGACGACGGCATCCGTTTCGTAGACCACTTCAGCAGGCAGATCGTCCCAGGTGGGCTCGCGTTCGGCATCGATCACGCTGACGGGCGCGGACGCAGCATCGAAAGCGGCTTCCAGTGCGGCATTGTCCACGGCAGGGGCAGCGGCAACGCTCTCGGTTTCGGTTTCGTAGATCACCTCGGCCGGCAGGTCATCCCAGGTGGGTTCGCGTTCGGCGGCGGCTTCGGTGGCCGTGGCCGGGGCGGTGCTGATCGGCGCGGGGTGGGGAGCGGCGGCCGGGGCGATCGCCTCGCCCAGCAGTTCGTCCAGGTAGTCGTCGAGGATGCCAGTGCTGTTCATGCGGCCTGCTCCAGGGCACGGGCATCCTCGCCGAGAATCCAGTTCAAGGCGCGCCGGTAGGCGGCCAGGCCGCGCCCCGGGTAGTCTTCGCCGACGCTCGGCAGGGTCAGCCCGGCGGCGTTGCTGATGCGGGTGTCGATCGGAATCGCATCTTCCCAGACGCGGCTGCCATGGCGGTCCTGCATGGTGCGCAGCGACTCGTTGCCGGCGCGGGTGCGGCGGTCGAACAGGGTTGGCAGGATCGAGATCGGCAGCGGCCGCCGGCGCGAACGCTCGACCATCTCGCCGGTGCGGACCATGCCATCCAGGCCGTGCAGCGCCAGCGGCTCGGCCTGGGTCGGAATGATGAGACGGTCCGCTGCAGCCAGTGCGTTGATCATCAGCAGGCCGAGCGTCGGTGCGCAGTCCAGCAGGATGTAGTCGTGCTGGCCCTGGTGGCGCGCCAGCGCGTTCTGCAGGGCCAGGCCGAGGCCGGGTTGGTTGGCGCTACGGCGTTCCAGCGTGGCCAGCGCGGACTGCGCGCAGACGTAGTCCAGGCCCTGGATGTTGCTGGCATGGCACAGGCCGGACAGGTCCGCTGGCGGTGCGCCGAACAGCTCCAGCACGCCGGCCGGCGGCGGGTCCACCGGCACGCCGAAGGCGCGGCTGAGCGAAGCATGCGGATCGAGGTCGATCAGCAGCACGCGATGGCCGAGCGCGGCCAGGCCGCGGCCGAGGGCGAGGGTGGTGGTGGTCTTGCCGACTCCGCCCTTCTGGTTGGCGACTGCCCAGATGCGCATCGGATTACTCCTTCATTGCCGGGGGAACGGCGGCGCCGACGCGGCTGCCAGCCGGCACCGGTGGCAACGTCACCGGTGCGATGGGGGAGGTGGGGGCGCTGGCCGGCGTTGCGGCGGCCTGTTCGGTGACGGTGCTGCCGGTGGCGCCGGTGGCTGCGTTCAGGCGCTGGCCGAGCGGGTCCACCGAATGCGAGGTGTCGGCCAGGATGATGACCATCACCCGGCGGTTGCGGTTGCGGCCCTGTGCGCTGTCGTTCTCTTCGCGCGGGCGGAACTGGCCATAGCCGACCATCGCCAGCCGCGACGGCTGCACGCCCTGGTCGGCGAACAGATGCACCACGCTGGCGGCGCGTCCGGCCGACAGCTCCCAGTTCGAAGGGAAGGTGGCGGTGGCGATCGGCACGTTGTCGGTGTGGCCTTCCACGCGCACGCTGTTGGGCACGTCGCGCAGCACCTCGGCCAGGCTGGCCAGGGTCTGCCGCGCATGTACGTCCAGTGCGGCCGAGCCGGTGGGGAACAGGATGTCGCTGTTGATCTCGACCTCGATCCACAGTTCCGTGCGGCGCACGCTGATCATGCCGCGGTCGATCAGCGGCGCCAGGGCGGCGGTGAGGCGGTCGGCAATCGTGTTGAGCTGGCGCTCGGCACGGGCGATCTGCTCCTGGTTGTGCACCGACACCGGCATGCGCATCTGCGAGGCCATCGACGGCAGCAGCGTCGGGTCGTGCGAGGGCGCCGGCGCGGACGGTCCGATCTTGGTGCCGGACTTGATCACCGACGGGCTGTCCCAGCCGCCACCCTGCACCTGCTTGTTGCCCACCTGCACCGGATTGATCGTGCGCGGCGCGCCACCGAAGGCATCGGTGAGCGCGTCGGCCATGATCCGGTACTTGCCCTCGTTCACCGACGAGATCGCGTACATGACCACGAAGAAGGCGAGCAGCAGCGTCATCAGGTCGGCATAGGGGATCGCCCATGCTTCGTGGTTGGCGTGCTCTTCGTGGTGCTTGCGGCGGGCCATGTCAGTGCAGGAAGCCGGAGAGGTTGGTTTCGATGTTGCGCGGGTTCTCGCCCTGGGCGATCGAGATCAGGCCTTCGATGACCATTTCGCGGTCGCGCGTGTTGTGCGAGATCACGCTCTTGAGCTTGGCGGCGATCGGCAGGAACAGCAGGTTGGCCGAGGCGATGCCGTAGATCGTGGCGGTGAACGCCGCAGCGATGCCGTGGCCGAGCTTGCTCGGGTCGGCCAGGTTCTTCATCACCGCGATCAGGCCCAGCACGGCGCCGATGATGCCGAGCGTCGGTGCGTAGATGCCCATCGCTTCGAACACCTTGGCGCCGGCCTGGTCCTGGTGTTCCTGGCTGCCCAGTTCGATTTCCAGCATGTGCCGCATCGATTCGGGCTCGACACCGTCCACCAGCAGCTGCAGGCCCTTGCGCAGGAACGGGTCCTGCTGCGCTTCCACCTGCGATTCCAGGCCGAGCAGGCCCTGGCGGCGGGCGATGTTGCTCCACTCGACGATCTGCTGGATCAGTTCGCGGCGATCGCTGTGCGGCGGGCGCACGACCCAGCGCACGATCTTGAACGCATGCTTGAACACCGCCGGCGAGGTGTGCAGCAGGATCGCGGCAACGGTGCCGACGATGACGATCACGAACGCCGCAGGCGACCACAACGACGCCAGGCCGGCGCCCTTGAGGATGCTGCCACCGACCAGCGAGGCCAGGGCGAGAAAGAGTCCAATGAGGCTGAGTCTATCCATGGATCCGGTATCGGCTTGTATGAATGGGACTTGAGACACCGGTACGGGCTACTGGTGCGACTTCACGGTTTTACGGGTTCAGCAAGCGGGTCAGTCGTGCGGGCTGCGCAGGCCATCCACATCCAGGATCAGCGCCATGCGACCATCGCCGATCAAGGTTGCACCGGCGTAACCGCGCAGGCCGCGCAGGGCCTTCGGCAGTGGCTTGATGACCACTTCCTCGCGCCCACGGACCTGGTCCACGACCAGGCCGAAGCGCGCTTCGCCGGCCTGCAGCACCACGATGGTCAGCAGGGTCGATGCGGCCGGCGTCACATCCAGCCACTGCCGCAGATCGACCAGCGGCAGCGTGTGCGAACGGCGGTCGAGCACGGCACGGCCATCGAACCAGCCCAGCGAGGTGCGCGGCGCGTGCAGTACCTCCATCACGCGCGCCAGCGGCAGCGCATAGACGTCCTCGCCGGCCTGCACCAACAGGGTCGGCAGGATCGCCAGGGTCAGCGGCACGCGGATCAGGAAGCGGCTGCCGCGGCCCAGCTCCGACTGGATCTGGATCTGCCCGCTGAGTTCGCGGATGCGCGACTGCACCACGTCCATGCCGACGCCGCGTCCTGAAATATCCGTGACTTGCTGCTTGGTCGAGAAGCCGGGCAGGAACACCAGGTGCAGGCACTCCTCGCTGCTCAGGCGGGCGGCGGCTTCCGGATCGATCAGGCCCTTCTCGCGTGCCTTCGCGCGCAGCTTTTCCGGATCGATGCCGGCGCCATCGTCCTGCACCTCGATGCTGACGTAGTCACCTTCCTGCTGCGCCGACAACCGCACATGGCCCATCCGCGGCTTGCCCTGCGCTTCGCGCAGGTCGGGCATTTCCACGCCATGGTCGATGGCGTTGCGGACCAGGTGCACCAGCGGGTCGGCCAGCGCTTCGACCAGGTTGCGGTCGAGCTCGGTCTCGGCGCCGATCAGCTCCAGGTCCACTTCCTTCTTCAGCGAGCGGGCGACGTCGCGGGCGACCTTGGGGAAGCGCGAGAATACCTTGCCCACCGGCTGCATGCGGGTGCGCATCACCGCCGACTGCAGGCGCGCGGTGGCGATGTCCAGGGTGGACACGGCGCGGTCCAGCTCCTCGTCGCGCAGGCGCGCACGCAGGGTCTTGAGCCGGTTGCGCGACAGCACCAGTTCGCCGATCAGGTTGACGATCGCATCCAGGCGCTTGGTGTCCACGCGCACGGTGTGTTCGGCTTCGGCCAGCGGCTTGGCGGCCGGCTTGGCCACCGGTGCCGGTGCGGTGGCCGGGCGCGGGGCGGCGATCGGTGCCGGCGCCACCGCAGCCGCGGGCCTGGCGCCGGGTGCGGCGCCACCGTGCAGCTGGTCGAGCAGGGCTTCGAACTCATCTTCGCTGATCAGGCCGTCGTCGGCCTTCTTTGCCGGCGCCACCGCAGTCGGTGCGTTGCCACCGTGCAGCTGGTCGAGCAGCGCCTCGAACTCGTCGTCGGTGATCAGGTCGCCGGCACCGGCCGCCGGTGCGGCGGCAGCGGCGGCAGGCGCTGCTGCACCGCCATGCACGTCGAACTGGGCGATCAGGTCCGGCGGTGCATAGCCCGGCTCGGTGCCGGAAGACACGGCATCGAGCATCGACTGCAGGTAGTCCAGCGATTGCTGGGCGGCGTCGAAGTGATGGGCCTGCAGCACGGCCTGGCCGGCACGTGCAGCGCCCAGCGCCTCTTCAGCGGCGTGGCACAGCTCGACCATGGCGGTGACACCGAGGAAACCCGCGCCGCCCTTGAGCGTGTGGTAGCCCCGGAACACCGCGTTGAGCTGTTCGGTGTCCTGCGGTGCCTGCTCCAGCGACACCAGCTGTTCGCCGAGGCGATCCAGGATTTCCTGTGCCTCGATGATGAAATCGGCAGTGATGTCGTCGGATACCGCGCTCATGCTTACAGCCCCAGATCCGACAACAGGTCGTCGGCGTCGTTCTGCGAGACCGCGTGGCGGTCCAGTCCCTTCAGTGCCGGCCCGGCCAGTTCCGGGTCGGTGCGATGCTGTTCCGGCGGCAGGCCGAGCGCGCCGAAGCCTTCATGCACGCGGCGGACGATGCCGACCACGCGACGGATGATCTGCCCGGTCAGGTCCTGGTAGCTCTGGGTCAGGGCGATCTCGGTCAGGTTGTGGCGGATGCGCTCCAGCTGCACGTCCTGGCCTGGCTGCAGGCCTTCGGCGCGCAGCTGCTCGGTCAGGCTGCGGCATTCCTCGGCCAGGTCCAGGGTGCGGTGGGTAGCGTGTTCGGTCATCGCCACCACGTGGTCCAGACGTGCGCACGCATCGTCCAGTTCGCCGGCCTCGCTGGGCACGGTCGGCAGTTCGCCCAGGGCCTGCCCCAGCTCGCGGGCCAGCCGCGAGAGGCCACTCATCATCGGCTGCGTGCGCAGCGCGACCAGTCCGTCGATGCGTTGCCGCCAGGCGGCTTCGTCACCGGACTCCAGGGCATCCAGGGCTTCCTGCAGGCGCAGGGCGAGGGCGTTCTTGTCGACCGTGGTATCCATCAGGCGCTGGCCGCCAGGCGTTCGAAGATCTTGCCCAGCTTCTCTTCCAGCGTCTGCGCGGTGAACGGCTTGATGATGTAGCCGTTCACGCCGTTCTGGGCCGCTTCGATGATCTGCTCGCGCTTGGCTTCGGCGGTGACCATCAGCACGGGCAGGGTCTTCAGCTTGGCGTCGGCACGGATCGCCTTGAGCAGTTCGATGCCGGTCATCACCGGCATGTTCCAGTCGGTGACGACGAAATCGAAGGGCTGGCTCTGCAGCAGCGACAGCGCGGCATGCCCGTCCTCGGCTTCGGCGGTGTTGGTGAAGCCCAGATCGCCCAGCAGGTTCTTGACGATTCGACGCATGGTCGAGAAGTCGTCGACGATGAGGATGCGCATGTTCTTGTTCAAAGCAGAGTTCCTTTGTTGTTCATTCCGGGCGGCCGGGGGCAGTCGCCTCGGGGATGTTCATTCTTCCAGGCCGGCGTCGACGGCCTCGAAAATCTTCAGGCGGCCGCGCAGGCGCAGCACGGCCTGGCCATGGATCTGGCAGACCCGCGACTCGCTCACGCCGAGCACCGCGCCGATCTCCTTCAGGTTCAGCTCCTGCTCGTAGTACAGCGAGAGCACCAGCTGTTCGCGCTCGGGCAGGTGGCCGATGGCCTTGCCCAGCTCGCGACCGAACTCGCCGCGCTCCAGCACCTGTTGTGGAGTCGGGCCGCCCTGGGCGACGGTATCCAGTTCGCCCTGGTCTTCGATGCGCGACTCCAGGCTCAGCACCTGGCCACGTGCGGCGTCTTCCATCAGGCGCAGGTATTCCGGCAGCGGCATCTCCATCGCGGCGGCCACTTCGGTGGCGCTGGCGGCACGGCCCGTGCTCTGTTCCAGGCGGCGGATGGTGGCGGCGGCGTCGCGTGCACGGCGGTGCACCGAGCGCGGCACCCAGTCGCCACGGCGGATCTCGTCGATCATCGAGCCGCGGATGCGGATCGAGGCATAGGTCTCGAACGAGGCGCCCTGGTCGGCGTCGTAGCTGCGCGAGGCTTCGATCAGGCCCATCATGCCGGCCTGGATCAGATCATCGACTTCGACGCTGGCCGGCAGGCGCGCGGCCAGGTGGTGGGCGATGCGTCGCACCAGGTCCGAATGCTGGGCGATGACCTCGTTGGCCGCCGAGCGCTGGACTTCCCTGTACTGGTGGGCTGCGCCTTTCATGCGGCCACCCCACGCTGCTTGAGGATGCGTTCGAGGAAGAACTCGACGCCACCGCGCGGTTCGGTCGGTGCCTGCCAGCGCGCGGTGCGGCGTGCGATCTCGGTGATCGCCAGCGCCGACGGGCTGGACGGATAGGCCTTCACCACCGGCTGCTGGCGCTGCACCGACAGGCGCAGCCAGTCATCCTGCGGCACGCAGCCCAGGTAGTTCAGCGAGACATCGGCGAGGAACTTCTCGCAGACGCGGGTCAGCTTCTCGTACAGCACGCGGCCCTCGTTCGGGTCGCGCACCATGTTGGCCACCACCTGGATGCGGTCCACGCCGCGCTCGCGCGACAGCACCTTGATCAGTGCGTAGGCGTCGGTGATCGAGGCCGGTTCGTCACAGACCACCACCACGGTGTCCTGCGCGGCCTGGCAGAAGGTCAGCACGCCGTCGGTGATGCCGGCGGCGGTATCGACCACCATGATGTCCAGCTCGCGTTCCAGTTCGGAGAACACGTTGACCAGGCCGACATGCTCGGCCGGGGCAAGCTCGGCCATGTGCCGGCGGCCGGAAGCGGCCGGGACCACCAGCACGCCGTTCGGGCCTTCGACGATGACGTCGTCCAGCGAGCAGCGGCCGGCCACCAGGTCGGCCAGCGTAAAGGTGGGGTTCAAGCCCAGGATCACGTCGATGTTGGCCAGGCCCAGGTCGGCGTCCAGCAGCAGCGTGCGCTTGCCCATGCCCGCCAGCGCCACCGCCAGGTTGGCGGACACATTCGTCTTGCCCACGCCGCCCTTGCCGCCGGTCACCGCGATGGTGCGCACAGGGCCGAGCGGCTCGCTGCGGGTGGCCGACAGCGGGAAGGTCTTGGTCAGCTTGGCGTACTCACGCGACGGCATGGTTCAACTCCGGGTTGCAGGGCATATCGGCCGCTCGGCGCAAATCTTCAAGGCGAAGTACAAGATTGGCTGCACTGGCCCGGTGCAGGTCCTCCGGGACGTCCTGGCCATCGGTCACCCAGGTGATCGGCAGGGCGTGGTCCACGGCCACCGACAGGGCGTTGCCGAAGCGGCCGGTCTCGTCCAGCTTGCTCAGCACCAGGCCCTGCAGGTTGGCCGCACCGAAGCGGCGCACCACCTCGTCCATGTCGCCGAAGCTGGTGTTGGCCGGCAGCACCAGCAGGGTGCGCACCTGGCGCGCGGCGCGCAGCCACTGCAGCTGGGCGGCCAGGGCACGGTCGCGCGGGCCCAGGCCGGCGGTATCGATCAGCACCAGCTTGTAGTCCTTCAAGCGTTCCAGCAGCTGGTCCAGGTCGGTGCCGCTGTTGGCCTCGTGCACGGCGATGCCGAGCTGGCGGCCGTAGCCATACAGCTGTTCACGGGCGCCGATGCGGGTGGTGTCGGTGGTGACCAGGGCGACGTCACGCGGGGCCTGCTTCTCGGCGAAGCGCGAGGCCAGCTTGGCGATGGTGGTGGTCTTGCCGGCGCCGGTCGGGCCGACCAGCGCGATCACGCCGCCTTCCTCCAGCGGGTCGACCGGGGCGATCGGCAGCTTGCGCGAGATCAGCCCCAGCATCAGGCCGCGGCCACGATGGGCTTCGGTTTCCAGCGGGATCTGCATGGCCACGTCGCGGGCCAGCCCGGCGTCGAAACCGTACTCGTCCATCAGGTCCAGCGCGGTGGCGCGCACCGGGCTGCCACGCAGGCGCTCGTCGGTGAAGCGGTTCATCTCGCGCTCGATCACCTGGCGCATGCCGGCCACTTCCTGGCGCAGCTGGCGGATCTCGGCGTCGTCCTGGGCAACCACGGTCAGCGTCGGTGCCGGGGCCAGCATGGGGGCCGGGCTGGCTTCGATAGCGGCTTCGACCGCTGCCGGTTCGCTGGCGGCGATCCCGGGCTGCGCGTCGATCACGGCAGCGGTCGGCAGCGGCGGCGGCTGCACGGCCGGGGCCACGCTTTCGTGATGCGCCTCGTGCGGCGGGTCGATCTGGAAGCGCGCGCGGTTGGCCGGCACGGTGGCGGCCGGTGCAACGATGGCCTCGGCGAACGGGGCGAAGATCTGTTCCGGCGGTGCCGGTTCGTTGACGGCGGCGCGGGCCAGGGTGGCGGCGAAGCCGGTGCTGCCCCGGGTCGGCACGATCTCGTCGGCGCTGTCCAGGGTGCGGCCGGTGGCACCGACGGCGGCGCGGGCGAGGGCGGCCACTGCCGAGGTGGTGGCCGCGACCGGTTCCGGCGCCGGGGTGCTGCTGCGGCGGCGGGTGACGGCGGCGATCACCGCGTCGGCGGCGGTGCGCGGCTTGGGTGCCGGCGGCGGTGCGACGTCACGGCGCGAGGCTTCCAGTGCACGCTGCACGGCGCTCTCGTCGTAGTTGGCGGCGGCGACGATCTCGATGCCTTCCTCGATCCGGCGGTTGGACAGGATCACGGCGTCAGGACCATGTTCCTTGCGCACCAGGTTCATGGCCGAGCGCATGTCGGCGGCGACGAATCGTTTGATTTTCATGCTGTGGTCACGGGGCGAAGACGGCGGGGTGGCGGTCGGAGAACTCGGGTGGTCGGTGGTCTGCACGGTGCGGGTTCCCCTTGGTATCTGTCTGTTGCGTTGGTTCGAAAGTGGTGTCTGTTTTCTGGCGCATCGCAGGGCGGCGTCAGCTGATCGTTCCGACCAGCTTCAGGCGCTTGTCCTCCGGCACCTCGCTGTAGGCCAGGACCGACAGCGACGGAACGCTGTGGCGGACCAGGCGGGCCAGCGCGGCGCGCACCGGGCCAGGTACCAGCACGACCGCGGGCTCGTTGCGGGCTTCCTGCTTGCTGACACATTCGGCCAGGCTCTGGTGCAGTCGCTCAGCGAGTCCGGGTTCCAGCGCGGCGCCGTTGCCCTGCGTGGACTCCTGCAAGACACGTTCCAATTGCGGGTTGAGGGTGAACACCGGCAGCTCCGCCGACATTCCGGCGATCTCCTGCACGATGAAGCGGCCCAGTGCGGTGCGAACAGCGGCGGTCAGCACGGCCGGGTCCTGGCTACTGGGCGCATGTTCGACCAGTGCCTCGGCGATCTTGCGCAGCTGGCGGATCGGAATGCGCTCGACCAGCAGGTTCTGCAGCACGCGCACCACCGCCGACAGCGGCAACGCCTTCGGCGTCAGATCTTCGACGAGCTTGGGCGCGCTCTTGGCCAGGTTGGCCAGCAGGTGCTGCACTTCTTCGTGGCCGAGCAGTTCCGGCGCGTGCTCACGGATCAGGTGCGACAGATGGGTGGCGACCACGGTGGCCGGATCGACCACGGTGTAGCCCAGCGTTTCGGCCTGGGCGCGCTGGTGCGGCTGGATCCAGGTGGCGTCCAGGCCAAACGCGGGGTCCTTGCCGGCGATGCCTTCAAGCGCGCCGAGCGCGCTGCCCGGGTCCAGCGCCAGCTCGCGGTCGGGGTGGATCTCGGCGGTGGCCACCGGCACGCCGTGCACCAGCACGCGGTAGCCGTTGGCCGGCAGTTCCAGGTTGTCGCGGATGTGCACCGACGGGATCAGGAAGCCGACATCCTGGGTCAGCTTGCGGCGCACGCCCTTGATGCGCGCCATCAGTTCGCCGCCCTGGTTGCTGTCCACCAGCGGGATCAGCCGGTAGCCGACCTCCAGGCCCAGCGGATCGACCGGGCGCAGTTCGTCCCAGCTCAGTTCGGCAGTCGGTGCCGGTGCGGCCGGGCGGCCGAGTGCGTTGAGTGCGGCGGCATCGGTGCCACCGCCTGCCGCATCGGCAGCCGGCGCCTTGCCCTTGCGGTACAGCTTCCAGGCGATGAAGCCGAGGATCGCGGCCAGCGTCAGGAAAGCGACGTTGGGCATGCCCGGCACCAGGCCGACCACGCCGATGATGCCGGCGGTGATCGCCAGCGCACGGTACTGGCCGAACACCTGGCCGGTCATGGCCTGGGCCATGTCCTGCGAGCGCGAGGCGCGGGTAACCAGCATGGCCACGGCGCTGGAGACCAGCAGGGCCGGCAGCTGCGCTACCAGGCCGTCACCGATCGACAGCAGGGTGTAGGTGGCGGCGGCTTCGCCGAACGGCATGCCATGCTGCAGCACGCCCACGGCCAGGCCGCCGAGCATGTTGATGAACAGGATCAGGATGCCGGCAATGGCATCGCCGCGGATGAACTTGCTGGCGCCGTCCATCGCACCGTAGAAGTCGGCTTCCTCACGCACTTCCTCGCGGCGCAGCTTGGCTTCTTCACGCGTCAGCAAACCGGCGTTGAGGTCGGCGTCGATCGCCATCTGCTTGCCGGGCATCGCGTCCAGGATGAAGCGCGCGGTCACTTCCGAAACGCGGCCGGCACCCTTGGTAATGACCACGAAATTGATGATGGTCAGGATCGCGAACACCACGATGCCGACCGCGTAGTTGCCGCCGATCACGAATTCGCCGAAGGCGGCGATGACCTTGCCCGCGGCATCGTGGCCGTTCTGGCCGTTCAGCAGGATCACGCGGGTGGAGGCCACGTTCAGCGCCAGCCGCAGCATGGTGGTGATCAGCAGCACGATCGGGAAGATGGTGAAGTCCAGCGGGCGCTTCACGTAGACCACCGCCAGCAGCACCATCAGCGAGATGGCGATGTTGAAGGTGAACAGCGCATCGAGCACCGGCGCGGCCAGCGGCACCACGACCATGGCCAGCAGGGCCAGCACGATCAGCGGCGCGCCAAGGCCCTGGCGGATCATTTCCAGGGCGCGGCGGGTGTTGAAACCGGCGGAGGGCTGGGCGCTCACGGGCGGCCTCCCTTGCCGAATTCATCCACCTGGATGTGCGGGGCGTCCGGCATCGGGCCAGTGCGCCAGGCGCGCAGCTGGTAGACGTAGGACAGGACCTGGGCGACGGCCGAATACAGTCTCACGGGGATTTCCTTTCCGAGTTGGCCTTCCCGATACAAGGCGCGTGCCAAAGGCGGGGCGGAGACGATCGCCACCTTGTTGCCGTCGGCCACTTCACGGATGCGCAGGGCGGTTTCGTCCACGCCCAGCGCGACCACGGTGGGGGCGTTCATGGCGCCGCCCTCGTACTTCAGGGCCACCGCGTAGTGGGTGGGGTTGACCACCACCACGTCGGCAGTGGGCACCGCCTCCATCATCCGGCGGTTGGCCATCTGCTGCTGCAGCTGGCGGATGCGGCCCTTCACCTCGGGGCTGCCCTCGCTTTCCTTCATTTCCCGGCGCAGTTCCTCGCGGGTCATCTTCAGCTTGCGCATCCAGTTCCAGCGCTGGTACGGCGCATCGATGGCGGCCAGCACCAGCATCGCGCCGGCGGTCGCCAGCAGCAGGCGCAGGGTGAAGCCCAGGCCATCGGTGATGGCGGTTTCCAGCGGGTGGTGGATCAGCCCGCGCAGGGTGTCGAAGCCGGTCCAGACCACCAGCCCGGCGGCGACGCCGACGAAGGCCACGCGCAGCAGCGATTTGGTGAATTCGGCAATCGCCTCCGGGCCATACAGGCGCTTGAGCCCGCTCATCGGGTTCATGCGGTTGATGTCGGGCAGCAACGCCTTCTGCGACCAGCGCAGGCCGCCCATCACCAGCGGGGCGACGAAGCTGGCCAGCAGGCAGACCAGCACCAGCGGTGCGATCACCAGCATGAACTGCAGCAGCAGGTCGCCGAAGTGGCCGAACAGTTCCTTCGGGTTCTGCCGCAGGCTCTGTTCGGGGCTGAGCGCGTGCTTCATCCAGGCCGTGGCGCCACGGCCGATCGAGCCGCTCATGGCCATCACCGCCAGCACGCCGGCGCCGAACACGGCGGCGGTGCCAAGTTCGCGCGAGCGCGGCAGGTTGCCCTGTTCACGGGCGTCGCGCAGGCGTTTTTCGGTTGGTTGTTCGGTCTTTTCGCCGGCGGATTCGTTCTCGGACATCACGGGCACTGCGGCAGGGGGTGCCGGGGTGCGTGCAAGAACCGTTCCACGCCTGGCGTGGATCTACCGACGGCCCGTTCTGTAGAGCCGAGCCCACGCTCGGCTACGGTTGGGGCCAGGCGCGAAGCACCGCCGGGCATGAGCTCGGCTCTACAGGAGAGTGCCGCAGGAATCGTTCTGTGATGGCGGGCGCGCGTGGCCCGGTGTCAGCCGGGCGGGTATTGCGGCGGCGGGCTCTGTGCCAGTTCCACCCGCGGCCGGGGCAGGTCGTGCAGCTGCATGAAGCGCGCCGCATCCACCGGGCGGCCCAGCAGGTATCCCTGCAGGAAGTCGCAGCCCAGGCGTTCCAGGTAGGCGCGCTGCGCGGCGGTCTCCACGCCCTCGGCGACGATGTCCATGTCCAGCGCATGGCCCAGCGCCACGATCGCCGAGACGATCACCACGTCTTCGGCACTGTGTTCCAGGTCGCGCACGAACGCATGGTCGATCTTGATCTCGGTGGCCGGCAGCCGCTTCAGGTACAGCAGGCTGGAATAGCCGGTTCCGAAATCATCGATGGAGATGCCCACGCCCAGCGCCGACAGCGCCTGCAGCAGGCGAAGACTGGTATCGGTATCGCGCATGACGGTGCTTTCAGTGATCTCCAGCACCAGGTGGCGCGGGGCAATGCCATGGCGCTCGATCACCTCGCGCACATCCTGCAGCAGGTGCGGCGAACTGAACTGCACCGGCGACAGGTTCACCGACATCGACCAGCTTTCATGCCCGGTGTCGTGCCAGCGCCGCAGCTGCTGGCAGGCCTGGTCCAGCGCCCAGCGCCCGATCTCGTTGATCGCACCGCTGCGCTCGGCCAGGCGGATGAAGCGGTCGGGGGGAATCAGGCCGTGTTCCGGATGGCGCCAGCGGATCAGCGCTTCGGCGCCGGCCACCTTCTGCGTGGCCACGCGGATCTTCGGCTGATAGTGCAGGAACAGCTGCTCGCTGCCGATGGCGCGGCGCAGGTCGGCCAGCAGCCGGAACTGCTGCTCGGCACTGTCGTTCATCCAGTCGGCGAACAGCACGAAGGCGTTGCGACCGGACTCCTTGGCCTGGTACATCGCCGCGTCGGCGAAGGCCATCAACTGGCGCTCGCTGGCGGCGTGGTCCGGGCAGATCGCCACGCCGATGCTGGCGGTCACCTGCAGTTCGTTGTCCGGCAGCAACGGGCCGCTGCCCACCGCCTGCAGGATGCGCCGGGCCAGGGTCGGCAGGTCCTCGTCGTGCTCGATGCGCACCACCAGCACGAACTCGTCGCCGCCCAGCCGTGCCAGCATATCGTGCGGGCGCAGCAGCTGGCGGGTGCGTTCGGCCACCGCCACCAGCAGCGCATCACCGGCCTGATGGCCATAGGCATCATTGACCTGCTTGAAGCCGTCCAGGTCCATGAACATCACCGCGAAGCGGTTGCCGCCCTGTTCGGCCTCGGCCAGTGCCTGCACGATGCGCCGCTGCAGCAGCAGGCGGTTGGGCAGGCGGGTGAGAGGATCGTGCAGCGCGGCCTGGGTCAGTTCCTGCTGCGCGTCGGTCAACGAGGTGCTCAGCATCGAATTGCGCAGCCGCAGCAGTTGCGCTTCCACGCGCTGGTCCAGCCATGAGACCACCAGCACCACGGCCAGGATCGCCACGGTCAGCACTACCACCAGCATCGCCAGCCACTCGTTCTGCAGGCCATCGCCGACCGCCGCGCCGCAGACGCTGCCTTCCGGGAAGCGCGCAGCGGCCATGCCGGTGTAATGCATGCCGACGATGGCCAGGCCGAGCAGGCCCGCCGCCGCCAGTCGATCACCGATGCGGGTGCGCTGGGCGCGCAGCCGGAACGCCACGTACAGCGCGGTCCAGGAGGCAGCCACCGCCACCATCAGCGAGAACAGCAGCCAACCCGGGTCGTAGTCGATGCCCGGCTGCATGCGCATTGCAGCCATGCCAACGTAATGCATGCCGGCGATGCCGGTGCCCATCAGCAGGGCGCCGACCGCCAATCGCGGGTGGGGCAGGGTGCGCAGCGAGACCAGCCACAGCGCGAACACCGATGAGGCGATGGCAAGCGCAAGCGAGAGCAGGGTGATGGGAAGGTCGTAGCCCAATGGAATGGGCAGGTCGAAAGCCAGCATGCCGATGAAATGCATCGACCAGATGCCCAGGCCCATGGCGAAGCCGCCGCCCAGCCGCCACCACCAAGCCGCGCCCCTGCCCGGTGCGGTCACCGTGCGCCCGGCCATCGCCAGCGCGGTGTATGAAGCCATCACGGCGACCAGCAGCGAGATCGCCACCAGCCACGGGTTGTACGTGCCTACCAGCATTCGTCAGTCTCCCGGACCTGCCTGTCGACGGAAACCACGGTGGGGCATGCATGAGGCAGGCCGACGCACGACGCCGGCCATGTGCGGCATCCCCCCGGTTGCCGCGCATTCACTCTAACGCGCAGACCGGGGGGGACTTCAAGCGGCAATACGTGAAATTGCGCCTCTGTAGAGCCGAGCCCATGCTCGGCTGCCTTCGGCAGGAGCGGCAGCCGAGCATGGGCTCGGCTTTACAGAAACAAATGCATGGCAAGCAGTAGAACGTGATGATCGGGTCAGTGTGTGACCGCGTCCGCAGCCTGGAAGGCGGCGTCGAACAGGCGCTGTACCGGCGGCCCCATTTCCCCTGCCAGCAGGGCCAGCAGGAACAGGCCCAGCAGCAGCGAGACCGGCAGGCCCAGCTGGATCGGATTCAGCGCAGGGGCGGCACGCGCCAGTACGCCGAAGGCCAGGTTCACCGCCAGCATCGCCACGGTGAGCGGAATGGCCAGCGTCAGCGCGCCGCGCAGCACGGTCAGCAGGAAGGTCGGGGCGATGCTGAAGAAGGCGTGCGGGTCCGGCAGCGGGGCGCCGATCGGCAGTGCGCGGTAGCTGTCGACCAGCAGCGAAATCAACGCCAGGTGGCCGTTGGCGGTGAAGAACAGCAGGCCGAACAGCAGGTAGAACCACTGGCCGATCACACCCGAAGTGCCACCGCGCAGCGGGTCGCTCATCTGCGCGAAGGCCAGGCCGGTGCCCTGCGCGATCAGTTCGCCGGCCATCGCACCGGCTTCGAATACCAGCCGCAGCATGAAACCGATGGAAACGCCGATGGCCAGTTCGCGCGCGATGGTCAGCACCGTAGCCGCGTCGAAGCCGGTCCAGTCCGGTACCGGTGGCAGCAGCGGCGCCAGTGCAATGGCCAGGGTGCCGGCCAGTACCACGCGCACCCGCGACGGCACCGCACGCGTGCCGACCATGGGCATGGCCATGGCCACCGCGCCGATGCGCAGCATGGTCCACAGCACCGTGCCGATCATGCCGAAGGCCTGCAGGCCGTCGGCCGCCATCTGTGTCGCGGCGTCCATCGAAGCGCGTGCCCTAGCCGATCAGGTGTGGGATGCGCTGGAACAGCAGCGTGGTGAATTCAACTAGGTGGCCGATCAGCAGGCTGCCCAGCGCGAACAGCACTGCGGTCAGCGCCGCCGCCTTGGCGACGAAGGCGATGGTCGGTTCATTGAGCTGGGTTGCAGCCTGCACGACACCGACCACCACGCCCACCACCAGTACGGTGAGCAGCAGCGGGCCGGCCACCCACAGCACGGTGATCAGGCCGCCACGCAGTTCGGTCAAGGCAAGTTCGGGAGACATTCGGGTTCCACCTTCTTATATAGAGTCGAGCCATGCTCGACTGTCTTTCAATCGCGCCGGATCGCGTCACGCGGGATTGAAGCTGGCCGCCAGCGTGCCCACGGTCAGCACCCAGCCATCCACCAGCACGAACAGCAGGATCTTGAACGGTGCCGACACCAGCATCGGCGACAGCATCATCATGCCCATGGACATCAGCACGCTGGCGACGACCAGATCGATGATCACGAACGGAATGAAGATCAGGAAGCCGATCTCGAAAGCGGTCTTCAGTTCGCTGGTGACGAACGAAGCGACCAGCACCGGGAACGGGATCGCATCGGGGCTGGCGTAGGTGCCGTGCCCGGCGATGCCGGCGAAGGTCATCAGGTCGGTCTCGCGGATCTGCGCCAGCATGAACCCGCGCAGCGGCTGCGTGGTCAATGTCCAGGCGGTCTGGAAGTCGATGTCGCCGTTGAGATAGGGCGCCATGCCCGTGCTCCACGCCTTGTCCCAGGTCGGCATCATCACCATCGCGGTGAGGAACAGGGCCAGGCCCAGCAGTACCTGGTTGGACGGCGTCTGGCCGGTACCCAGTGCCTGGCGCAGCAGGCCCAGCACGATGATGATGCGGGTGAACGAGGTCAGCACCAGCAGCATCGACGGGATCAGGGTGATCGCGGTCATCAGCAGCAGGGTCTGCAGCGGCAGGCTGACCGGCTGGCCGCCGATCTTGCCGACGTTGACGTCCGGCAGCGGGGTGGCCGGGGCCCCGGGCGCGGCGAACGCCAGCACCGGCAACAGGCACAGGGCAAGCAACAGCAGCCACGGCATCAGGGTGGCAACACGGGTACGGGTGACACGCATGTCAGGGGTCCTTGCGCAGCCGCTGCTGCAGCAGCTGGGCGAAATTCGGCAGGTTCTTGAAGTCCGGCACGCGCACCGGCGCCGGTGGCGGCAACGGTTCGGGCAGGGTATGCAGGGTGTTGATGCCGCCGGCAGTGACGCCCAGCAGCAATTGCTGGCCGTTGACCTCCACCACCACCACGCGCTCCTTGGCGCCGACGCTGAGGCTGGCCACCAGCTTCATGCCTTCGGCCGGGCGGAAGCCGCTGCCGGGCATGCGCTTGAGCAGCCAGCCCAGGCCGATCACCAGCGCCAGCACCGCCAGCAGCGCCAGCACCGCACCGAACAGGCTGGGTGCGGCGGCCGCGTGCTGGCCGACCTGCGGGCCGATCGGCGCTGCGGTCTTGCCGACCGCCAGCAGGGTGGAGGCCAGCAGGCTCAACGCAGTCTCCGGATCCGCTCGCTCGGGCTGACCACGTCGGTCAGGCGCACGCCGAAGCGGTCATTGATCACCACCACTTCGCCGTGGGCGATCAGGGTGCCGTTGACGAACACGTCCAGCGATTCGCCGGCACCGCGCTCCAGTTCCACCACTGAACCCTGGTTGAGCTGCAGGAGGTTGCGGATCGGCAGGCGGGCACGACCGACTTCCAGCGACAGGGTCACCGGCACATCGAGGATCACGTCCAGGTTCAGGTCCGCACCGTTGGCCTCGTCGGCCTGCAGGCTGCTGAACTGGGCCGGGGTCGGTTCGAGGGCGTCGATATCGTTCATTGCGGGTCTTCCTGGATGACGGGTACGCGCGGGCGGGTGCCCGGCGGATGGGTAGCGGTGATCTTCACGGCGTTCATGCCGTTGGCGATGCCGAACTCGCCGGTGAACACAGGGATGTTCTCCACGCACAGCGGCACCTGCGGGCTCAGCTCGATCGGCAGGATGTCGCCGACCTTCAGCTGGGTCAGGTCGCGCAGGGTCATGCGCTTGCTGGCCAGTACGCTGGACAGGGTGACTTCGGCGATGTTGAGCTGCTCGCGCAGGGTCTTGCCCCAGCTCTCGTCGCGGTCGTTGCGGTCGCTCTGGATGCCGGCGTCGAGCAGTTCGCGGATCGGTTCCAGCATCGAGTAGGGCAGGGTGACGTGGATGTCACCGCCGCCGCCGTCGAGCTCGACGTGCAGGCGGCATACCACCACGTACTCGCGCGGGGTCACGATGTTGGCGAAATGCGGGTTGATCTCCGAGTTGATGTACTCGAAGTCGACGTCCATCACCGGTGCCCACGCTTCGCGCAGGTCGGCGAAGGTCTGCTTCAGCAGCAGGTGGATCACCCGCATTTCGGTGGCCGTGAATTCGCGGCCCTCGATGCGGGTCGGGTAGCGCCCGTCGCCGCCGAAGAAGTTGTCGACGATGGCGAACACCAGGGTCGGCTCGAACACGATCAGGCCGGTACCGCGCAGCGGCTTGAAGCGGATCAGGTTCAGGTTGGTCGGCACATACAGCGAGTGCATGTAGTCGTTGAACTTGATCAGTTCGATGCCGCGCACCGACAGCTCGGCCGAGCGCCGGATCAGATTGAACAGGCCGATCCGCCACAGGCGCGCGAAGCGCTCGTGGACCATTTCCAGGGTCGGCATGCGACCACGGATGATGCGGTCCTGGCTGGCGAAGTCGTACGAGCGTGCTTCGCCTGACGGGGGTTCCGCATCGGTCTCGACCGCGCCGCTGTCCACGCCGTGGAGCAGGGCATCGATCTCGTCCTGGGACAGCAGATCATTCATCGGGGGGCCCTTACTGGGTCACGAAGCTGGTGAACAGCAGATCGTCGGCGCCGTTGCTGCCGGTCTCGGCCTTGAGCACCTTCTGCACCTCGGCCAGCGAACTGGCCTGCAGCTTCTGCTTGCCGGCGACATCGGCGATCTGGTCCGGGCTGACCTGCGAGAAAAGCATCAGCAGGCGCGCGCGGATGGCCGGGGCATGGGTCTTGATCGCTTCCAGCGCGGCCGGGTCGCGGGTCATCAGCTGGACCTCCAGCTGCAGGTAGCGCGGGCCGTCGACCGGGCCATTGAGGTTGACCACGAACGCCGGGTCCAGCGCGAAGTACTGTGCCGGGGCCGGCGTCGCGCTCTTCTTCGGCGCCTGCGCGGTCTTCTCTTCGTGCTTGGACTGGGTGAAGAACCACACGCCGCCACCAGCGGCAGCGGCGGCCAGTACGGCCACCAGTGCGGTGATCAGGATCGGACTACGCGGCTTGGCGGCCTTGTCCTTCTCGGCGGTCTTCTTGGTTTTGTCAGCGGCTGCGGCCACGGGGTGAAGCTCCTGAGGGTTGCTTCACCGGGATATGCAAGGGGTGTGCCGAAGGCCGGGCCCGCAGGGTGCGACGGAATTCCGTCGGGGTGCCGGCGGGGCCGTGCGGAGCAAGCTACGCACCCACCAACGCAATACGGGGAGGTGCCGACCGCCTGCCCTGGTGGGTGCCAACCTTGGTTGGCACACCTGTCAGGCGTAGGCGTCCAGCAAGCCGCGCTGGCGGATCAACTGCGCGGACGACACGCTGGCATCGCCCGGCGTCGGTTCTCCGTCGCCGGTCATGCCGCCGCCACCGGGTTGTCCCGACGCATTGCCGTCACCACCAGACGCGTGGTGGCCGACATCGGCGTGAGCCAGCTGGAAGCCCTGTTCGCCCAGCAGCTCGCGCAGGCGCGGCAGGCTGCTTTCCAGTGCCTGGCGCACGTCTACGTGCGGGCTGCTGAAGCTGGCATGCACCTTGTCGCCGTTCAACTGCAGGCGCACGTCGACCGGCCCCATGTCGTCCGGGCTCAGGCGGATGTGGGCATGGCCGATCTTCTGGTCGGCCAGCCAGCCCAGGCGTGCGCCGATGGCCTGGTCGAAGCCATCGTCACCCAGCACGGGCTTGGGCGTGGGTTCGCCATTGAAGATCGCGTTGCCGGTGGCGAGCGCCGCCTTCAGGTCCTGCACGGCGGCCGCTGCCGGTGCGTGCAGCAACGGTGTATTTGCGCGGTCGCCAACGGCGGCCACGTCACTGCCTTCGCCGCGCTCGCTGCGCTTGCCGGGCAGGATCATCGCCGGCAATGGCAGCGCGGCGGCATCCTCCGCGCTGGTCGCCGCCGGTTTGCCGTCGGCCGCCACGGGGGCTGCGGTTGCCGCTACCGGCGCGGCTGCAGGCAGTGTCGGGGTCGCGGCGGGGGCAGTGGTGGATAGCGCCGTACCGTCGCTGGCCAGTGACGGTGCAGCGCTGCCCGCCAGAGCGACGGCCGGATCGGCAGGCGTCGGCATCGCCAGCACCAGGCCGGCCAGGCCGATCGGTGGCCACGGGGCGTCCTCGGTCGCGGCGGGCTTGTCCTTGTCGGTGCCGGGTCCAGCCGGGGGCAGGGCAACGGGCGGTAGCGGCGGCGTTTCGGCAGTTGCCGCTTCCGCGTCCGCGCTGCGTTCGCCCGGTGCCTGGCCATTGCTGTCGGCGGTCGATGGCTGGCTGGGCGGGGACGGCGTCGGTGTGGTAGCGCTGCCGGCAGGCGCGGGCGCGGAGGGCGCACCGCCCTGCAGCAGCTGGCTGAAGTCCTTTGCGCCTTCGCTGCGCGCGGCGCGTGCGGCACTGTTGCTGGTGGCGGGCGTGGCCGGGTTGGCGCTGCTGGCGAGCGGGGCGGGCATCACGGGCGGCCTCCCTGCTCGGCGCCGTCCTGGTCTTCGGCCTGCACCAGGCGCGCGCGCCGCGCGCCAATGTCGTCCATCTCGCGCTGGTCGCGGCGGTCGGTCACCACCTTTTCCTGCGCGCGGTAGCTGGCGGCCAGCTGCTCCAGCACCGCCTTGTCACGGCTGGCCAGGATCAGCCGCGCGCGCTCGGCCTCCACTTTTTCGCGGTTGCCGTTGACCGTGGCCTGCTGCTGCTCGACCGCACTGTCCAGGCGATCAAGGAAGGCGCGGCGGTTCAGCAGCTGTGCCGGGCTGGTCGCTGCCATCTGGGCGTTGGCGTACTCCTCGGCATAGCGGCGCAGTTCGTCCAGGCGCGACAGATGGGTGTCGAGCACGCGCTGGCGTTCGGCCAGGTCGCGGGCGACCGCGTCCTCGTGTTCCTGGGCCCGCTTGAGCAGGGGATCGATGCGCTTGGACTGGTTCATGGCTTAACTCTCTTGTTCCACCAGGCGCTGCAGCGCCGCCTGGCTGTGCGGGAGATCTGCGGCCTTGGCAACGTCCTGGCCGAGGAACTCCATGATTTCCGGCCAGCGTTCCAGGGCTTCGTCGGTGGCCGCGTCGTTACCACGCTGGTAGGCACCGATCGCGATCAGGTCACGGTTGGCCGAGTACGCCGAGACCAGTCGCTTCAACTTGCGGATGCGCAGGCGCCACGGCTCGTCGGCGATTTCCGTGACCACGCGGCTGACCGACGATTCGACGTCGATGGCCGGGTACAGGCCGCTGTCGGCCACCCGGCGCGAGAGCAGGATGTGGCCGTCGAGGATCGCGCGTGCGGCGTCGGCGATCGGATCCTGCGGATCATCGCCTTCGGTCAGTACGGTGTAGAACGCGGTGATCGAGCCGCGGCCCTTTGCGCCGTTGCCAGCGCGTTCGACCAGCGCCGGCAGCTTGGCGAACACCGAGGGCGGGTAACCGCGGGTGGTCGGTGGTTCACCGACCGACAAGCCGATCTCGCGCTGCGCCTGGGCGAAGCGGGTCAGCGAGTCCATCAGCAGCAGCACGTTCAGGCCCTGGTCGCGGAACCACTCGGCGATGGCGGTGGCACGGTAGGCACCGTGCAGGCGCGCCAAGGGTGGCCGGTCGGCGGGGCTGGCCACCACCACGGCGCGGCGCAGGCCTTCCTCGCCCAGCGTGGTCTCGACGAAATCGCGTACTTCGCGGCCTCGTTCACCAATCAGGCCGACCACGATCACGTCGGCAGCGGTGTAGCGGGTCATCATGCCCAGCAGCGTCGACTTGCCGACGCCGGAACCGGCGAACAGGCCGACACGCTGGCCGCGGCCGATCGGCAACAGCGCGTTGATCGCGCGCACGCCCACGTCCAGCGGCTGGGTGATCGGTTCACGCGCCAACGGATTGATCGACACGCCGGCCATGCCGACATGCCCTTCTGCGCGGATCGGGCCCTTGCCATCCAGCGGCACGCCGTCGCTGTCGATGACGCGGCCGAGCAGGCCTTCACCCACTTCCACGCCGCCACGCCGCGCCGACGGTACCACGCGGGCGTTGGGCAGCAGGCCGTGCAGTTCGGCGCTGGGCATCAGGTAGGTGCGCTCACCGGCAAAGCCGACCACTTCGGCATCGACCCAGCCACCATCGACCACTTCCACCTTGCAGCTGGCGCCCAGCGGCGCCTCGCAGCCGACCGCTTCCAGGGTGAGCCCGACCGCGCGGCGCAGCACGCCCTCGCGGATCAGCCCACGGCCATGCGCGGTATCCACGCGCAGGCCGTCCAGGCGCCGGGCCAGGCGCAGGTTGCGGGCCACGGCCCAGTCGGCCGGCGGCGGCGTCGTTTGCGATGCGGCGCTCATGCCGTCGCCCCGGTCTGGCGGATCACCGCATCCAGCGCACCGCGCAGGCGGGCCTCCAGGGTGCCGTCGATGCGTACGGCTTCGGCGTGCACGCGCAGGTCGCCACGGCTGAGGCTGGTATCCGGTACCAGGCGCTGCGCCGGCGACAGGTTCAGCAGCGGGGCAAGCGCGGCGATGTCATCCGGGTGCAGCCGCACTTCCACCTCGCGGGTGCTGCCGCCCACGGCGTCAATCGCTTCGCCGACCAGCTGCGCCAGCAGTGCCGGCTCGGCCTCGTAGGCGCGGCCGACCAGCGCGCCGGCGATGCGCACCGCCAGTTCACCAAGGGCGCCGACCACTTCGTTCTCCAGCCGCACCAGCGGCCGGCTGAAGTTGTCGAGGATGCCTTCGATCTGCGCGGCGAGGCGACGCACCTCCGCCTGGCCCTGGCCGTAGCCTTCGGCATGGCCCTGATCGAATCCTTCCTTCTCCGCGCTGTCCTGGATCGCCTGGATTTCCTCCAGGGTCGGCAGCTGCAGCGGCGGCTCCGGTTCGTGTTCCGGGTCCGGCTCGGTGAGTTCGAACGCGTCCTCCTGCTCCAGCGCCGGTTCGGGCTGGGCCAGCAGGTCCGGGGCAAGCCAGCGCACGACGTTGCTCACAGCATGGCCTCCGCGCTGCCGCCGATGGTGACGGTGCCTTCATCGGCCATGCGCTTGACGATGGCCAGGATCTCGCGCTGCGCGCCTTCCACGTCGGACAGGCGCACCGGCCCGCGGGCTTCCATGTCTTCCAGCAGGATCTCGGCCGCGCGCTGCGACATGTTGCGGGTGATCTTGTCGCGCACCTTGATGTCGGCACCGCGCAGGGCCAGGCCCAGGCGCTCGCCGCTCACCTCGCGCAGCACCAGCTGCATCTCGCGGTCGTCCAGGTCGACCAGATCGTCGAACACGAACATCAGGTCCTGGATGCGGTTGCTCAACGGCGCATCGATGCGGGCGATTTCGCCCAGGATCGCCTGGTCCTGGCCGCTGTCCATGAAGTTCAGGATGTTGGCCGCGCACTGCACGCCACCGATGTTCGACGACTTCAGGTTCTGGTTGCCGGCGAACTGGCGCTCCATGATCTCGTTGAGTTCATTGAGCGCGTTCGGCGGAATGCCGTCGAGGGTAGCGATGCGCAGCAGCACGTCCACGCGGGTACGGTCCGGCAGCAGCTTCAGCGCGTCGGCGGCCTGGTCGGTTTCCAGGTGCGCCATCACGATGGCGATGATCTGCGGGTGCTCGTTGCGCACCAGGTCGGCCACCGCACGCGGGTCCATCCACTTCAGCGCGTCCAGGCCGGTGGTGTTGCGGCCGAGCAGGATGCGGTCGATCAGGTTGCCGGCCTTCTCGCTGCCCAGCGCCTGCACCAGCATGTTGCGGATGTAGTCGTCCGAGCCAACGCCGAGTGAGGTCTTCGAGCCCAGCTCCTGGCCGAACTGGTCCATCACCCGCTCCACCTGCTCGCGGGTGATGTCGGTCATGGTGGCCATGGCGATGCCGATTTTCTGCACCTCCTTGGGTTCCATGTGGCGCAGCACTTCGGCCGCGTCCAGCTCACCCAGCGAAAGCAGCAGTACGGCGGCGCGCTGCACGCCAGTCAGTGCGGCCTCAGTCATTTGCCACCCAACCCTTGACCACCTGGGCCACGCGCTTGGAGTCGGTCTTCACGGCTTCACGCGCCATCCGCAATCGTTCCTCATATGAATCCACCGGCAGGGCCAGTGCTTCCGGCCCGCCCAGGCTGGCCCGGTCAGCGCCCAGCGCCGGCAGCGGCATGCCATCGTCATCGACCAGCTGCACGTCCGCGGTATGCGGCTCGAGTGCCTGTTCGTCGTTCTTCCTGCTCTGGCCGGTGATCGCGCGCAGCGCCGGACGCAGCACGCCGAACAGCAGCGCCAGCACCACCACCGCGCCAAGCAGCATGCGGCCGGCATCGTGCACCCACGGCAGCTCCCACCACGACGGGCCTTCGACCGGCGTGGTGTCACGCACGAACGGGGCATTCATCACCGACACGGTGTCGCCACGCTCGGCGTTGAAGCCGACGGCCTGCTTGACCAGCGCTTCGACGCGGGTCAGTTCGGCAGCCGACAGCGGCTGCGGGCTCATCTTGCCGTTGGCGCCGGCGCGCGGCACGTTGTCCACCAGCACCGCCACCGAGACGCGCTTGATGCGGCCGGCCGGCTGGCGGGTGTGCTGCAGGGTGCGGTCCAGCTCGTAGTTGCGGGTCGCGTTCTTGCTGCTTTCGGTCGGGGCCTGCGCGGTGGCCGGTGCGGCCTGCTGGCCCGGCGGGCTGTTGCTGGTCGCACCCGGCACGCCCTGCGGGCCCGGCGTGCTGGTGGTGTTCTCGCTCATCTGCTCGCTGCGCAGCTTCTGCGGCTCGCCGTTGTAGAGCTCGCGGGCTTCCTCGGTCACCGAGAAATCCATGTCCACGCTCACTTCCGGGTTGACGCGGCCGGGGCCAGTCATCGGTTCCAGCAGTTCGCGGATGCGCTGGTTGAACGAAGTTTCCTGGCGGCGCACCTGCTCGAACTGGGCCGCGTTGACCGCCGCCTCGCTGTTCGGGTCGGTAATGCTGAGCATGCGCCCGCTCTGGTCGACCACGGTCACCCGTTCCGGTGCGAGGTCCGGAATGCTGGCGGCGACCATGTGCACGATGGCATCGACCTGGCTGCGTTCCAGCTGCTGGCCGCCACGCAGTTCCAGGGTGACCGAGGCGCTGGCCACGTCACGCTGGCGGGTGAACGCGCTGGGCTTGGGAATGGCCAGGTGCACGCGCGAATCGCGCACCGGGCGCAGCGTGTTGATGGTGCGCGACAGCTCGGTTTCCAGCGCGTGCTGGTAGCGCGCGCTTTCCACGAACTGGCTGACACCAAAGCCCGGGTCGCGTTCCATCAGCTCGAAGCCCAGCTTGCCGCTGTCGGTCAGGCCGGAGCCGGCCAGCTTCAGGCGGGCATCGTGCAGGTTCTTTTCCGGCACGGTGATGCCACCGGTGGCCGGGTCGAGCGCGAACGGAATCTGCGCGGCGCGCAGCAGGTCGGTCGCTTCAGCGGTCGCCTTCTGGTCCAGGCCGGTGTACAGCGGGACCATGCCCGGCTTCTGTGACCAGAAGAACACGGACAGGCCTGCCGCCACCGCCACTGCGATCATCGCCATCAGGCCCAGCCGACGGGTGATCTGCAGACTCTGCAGGCGGTCGAACCATTGCCCGGCCTTCTCGGCGTTCAGGCTGTCCTTGGAGAGCGTCAGTGCCATGCGTCAACGTTCCTTACAGCGGCATGTTCATCACGTCCTGGTAGGCCTGGACGAGACGGTTGCGGACTTCCACGGTGGCGCGGAAGGCGATCTGGGACTGCTGCGAGGCGACCATCACCTTGGCCAGGTCGGCGCTGGGGTCGCCCATCTCGAAGGCCTTGGCGAGGGCGCCGGATTTCTGTTGCGCATCGTTGACGCCGGCAATCGCACCACGCAGGGTTTCGGTGAAGCTGGCCGGCTGCACCTGCGGCGCATCCAGCACCGTGCCCGGCAGGGCATTGCTGCGCGGCGTTTCGCCCAGCGGGTTGAGCGCCGGCTGTCCCATCTGGGTCTGATAGGAGCGGATCTGCGAAAGGATCGAAGTGACGGAGTGGGACATCTGCAACGGTTCCAGAAACAGGGATGGGGTTGTCTGCTGGAGCCAGTGCAAGTGCCGTGCCGAAACCGGTTTTCGATTCAGTGAAGTGAGGGTGGGGGGGGGGTGCGGTGGCAGGGCTGCGCCTTGCACCCGCCGACGCCACGTCAACATCAACGTCAAAATCGGGCTATGCGTGGGGTGGCGGGCTGGGTCCGGTTATGGGGGACGCCGTAAATCCGTCCATGGAGGCACGGTCGCGCCATCCATGGCGCTCACGCCTCCGCAACCGGACCCACCCCGCCTTCGACAGGTGGCCGCGATCTGTTGGAACCTGCTGCTGATGGTGGGTGCCGACCGTTGGTCGGCACGGGATCTGACCCCATTGGCGGCGCCATTTAACCGGCGTCGGTTTTCTGGCCTATGGCTGCAGGGTCCATCGGCCGGAATTCTGGCGCTGGCGCGGGGCGATGGGGCCGTCATGCTGGGTGTAGATGAAACGGCCCTGGCGGTCGCTCTGGCAGGTCAGCAGCAGGGTGTGGTGGGCGAGGCCGGCCGGATGGGCCTCGGTCATCTGGATTTCCGCGATATGCGGGGCCAGGCGCTGGTAGCGGTAGCTGCCGCCGATGCGGAGGTCGGTGCCGAGGATGTCCAGCACGTACTGGCTGCCAGCAAAGCTGAGCTGCACCATGCGTCCGGCGTTGGGGTTGTCCGGCGCGTACAACGGGTCGCTGAGGTTGGTGAACTGGCGTTGGTCGAGCGTGGCGGGCAGGGTGCAATTGGCCGCGGTGGCCAGGGCCGGGCAGAGCAGGACGGCGAGCAGGATCAGGTGATGCATGGTGGGACCTCCTTGGGGTGTCCCTGCCATGCTCCGCAGTGCGGCCGCGTTGTTTCTGGGAAAACGTGCAAATGCAGTAGGGTCAGATCCCTTTCCTGGGGAAAGGGATCTGACCCCCGGTCGACCGCGGGCGCCAGAAACACCAACGCCCGGGCAAGCCCAGGCGTTCGTGCCCCCTTCATGCGGGTCGCGCGCTTCAGCCGGCCAGTTCGGCCTGCTCGCGCTCGATGCCGTACTTGCGCAGCTTTTCCACCAGGGTGGTGCGGCGCAGGCCAAGCAGCTGGGCGGCGTGGGCGACCACGCCCTGGGTGCGTTCCAGTGCTTCGTTGATCAGCCCCAGTTCGATGTTGGCCATGTGATTGCGCAGGTCCAGGCCGTCGTCGGGCAGTGCCGCCGGGGCGGCTGCGCGATTGACGGCGATGCCGTGCTCCAGCGCCGGCTGGCCGCCGCTGCCCGGGGTATGGAACGAGAAGCTGCGCAGGTCCAGGCGTTCTTCGCTGGCAACCGGAGCTGCCGGTACCGCTGCGGCCACCGCTGCCAGCGCGGCATCGCCACGATAGCGGGCCGGCAGGTCCTGCACGCGCACCGAGCCGCCCGGATGCAGCACCGCCAGGCGCTCGACCAGGTTGGTCAGCTCGCGCACGTTGCCCGGCCACTCGTAGCCGGCCAGGGCCTGCAGGGCTTCCGGGGTGAAGCGCACTTCGCCACGGCCGGTGCGGGCCAGCTGCGCGGCGATGGTTTCCACCAGCGCCGGCAGGTCTTCGCGCCGTTCGCGCAGCGCGGGCACGTCGATCGGGAACACGTTGAGGCGGTAGAACAGGTCCTCGCGGAACTTGCCCTCGGCGATGCGGGTCTCCAGGTCGCGGTGGGTCGCGGCCACCACGCGCACGTTGCAGCGGATGGTCTGGTTGCCGCCAACGCGCTCGAAACTGCGTTCCTGCAGCACGCGCAGCAGCTTCACCTGCATCGGCAGGCTCATGTCGCCGATTTCGTCGAGCAGCAGGGTGCCGCCCTCGGCCATTTCAAACCGGCCCTTGCGCGCGGTCAGTGCGCCGGTGAAGGCGCCCTTCTCGTGGCCGAACAGTTCGCTTTCCAGCAGGTCGGCCGGAATGGCGCCACAGTTGATCGCCACGAACGGGCCATCACGGCGCGGCGAGCGCTGGTGGATGGCGCGCGATACCACTTCCTTGCCGGTGCCGGATTCGCCCAGCACCAGCACGGTGGTGTCGAACGCGGCCACCTGCTCGATCATGGTGCGCAGCGCGGTGACCGCCGGGCCGTTGCCGGTCGGCCCCTGGTCCTGCGCGGCGCCGGCCTGGTGCTCGGCATCCAGGCGCTTGAGGCTGGCACGGCGCAGCAGGGCTTCCATCTGCGCGTGGCGCAGCGGCGTTTCCAGTGGCCAGATGTTGGCCTCGTGCAGCCCGTGCTGCTGGGCAAACGCTGCAGCATCACCATCGGCCAGCAGCACCGGCGGCGGCAGGCTGCTGCCGCCCAGCCAGTGGTACAGCGCAGTGCTGGCGGCGCTGTCGTCCAGGCTGCCGACGATCACCGCCATCCAGTCGTTCTGGCGCTGGCGGCCCAGGTCGAAGTCGGCCGCGTCGGACACCCAGCGCGGGTTGAAGTCCATGAATTCCAGCAGGGCAACGGTGCGCTCTGCGCGCACGGCGTCGTTGTCCAGCACCAGGATGCGCGATTCGCTCACGATCGATCCTCCCTGAGGCCTTCCAGGATCGGCATGACTTCCTGGATGTAGGACAGCTTGCTGACAAAGTTGTCGGCGCCGGCGCGCAGCGCGTGTTCGCGGTGCTCGGCGTCGTCGAAGTGGCTGGCGATCACGATGTACGGTGCATCGTCCTGCGACTTGATCAGGCGGGTGGCCTGCAGGCCGCCCATTTCCGGCATCGCCAGGTCCATCAGCACCACCTGCGGGCGCAGCGTTTCCGAGCGCTCGATCGCTTCCAGGCCGTTGCCGGCACTGCCGACGATCTGCAGCCAGTCGATCTTGCGGAAATGGCGCATCGCCGCATTGATGAAGCCCTCGTGGTCATCGACCAGCAGGACCGTGAGCTTGTTCATGTCCAACATCCTTTTCAGCCCACCCGGGCCAGCTGGGGTTGCCTGGCGCTGAGCCGGCGCCGTTCGCGGGCCGGGGCGATATCCAGTTGTTCTCGGTATTTTGCGACGGTTCGGCGGGCAATGTTCACCCCCTGGCGTGACAGCAGGCCGGCAATGGCCTCATCGGCCAGCGGGCGGCCGGCCGGTTCGGCGTCGATCAGGCGGCGGACCATGGCCTTCACCGCCTGGCCGGAGACGCTGGCGCCTTCCAGACGCACGGCGAAGAAGTGCTTCAGTTCGAAGGTGCCGCGCGGGGTCTGCAGGAACTTGCCGGTGGTGATGCGCGAGACGGTGGACTCGTGCATGCCGATCTCCTCGGCCACTTCCTTCAGGGTCAACGGCGCCATGGCCTCTTCGCCACGGACCAGGAAGGCGGCCTGGCGCTCGACGATCACCCGCGCGGTGCGCAGCAGGGTGTCGTAGCGCATCGACAGGCCGCGGCTGAACCAGCGCGCCTCCTGCAGCATTTCGCGCAGTGCCGGGGCGGCGTCGCTGGTCTCGGCCAGGGCCTGTTCGTACTGGCTGTTGATCGACACGCGGCGGCTGGTGGCCGGGTTCAGGGCGACCTTCCACTGCCCATCAGCGTGCCAGGCGACCACGTCCGGCACCACCACGGCGTTGCGTTCGGGCAGCAGGCTGTCGCCGGGGCGCGGCTGCAGCGAGAGGATCAGGCGCACCGCCTCGCGCACGTCGTCGATCTCGGCGTCGTGCTGGCGGGCGAGGGCGGGGTAGTCGTGGGCCGCGAGCGCGTCGAGCGCTCCATCGAGAATGCGTGCCGCCAGGTGGCGGGCCGGCACCACGCCATGCAGGCTGCGCAGCTGCGCCTGCAGGCCTTCGCGCAGGTCCTGCGCGGCCATGCCGGCGGGCTCGCCATGCAGCAGCTGCTGGCGGATGGCTTCCACGCCGTCGGCGGTGATGTCGAACTGGGCACTGGCCAGCAGCTGCAGCTGGGCCAGCGGCGCCTGCAGGTAGCCGGCTTCATCGCAGTGGTCCAGCCAGAACGCGGCCACCGCCAGCTGGCGGTCGTCCATGTCCAGCGCCAGGCGCTGCAGCACGCGCAGCTGCGGGTCGGTCGACTCGCCGGCGGCGATGCGTGCCATGCGGTCGTCATCACCGTCCTGCCAATTGGCACCGGCCACATCCCACATCGACGGCTCGGGCAGCTCGTCGAAGGCGGCGGTGTCGAGGGTGGTGGCACTCGCTTCGGTGGCGTCGGCAGCGGGCGCTTCGGCCTCCTCGATCTCCAGCAGCGGGTTGGAGTCCAGCAGGCGCTGGATTTCCTGCTCCAGGTGCAGGCCATCGAGCTGCAGCAGCCGGATCGACTGCAGCAGTTGCGGGGTGAGGTGGAGTTGCTGGCCCAGCTGGGTCGAGAGTGCAGCCTTCATCGTGGTTCCCCGGCACCGCTCCCCGGCGCCTTGTGGAACGCATCTTGCTTTTGATCCGGCGGGGGCGGAATCGGGGGGTTCCTGATGCATTTCGTGGAACTCCCGACAGGGTGTAGGGGAATTCCCTACACCGACGCGGGAAATTGACGAAATGCGTCGCCAAGTCATTGATTTGTGGTGGCGAAGCCGCTGGGCGCGCGGCGGTCGGGGCACGGATTCCTGTCAGGGAATGTCGGGGTGACGGGATGTCGTCGCCAACGCAGGGTGTCGCGGGGTCAGATCCGTTTCCGCGGGAAAGGGATCTGACCCCGATACCGGCGCCTACTCGAGCTCGTGCTGATGGCGTGCGGCCAGCAGCAGCAGGTCATTGGCGCGGCGGCAGCCCAGCGATTCCATCATCCGCGCGCGGTGGGTCTCCACCGTCTTGACGCTGATGCCGAGATCGGCGGCGATTTCCTTGTTGCTCTCGCCCTTGCCGATGCGGCGCAGGATCTCACGCTGCCGTGGTGAGAGTGCGGCGATGCCGGTGGGTTTCTCGCGGCCCAGCATCGGCGCCAGCATCTTGGCCGAGATCTGCGGGCTCAGGAACACCTGGCCGGCGTGCGCGGCCCGCAGTGCCAGTTCCAGTTCCTGCGGTGCGGCGTCCTTCACCACGAACCCGACCGCGCCACGATCCAGTGCATCGCGCACGTGGGCGGCATCGTCGTGCATGGTCATCATCACCACCCGGGTACCGGGGGCACGCAGGCGGATGTCGCTGAGCGCTTCCAGGCCGGTGCGGCCCGGCAGCGAGAGGTCCATCAGCACCACATCCGGTGCGTGCTGTAGGGACAGTTGCAGTGCCTGTTCGGCGTTGCTGGCCTCGGCCACGAGCTGCACGTCGGCAAACCCCTGCAGCAGCCGCGCCAGGCCGGCGCGGACAAGGGTGTGATCGTCGACGATGAGAACTCGCACAGGCACGCAGCAGATCCGTGTAGGGGCATCCACCTTAACTTAGCTGAACGGGCGCGCCAAGGGTCGGCCGTACAGCGCCAAGGGGGCGGGTTTCAGCGTGCGCGGCGTGCCTCGGCCACCTGGCGGCGGTGCAGGCGGAACAGGTGCCGCTCCATCGCCATCTCCAGGCCATCGCCCAAACGCTGGAAGCGCAGCCACAGGAAGTGCCCGCCGCTACCGTCGGCGGCTTCTGCGACGACCTCCACCGGCAGGTCGATGTGGTCGGGCAGCCAGTCGCTGGGCTGCAGGCGCACCACGCCGGCCTGGCCGGGGCTTGCGCCACTGCGCGGGCCCAGCTGCAGGCGGATGCCACGGCGCGACCAGCGCACCGGTCGCAGGGTCAGCTCCTGGCCCTGCTGGCGCACCAGCCGGCCGAGCAGCACCATCGCCAGGTCCAGCTTGGCTTCCAGGCGCTGCAGCTGCAGGCTGGCTTCGTTGCGTTCGTCGTGCTCGTCGCCGCGGCTGTCCTCGACCAGTGCCAGGCTGCGCAGCAGGCCTTCGGCGCTGCTGGTGCGGCCGGCCGCGCTGCCCGCCTGGAACTCGGCCGGCAGGGCCAGTTCGCAGCTGAGCGTCTCGTCGAACAGCTCGCTTTCGGCCGGGTGATGCAGCGAGGTGGTCGGCAGCGAGGTCATGCCAGCGATTCTGCCTGCAGATAGGCATGCGCCGCGCGAAGGGAGCGCTGGCCGTCGTTCATCAGTGCGGCCACGGCATCACGGCGCTGGCGCAGCAGGCCGAGCAGACTCTGCTGGCGCTCGAACAGGGCGCTCAGCGGCGCGTGGTCCGCAGCGGTCAGCGGCTGGCTGAGCAGGGCGTGCAGGGTGCTGTCGTGGCCGTCGAGCAGGCTGTCGGCCTGGTCGAGGGATTCTTCGCCCAAGGCTCTCTCGAAGGCATCCAGCTGCGCATGCAGTTCCTGCAGGCTCATGGCGCCACCGCAGCCGGGCGGCGCTGTTCGTGCGGGATCGCGTTCCAGGCGCTGTCGATCTCGCCCAGCAGCTGCAGCGATTCATCCAGCGCGGCACGGTCGTTGTGCAGGTTGGCCTCGGTCAGGCGCTGCAGCACGTAGTCGTACAGCGCAGACAGATTTCCGGCGATCTCGCCACCGGCCTCATGGTCCAGCGAGCCGTTGAGGTGGCCGACGATCGCGCAGACTTCGCCGATCGCCTTGCCCTTGCCGGCCTGGTCACCGCGTTCAAGGCTGGCCAGGGCGCGGCGCACGCGCTCCAGCGCGCCGGCCAGCAGCATCGCCACCAGCTTGTGTGGATCGGCATCGGCGACCGCACTGGTCACCCCCACCTGGCGGTACTGCTCGGCATATTGACGGCTGGAACCGTACATTCGTGATTCTCCTTGCGCGGGGTGCCGTCGGGTGATCGCGGGGACCGGTGCCGACGGCGCTGCGATGATTGCTGTTGCGTCCGTTATCGGTGCATTGCGCGGCAAACTTGAGTGCCGTGCATGTTCCGTCAGCGGTTCAACTGGGCCAGCTGCTGCTGCAGCGCGGTGTTGCTCTGCTGCAGCTTGCCCATCAGGCTGTCCAGCGCCAGGAACTGCTTCTTGTAGCGTTCTTCCACGCTCTTCATGCGCGTGTCGAGGTCCTTGCGGCGCTTGTCGATGTTGTCCAGCGTGGTGTTCAGGCCCTTGGTGCGGGCAACGAAGGCGCCTTCCTTGCCGACCGTGGTGCTGACATAGCCGTCGACCAGCGTGTACAGCTTGCCGGCACCGCCGGTATCACCGGTGATCGCCTGGCGCATCTTCTCCGGCTGGCTGGCCAGTGCGGCGGCGAACTTGGTGGTGTCCAGGATCAGCGTGCCGTCGGCATTGGGATAGCCACGGGTATCCAGGCCGATCGCCTTGGCATCGAGCTTGTCACCGGCCAGGTCCTTGAGCACGCTCGACATCACCGAGCGCAGCTGGCTGGTGGCGCCGCGCATCTGCGCATCGCCGGTCAGCGTGGAGGCTTCCTTGGTCTTGGCGTCGTACTTGGTTTCGGTGTTGATCGCCGCCAGTGCAGCGTTGTAGGCGGTGACGAACTCCTGCATCACCTTGGTGGCTGCCGCAGTGTCCGTGCTGATGGTCACCGTGCTGGTGCCCGGCATCTTCAGGTTCAGGGTCAGGCCCGGAACCGCATCGGCCACGGTGTTGCTGGCGCTGACGACCTTCACACCATCGATGGTCAGCTCGGCGTCGGCGGCGGCGGTGTTCTGCTTGAGGCTGTTGACCAGGCCGCCCAGTTTGGCGTCGCTGCCGGCGTATTCGAGCTTGATCGCGTTGGCGGCACCGGTCTTCTCCTGGGCGATCGACAGGTACTGGTTGTCGCCGGAGCTGATCAGGGTGGCCTGCACGCCTTCCTTGCGGCCGGCCGCATCGATCTTGTTGCGGATGGTGGTCAGCGTGTCGCCGTCCTCCACCTCCACGTTCATGGTCTTGGCCTTGTCGCCCACGCCAACGGTCAGCGTCAAGGTTCCGGCAGCAAACGTGTCGGTCTTGGGTACCGAGGTATCGGCGATCAGTTTGTGCGCTGTCGCCAGCGAGGTGACATTGACCACGTGCGTGCCGTTGGAGGCCGCAGCCTTGGTGGTGCCAACGTCATACAGCGCGACCGACGCCGTCAGGATCTCGTCGGTGCCCTTGTCGCCGCCCTTGCTGGCGGTCACCGTGCGCGTGTCGAACGCCGTGGTGGCCTTCAGTGCGGTCAGCGCCGTCTTCAGCTTGTCGAAGGCAGAGGTGATGGTGCCGATCGACGACAACTGCATCTTGGCCTTGGACTGCTGCAGGTTCAGCGCATTGTCGGCGGGCTTGCGGTCAGCTGCGACCAGCTGGTTGACGATGCTGGAAATATCCAGTCCCGAGCCAATGCCACCGTATCCAAAGTCTGCCACGTCGTTTCTCCTGGTATCCGGGCCCGGCCGTCGTGCGGTGGCCCGTCGTCAACGAAAATAGCGGCCTGCGCCGCTGGGTCTTGAGGACTTCGTCGATGCACGTGCCGTGCCAATCGCCTGGCGCGGGTTCTGGCACGCGGGTTGCAGGAGGGCTGGGGCAGGGTGCGGGTAGGTTCACCGCGGGCTGCCGGGAGTCTGCAAAAAGCCCTCCCCCAATGCAGGGGAGGGATCAGGCTACTGACAATCGGGGGGAGACGAAGCCGCCCGGTACGTACAGTCAAAGGTACAGCGCTGAAAGAGAGGTCCGCAGGAGCGGGCGATGCCAAGCCGGTTCGGGAGTGATCCCGGGCCGGGCATGGCCCGCGCCTTCGTGCATCGTGGCTTCCCGGTTGCCGCTACCGTCGGTTCGATCCGACGGTAGCGGCGCCTTCTTGCCGTGGATCAGCGCAGCAGGCTGAGCACGCCCTGCGGCACCTGGTTGGCCTGGGCCAGCATGGCCGTACCGGCCTGCTGCAGGATCTGGGTGCGGGTCAGTTCGGCGGTTTCCTTGGCGAAGTCGGTGTCCTTGATGCGGCTGCG
>NZ_JCAFSM010000012.1:0-93496 GCF_059369255.1 Stenotrophomonas sp. YJH_SMC_110 | reverse complement strand
GTGATGCATCTGGAGGACCAAGCCCCTCTGTTGAGGGGCTGCCCCGACAGGGGCGGGGAGAGGCCGGCAAAGGGAGGGGCCCACGCGTTGCGCAGCAACGTGTGGGGCGACGCGCAGAGCGCGTCGCGTCCCGCGCCAGATAAAGAAAAAGGGCTGCCTTTCGGCAGCCCTTTTTCTTTATCTGGCGGAGAGGGGGGGATTCGAACCCCCGAGGCGCTATAAACGCCTGCCTGATTTCGAGTCAGGTACATTCAACCACTCTGCCACCTCTCCGGGTGGTCCCCGGCGGACCGGGGACGCGCATCATACGAGGAAGTCAGGCCGACGACAAGTCATTCCGGTCAATGAAGTGAAAATTTCCTGGATGCATGCCTTGCCGGATGCCCGCAGCCCCCCGATGATGCCTGTCTCCCCAGCAATACCCCGCCCCTGCACACCATGATCGAATTCGGACACCTCACCCACCCCGGCCTGCGCCGCGAGCTCAACGAAGACACCTACTACGGTGACAGCGAGCTGGCCCTGTGGCTGGTGGCCGATGGCATGGGCGGCCACGCCTGCGGCGAGGTGGCCAGCGCGCTGGCGCGCGAAACCATCGTGCGCGAGATCCGCCGTGGCGCGCCGCTGGCCCAGGCCATCCGCACCGCCGACGAAGAGATCATCCGCGCCTCGCGGCGGCGCAACGACACCCTGCCGATGGGTACCACCGTGGTCGCCGCACGCGTGCAGGGCAATCGCTATGAAGTGGCATGGGTCGGCGACAGCCGTGCCTACCTCTGGCGTGACGGCCAGCTGGCACAGCTCAGCCAGGATCACAGCGTGGTGCAGGAACTGGTCGCGCAGGGCAACCTGACGGCCGAACAGGCACGCGCGCATCCACATCGCAACGTGGTCACCCAGGCGCTGGGCGTCACCGATCCGGCACATCTGAACGTGGCCACCACCAGCGGCGAGCTGCGCCCCGGCATGCAGCTGCTGCTGTGCAGTGACGGCCTGACCGAGGAAGTGGACGACCGCGGCATCGCCCGCACCCTCGCCTTCGAGGATGCAAGCGCACAGGAATGCGTGGACACGCTGGTCGCCGCCGCGCTCGACGGCGGTGGCCGCGACAACATCAGCGTGATCCTGGTGCGCTGCCATTAACCCGTAGATCCACGCCATGCGTGGAGGCGGTAGTGCCGGCCGCTGGCCGGCTCACCGGGAAACGTGTTCACGCAGATGCCGGCCAGCGGCCGGCACTACCTCTTCCAGGCATTACGCGCTGGCGGGCTCTTCCACCTTCGGCCCATCCCACAGTGCGTGGCCGGCCTTCTTGCGCAGCCGCTCCAGCCGCGCGGCATGCGCTTCCAGCTCCGACGGCGTGGCCACTACGCGCGGGCGCGGCAGCAGCTTGCTGGTATCGAAGGCCTGCAGCGCCGCACCGGCGCCACCGCCATCGTCATCCCCCAGGCCGAATCCGATCTCTTCCTGCCCCGAGGTCAGCGCGATGTACACGTCACCCAGGATCTGCGCATCGAGCAGGCCGCCGTGCAGCGCACGGTGCGAGTTGTCAACGCCCAGTCGCTTGCACAGCGCATCCAGCGAATTGCGCTGGCCCGGGAAGCGCTCGCGCGCCATCACCAGGGTATCGATCACTGTGCATCGATCGGTGATCTTCCCGTACTGCGGGCCCAGCAGCGACAGCTCGTTGTCGAGGAAGCCCAGGTCGAACGCCGCGTTGTGGATGATCAGCTCGGCGCCATCGATGAAGGCCAGGAACTCATCGGCGATCTGCGCGAAGTCCGGCTTGTCAGCCAGGAACTCCAGGGTCAGGCCGGTGACTTCCTGCGCGCCCTGTTCGAACTCGCAGTCCGGCTTGATGTACTGGTGGTAGTTGTTGCCGGTCGGGCGGCGCTTGAACAGCTCCACGCAGCCGATTTCGACGATGCGGTTGCCCTTCTTCCATTCCAGGCCGGTGGTTTCGGTATCGAGGATGATCTGACGCATGGGCTCAGTTTACCGGGCTGGCGTCGCGGATCTGGATGGCCGCGTTGCGCGCCAGCGTATCCACCCGCTCGTTGTCCGGGTCACCGGAGTGGCCCTTTACCCAGCGCCAGTCGATCTGATGCCGCAGCGTCGCGGCATGCAGGCGCTCCCACAGCTCGCGGTTCTTCACCGGGTCGCCGCCGGCGGTCTTCCAGTTCTTGCGGATCCAGCCGGGCAGCCACTGCGTCAGGCCCTGCCGCACGTACTGCGAATCGGTATAGAGCACGATGTTGCAGGGCTCGGTGAGCGTCTCCAACCCGGAAATAGCCGCCATCAGCTCCATCCGGTTGTTGGTGGTGTGCGCTTCGCCGCCGCTCAGTTCACGCTCGTGGCCCTTGTAGCGCAGCAGCGCAGCCCAGCCGCCGGGGCCGGGATTGCCAAGGCAGGAACCGTCGGTGTGGATTTCGATGGTTTTCAATACAACTCCAGATCAGGTGGCAACGGTGCCGAGCCAACGCACCGGCAACGGTTTCGGCCCGGGCAGGGCCAGCGTGCGCTTTTCAGCATGGAACAGGCAGGCCGCGCGCAGCGGCGCCCAACCGCCCGTGCGGCGACTGCCTGCACCGCGCCAGAGCGGGCCGAGGTAACGCATATCGTCGCACTCCAGCCCGTGGCGGCCGAGCAGCAGGCGGATCCGCTGTGGCGTGCGCACCACCAGTCCGTGCTGGCGCCAATGCGTGCGGTAAGGGCTGAACGGGTTGAGGCTGCTCAGCCACAGGTGGCCGCCCGGCATCAGCACGCGCTCGCACTCGTCCAGCAGTCGCTCCGCATCGCCCGCGGTCACATGCTGCAGCACGACCGCGTTGACGCTCTCGCTGGCCAGCGGCAGCGGCAGCGCACAGCGGGTGTCGCCGGCATAGCCCTGGCCCTGCCGGAACAGCCGCAGCCCGCGCCCGCCCAGCTGCGCATCCTCCAGCCAGGCCGCACTCGGTGCGATCCACAGCCAGGGCTGCGTCGGCAGGACAGACAGCTGCGGCAGCAGCAACTGCCGCTCCAGCACGCGCAAGGAGCCCGCCGGTTCAGTGTCGAACCACGGGGCCTGGCTCGCTTGACGGGTGCTCTGCAGCGCGGGCATGGTCCAATTCTATGCGACTGACTGCCCTGCCCGCATTTGCGGACAACTACATCTGGACGTTGATCGACGACGCTGGCGCCGCCGTGGTCGTCGATCCCGGCGATGCCGCGCCGGTGCTTGCGCTGGCCGATCAGGGCCTGCGCGTGGACACGATCCTGCTCACCCATCATCACGATGACCACATCGGTGGCGTGCCCGCGTTGCGGGCACGTTTTCCCGGTGTACGGGTCATCGCGCCCGTCGAGGAGCGCATCCCTGCAGCGACCGAGCGGGTCGGCGAAGGTGAACGCGTTCAGGCACTGGGCCGGACGTTCCACGTACTATCCGTGCCCGGGCATACCCGCAGCCACATCGCGTTTCACACTGCTGAACATCTTTTCAGCGGAGATTCGTTGTTCAGCCTGGGCTGTGGACGCCTGTTCGAAGGTACGCCGTCCCAGCTGCTGGCATCGATGCGCAGGCTGGGTACCTTGCCCGCGCAACTGCTGCTTTGTTGCGCCCACGAGTACACCGTGTCAAATGCCGTCTTCGCGCGGCATGTCGACCCCGCCAACGCTGCCCTGTGGCAGCGCCAAAAGGAGGCTTTGGCCATGCGCCGCGATGACCGTTCCACCCTGCCGGTAACCCTGGCCAACGAATTCGACTGCAATCCGTTCCTGCGTGTGCACACGGCGCCGATCCGCGCGGCAGTGTCGGCGCACCTGGGCCGCGACGTCGTTGACGACGTCGACGTCATGGCCGGTCTCCGGCACTGGAAAGACGGCTTCCGCGCATGATGCGCCGAAGTCTGCCGCTGGCCCTGGGCCTGGTCCTGGGGCTGGCCGGAACCGCCGGTGCCCAGTCGCTGGGCGCGGGCATCGGCCAGAACCTGGCCGCCGCGGCGGCCCTGCCGCTGGATCCGGCCGCGTTGCCGGCCGCGTCGGTCCGCAATGGCCAGGAGATCTTCTCCAGCTTCCGCGACGGCCTGGCCGAGCCCACCTGCAATGCCGAGGCCACCAGCCCGCGCTGGCAGAAGCAGTTCGCCCACGCCCCGTCGCGCCTGGCCAACCAGGATGACGATGCGCTGGTGCTGTTCGGCTACGTGGTTGAAGAGCTGCGCAAGGCCAACCTGCCTACCGAATTCGCACTGATCCCGTTCGTGGAAAGCGGCTACCGGCCCAATGCCCGCAATGGCAGCGGCCCGACCGGCCTGTGGCAGTTCATCGCCACCACCGCGCGCAACCACCGCGTGCCCATGGCCAACGGCTACGATGGCCGCCTGTCGGCGGTCGATTCCACCCAGGCCGCAGTGCGCTACCTGAAGACCCTGCACGGCATGTTCGGCGGCGACTGGCGCCTGGCCACCATGGCCTACAACGCCGGTGAGTACCGCGTGTTGCAGTCCATGCGCAAGGCCGGCATGAACGCGCAGAACGCCAAGCCGTCGGCGCTGCCCGGCCTGTCGCCGGTCACCCATGCCTACGTCGAGAAGCTGCATGCCCTGGCCTGCGTGCTGGAAGACGTGGAAGACCAGCCGGGCGTGATGGCCTCGCTGGACCGCACCGTGCCGGTGCTGAAGGACCACACCCTGCCCGCCGGCACCAGCGTCCAGCAGTGGGCCGCACAGCGCGCCCTGGACCCGGCCAGGATCGCCCGCCTCAACCCCGCCCTGGCGGGCGGTGGCCGCGCCTCGTCGGGTACCACCCGCGTGCTGGCCCCTGTCTCGGCTGCCAATGCGACGGTGGCGGACACCGCATCCGTCTTGGTCGCCAGCGCTGCGCCGGTCGCCACCGCAGCACCGACGCCGCAGGTGGCCAAGACCGTCGCCGCGATCGCTGATCGTCCGCGCAGCCGCCGCCACACCGTGCGTGATGGCGAGTCGGCCTGGACCATCGCCCGCCGCTACGGCATGCCGGTCAAGGCCCTGTTGTCGCTGAACGGCCTGAGCGGCAGCAGCGTGCTGAAGCCGGGCGCCGTGCTGCGCGTGGAAGACTGAGTCCGGCGCGGCACCGCCGCGCCCTGCCCTGTTTCCTGCAGAGCCGAGCCCTTGCTCGGCCTTTTCATGCCTGCGCCCGGCAGACGCAGTCGAGCATGGCTCGACGCTACACATCGGCAGGCACAAAAAAAGGCCCGGCAGTGCCGGGCCTTTCTCATGGATGCAGCCGCAAGGCTTACAGGTTCGCCTCGGTGGTCTGAATCACGAACTTCTTGCGCATCGCCTCGATGTAGGCCTTGGCCGCGGCCATGCCATCGATCTGGCTCAGCTGTTCCTTCAGCTGCTTCTGCTGCTCTGCAGTCACTTCCTTGATGTCGCCCGGATTGACCTTGTTCACCGCGAACAGCAGCGCGTGGCCATTGACGTCGACCTTGCCATAGCTCGGCTTGCCTTCGGCCGGCACCGGCGCACTGAAGATCGCGCGGTTGATTTCCGGGGTCGGCACCGGCTGGCTGCGCGGCAGGCCCGGCATCGGGCTCAGCTGCAGCTTCTCGCTGGCGGCCAGCGACTGCAGGGTGGCACCCGCCTTCAGCTTGGCCAGGATCGCATCGGCCGCCTTGTCGCTGGCCTGGCGCTGGCGGTCAGCGTGGATCGCGGCGATCACCTGGTCACGAGCCTTGTCCAGCGGCAGGGCCTGTTCCGGGGTGTGCGCAGCCACGCGGATGACCACGCTGTGGTTGGTCGCGCCCCCCAGGGCGATCGGGTCACTGGCGGTGCCGTCCTGCACCAGCACGTCGGAGAACGCCGCACGCAGCACGGCCGGGTCAGCGGCAATGCCACTGGCGGTCGCGCGGGTGATCGGGCCCAGCGTCTGCAGCGGCAGGTTCACTTCCTTGGCCGCAGCGGCCAGGTCGCTCGGGCTCTTGTTGATGGCATCGACCAGGCGACCGGCCAGCTCGTTGAAGCCACGCTCACCGTCGGCCTTAAGCTGTTCGGCGCCCAGCGTGTCACGCACTTCCTCGAACGACTTGCCCTGGCCACCGCGCACAGCGGCCACCTTGATGATGTGGTAACCGAACTCGGTCTTCACCGGGCCGATCACATCACCGGCCTTGGCCGCAAACAGCGCGTCCTCGAACGGCTTCACCATCGCACCGCGCTCGACCCAACCCAGGTCCCCGCCCTGGTCCTTGGAGCCCGGATCTTCCGAATTGGCCTTGGCCAGCGCGCCGAAATCGGCACCAGCGGCCTTGGCTTCGGCAGCGATCTTGCTCGCCTTGGCTTCTGCACCGTCACCGGTGATCAGGATGTGCGAGGCCTGGCGCTGCTCCGGCGAGGTGAACTTCGCCTTCTCGTCTTCATAGCGCTTGCGCAGGGTGGCTTCATCGGCCGCCGCCGGTGCCGGAAGGTTCGCGCCGTTGATCTCGACGTATTCCAGCGACACGCTCTCGGCCTGGCGGAAATCCTTGCCGTGGCTGTCGTACCACTGCTTGATCTGCTCATCGGTCACCGGCGCGGTATCGGCCGGTACGGGCGGCAACGCGGCCAGCTCGACGTCGCGGGTTTCGCCCAGCAGCTTCAACAGGCGCTCGGTCTCGGCCTGGGTGACGAAGCCGGAGCTCTGCAGGCCCGACGGAATCACCGACTGCTGCAGGCTCTCGCGCACCAGCTCCTGGAACTGGGTCGGCGTACGCGGCGGGTTGCCGCCGGCCAGGGCCAGGCGATAGTTGTTCTCGTTGAACTTGCCGTTCGAATCGAGGAATGCGGGCATGGTAGCGATGTACTCGCGCACCGCGCCGTCGCCGATCACCACGCCTGCCTGCTCACCGACCAGGCGCACGACCTGCTCGTCGATCAGCTGATCGAGCACGGCCATCTTGTTCTCGGTGCTCTCGAACGCGCGCGGGTCGAAGTTGTCGCCCTGCTGCTGGCGCTCACGCATGCGCTCCTGCTCGAAACGCGTGCGGAAATCCTGCGAGCTGATCTCGTGGTGCTGCCACAGCATGCGCACCGGCCACCACGACGGCGCCGAACGCCACCAGGTCGGCGGCGCGGAAACCTTGGCCACGTTCTGTGCGCCAACGCCACCGAGGTAGCTGTTGTCGATCACGAACAGGAACGGAATCATCAGCAGCCCCAGGATCACAGTGACGATCCAGCCTGAGGTCTTGTCGCGGAGTTTCTGCAGCATGGTGAGGAATCACAAGGCCTTATTGGCGAGCCCGGCAGTGTAACCCGCTTCGCCGCAGGGACCAAAAGCAGCGCCAGCGCGGCCTGCGCCCACATCGGCAGGCATGCGCCATCCGCGTGTCGGCCATTTCCACCATGGCGCAAAGAAAAAGCCCCCGGCTTGCGCCGAGGGCTTTTGAAGTTGGCGGAGCGGACGGGACTCGAACCCGCGACCTCCGGCGTGACAGGCCAGCATTCTAACCAGCTGAACTACCGCTCCGCGCTTGAACTTTGCAGGCGCCCAGTATATCCGAAGACTGTCTGGAAACCCAGCCCGATGAACACTTTTTTCAAAGTTTTTTCACAGGGACTTAAGAATTCTGCAATGGCGGAGCGGACGGGACTCGAACCCGCGACCTCCGGCGTGACAGGCCAGCATTCTAACCAGCTGAACTACCGCTCCGTTCTTGCAAAAACCTTTTCGCCTTCCTTCCGAACCTGTCGGTGAGAAGACAAGGCCCCCAGCTTCAGGCCGGGGGCCTCGATGTAATGGCGGAGCGGACGGGACTCGAACCCGCGACCTCCGGCGTGACAGGCCAGCATTCTAACCAGCTGAACTACCGCTCCGCGTTGTTACCTTTTTTGCTTTCAGCCGGCCTGGACCGGGAGAAAACAAAGCCTCCAGCTTTTGGCCGGAGGCCTCGTTGAATGGCGGAGCGGACGGGACTCGAACCCGCGACCTCCGGCGTGACAGGCCAGCATTCTAACCAGCTGAACTACCGCTCCACACTCAAACTTTTACCGCGGTGCTGTGGTGGGTGCTGAGGGTTTCGAACCCCCGACCCTCTCCGTGTAAAGGAGACGCTCTACCGCTGAGCTAAGCACCCCAGCGAGCCGCTTAGTTTACAGCATCCTTCAGGGCCTTACCAGCCTTGAACGACGGATTCTTCGAAGCAGCGATCTTGATGGTGTCGCCGGTCTTCGGGTTGCGGCCGGTGCGGGCAGCACGGTCGCGGACCTGGAAGGTACCGAAGCCAACCAGGGTGACCGCATCGCCGTCCTTCAGCGCCTTGGTGACGGCAGCAACGACGGCATCGACAGCGCGGCTGGACTCGGCCTTGGTCAGGTCTGCAGCTTCAGCAACGGCATCGATCAATTCGGTCTTGTTCATTCTCTACAACTCCTTTGGCGGTGGGTTCCGCTTATTCGACAGGGAAGCAACCGCACGCGCTCTGCATGCGGCCGCCATGTGGAAACGGTTCGCCGAATTCAGCGATCGCCAGACTGCGATCACTCATTCGCGAGTGCTGCTTTTATACCAGTGGCCCTACCCCCACGCAAGCTGGAAAGCCAGCAACGACGCGGGTTTCGGGCCATTGGACAGCGCGCGTCAATGCTTGACGCGCGCGTTTCCACTCGGTTTGGCCTTGCTGCGCACCGTGACACGTTGCGCACTCTTGCGCGCCTTCTTCGGTGCCAACGGACGCTCCAGCGCCAGGTCCAGGACTTCTTCGATGTACTTCACCGGCACGATCTCCAGATCGCGGGTGACGTTGGCCGGGATGTCGGCCAGGTCCTTGCGGTTCTCCTCGGGAATGATGACCGTGCGGATTCCGCCACGCAGTGCGGCCAGCAGCTTCTCCTTCAGTCCACCGATGGCCGTGACGCGACCACGCAGGGTGATCTCGCCGGTCATCGCCACGTCGGCACGCACCGGCACCTTGGTCAGCATCGATACCAGCGAGGTGACCATCGCCGCGCCGGCACTCGGGCCGTCCTTCGGCGTAGCGCCATCGGGCACATGCAGGTGCACGTCGTGCTTCTGCAGGAAGTCGCTGTCGATGCCGAAGCCGACGGCGCGCGAACGCACCACCGACAGCGCCGCTGAAGCCGATTCCTTCATCACGTTGCCGAGCTGGCCGGTCAGGATCAGCTGGCCCTTGCCCGGCACCAGCGTCGATTCGATCTGCAGCAGATCGCCACCCACCTCGGTCCAGGCCAGGCCGGTGACCAGGCCGATCTCGTTCTCTTCCTCGGCACGGCCGAAGTCGAAGCGACGCACGCCCAGGTACTTGTCCAGGTTCTTGCTGGACACGCTCACCAGCGCCTTCTTCTTCGCGCCCTTCTTCACCTTCACCGGCTGCGGGCCGGCCAGCGCGATCTCCTTCACCACCTTGCGGCAGATCTTGGCGATCTCGCGTTCCAGGTTGCGCACGCCCGACTCGCGCGTGTAGTAGCGCACGATGTCCTGGATGGCGTCACTGCCGATCTCCAGCTCTTCCGGCTGCAGGCCGTTGGCCTTGACCTGCTTGGGCACCAGGTAACGGGTGGCGATGTTGAGCTTCTCATCCTCGGTGTAGCCGGGGATGCGGATCACTTCCATGCGGTCCAGCAGCGGGCCGGGAATGTTGAGCGAGTTCGAGGTGGCCACGAACATCACTTCAGACAGGTCCAGGTCCACTTCCAGATAGTGGTCGTTGAACGCGTTGTTCTGCTCAGGGTCGAGCACTTCCAGCAACGCCGAGGACGGATCGCCGCGGAAGTCCATCGACATCTTGTCGATCTCGTCGAGCACGAACAGCGGGTTCTTGCTGCCGACCTTGTTGAGGTTCTGCACGATGCGGCCCGGCATCGAACCGACGTAAGTGCGACGGTGGCCACGGATCTCGGCCTCGTCACGCACGCCGCCCAGCGACATGCGCACGAACTTGCGGTTGGTGGCCTTGGCGATGGACTGTCCCAGCGAGGTCTTGCCCACGCCCGGCGGCCCGACCAGGCACAGGATCGGGCCCTTCATCTGCTTCACGCGCGACTGCACCGCCAGGTATTCAAGGATGCGTTCCTTGACCTTCTCCAGCCCGTAGTGATCGGCATCGAGGGTGTCCTGCGCCACCTTCAGGTCCTTGCGAACCTTGCTGCGCTTCTTCCACGGCACGCCCAGCAACCACTCCAGGTAGTTGCGCACGACCGCCGCTTCGGCCGACATCGGCGACATCTGCTTGAGCTTGTTCAGCTCGTTGCGCGCCTTGGCCTCAACGGCCTTCGGCATGCCGGCCTCGGCGATCTTGCGCGCCAGCTCTTCCAGCTCGCCAGGCGCATCGTCCAGGTCACCCAGTTCCTTCTGGATGGCCTTCATCTGTTCGTTGAGGTAGTACTCGCGCTGGCTCTTCTCCATCTGCGACTTCACGCGGCCGCGGATGCGCTTCTCCATCTGCTGCACGTCGATCTCGCCGTCGACCAGGCCGACCAGCATCTCCAGGCGGTCACCGACGGCCAGCGTTTCCAGCAGGCGCTGCTTGTCGGCCAGGCGCACGCTGATGTGCGCGGCGATGGTGTCGGCCAGGCGCGCCGGCTCATCGATGCCCGACAGCGTCTGCAGCAGTTCCGGCGGCAGCTTGCGGTTGGTCTTCACGTACTGCTCGAACAGCGACATCAGCGAGCGGGCGATCGCCTCGACCTCGCGCGCTTCGCGCTCGTCGCTGGCGTCGATCTCCACGGCCTGGCCGTGCAGCGAGCCGTTGCGCTCGTCAACGTGGGTGACCTGCACGCGCGACAGGCCTTCGACCAGCACCTTGATGGTGCCGTCGGGCAGCTTCAGCAGCTGCAGCACCTGCGCCAGCGTACCGACCTGGTAGAGGTCGGCCGCATGCGGGTCGTCGGTTTCGGCCGACTTCTGCGCCAGCAGCAGGATGCGCTTGTCCGCCTCCATTGCCTGTTCGAGCGCGTGCATGGACTTGTCACGGCCGACGAACAGCGGAATGACCATGTGCGGGAACACCACTACGTCGCGCAGCGGCAGGACCGGCAGGTCGAGGGTTTCACTTGGGGAACGGGCCATGGGGGCTCCAGGGAAGGGGGAAAACCGCCTCCGGGAGGGCATCTTCCGGAGACAAAAAAAGCCGATGGCCCCGTTATGGGGCCATCGGCTTTCAGATGCAAGGCATTCCTTGAAAATCCTTTCCAATCAACAACCTGGAAGGATCACTCGGCGCCTGCGGCCTTCTGTTCAGGGACCGCCGGGGTCTGGTAGATCAGGTACGGCTCGGACTTGTGCTCGATCACCGATTCGTCCACCACCACCTTGCTGACGTTTTCCTGCGACGGCAGGTCGTACATGGTGTCCAGCAGGACCGATTCGACGATGGTGCGCAGGCCACGGGCACCGGTCTTGCGCTTGAGCGCCTTCCTGGCGATGGCCGACAACGCGTCCGGACGGAACTCCAGCTCGACGTTCTCCATCTCGAATAGCTTCTTGAACTGCTTGGTGATGGCGTTCTTCGGCTCGGTCAGGATCTTGATCAGGGCCGGCTCGTCCAGCTCCTCCAGGGTCGCCACCACCGGCAGGCGGCCAACGAACTCCGGAATCAGGCCGAACTTGATCAGGTCTTCCGGCTCGACTTCGGCCAGCACCTTGCCCACTTCCTGCTTGCGCTCGCTGCTCTTCACCTTGGCGCCGAAGCCGATGCTGCCGACGTCGGTGGAACGGGCCTGGATCACCTTGTCCAGCCCGGCGAACGCGCCGCCGCAGATGAACAGGATGTTCTTGGTGTCCACCTGCAGGAATTCCTGCTGCGGATGCTTGCGCCCGCCCTGCGGCGGAACGCTGGCCACGGTGCCTTCGATCAGCTTCAGCAGGGCCTGCTGCACGCCTTCGCCGGACACATCGCGGGTGATCGACGGGTTCTCGCTCTTGCGCGAGATCTTGTCGATTTCATCGATGTAGACGATGCCCTGCTGTGCCTTCTCGACGTCGTAGTCGCACTTCTGCAGCAGCTTCTGGATGATGTTCTCCACGTCCTCGCCCACGTAACCGGCTTCGGTCAGCGTGGTGGCGTCGGCCATGGTGAACGGCACGTTGAGCAGGCGGGCCAGGGTTTCGGCCAGCAGCGTCTTGCCCGAACCGGTCGGGCCGACCAGCAGGATGTTCGACTTCGCCAGTTCGACGTCGTCGTTCTTCTGCCGGCTCTCGATGCGCTTGTAGTGGTTGTACACGGCCACGGCCAGGGTGCGCTTGGCGCGGTTCTGGCCGATCACGTACTGGTCGAGGACCTCGAGGATCTCGCGCGGCTTGGGCAGCGAACTGCGCGCCGACTGCGCCTTTTCCTCAAGTTCCTCACGGATGATGTCGTTGCACAGCTCCACGCACTCATCGCAGATGAATACGCTCGGACCCGCAATCAGCTTGCGCACTTCATGCTGGCTCTTGCCGCAGAAAGAGCAGTAGAGGATCTTGCCGGTGTCCGTGGAACGACCTTGGCGGTCTTCGCTCATGCTTCGCTTACCCAGTTACCCCACCCGCTGAACGGGGGTTCGATTCGAGAATAGCACAGGGCCGAGGGGACACCAGTCCCGCCCGACCCTGCAGGAACGGGGCCTCCCTGGCCCCGTGAAGGCCGGTCAACCGGCCTGGATCGACTCATCCGGACGACGCTCCAGGACCTGGTCGACCAGACCGTAGGCCTGCGCCTCGAAGGCGCTCTTGAAGTTGTCGCGCTCGGTGTCGCGGGCGATCGTCTCCAGCGACTGGCCGGTGTGCTTGGCCAGGATCTCGTTCAGGCGCGAACGCAGGGTCAGGATCTCACGCGCGTGGATGTCGATGTCGGTGGCCTGGCCCTGGTAGCCGCCCAGCGGCTGGTGGATCATCACGCGCGAGTTCGGCAGCGCATAGCGCTTGCCGGCTTCGCCCGCGGCCAGCAGCAGGGCGCCCATCGAGGCGGCCTGGCCGATGCAGGTGGTGCTCACATTCGGCTTGATGTACTGCATGGTGTCGTAGATCGCCATGCCGGCGGTGACCACGCCACCCGGCGAGTTGATGTAGATGTTGATGTCCTTTTCCGGGTTCTCCGATTCCAGGAACAGCAACTGCGCCACCACCACGTTGGCCATGTGATCGTCGATCGGGCCCACGAGGAAGATCAGGCGCTCCTTCAACAGGCGCGAATAGATGTCGTAGGCACGCTCGCCGCGGCTGGTCTGCTCGACCACCATCGGAACCAGGTTCAGGGCTTTGGTTCGGTTGTCCATTACGTGAGGTACCTATCTTGGGGGGCAACAACCCCGCGCCGGCAAAGGCGCGGGGCATCCGGTGATCCGCCGGCTTACTGGCGGATCGCGTCCTGGAACGACAGCTTCTCTTCGGTGTGCTGGGCACGCTCGGCGATCCAGTCGATCACCTGCTCTTCCATCACACGGTTCTGCAGGCCAGACATCAGCTGGGGGTCGTTGCGGTACATCTCAATGACCTGCTCCGGCTCTTCGTAGGTCGAGGCGATCAGACGCATCGTTTCGTTCAGGCGCTTGGCTTCCAGGCGCAGGTCGTTGACGCGGGCCACTTCACCGACCAGCAGGCCGACCAGCACGCGCTTGGCGGCGGCGTCCTTGAAGCCTTCGTGGGCATCGGCCGGGATCTCGCCGACGTTCTGGCCGTTGCGGCGCAGCTGCTCGACCTGCTGGGCCAGCATGGCGCGGGCTTCGTTCTCGACCAGGCGCGGCGGCATTTCCACCGACGAGTAGGCCGCGATCAGCTGCTCGCCCACTTCGCGGCGCAGGCGGTTCATCAGCGCGCCCTTCAGCTCACGCTCCAGATTGGCACGGATGTCGCTGCGGAACTGCTCGACGTCGCCCCCCTTCACGCCGAAGCTCTTGATGAAGGCTTCGTCGACCGCCGGCACGACCGGCTCGGACACTTCGGCAACCTTGACGGTGACCTGCACGGTCTTGCCGGCCAGCACCGGCACGCGCCAGTCAGCCGGGAACTCGACGTCCAGGGTCTTCTCTTCGCCCTTGGCCAGGCCGACCAGGCCCTTTTCGATGGTGTCGAACATCATGCCCTGGCCGAGCACGATCGAACCCTTCTCGGTGCCCTCGGCCGGCAGGCGCTCTTCGCCGGCCTGCGACCAGGTTTCCACCGCGACCAGGTCACCGTCCTGCGCGCCACGGCTGACCGGGGCCCAGGTACGACGCTGGTTCTGCAGGTTCTCGATCATCTGGTCGATGTCGGCGTCGGTGATCTCGGCGGTGTGGCGCACGACGGTCAGCTTGCTGACGTCGATGTCGCCGAAGTCCGGCACCACTTCCACGGTGGCCACGAAGGAGAACTCACCCTCGTCGCCCTTGTCGATGCGCGGGCTGCCGACGACGCGCAGGTCGTGCTCGCGCACGGCCGCGTCGAAGGTCTCGCGCAGCAGGCCGTCCAGCGCCTCGCCACGGACCTGCGCGCCGAAGCGCTGCTCGATCACCTTGGCCGGCACCTTGCCCGGACGGAACCCCTTGATGCGGGTGGTACGGGCGATTTCGCCCAGGCGGCCGGCGATGTGGCTCTGCAGACGCTCTTCCGGCAGCGAGAAGCTCAGGCGGCGTTCCAGGTTGCCGGTGGATTCGATCGAAGCTTGCATGTTGACTCCTGCCACCGGTGGCCCAGGCCCCCGGCTCGATGATTGGGATGAAACGGTTGTTAGGACACGACGTCTGGGACGCGCCTGCTTGCCGCAGCCCTTTAGTTTCGCCCAATTCGGCCTGCACTGCCAGCGCGTGCCGGTCAAGGGGGCGCCGATGGCCCGATCAGGGCGGGGACAGGCCGGCACTGGTGCGAAAGGGGGGACTCGAACCCCCACGCCTTGCGGCACTGGAACCTAAATCCAGGGCGTCTACCAATTCCGCCACTTTCGCGTGGCCGGCACAGGTGTTCATTGTCGCAGGCGGCGACTGGAATCGGAAGGCCTGCACAAAGCTGAATCCACTACGCTCCGCGCCATCGCTGCATCGCGGCCAGCCTGGCGGGTGCGCGACCCGCCGGGCTGGCCGCAGCCTACTGCTGCGGTACCGTGCGGGCCGGCGCCGCGCCTGAGCCCGGGTCGACGGCCGCATCCACCTTCCGGACCTCCACGCCCCCATCGTCGGTGCGACGCAGGGCCACCGACGCCGGCGCAGCCCTGCGCACATCCACCGAACCGTCCGCATTGCGCTGTACGTCCACCGCGCCGGGCAGGACCTCCCCCTCCGCGGGCCGGGCCGGCCGCAACTGCATGGCGTCGTCGATCTGGCGCGCCGGAATGCGCTCTGCGCCCGGATCACGCTCGACAGCCTGCGCGGGATCATTGCCCGGCGTGCAGGCCGCCAGTGCCATCAACGCGAAGGGAATCCACACCGTGCCGTGCAATCGAGTGATCTCAGCCATCAACATCTTCCTTCCTGCATGCGCCATCGGCGCGAAAGATCTATTGGGTGCGATGCAGGACGCCATGCGGTGAGAAGCAGTGCACAGCCTTGAAAACACTGATGACGCGTATGCCCCTGATTTCAGCACTGCTTCAGTAGATCCACGCCATGCGTGGATGAAGCGCAACCCGGCGTACGAACAAGAAAAAAGCCACCTGGATGACCAAGTGGCTTTCGTCTGGTGGGCTGTCAAGGATTCGAACCTTGGACCTATTGATTAAGAGTCAACTGCTCTACCAACTGAGCTAACAGCCCGAAATCGGGGCGCGAATTATGACCCGATCCGCTCGGTGGGTGCAAGCACTTTCTTCAACATCGTTGAAACCAGCACTGCGATCCCGATGCGCTGCAGATCCACGCCAGGCGGGGCCCTGCAACGTGTGGCCCATTGAAACGAAAGGGTCACACCTATAAGAAAAAAGCCACCTGGCGTACCAGGTGGCTTCCGTCTTGGTGGGCCGTCAAGGATTCGAACCTTGGACCTATTGATTAAGAGTCAACTGCTCTACCAACTGAGCTAACGGCCCGTGAAACTCAGACGCACATTGTAGCGTGCTTTCTGTTTATTGCAATACCGTTTCGGCTGCGCCGATGCGGTTGAATCAGTGGGGTGGCTGAGGGGATTCGAACCCCCGACCACCGGAATCACAATCCGGTACTCTAACCAACTGAGCTACAGCCACCACTGAAACTTTCGCTCCACCGCCGATACCGCCAGCACTGGAACCTTGAAACCTTGCCTGGAGACTGTCACCGAAGTTCCGGTCCGCCGAAGCGAGTCCGATATTCTGGTGGAGTCTTTACGCTTTTGCAAGCACTTCTTCACATCCGCCGATGCGATCCCGCTGTCCCGCCAATGGCGCGCCCGACAGGAATCGAACCTGTAACCGCCGGCTTAGAAGGCCGGTGCTCTATCCAGTTGAGCTACGGGCGCCCGAACCGGAACGGTGTCCAATCCGACGTGACGTGGGATTGGTCGGGGTAGAGGGATTCGAACCCCCGACATCCTGCTCCCAAAGCAGGCGCGCTACCAGACTGCGCTATACCCCGGTCTTGCAATCCCCTCGGGTCAGGCCCGGGGAGTTGGTCATTGTCGCCAAGCGCGTTGGGAACTGTCAACGAAGGATGCGCAGTTCCGCGGCCTGCCACAACGCCGAAAGCAGTCATCGGCTATGCTCACGCCCATCGGCCGGATGGCCGTCCTGACCCTCATTCGCACGGAGAACACGCATGCGCAGCGGCAACCCGGCTCTTTCCGAGTCGACCTTCCTCGACCTCGCCAGCGGTTCGGTGGTGACCAGCCCCGACCAGGCAATGACCCTCAACGGCACCGTCAACAAGACCGGTTTCCTGCTGCTGTTGACCGTGCTGACGGCCGCTTTCGCCTGGAACCAGACCATCGACGACTACGGCCAGGTCATGGCCGGAGCCAGGTTGTATGCCATGGGCGGCGCCATCGGCGGCCTGGTGCTGGCGCTGATCACCATCTTCAAGAAGGAATGGTCGCCGGTCACCGCGCCGATGTACGCGCTGGTGGAAGGCGTGTTCCTCGGCGCCATCTCGGCCCTGTTCAACGCCAAGTTCCCGGGCATCGTGTTCCAGGCCGTGCTGCTGACCTTCGGCACCCTGTTTGCGCTGCTGTTCGCGTACCGCAGCGGCGTGATCAAGGCCACCGAGAACTTCAAGTTGGGCGTGGTCGCCGCCACCGGCGGCATCGCCCTGCTCTACCTGGCCTCGTTCGTGCTGGGCTTCTTCAACATCAACGTGCCGGTGATCCACGACTCCAGCTGGCTGGGCATCGCCTTCAGCCTGTTCGTGGTGGTCGTGGCGGCGCTGAACCTGGTGCTGGATTTCGACTTCATCGAAACCGGCGTGGCCCAGCGCGCGCCGAAGTACATGGAGTGGTATGGCGCATTCGGCCTGATGGTGACCCTGGTCTGGCTGTATGTGGAGTTCCTGCGCCTGCTGTCGAAGATCCAGCAGCGCTGAGTCCAGCCACGCCGAGAGAGACAAGCCGCGATCCGCAAGGGTCGCGGCTTTTTTGTAGAGTCGAGCAAGCCCACACGTCCCCTGCCCCCATGCCCGACACCTTCCACAGCTACCGCCCGGCAGAGGGCCACCGTCTGCCGCATGACCCGTTCAACGCCATCATCGGCCCGCGCCCGATCGGCTGGATTTCCAGCCGCGACGCACAGGGCACGTTGAACCTGGCGCCCTACAGCTTCTTCAACGCCTTCAACTACACCCCGCCGATCATCGGCTTCTCCAGCCAGGGCCGCAAAGACTCGCTGCGCAACATTGAAGCCACCGGTGAATTCGTGTGGAACCTGGCCACCTTCGACCTGGCCGAGGCGATGAACGAAAGCTGCCGTGCGGTCGCGCCGGATGTCGACGAGTTCGTCCTTGCCGGCCTGACGCCACTGGCCTCAACGCAGGTCACACCGCCCCGCGTGGCACAGAGCCCGGTAAGCATGGAATGCCGCTGCACGCAGATCGTCCGCCTGCGCGATGCCGCCGGCCAGGACACCAACGGCTGGCTGGTGCTGGGCGAAGTGGTGACGGTGCATATCGATGAACGGCTGCTGGTCGATGGCATCTACGACACCGCTGCGGCGGCCCCGATCCTGCGCGGCGGCGGGCCTGCCGACTACTTCCGCATCGGCGCCGGACAGCGCTTCCGCATGTTCCGCCCGACCTGACGTTCAACCGGTTACGGCCGCGCCAGCAGCACCGGCATCGACGACGCCAGCAATGCGATGCCCGACGCGGTCAACAGGCTCAGTACGATCTGCCGGAAGCGCGCCTCGCTGATGCCGATGTAGACGCGCGCACCCAGCAGGGTCGGCACCAGCATCGCCGGCGCCACGATGGCGAAGTACGGCAGCATCTGCCGGCTCACCAGGCCGCTGCCGACATAGGTGGCCATGGTCACTGCCAGCATCGCCAGGTTGAAGTTCTGGATGACCGCGCGCTGCTCGTCCTTGCCGAAGCCACGCAGCGTGCTCCACAGCGTCGGCACCGGTCCGGCGAAACCGCCGATGCCGCTGAGCACCCCACCTGCCATGCCGGCGATCGCGTCACCGATGCGACCACCCACGCGGATCGGCGGCAATGATCGCGCCATCAGCATCACCGGGCACCACAGCGCAAGGAAGCCGCCCAGCAGCGCCTTGAACCAGTCCATGTCCAGGTGTGGCAGTACCATCACGCCGAGCGGAATGCCCGCCAGGCCGCCCAGCACGAACGGCAGCAGCAGGCGCAGGTTGAAGCCACGCCGCACGGTGAACACGGCCACCAGCTGACCGACCAGCGCGCCGAACACCGACAGCGCAGCGGCCAGTCGCGGCTCCAGCCCCCATGCCCAGAACGACATCGCTACCATCCCGAAGGCGAAACCGGACAGGCCCTGTACGAATCCGGCGACGATCGCGCCAAGCGCGACCAGCAGATACACCGACTCCATCATCACCCCGGCTGCAACCGCGCGACTACCCTGCCGCGCTCACCTGTGCAGCGTAGTGCGCCGCGAGATGCTCGACCAGCGCACGCACCTTGGGCGCCAGTGCACGTGCATGCGGGTACAGCGCGAAGTAGCGTCGCTGGCCCGCATGCCAGGCCGGCAGCACGCGGATCAAACGACCGGCGCGCAGATCCTCCTGCACGGTGAAGGCGGTGAACAGGCTGATGCCCATGCCGGCCAGCGCGGCGGCGTACAGTGCGGGCGTGGCATCCACGCGCAGGCGCTGCCCGGCTTCGATGCTCGCGGTTGCGCCGCGCGGCCCCTGCAACTGCCAGGGCGGCATTGCTGGCGTGGGACTGAAACCCAGCAGCGTGTGATGAGCCAGGTCCGCTGCCTGCCGCGGCAGTCCGTGGTGTGCCAGGTAGGCCGGTGCGGCGACCAGGATGCGCGGGCAGCTGGCCAGCTCGCGCGCGACCAGCTGGCTGTCCGGCAGTGAAGCCGCGATGCGCAGGGCCAGGTCGAAACCACCACCGACCACATCGACCAGCTGGTCATCGGCCGACAGGTCCAGCGTGACCTGGGGGTAACGCTGCAGGAATGACGGCAGCCAGTGCGGCAGCTCCTGGCTGGCCACCACCTGCGGCACGCTGATCCGCACGCTTCCACTGGGCTGCGCCTGCCCGGCACGGGCACGGTCGTCGGCTTCCTGCAGGCGGTCCAGCAGCGTTGCCGCCTCACGGTAGTAGTCGCGCCCGGCCTCGGTCAACGACAGCCGGCGGCTGTTGCGATCGAGCAGGCGCACCTGCAGGTGTTCTTCCAGCTGCCGCAGTTGCCGCGACATCGCCGAGTGGGTGGTACCGAGGCGCTCGGCTGCCGCGGTGAAGCTGCCCGCATCGACGATGGCGCGCAGTGCACGCAGGGCAGCGAAGTGATCCATCGGCGGGCAGCTCCACGTGGCGGAGCCCGCGGCATGCGGGCCCCGCCAGCTTATCAAGCGCCGTCGCCGGCCTTGCGCACCGGCAGTGCCAGGATCGCGTCAGTCGTCATGACATCGCCGAAGGCGTCCTCGATCTGGGCCAGAGCGGCTTCATGCAGCGTGCGATGGCCGATGCGCCGGCCGCCAGCCAGGTCCAGGTCACGGCTGGCGCTGGCATCGGACGAGACGATCACCCGGTAACCACGGGGCGCGGCCGCCGCGTCGCGCGCGGCACCAGCCACGCAGGCATGGGTCTGCAGGCCGGTGACGATCAGGGTGTCGATGCCGGCGTTCTTCAGCAGCGGGTCGAGCACGGTGGAGGACGCGCCGGCGAACACGCTGACATTGTCCTTCTGCACCACGGTCTCGCCCTGGCGCGGCTGCAGGTCGCGATGGAAGGCAGCATTGACGCTGCCCTGTGCGAACAGCGGCGCACCCGCCGGCAGCACGTGCTGCACATGGATCACGCGGATGCCATGAGCATCGGCGAATTCGACCACCCGCTTCGCCTGCCGCAGCGCGGCCACGCCATCGGGAATGACCATGCGGCCACCGGCAAAGCCCGGTGCGGCCGTGGCATCGAAGTACTCATTCTGGAAGTCGATGACCAGCACGGCGGTCTTTGCCGCATCCAGCGAGGTCGCGACCGGCGCGCCAGCCATGTGGCGGATGGTGGGATGGGCCGGCTCGGCGGCGGCGACCGGGGCGGTGGTGGCCATGCCGATCAGGCTGGCCAGGCCGAAGGCGGTGAGGTTCATGTTCGAGCTCCAGTGCGTTGGGAAGTGGGCACAGGATGCGGAGCGCATGACGCACGAACCAGCCGCGTAGCGGCACATGATCTGTGCAATGTACGCACAGACAATTTCCATGTAGAGCCACCCCATGGGTGGCTGCGGACCAAGGCCCCGTCATTCCACGCACGGCGTGGATCTACCGGGCCGGCCCACAACGCAACGGGGCGCCCGAAGGCGCCCCGCTGTGGATCCAACCGAGGTCGGCCGGCCGCTTACAGGCGGCTGGCGATGGCCTGGGCAAAGCTCATGGTGGTGCCGGTGCCGCCCAGGTCGCCGGTCAGCGAATCCTTGGCTTCCATGGTCGCCACGATGGCCTTGCGCAGGCGCTCGGCGTTTTCCGGCTGGCCGACATGGTCCAGCATCTGCGCGGCTGCCAGCAGCAGCGCGCACGGATTGGCCTTGCCCTGGCCGGCGATGTCCGGCGCGGTGCCGTGCACGGCTTCGAAGATCGCCGCGTCCTTGCCGATGTTGGCACCCGGGGCCAGGCCCAGGCCGCCGACGAGACCGGCGCACAGGTCGGAGATGATGTCTCCGAACAGGTTGGTGGTGACGATCACATCGAACTGTTCCGGACGCATCACCAGCTGCATGCAGCAGTTGTCGACGATCATTTCCTGGAACTCGATCTCCGGGTACTGTGCGGCGACTTCACGGGCGACGTTCAGGAACAGGCCCGAGGTCGACTTGATGATGTTGGCCTTGTGCACGGCAGTGACCTTCTTGCGGCCAGTGCTCTTGGCCAGCTCGAAGGCGTAGCGCACGATGCGCTCGGAGCCCTTCCGGGTGATGCGGGTGCCGGAGAAGGCGGTTTCGCCGTCGGCCGACACTTCCTGGCCTTCGGCCAGGTAGGCACCTTCGGTGTTCTCACGGACGGTGATCAGGTCGACGTTGTCGAAACGCGACTTGGTGTTCGGGAAGGTGTGGGCCGGACGCACGTTGGCGTACAGGTCGAAGTGGCGGCGCAGACTGACGTTGATCGAGGTGAAGCCACCACCGACCGGGGTGGTCAGCGGGCTCTTCAGCGCGACCTTGTTGCGCGCGATCGATTCCAGGGTCACTGCCGGCATCAGGTCGCCGTGCTTTTCCAGGGCCACCAGGCCGGCGTCGGCGTCTTCGTACTCCAGGCCAGTCTTGAGCTGGTCGAGCACGAACAGGGTGGCGTCCATGATTTCCGGGCCAATGCCGTCGCCGCGGATGACCGTAATTTTCTGCGTCATTGATCGATGTTCCGAACAGGGGGAAAAACGCCGTCCGGACGTGCCCGGAAACGCCGGCGCAAAGGAAGTTTCACCGGCAATTATGCCTGAGCCGGGGCCGAGGTCCCAAATAGACCATGGTCCCAGTGCCCGGCCCAGGCAGAATTGCCCGCGCATTCCGCCTTATCCCCGCGCCTGTCGGCGCGCCCCCTTTAACAACAAGGGGGCTCCTGGGCTGTTGGATCGTGGGAAGGCCCCTCGCGGGTGCGGTAGTGCCGGCCGCTGGCCGGCAACCCCGGCCATGCCGGATTCAGGGAATACCGGCCAGCGGCCGGCACGCCCCTCAGTGCTCGTGCGCTGCCGGGGCGGCGGCGCCACCTTCAAGCTGGTCGAGGAAGTCGACCGCGCGGCGCAGGTGCGGGATCACGATCGATCCGCCCACCACCAGGCCGACCGAGAAGGTCTCGAAGAACTCCTCGCGGGTCACGCCGGCGTCCTTGCACTGGGCCACGTGATAGCTGATGCAGTCGTCGCAGCGCAGCACCATCGAGGCCACCAGGCCCAGCAGCTCCTTGGTCTTCACGTCCAGCGCGCCGGCCTGGTAGGTCTGCGTGTCCAGCGCGAAGAAGCGGCGCACCACCTGGTTCGGCTCACCCAGGATCCGCTCGTTCATGCGCTTGCGGAACTCGGTGAACTCGGCGATGCGGTCCTTGCTGCCGTCGTCGGCCGCGCTCATGCCTGGCCCTGCCCGGCCAGCAGCGGCTCGAGCTTGCCTTCACGGTGCAGGGCCATCATGTCGTCGTAGCCGCCGACATGGACGTCGCCGACGAAGATCTGCGGCACGCTGGTGCGGCGGGTCAGCGCCATCATCTTCTCGCGCTCGGCCGGGTCCAGGTCGATGCGGACCTCGGTCCACTGCTGGCCCTTGCTCTTCAGGAAGTTCTTGGCGGCCACGCAGTACGGGCAGACGGCGGTGGAATAGATGGTGATGGCGGGGGCACCGCCGGCGGTCTGGGCTGTCACGGGAAACTCCACGATGGATCGACGGTCTACATATGGTACCGGTGCGCTGGAATTTCCACGCCACGGCCGCAACACTGTGGATTAACGAATGGTTGCCCCCCGCCCTGCCACGCTTGGCGCGCCCCGCCCGAGGAACTCCTGCTTGCGAGCCCTGCTGCTGACTACCGCCGTCACCCTGGCCCTGGCCATGCCGCTGGCCCAGGCCCAGGAGAAGCTGCCCGACATCGGCTCCTCGGCCGGCGAGCTGCTGACCCCGGCCCGCCAGGCCGAGTACGGCGCGATGATGCTGCGCGAGCTGCGCAACTACGGCTACCTGCTGGAAGATCCGCTGGTCAACGACTGGCTGCAGACCATGGGCACCCGTCTCGGCTCCAACAGTGACCAGCCACGGCAGCCGTACACCTTCTTCGTGATGAACGACCGCCAGATCAACGCGTTCGCCACGCTGGGCGGCTACATCGGGGTCAATGCCGGCCTGGTGCTGACCGCCGAGCGCGAGGACGAGGTCGCTGCGGTGCTGTCCCACGAAATCGCCCACGTCACCCAGCAGCATGTGCTGCGCGGCGTCGAGCGCGCCCAGCGTGACCAGATCCCGATCCTGCTGGGCATGCTGGCGGCGGTGGTGGCCGCCCAGGCCAGCAACAGCACGTCGTCCGGCAACGCGACGATGGCCGCGATCAGCTCGGGCATGGGCCTGATGCAGCAACGGCAGATCAACTACACCCGCTCCAACGAGTCCGAGGCCGACCGCCTGGGCATCCGCACCCTGTCGCGCAGCGGCTACGACGTGGATGCCATGGCCGGCTTCTTCGAACGGATGTCGGCGGCCATGCGTGGCAACGAAGGGGGCTACAGCGTGCCCGAGTTCCTGCGCACCCACCCGGTCAACATCACCCGCATCAGCGAAGCCAAGGCCCGCGCCGAGCAGATGAAGAAGGATACGGTGCTGCTGACCACCAGCACCCCCACCGGCGAGCGCAAGGAGCGGGTGGACCCGGCCGATCCCAGCCTGGGCGAGCCGCTGCTGCGCGGCAACAACCCGCTGCTGCCCAGCAGTGTGCTGCGCCTCCCGATCGGCCAGCTCAACCGTGGCGCCAGCGGCGACTTCGACTGGGCACGTGAGCGCCTGCGCGTGCTCAGCGCGGATTCCACCCCCGAGCTGGAACGCGAGTATGCCGACCTGGCCAAGCGGCAGAAGGACGGTCTCAACGATGCGCAGCGCTATGGCCAGGCGCTGGCGGTCATGCGCGGTGGCCGTGCCGGCGCCGGCCAGGCCCGGCAGACCCTGGCCGGCCTGCTCCAGACCCATCCCGGCAACCTGTGGTTGGCGCTGGGCCTGGGCGAAGCGGAATCGCGGGCAGGCCAGGCGGCCCAGGCCAACAGCCGCTTCGAGCAGCTGCTGCGCGAACACCCCAACAGCCGCCCGGTGGCACTGACCTATGCCGAGATCCTGAACGAACAGGGCAACCGCGAGGCCGGCCAGCGCGCGCAGGCGATGCTGCGCCCCCTGTTGTCGCAAAGCGGTAACGATCCGGTCTTCCAGCAGCGCTTTGCCCGCGCCAGCGAGCTGGCCGGCGACAGCGTGCGTGCCAGCGAGGCCTATGCCGAGGCCGCCTTCCTCAGCGGTCGGCCGGAACAGGCGCTGCTGCAGCTGCAGGCGCTCAAGCGCAACCCGGCGCTGGATTACATTGGCCGCGCGCGGGTCGATGCCCGCATCGAAGCGATCACCCCGACCGTGCTGGAGCTGCGCCGCCAGGGCGTGCAGGACCCGGACCTGGACCGGCGCTGAGCGCTGCATGACCGGCCGATGGCAATCCAGGCCGGTTCCGGCCGGGCAGTCACAAACATGTCATCAAACCGTAGTCTACTGGCACCACTCCAGTAACCGAGCCCTACGGTGTCCTCGTGCAGAAACGCATCCTGATCGTCGATGACGAGCCCGCGATCCGTGAAATGGTCGCCTTCGCCCTTCGCAAGGGCGATTACGAACCGGTCCACGCCGGCGATGCCCGGGAGGCCCAGACCGCGATCGCCGACCGCGTTCCGGACCTGATCCTGCTGGACTGGATGCTGCCCGGCACCAGCGGCCTGGACCTGGCCCGTCGCTGGCGCAAGGAAACGCTGACCCGCGAAGTGCCGATCATCATGCTGACCGCCCGCGGCGAAGAGAACGACCGCGTCGGTGGCCTGGAAGCCGGCGTCGACGACTACGTGGTCAAGCCGTTCTCGGCGCGCGAACTGCTGGCGCGCATCCGTGCGGTGATGCGCCGTGCCCGCGAGGACGACGAGGACGGCAGCGTGGCAGTCGGCCCGATCCGCATCGACGGCGCCGCCCATCGCGTGTTCGCCAACGACCAGCCGGTGCCGATCGGCCCGACCGAATACCGCCTGCTGCACTTCTTCATGACCCATCCGGAGCGCGTCTACACCCGCGCGCAGCTGCTGGACCATGTATGGGGTGGCAGCGTGTACGTGGAGGAGCGCACCATCGACGTGCATATCCGCCGCCTGCGCAAGACGCTGGAACCGTTCAACGCCGAGAACATGGTGCAGACCGTGCGCGGCGCCGGCTACCGGTTCTCCACTGCCACCTGAGTCTCGTCGTGCCGGCACCGCGCACCTGCGGGTGCCGGTGCCGGCAACTCTGCTATAACCCTTGGTTCACTCCAGTGAACCGCCGCACCTCAACGACGAGACCGCAATGCCCCGCCACATCCGCTCTGCCTGGTTGAAGACCCTGGCCACCGTTGCCGCGGTACTGCTGTTCGCCGGACTGGTGGGGTGGTTCACGGGCCATCTGTGGTTGTGCATCGCGCTGGGCGCGCTGGCCACCCTGGCCTGGCATTACTGGCGCCTGCGCAGCGTGCTGCGCCGCCTGACCGCACGCCAGCGCTGGGACACCGCCGAAGAAGGCACCGGCGTCTGGAACGAACTGGACCGCCTGCTGTATCGCAACCAGGTGGAAATGCGCGTGCGCAAGCGCCGCCTGCTGGACATGCTGCGCAGCTACCGCGCCGCCGCCGCCGCATTGCCCGACGCGGTGGTGGTGCTGGACCGCAACAGCCAGCGCGTGCAGTGGTTCAACGAAGCGGCCACCGCCCTGCTCGGCCTGCACCATCCCGGCGACCTTGGCGAGGCCCTGGTCGAACGCTTGCAACCGATGCCGCTGGCCCACTGGCTGGCCGGTGGCCGCAATGCCGAACCGATCCTGGACGTGCCCTCGCCGGTCGATCCGGCGATCCGCCTGAACCTGCGCCTGATTCCCTATTCGTCGGATTACTGGCTGCTGATCGCCCGCGACGTCAGCAAGCTGCTGCGCCTGGAACAGGTGCGCCGCGACTTCGTGGCCAATGTTTCACACGAGCTGCGCACGCCGCTCACCGTGGTCCACGGCTACCTGGACATGATGGATCCGGAGGACTTCCCCGGCACCGGCCCGATGCTGGAAGAAATGCGCAAGCAGAGCCAGCGCATGGCCCAGCTGGTGGAAGACCTGCTGACCCTGTCGCGGCTGGAATCGCAGGAGCACAGCGAGGAAGAGACCGTGGCCATGCAGCCGATGCTGGCGACCCTGCGCCGCGAGGCCGAGGCGCACAGCCAGGGCCGCCACCAGATCAGCATCGATGATCTGGCCGGTGTCGACCTGCAGGGTTCGACCAAGGAACTGCACAGTGCCTTCTCCAACCTGGTCACCAACGCGGTGCGCTATACCCCGGCCGGGGGCCGCATTGCGGTGGAGTTCCGCCGCGAAGGCGACGGCGCCGTGCTGGCGGTGCGCGATTCCGGCTACGGCATTCCCGCCACCCACCTGCCGCGCCTGACCGAACGTTTCTACCGTGTGTCCAGCAGCCGCTCGCGCGAGAGCGGCGGCACCGGGCTGGGCCTGTCCATCGTCAAGCACATCCTCGGCCTGCACCACGCACGGCTGGAGATTGAAAGCGAAGTCGGCAAGGGCTCGGTGTTCTCCTGCCATTTCGATGCCGACCACGTGCGCCCGCGCGAGTCCGCCCCCCTGACCTCCATCGAAGAATGACGCCATGAGCAGCCTCGGATCCCTCCCCCTCCCCGTGAGCCCGGACAACGATCCGTTGCGCGACCCGTCGCTGTACATCAACCGCGAGCTGTCGCAGCTGGATTTCAACTTCCGCGTGCTGGCGCAGGCCATGGACCCGCAGGTGCCGCTGCTGGAGCGCCTGCGCTTCATGTGCATCTCCTGCACCAACCTCGACGAGTTCTTCGAGATCCGTGCCGCCGCCGTGCGCCACGCGCAGGAATTCGGCCTGCCGCCGGCGCCGGACGGCATGAGCCCGCAGGCCATCCTCAACGCCATCCATGACCGCGCTGCGGAGCTGGTGGACCAGCAGTACCGCTGCTGGAACGAGACGCTGCGCCCGGCGCTGATGGAGGCCGGCATCGGCGTGCTCGGTCGCCATTCCTGGACCGACCGCCAGAGGCGCTGGCTGCGCGCCTACTTCCGCAACGAGATCATGCCGGTGCTGTCGCCGCTGGGCCTGGACCCGGTGCACCCGTTCCCGAAGATCCTCAACAAGTCGCTGAACATCGTGGTGGTGCTGAAGGGCACCGATGCGTTCGGCCGCGCCGGCCACCTGGCGATCGTGCGTGCGCCGCGCTCGCTGCCGCGCATCATCCAGCTGCCGGAGAAGCTCGGCGGATCGCAGAACTTCGTGTTCCTGTCCTCGGTGCTGTCGACCTTCGTCGATGAGCTGTTCCCGGGCATGGAAGTCCAGGGTGCCTACCAGTTCCGTGTCACCCGCAACTCCGAGCTGGTGGTGGACGAGGAGGAAGTGGAGAATCTGGCGCTGGCGCTGCGCGACGAACTGGTCGACCGCGGCTACCGGCCGGCGGTGCGCCTGGAGATCGCCCACGACATGCCGCGCGAGATCGTGCGCACGCTGCTGCAGAATTTCGGCCTGACCGAGAACGCGGTGTACCGCATCGACGGCCCGGTCAACCTCAACCGCATCATCCAGCTGTACGACCTGATCGCGCAGCCAGACCTGAAGTACCCGCCGATGACCCCGCGCACGCTGCGCGACAGCGACGGCATCTTCGAGACCACGGCGCGCCAGGACCTGCTGCTGCACCACCCGTTCGATGCCTTCACCGCGGTGCTGGACCTGATCCGGCAGGCGGCGATCGATCCCAACGTGCTGGCGATCAAGCAGACGCTGTACCGCACCGGCAAGGATTCGCTGATCGTCGACGCACTGATCCAGGCCGCGCGCAACGGCAAGGATGTGACTGTAGTGGTCGAACTGCGTGCGCGCTTCGACGAAGAGGCCAACCTGGGCCTGGCCGATCGCCTGCAGGAGGCCGGGGTGCAGGTGGTGTACGGCGTGGTCGGCTACAAGACCCACGCCAAGATGCTGCTGATCGTGCGCCGCGAAGGCCGCAAGCTGCGCCGCTACGTGCACCTGGGCACCGGCAACTACCACAGCGGCACTGCCCGCGCGTACACCGACATCAGCCTGATCACCGCCGATCCGGACATCGGCAATGACGTGCACCTGTTGTTCCAGCAGCTGTCCGGGCTGGCCTCGAAGATGAAGCTCAAGCGCCTGCTGCAGTCGCCCTTCACCCTGCACACCGGCATCCTCGGCCGTATCGAGCGCGAGACGCGCATCGCCGCCGCCGGCCGCCCAGCGCGGATCATCGCCAAGATGAACGCGTTGAACGAACCGCAGGTGGTGCGCGCGCTGTACGCCGCGTCGCAGGCCGGCGTGCAGATCGACCTGATCATCCGTGGCGCCTGCACCCTGCGTCCGGGCGTTCCGGGTGTCTCGGACAACATCCGCGTGCGCTCGATCGTCGGCCGCTTCCTGGAGCACAGCCGCGTCTACTGGTTCGGCAACGACGGCGCGCCGGAGATGTACTGCGCCAGCGCCGACTGGCTGGAACGCAACCTGCTGCGCCGGGTCGAGACCTGCTTCCCGATCCTCGATCCGGAACTGGCCAAGCGGGTGTACCGCGAGGTCCTGCAGAACTACCTGGACGACAACCTCAACGCCTGGGAACTGGACGCCGACGGCGTCTACCACAAGCGTGCGCCGGCGCACGACGAAGCCCCGCATTCTGCGCAGATGGCATTGATGCAGGGGCTGTAGTCCTGCCCCGGTGGACCCCGACCGCTGGTCGGGATTCGATCAGCGGTCGCCCGGGGTCAGATCCCTTTCCTGCGGGAAAGGGATCTGACCCCTTGCAATCCTGCCGCACGCCTCCTTCCAAAATGTGAAGGCCGCGCGGTGACGAGCACACCGCCGCTTCGGCTAACATTCGCCCATGCCGCATACCTCCACGACTCCGCCCGCATTGCAGGATGGCGACCTGCTGGCCGCCATCGACCTTGGCTCCAACAGTTTCCACATGGTCATCGCGCGCTACACGCTCGGCCAGCTGCGGGTGATCGACCGCCTGCGCGAGACGGTGCGCATGGCCGACGGGCTGGATGGCAAAGGCGGACTGTCTTCCGCCGCACGGCAGCGCGCGCTGGAATGCCTGGCCCGTTTCGGCCAGCGCATCCGCAATGTGCCGCCGCATCGGGTGCGCGCGCTGGCCACCAACACGGTGCGCCAGCTGCGTTCTCCCCAGTCGTTCCTGGTCCCGGCCGAAACCGCACTGGGGCATGCCATCGAAGTGGTCAGCGGCCGCGAAGAAGCCCGCCTGATCTACCTGGGCGTGGCCCACGCGCAACCCCCCAAGCCCGGCCAGCGCCGGCTGGTGATCGACATCGGTGGCGGCTCCACTGAGTTCATCATCGGCATGGGCATGCAGACCCTGGAGCGTGAAAGCCTGCAGGCCGGTTGCATCGCCAGCACCCGGCGCTTCTTCCCCGGCGGCAAGCTCAGCAAGAAGCGCTGGAAGGACGCGCTGGCCGAGATCGGCCGCGAGTTCCAGCCCTTCGCCAGCAAGTACCGCGCGCTGGGCTGGCAGGAAGCGCTGGGCTCTTCGGGCACGCACAAGGCGATCAGCGAGATCTGCGCGACGATGAAGCTGAGCAAGGGCGCGATCACCGCCGAGGCCCTGCCGCAACTGCGCGATGAGCTGCTGAAGGCCAAGAAGATCGACGACATCCAGTTGCCGGGCCTGTCCAGCGACCGCCGCCCGATCATCGCCGGCGGCATCCTGGTGCTGGAAGCGGCGTTCCAGGCACTTGGCCTGCAGAAGCTGCTGGTCAGCAAGGCCGCGATGCGCGAGGGCATCCTCTACGACATCGTCGGCCGTGCCGGCGAGAACGACCTGCGCGATGAATCGGTGGCCGCGCTCAGCCAGCGCTACGGTATCGATACGGTACAGGCCGACCGCGTGCAGGACACTGCTCTGTCACTGCTGGAGCAGGTGCAGGAACGCTGGAAGCTCGATGCCGATGATGCGCGCATGCTCGGCTGGGCCGCACGCCTGCACGAACTGGGCCTGATGATTGCCCACAGCGGCTACCACGTGCATGGCAGCTACGTGCTGGAGCACTCGGACATCGCCGGCTTCTCCCGCCAGGAACAGCAGATGCTGGCCGCGCTGGTGCGCAGCCATCGCCGCAGCGTGACCAAGACCGCCTTCGACGCCCTGCCCGAGCGACTGCTGCTGACCGCGCGCCGGTTGGCGGCCCTGCTGCGGCTGGCGGTGCTGCTCAACCGCGCGCATGAGGACGACCCGCTGCCGGCGCTGGAACTGACCGCCGACGACAACCGGCTGTCGCTGATCGTGCCGCAGGCGTTCATCGATGCCCGTCCGCTGCTGCGCGCCGACCTGATCGGCGAGACCGACGGGATCGCCGGGCTGGGCATCCAGTTCCGTCCGTTCGTAGCCTGAATACGCCGTCGCCTGTTGTCCACAGGACAGCAGGAGTGACGCACTTCGCACCCCCACTTTGCGCAGTCTGGCGGTTTTTTGTGCTGCTTCGCATCACGACGGCACCGTATCGCGTATCGCACCTCTCACGTAAGCGCCTGCTTTTGTTCACGTTTTGTGAAGGATGGGGGTGTCCCGTGACATAAATCGATACGAACTCTTTACAGAGCATTAACTAACGAGACTACTATCGGGTCACCGGCTCGGTCATCAACCCAGCTGGCTCCTTCGACGCCCACTTTGGCGTCTTGTGCACGACCTGAGAGAGAGAGCTCGCCATGACTTCACGCACCACCGCACTGGGGCAGGCCATCCGCTATGCCCTGGCTACCACCGCAACGTTGGCCGCCCTGCCCGCGTTTGCCCAGGACGGCAGCAACGCAACGCCCACCAACCTCGACCGCATCGAGATCACCGGCTCGCGCATCCGCCAGGTGGACGTGGAAACCGCCCAGCCGGTGTTCGCGATCAGCCGCAACGACATCGAAAAGCAGGGCTTCAGCTCGGTTGCCGACATCCTGCAGAACGTCACCGCGATGGGCAGCCCGACCATCAGCCGCGCCAATGCGCTGACCGCGGGTGAAAACGCGGGTGGCACCTACATCGACATGCGCAACCTGGGCACCCAGCGCACGCTGGTGCTGGTCAACGGCAAGCGCATGGGCATCAGCACGTCCGGCTACCAGGACATCTCCACGCTGCCGGTGTCCGCCGTGGAGCGCATCGAGGTGCTGAAGGACGGCGCCTCTGCGATCTATGGCTCCGACGCCATGGCCGGCGTGGTGAACATCATCACCCGCTCCAATGTCACCGGTGTGACCGCCAACGTCTATCACGGCCAGTACAGCCAGGGCGACGGCGCACGTGACCGCTTCGACGTGGTCGCCGGCTGGAGCAACGATCGCGTGTCGTTGACCTTGTCCGCCGAGCATGCCGAAGAGAAGGGCGTGTGGGCGCGCGATCGCGGCTTCAGCAAGTACGGCATGACCGATCGCCATCCGTACGACAGCAGCAACTGGACCACGATCAGCCAGTACGGCCAGTTCACCGGTCTGCGCGGCCCGGGCTGTACCGCCACTGCGGGCTGCGGCTATTCCCTCAACCGCGGCGCCGATCCCACCAACCCGGCCAATTACCACCTCACCGATAGCACGCCGTTCACCGGTGACGTGAGCAACGCCAACGACCAGATGCACGTGATGTATCCGGTCAAGCGCGACTCGGTCTATTTCGACGGCCGCTTCAAGATCACCGACAACGTCAACTTCCGCACCGAGCTGGGCTACAACCAGCGTGAGTCCACCCGCCAGATCGCGGGCTATCCGCTGCAGTCGAGCACCGCCGGTGTCGGCTCGATGTCGATCAACAGCTACTTCAATCCGTTCGGCCGCCAGCACGGGTATGCCACCCCGACCGCCGTGGCATGGAACCGCCGCACCTGGGAAGTGCCGCGCGTGACCACCAGCGAGCTGAAGACCTACCGCGCGGTGGCGTCGTTCGACGGTTCGTTCGAGATCGGCAGCCGCTACTTCGACTGGGAAGTGGGTTACCAGTACAACCGCAATGAACTGGAATCGGTGGCGACCGGCAACCTGCACAAGGGTCGCGTCGCCGGCGGCGTCGGCCCGTCGTTCTACAACGCCGCCACCGGCAAGGTGCAGTGCGGCACCGCCGCTGCACCGATCTCCTATGACGTGTGCAAGCCGTGGAACCCGCTGGTGCCGTACGGCACGACGGCTGCCGATGGCCTGTACGGCAACGAAGAACTGCAGGCGTGGCTGTTCCCGGAAGAGATCACCAAGGGCCGTACCACCTCCAAGAACTTCTTTGCCAACATCGCTGGCAGCATCGTGACCCTGCCGGCTGGCGACCTGGGCTTCGCGTTCGGCGTGGAAAGCCGCAAGGAAGAAGGCAAGTACACCCCGGATGCCCTGGCCCAGACCGGCGCGACCACCAACCTGGCTGCGGGCCCGACCGGCGGTGACTACACCGTCAACGAGGCCTACCTGGAAGTGAACGTTCCGGTGCTGGCCGACCTGCCGGGCGCGAAGGAACTGACCTTTAATGGCGCAACCCGCTTCTCGGACTACAACACCTTCGGCAACACGCTCAACAGCAAGTTCGGCTTCAAGTGGAAGCCGATCGACTCGCTGATGGTGCGTGGCACCTGGGCCGAGGGCTTCCGTGCACCGACCATCAGCGACCTGTTCGGTGGTGGTTCGGAGACCTTCGCGCAGTTCAGCGATCCGTGCGACACCCGCTTCGGTTCCTCGGCCTCCAGCGCGGAAGTCCGTGCACGTTGCGCACGCGACATCGCCAATGCGAATACCTTCCGCCAGCTGCGCCAGGGTGGCACCCCGGTGAACACGTCGACGGACGCGACCCCGGTGCCGTTCACCTCCGGGTCGAACCCGCTGCTGACGCCGGAAACCTCGACCAGCAAGACGCTGGGCCTGGTCTGGAGCCCGAGCTTCATCCAGGGCTTCAACGCCTCGCTGGACTGGTGGAAGATCCGCATCGACAACACGATCATCGCCGACACGCCGACCCAGATCCTGCAGGACTGCTACGAATCGGGTATCGACGCGCGCTGCTCGCGCTTCCAGCGTGACCCGGTGACCGGCATCGTGACCAACCTGAAGTTCGGCAACCGCAACGCGGGCTTCATGGAAACCGAAGGCTACGATCTGGACGTGAGCTACCGTCTGGACACCCGGTTCGGCAAGTTCAACGTGAACTCGGCCACCACCTACGTGTCCAGTGCGACCTACCGCACCTCCAACGACAGCTCGATCGTCCCGATCGTCACCAACGGCATCGGCAGCGCTTTCCGCGTCCGTTCCAACCTGGTGCTGGGCTACGAGCGGGGCAACTTCGGCGCGAGCTGGACCGCGCGTTACTATTCGGGCGTGAAGGAAACCTGCTCGAACATCGCGCTGTACCCGGACGAGTGCTCGGATCCGGGTGTGTACGCACCGTGGTACAAGGGCGCACGCAACTACAACGAGCGCGGCGCGGTCACCTTCCACGACGTGCAGGTGCGTTACTCGCTGCCGTGGGACGCCACCGTGTCGGTCGGTGCCAACAACGTGTTCGAGAAGACCGGCCCGGTCATGTACAGCAAGCCAAACTCGGCCTTCTCGTACTACGGTGGTTACGATATCGGCCGCTTCATCTACATGAAGTACCAGCAGCGCTTCTGATCCATCGCGCTGTGACGGAAGCATGACGAACACGGCCCTTCGGGGCCGTGGTTTTTTATTGGCCGCCGCGCCCAGGCGCTGGCCGGCGCCACCGTCATCTGATGGTCGCAAAGCGGTCATGTCGGCTACATCGCCAGGCCCGAGCATGCCGGAAACCCGGAGGCCCGCCATGCGCTATGCCATCGTCACCGAGACCTATCCACCGGAAGTGAACGGCGTCGCCCTCACCGTGCAGGGGCTGGAACAAGGTCTGCGCGCAGCCGGGCACGAGATCGACCTGGTCCGCCCCCGCCAGTCCAGCGAAGCGCTGGATTCGGCACCCGGCACCTTGCTGGTTCCCGGCGCCGCCCTGCCCCGCTACCCCGGCCTGCGTTTCGGACTGCCGGCGCCGATCCGGCTGGGCCGCCATTGGCAGAAACAACGCCCGGATGCGGTCTACATCGCCACCGAAGGTCCGCTCGGCTGGTCGGCACTGCGCACTGCGCGCCGCCTCGGCATTCCGGTCGCCAGCGGCTTCCACACCCGCTTCGACGAGTACCTGCCCGACTACGGCGTGGCGTGGCTGCAGGCCGCAGCCATGCGCTGGATGCGCCGTTTCCACAACCAGGCCGATGCCACCCTGGTGCCGACCCGCGAGCTGCAGCAGTTCCTCGGCGAACAGGGCTTCGAGCGCGTGCGCCTGCTGGCCCGCGCGGTGGACAGCCAGCAGTTCGATCCGGGACGGCGCGATCCCGCGCTGCGCGAGGAATGGGGCGTGGATGGCAACGGCCTGGTGGCGATCTATGTCGGCCGCATTGCTGCTGAAAAGAACCTCGGCCTGGCAGTGAAGGCATTCCGCCGGCTGCAGCAGATCCGGCCCAAGGCACGCTTCGTGTGGGTCGGAGATGGCCCGGCCCGCGAGAAGCTGGCACATGAAAACCCCGACTTCATCTTCTGTGGCATCCAGCGCGGCGATGCGCTGGCCCGGCACTTCGCCAGCGGCGATCTGTTCCTGTTCCCCAGCCGCAGCGAAACGTTCGGCAACGTGACCCTGGAAAGCATGGCCAGCGGTGTGGCCACCGTGGCCTTCGACTACGGCGCCGCGCGCGAGTACCTGCGCAATGGCGAGAACGGCGCAGCCGTGGACAGCGACGATCAGTTCATCGATGCCGCCGTGCGACTGGCCGCCGATGACGCGCAGCGCCGCGAACTGGGCGGCAATGCCGCACGCGCGATGAAGCGCCTGCATCCACAACAGGTGGTGGCCGAGTTCGATGCACTGCTGGCCGAACTGGCACAGTCGCGGAGGAACGGCCATGCGCACTACGCCGCTTGAGCTGCTGGCCGGGCGCGAAGCACGCTGGTGCCGGCGCGCAAACCACTACTGCCGGCGGCGCCGCGTGCGTCGCCTGTTCGCGGTCATCAGCCGGCTCGGCGATGGCGTGTTCTGGTACGTGCTGATGGCCGCGCTGGTGGTGCTGGACGGCTTCGACGGCCTGCGCGCCTCGGTGCACATGGCCGCCACGGGCCTGGCCGCGCTGCTGCTGTACAAGGTCCTCAAGCGCTGGACCCGGCGCCCGCGGCCCTACGCGGCCGACCTGCGCATCCGCGCCTGGGTGGCGCCGCTGGACGAGTTCAGTTTCCCCTCCGGACACACCCTGCATGCGGTGTCGTTCACCATCGTGGCACTGGCCTACTACCCGTGGCTGGCGCCGCTGCTGGTGCCGTTCACCTGTGGCGTTGCACTGTCGCGGGTGGTCCTGGGCCTGCACTATCCTTCCGATGTGCTGGCAGCCACCGCCATCGCCATCGTGCTGGCTTCGGCCAGCCTGACCTGGCTGCCGCTGCCGGTGTGACGACCGGAGCCAGGCAAGGCCCGGCGCCACCATCATCATTGATGGCCTAGAATGCGGGCATGACCACGCTGTTCATTTCCGACCTGCACCTGGACCCCAGCCGTCCGGAGATCACCGACCTGTTCCTGCGCTTCCTGCGCGAGCAGGCGCCCGGCGCCGATGCGCTGTACATCCTCGGCGACCTGTTCGAGGCCTGGATCGGCGACGACACGCCCTCGCCCGCCGCCGACACGGTGGCCGATGCGTTGAAGGTGCTGTCCGACAGCGGCGTGCCGGTGTACTTCATCCGCGGCAACCGCGACTTCCTGCTCGGTGAGGACTACGCGCGCCGTGCCGGCCTGCGCATCCTGCCCGACCCGTGCATGATCGAACTGTACGGCCGCGCGGTGCTGCTGCAGCACGGTGACCTGCTGTGCACCGATGACATTCCCTACCAGCAGTTCCGTGCACAGACGCGCGACCCGGTATTCCAGGCGCAGTTCCTGTCGCAGCCGCTGGCCGCACGCATCGCGTTCGCGCAGAAGGCGCGCGAAGCCAGCCAGGCGCGCCAGTCCGAGATGAAGCAGGACGATCGTGCGCAGTTCGAGTCGGTGACCGACGTGGCCCCTGCCGAAGTCGATGCCACCTTCGTGCGCCATGGCGTGGACACCATGATCCATGGCCATACCCATCGGCCGGCGATCCACACGCTGCAGGCCGGTGGTCGCGAGCGCACCCGCATCGTGCTGGGTGACTGGTACGAACAGGGTTCGGTGCTGCGCGTGGATGCCAGCGGCTGGACGCTGGATACGCTCGCGCGCGAATAACGGATCGCAAGGTGCCAACCAAGGTTGGCATCTACCAGAGCAGGTGCATGCGCCCGGGTAGACGCCGGCCTTGGTCGGCGCCTGGACAGTGTCAGCGGAAGGCCGCGATGGTGGCCTTGGTGTTGACCAGCACGCGCTGGTTGTCGGCGGTGCTGGCGTTGCCCATCGGGATGCCGTTGTAGCTGATGTTGGGGTTGGACCAGTAGTTCAGGCGCGGGCAGCTGCGGGTGCAGTTGTAGGCCATGATCGTGCGCCAGCCGGTGCCGGTGGCCGGCTCGTAGCGATAGCCGTGGCCATAGGCATAGGGCGAGGTGCTCGAGTCGGTGGCGATGTCATGCCGCGCACTCTGCAGATGGCCGATCTCGTGCGCGAACGAGTAATAGCCGGTCGCGCAATCCCAGTACACGGCCGCGAACGCGGTCGACGCCGTCGAGCCGATGCCCGAGGCCAGGCCGCAGTAGGCGGTGTTGTTGATCAGCAGCACGCCCACATCAGCCGTGTAGGTATTCCGGCTGGTGTGGATGCTGTCCATGTAGCCATCGCTGGTGCCACGGAAACGCGCCAGGTCGGTATCGAAGCTGCCCGATTCGGTGTAACTGGTGGTTTCGTAGCGGGCCAGTTCCATGGTGATGCCGACGTTGCTGTTGACATAGCCCTGGTTCGATTCGGCCACGGCCAGCTGCACCAGTGACTGCATGTTGCCGCCATAGGCGGCGACGGCGGCATTGGTCGCCACCACCAGCACGCGGATGGTGGCCGGCGTGCCGGACGACGCCTGCGCGATGCCGAGGCGATCGTTGTTGCCCATCGGGATCTTCGGCAGCTGGTTGTAATCGGCCGGATGGTCGGCCGGCATCCGCGACTCGTCCACTTCCACAAGCACGTGGCGGTTGCCCAGCGGGCGCAGGCGGTACAGCTTTCCATCCTTGCGGATCGAGCCGGTGATGGTATCGCCCGAGCGCACCAGGATCAGCGAATTGCCGGGGTCGTCCTGGCCGTTGGAGGTGGCCGCGGTCAGCTTGTCCGAGGGCGAACGGAACTGGCCATACCAGATGCTGCCGCCATCGGGCAGCGCTTCAACCTTGCTGCGCACGGCCTGCACGCGCTGGCCGAGCAGTTCGAATTCCAGCTGCGGCTGTGCAGTCGCGGCTGCATCAACGCGCACTTCCTGTACCGTCGCGGTGGACGGGGTGGCCAGCAGCTTGCCCAGCGCGGGCTCACTGTTTGCCGATGCGCGGCTGATGACCGTCACCGGCTCGAACAACGGTGCCGCATGCGCGGCCGCCGCCACCGACAAACCCAACACCAGGCCACCTGCCGCTTTGCCAATCGATCTGGACAACATTGCGTCGCTCCTTGAATGATGTGAACAGCGTGGATGCAGCACGACCCGGTTTGCCGGGTTTGGCCATATGGCCTGCGCGGCTCGTGTGAATTCAATAGGCGAGTGGAATGAAAGTCAGGATTTGTGATCGACCGCATCTGCGTTCAGTCAGGTCAAAAGCGTCACTACACTTCGCCAATACACCGCTTTCGCGCTACCGTGACGCAGCCACGACGGGGAATGCACATGGCACCATCGCAGGACACGGACGAAGATGTCGGCTTGCTGCGGATCGGCCTGTTCTTCGATGGCACCCGCAACAACGCGCACAACCTCGCGCGTGGTCGACCACAGCAGCCGCGACCGCGCCCGGCGCAGCTGCGTGCGGATGATGATTCGACCTACCAGAGCCGGCTGACCAGCAGCTACGACAACGGCCTGACCAACATCGCACGCCTGCAGCAGCTGTACCCGGACAGCCGCCGCGATGCGATGGCCACGCCTTCGCTGTCGATCTACGTGGAAGGTGTCGGTACCCGCGATGACGCCGACGACGACCTGATCGGACTGGCGTTCGGTATCGGCGCCAGCGGCGTCCGCGCAAAGGTGCAGCGCGCGCTGCAGGTGGTGCTGCCGGCTGCGCTTGCAGAACTGTCCACGCGTTGGCGGCAACCGCTGCGTCGCGTGCAGCTGGATCTGTTCGGGTTCTCTCGAGGCGCTGCCGCCGCACGTGATATCGCCAACCAGCTGCAGGGCTGGGATACCACGCGTTGGCGGCAACTGCTGCAGTCGTCCGGCCTGGTCTGTACGCCGGACTTCGCCCCTGCCCTTCCGGTGCTGCGATTCATGGGCCTGTTCGATACCGTGGCTGCGGTCAGTGGTGGCCGCGCCGACGAACAACCGCAGCTTGCCTTGTCCAGTGGCATCGCTGCACGCGTGGTGCAGTTGACCGCGCGCGACGAGCATCGCCAGCACTATCCGCTGACCACGGTGGCACCGCCGTTCACCGAGATCGCTTTGCCCGGCGTGCACGCCAACATCGGCGGAGGCTACAACCAGCTGGAGGAAGGCCCCAAGCTGCTCAGCCGCCCACGTCGCCAGCAGCTGCGCCGCCCCGCCGTTGCCGACTACCAGATTCCCCCGCTGGCGATGCTGCAGGCCACCACGGCTTACGCTGAAACGCAGGCCGATGCCGAACGCTGGCGGCAGCAGCTGGGCGTGGACGAAAAGGAAGTGTGGGTGGATGTCTGGCACCAGTGGCAGCAGCAGCGCCGCGCCGGCAGCCGCAGCGTGCTGCTGTCCCCGGTGCTGTACGTGACTGCCGCCGTGGTACTGCGGCGGCGCATCGACTGGCGCTACCAGTTGATCGCGCTGCAGGTGATGCAGCAGCATGCCATCGATGCCGGCGTGACCTGGCGCGCCAGCGCTGCCGAGGTTCCCGGCTGGGAACTGCCGTCGGCCCTGCAACCGATCGCACGGCGGCTGGTGGCAGGGCAGGCGTTGACCCAGGCCCAGGAGGCGCTGCTGCGCCGACGCTACCTGATGCAGTCGGCGCACTGGAATTTCGACGCGCTGGGCGACACCGCCCTGACCTATGCCGCCGATGCCGGCGTCAGCGAACTGCCCTACCGGCCCGGTCCCGGCCTGTTCTACATCAACCGGCCCACCGTGGATGGCAAGCGCGTGGTGCTGCCCAACGCATGAAAAAGGGGACGGAGGGGATTAAGTCGTTTGTGCCACAAACGACTTAATCCCCTCCGTCCCCTTTTGTTCAACCGGCCTGTTCGACCAGGTTGCCGAGCTCGTCGGCGTCGAAGCCGGCCAGCAGGCGCGCTTCGATGTTGAACGGCCCGTGCAGGTAGCCGCCGGCGTATTCCACCAGCAGCGCCTTGAAGCGCGCACGCGGCTCGACGCCGGCGCGATCGCAGTACCAGCGGTACCAGCGCGAACCGGCGGCAACGTGCGCCACTTCCTCGCGCAGGATCACTTCCAGTACGTCGGCGGTTTCACCATCACCGACATTGCGCAGCTTCTCGATCATGCCCGGTGTCACGTCCAGGCCGCGCGCTTCCAGCACGCGCGGTACCAGGGCCATGCGCGCCAGGCCGTCATGCGCGGTCTTTTCGCACATTTCCCACAGGCCGTTGTGCGCGGGGAAATCGGCGTAGTCGTGGCCATGCGCCTGCAGGCGCTCGCGCAGCAGCATGAAGTGCCGCGATTCGTCGTCGGCACAGCTGACCCAGTCGGCATGGAACGCTGGCGGCAGGCCGCGGAAGCGGTACACCGCATCCCAGGCCAGGTCGATCGCGTTGAGTTCGATGTGGGCGATGGCGTGGATGAAGGCGGCGCGTCCTTCCACGCCGCCCAGCCCGCGCCGGGGCACTTCGCGCGGATGCACCAGCACCAGCCGTGCCGGCCGGCCAGGCATGCGGATCGGTTCCGGCGGCGGCGCATCGGCAGCCACCTTCAGGCGACCGGCACGGAACGCGGCGGCATACGCCTGGGTCAACGCGACCTTGCGCAGCGGGTCGGCTTCGGCCAGGCACTGCTGCGCCGCGCGCAGCAGGTCGCCACCAACGTCGGGTACATCGACCACGCCTGGACCTCAGGCGCGGCGCTTGTGCTTGGCGTCGTCCGAACGCAGCTGCTGGATGCGCTCGAAGTAGCCCGGCTCGATACCCGTCGGGTAGTGGCCGTTGAAGCAGGACGAATCGAAGTTGCGCAGCGCCGGGTTGCCCTCGCTCACCGCCGCTTCCATGTCCTCCAGATCCTGGTAGATCAGCCAGTCGCAGCCCAGGTGGGCCTCGATCTCTTCCACGGTGCGGTTGTGCGCGACCAGCTCTTCGGCCGCCGGCATGTCGATGCCGTAGATGTTCGGGTAGCGCACCGGCGGTGCCGCGCTGGCCAGGTAGACCTTGCGCGCGCCCGCATCACGGGCCATCTGCACGATCTGCTGGCTGGTGGTGCCACGCACGATCGAGTCGTCCACCAGCAGCACCACGCGGTTGCGGAACTCCAGGTGGATCGGGTTGAGCTTGCGGCGCACCGACTTCACGCGTTCGCCCTGGCCCGGCATGATGAAGGTGCGGCCGATGTAGCGGTTCTTGATGAAGCCTTCGCGGTACTTCACCCCGAGCACGTTGGAGATCTCCAGCGCGGCATCACGCGAGGTATCCGGGATCGGGATGATGGTGTCGATATCGTGGTCCGGGCGCAGGCGCAGGATCTTCTCGCCCAGCTTGATGCCCATGCGCATGCGCGCCTTGTGCACCGAGACGTTGTCGATCATCGAATCCGGACGCGCGAAGTACACGTACTCGAAGATGCACGGGGTGTGCTCGGCAGGCTCGGCGCAGATTTCCGAGAACAGCTCGCCGCGGGCGGTGATCACCAGGGCTTCGCCCGGCTGCACATCGCGCACGCGCTGGAAGCCCAGCACGTCCAGCGCGGCCGACTCGGAGGCCACGATGTACTCGTCGCCCTCGGCATGGCTGCGCTTGCCGAGCACCAGCGGACGGATGCCGTGCGGGTCGCGGAAGGCCACCAGGCCCAGGCCCAGCACCACGCTGACCACCGCGTAGCCGCCCTTGCAGCGGCGGTGCACGCCAGCCACCGCGCGGATCGCGGCTTCCGGGCTCAGCTGGCGCTGCTGCTCCAGCTCATAGGCGAACACGTTCAACAGCACTTCGCTGTCCGAATCGGTGTTGACGTTGCGGCGGTCCTGCTCGAACACCTGCTGGCGCAGCGCCTCGGTGTTGATCAGGTTGCCGTTGTGGGCCAGCGCGATGCCGTACGGCGAGTTGACGTAGAACGGCTGCGCCTCGTCCATGCCTTCCGAGCCGGCCGTCGGGTAGCGCACATGGGCGATGCCGACGCTGCCTTCCAGGGTGGACATGGTGCGTGCATCGAACACATCGCGGACCAGGCCGGTGGCCTTCTGCACCCGCAGGCGGCTGCCATTGGCCGTGGCGATGCCCGCCGCATCCTGGCCGCGATGCTGGAGAACGGTCAAGCCGTCATACAACTGCCCGGCGACGTTCTGGTTGCCGACGATTCCGACGATGCCACACATGGTGCGAAGTCTCCGCTGGGCTGTGCCCAGTTACAAGGAAGGTGGCCGTACCTGGCCGCGGTGGTCGCCGCGCCTGCGGTCGACATTGGCCGGATCGCCCGGCTCGATACTGTCTGGCAGTGCTGGGGCGTCCGGGCGCACTTCGGCCGGATCGTATGCGTCGCCCTGTTCCGCTTTCGCGGGCCGCAGCCATCCGCTGCCCGCCACTACCTGGTTGAGGATGCCATTATCGCCTGCCGCGCCCGGCTTTCCCAGATCGGCGCCTGCGCTCTTCCCCAGCTCCATCAATGCAGATGGGGACAGCATGTCGGTCGGCAAGGTCTTGGGCAGCAGGTCGGCGCCGGGCACCTGCCAGTGCGGCAGCTTCCCGTTCATCCAGGCCACGGCCGGGTTCAGCACCGGGCGGACCGCCGAGCGCTTCCAGGAGGGTTCGGCGGTCAGCGGGGTGAAGCCGGCCAGCAGCACCAGGATCGCCGCGATCAGGCCGCCACGCACGGCGCCCAGCACGCCGCCCAGCAACCGGTCCAGGCTGGTCAGCATGCTGCGATGGATCATCGCCTTGATGACCATGCCGATCACCGCGACCACGATCATCACGCCAATGCCCACGCCCAGGTAGCCGCCAACGAAATGCTCGCCGCCGGGTGCGGCCGGGGCCGCCCACCAGCGTGCCGCATCGTTGCCGAAGGCGAAGGCCGCCCACGCGGCCAGCAGCCACGACAGCGTGCCGATGACGATTCCAACAAAGCCACGCAGCATCCCGAGCAGGGTCGAGGCGGCGATCACGATCAGCAGCACCACGTCGATCATGGCGCCCCGCTCCTTCGGCGGCGCTGGCAACGGGCCTGCGCGTGGATCATGGGTGCGGTCGGACCATGCCGGCCACGCCGACCTTGGCGGCGACCTGCGCCTTCAGCTGCTCGGCGTCAGCGCGGTTGGCCACCGGTCCGACGCGGACGCGATGCAGCGTGCCCTTTTCAGTGCGTACCTGCTCGACGAAAGCACTGAAGCCGGCGGCGCGGACCTTGTCGCGCAGCGCGTTGGCATCGTTGGCCTGGCCGAACGCGCCCAACTGCACGGCGAAGCCGACGCCACTGGCCGCCGGTGCTGTCGGCGTGGCAGGCGCCGGCTTGCTGGCGGCGGCCTCCGGCTTCGGCTCGGGCTTGGCGTCCGGCTTCGGAGCCTCGGGCTTCGGTGCCGGCTTGGGCGGCTCTGGTTTGGTGGTCGCCGTCGGCGTGCTTGGCGGCAGGCTTTCGCTGCGCACCGGGTTGCTGGTGGCCGACGGCGTGGTGGCCGCGGCCGGGGTGCTGGTGGTCGGCGCCGGCGTGGCGGCAACCGCCGCACTGCTGCCTGCCGCCGCATCCAGGGTGATGACTTCTGCCTTCACATCGGCGCGGATCTTGACCGCCTGCAGGCGCGCGGCTTCGGCCTGGGCACGGTCGGCATACGGCCCGACACGCACACGCCACGCCTGGCGCCCGCTGATGGTGGTGGTTTCGGCGAAGCCTGGCAGCTGCGAGCGCTGCAGGTAGGCGATCACCGCATCGGCGTCGGCCTTGCTGCCGTAGGCGCCAAACGTGACGGCGAAGTTGCCGGCGGCAACCGCCGGAGACGTGTCCACGGTCGGCGGCGTAGCCGGCGCGGCCGTCTCCTGCAGCGGCTTGGCCTGCCCGGTCTGCAGGCCGGTGGCTCCACCGGCCGGAGCAACCAGCGGCAGCTCACGGGTTTCGAACTGGCCATCGGCCGGTGCGTCCGGCGCGGCGATCGGCACCGAGGCCACACCGCTGTCCGGCGCCGGTCCCTTGACCAGCATCGGCAGGAAAATCACGGCCAGCGCCACCAGCACGATGGCACCAATCAGACGCTGTTTCAGAGGCGTATCCACGTGAGGCGGCAACTGTCCGGAGGTTGCGGTCGATTATACGGGTGCCGGACCGGACGGCGTCGGCATTGGCTGAACGCGGATCAGGCGGCGCCCTGCAACCATTGCAGCGCGGCCGCGGCGGTATGGAAGGAGCCGAACACCAGTACGCGGTCACCGCGCCCGGCCTGGGCCAGTACCTGTGCCAGCGCCTGCTCGACAGTATCAGCGCGCTGGGCCTTGGCCGCCGCCGTACCGGCCAGGCGGGCCTGCAACTGGGCAGCACTCTGCCCGCGCGGGCCGTCCAGTCCGGCCAGGGTCCACTCGCCGACCACGTCCTGCAGCGCCTGCACAACGCCCACCGCGTCCTTGTCCTGCAGCGCGGCGTACACCGCCAGGGTGCGCCCGGCCGACGCTTCGGCCTTCAGCGCGCGCGCCAGCTGGCCCGCCGCCTGCGGGTTGTGCCCGACATCGACACGGACCTGCACGCCGTCACGCTCGAACGCCTGCAGGCGGCCAGAGATGCGCGCCGCCGCGACACCAGCAGCCCACGCCGCACGCGGCACCGGCTTGTCCAGCGCGCGCAGCGCAGCGATGGCGGCACCCGCGTTGGCCAGCTGGATCGGGCCGGCCAGCGCCGGGGTCGGCAGTTCCATGCGCAGGCCGACATCGCGCCAGCGCCAGCGCTGGGCATCGATTGGTTCGTAGAAATAATCGCTGCCGCCGCGGATCGCGTTGGCGCCGACCAGGTAGGCACGTGCGAGCACGCTCGACGGCGGGTCGGTCTCGCCCAGGATCACCGGCTTCCAGCCACGGATGATGCCGGCCTTCTCGGTGCCGATCGCTTCGCGGTCCCCGCCCAGCCATTCGGCATGGTCGATGTCCACGGTGGTGATCACCGCCACGTCAGCGTCGACGATGTTGACCGCATCCAGGCGACCGCCCAGGCCCACTTCCAGCACCGCCAGGTCCAGCCCGGCGTCGGCGAACAGCTGCAGCGCGGCCAGCGTGCCGTACTCGAAATAGGTCAGCGTGATATCGCCACGCGCGGCCTCGATGGTGTTGAAGGCGGCGACCAGCGCCGCATCCTCCACATCGTGGCCGTCGATGCGCACGCGCTCGTTGTAGCGCAGCAGATGCGGCGAGGTGTACGCGCCGACCTTCCAGCCGGCAGCACGCGCGATGGCTTCGATGAAGGCCACGGTGGAGCCCTTGCCGTTGGTGCCACCGACCACGATGGTGCGCTGGGCCGGCGCCCCCAGGCCCATCGCCGTGGCCACGGCGCGCACGCGCTCCAGGCCCATGTCGATGGTCGCCGGGTGCTGGCGTTCAATGTAGTCCAGCCAGTCGGCCAGGGTGGTCGGGGTGTTCGTCACGGCAGCGGTTCCAGCAGAAGCAGTTGATGCGAGGGGATGGATCAGAGTGCGCGGTGCTTGGCTTCGCCGAAGAACGGCGTGTGGTGGGCACAGTCGTTCAGGCGCACCACTTCCAGGCTGTCCAGGTCGGCGCCTTCGAGCAGGTTGAGCGTGGTCGGCGCCTGGCGGAAGGTCCACAGGCGGGAGATCGGCAGGCCCAGCACCCTGCACAGGATCACGCGGTTGACCGCGTCATGGGCGACCACCAGCAGGGTGTCGTGCTCGCCGAGGCCTTCGGTGGCGCGGGCCAGGCCGCGCCAACTGCGCTCCAGCACCAGGCGCAGCGATTCACCGCCGGGCATCAGCACGGTGTCCGGCTCCTCGCGCCACGCCTTCAGGCGCGACGGGTCCTTTTCGTTGATTTCGCTGGCCAGCAGGCCTTCCCACTCGCCGTGGGCGATTTCCTGCAGCTCCGGCTCGGTCAGCAACATGTCGGCACGGGCGGCACCGAGTGCCAGCTGCGCGGTGCGCTGCGCGCGTGACAGCGGCGAGGCGACGGCACGGGTGATGTCCACCGAGGCCAAGCGGGCGCCCAGGGCCTGGGCCTGGGCTTCACCGATCGGCGAAAGCGGGATGTCGATCTGGCCCTGGTAGCGGCCTTCGGCGTTCCACGGCGTTTCGCCGTGGCGGGCAAGCAGGATGCGCATGCGTGCAAGGGGTCCTGGGGGGAGGAGGTTCCGCGTTTCGTTCACATCCTGTGAAGTGCGCGGAACAGGGATGATACCCGTTCGGCGCACCGGGCCGTGCCGGGCATGAAAAAACCCCGCGACGTGGATCGCGGGGTTTTGGAAACTCCGGCTATCTGGTCGGGGTTGCCGGCCAGCGGCCGGCACTACCGCAACGGGTTTATTTCGCCAGGTTCAGTTCCTTCAGCAGCGCCGGCGCCGGCGCCACTTCCTGCATGATCCACTGCATGTAGCGGCTGTCGACCGCGATCATGCGGGTCATCACCGGGTCGAACACCCAGTTGGAGCTGACCGATTCCCAGTTGCCGTCGAAGGCCAGGCCGACCAGCTTGCCGTTGGCGTCCAGCACCGGCGAACCCGAGTTGCCACCGGTGATGTCCAGGTTGGACAGGAAGTTCACCGGCACCGAGCCCACGCGCTTGTCTTCCAGGCCGCCGTAGCGCTTGGCCTTGACCGCGTCGAGCAGGGCCTTGGGCGCATCGAACGGATCGACGCCGGTGTCCTTGGCGACGATGCCCTCCAGCGTGGTGAACGGGGTGTAGGCCACGCCGTCCCTGGGCTCATAGCCCATCACGTTGCCGAAAGTGATGCGCAGCGACAGGTTGGCATCCGGGTACACGAACTCGCCCTGGCTCTTCTTGTAGTCAGCCAGTGCCTGCAGGTACAGCGGACGTGCGGTCAGCGACTCGCCTTCGCGGATCTTCTTCTGCTCTTCCTGCTTCAGCAGCGACGGCATGATCGCCACCGCGTACTGGATGGCCGGATCGGTGCTGGCTTCGAACGCGGCGCGGTCGGCCTTGAACCACTTCAGGCGTGCATCCAGGCTGCCCAGCTCAGTGCCCGACAGCTTGCTCACCAGTGCCTTGACCGCGCTGGCATCGCTGCCGCCCAGCCAGGTGTTCAGCACGTCGTTGTTGCGCTGCGCGGCCGGCAGGGCGACGTACTGGTCCAGCCAGTAGGTCTGCAGCTGCTGGTCCATCTTCGCCACATAGCGGCGATCCATCTGCTTCAGGCCGCCTTCCAGGGTCGGCAGGTCGCGCTGCTGGTAGCCGACCTCGCGCTCGGCGTCCGGCTTGGTGCGCTCGATCGACAGGCGGTACAGGCCGATGGCGGCGTTGACCGCCGAGGTGTTGTTGAACTGGCCGACGAACAGATCGCGCTCGCGGGTCGCCTTGCTGGTATCCAGGTGCTTGACCAGCTGCGCGTGCGCTGCCAAGGCCGGCTTGCCGGCGGCGCCCTGCTTCTTCAGCCAGGCCAGCACGGCGGCTTCTTCAGCCTGCTTCTGGCCAGCAGCGTCGATGCGCTTGAAGCCTTCCAGCTGGCCGGCGTAGTTCTTGGCCACGTTGTTCATGCTGGCCGCGGTGGCGGCGTACTTCACCTTGACGTCGGCGTCGGCCTTGCCCGCCTCATCGATCATCTTCAACACTGCGTTGTAGTGCCTGGCGATGGTCGGGTAGGTCCAGCTGGCGGTTTCGTTGAACTCACCGGCCAGCGCGTAGCGGTTGGTGCGGCCCGGATAGCCTGCCACCATCACGAAGTCACCGGCGCCCAGCGGCTGGTCGGTGAACTTCAGGAAGTGCTTGGGCTGGTACGGCACGTTGTCGGCCGAGAATGCGGCCGGCTTGCCGTCCTTGCCGACGTAGGCGCGGTAGAACGAGAAGTCGCCGGTGTGGCGCGGCCACATCCAGTTGTCGACGTCGCCGCCGTACTTGCCGACGCTGCCCGGGGGCGCGTAGACCAGGCGCACGTCCTTGATTTCCATGTTGCGGAACAGTCGGTAGGTGTTGCCGCCGGAGAAGGTGTACAGGCGGCAGCGGAAGCCGTCCTCGGCTTCACACGCGGCGACCTGGGCCTTGTCGAAGGCGTCCAGCGCACGGCTGCGGGCCAGCGGGTCGTTGCCGGCGGCGGCAATGGCGGCCTTGGCCTGGGCGGTGACGTCGGTGATCTGGTCGAGCACGTAGACGCGGGCGTTCGGGCCGGCGCTCAGTTCATCGCTGTGCTTCGGCGCGTTGAAGCCGTCCTTGATCAGGTTCTTCTCGGCGGTCGAATTCAGCTGGATCGCACCGTAGGCGCAGTGGTGGTTGGTGACCACCAGGCCCTGCGGCGACACGAAGCTGGCGGTGCAGCCGCCGAGGGCGACGACCGCGCCCATCGGGTCGCCGGTAAGGTTGGACAGCTGCTCCGGGGACAGCTTCAGGCCGGCCTTCTGCAACGGACCGGCGATTTCCGGCAGCTGCTGCGGCACCCACATGCCTTCAGCGGCATGGGCGACCTGGGCCAGCCCGAGGCTGGCGACGATGGAGAATGCAAGCAGGTTCGAGCGCATGGAGCAGCCCCTGGTAGTGGAACCCTCGATTGTAGCCCGCCGCCCTGCCCCGGCCCGAACCCCGGAAGTCATGGGCCTACTTCTTGCTCTGCCATGCGCACATCGGCCGCGCACATGGAATCGTCCAGAGGAGGCGTGGTCACCCTGGCCGGGACCGTTGGCGCCATGGGCCGGGCGCATGCGACTGGCGGGTTGGGCAGGACGCCCAACCCCGGTCTTGCCGTGTGCGCAGGATAGCGCGCACGAGCAAGGCGCCATCGAGCACCATGGATGGGCTTTTGCGTGTCCCGGCCAGGGTGACCACGCCCCCTCCCCAGGAATCAAGGAGGCGCTGCTGTTTGCAGCACGTTCGAAACGCCCGTCGGCGCACGCCTTTCGTTCCGCCATTGCACCCGCAGCGCAACATGGGAAATCCGCGCGGCACCCTATAATCCGCGCTTTCCCCCTGATGAGTTCCACCCCGATGGCGCAGCAAACGATGAAGGCCCTGGTCAAGCGCGAAGCGGCCAAGGGCATCTGGCTGGAAGAAGTTCCGGTGCCGACCCCAGGCCCGAACGAGGTCCTGATCAAGCTGGAAAAGACCGCGATCTGCGGCACCGACCTGCACATCTACCTGTGGGACGAGTGGAGCCAGCGCACCATCAAGCCGGGCCTGACCATCGGCCATGAGTTCGTCGGCCGCATTGCCGCGCTCGGTTCGGCGGTGACCGGCTATGAGATCGGCCAGCGCGTCTCGGCCGAAGGTCACATCGTCTGTGGCCATTGCCGCAACTGCCGTGGCGGCCGCCCGCACCTGTGCCCGAACACCGTCGGCATCGGCGTCAACGTCAACGGCGCCTTCGCCGAATACATGGTGATGCCGGCCAGCAACCTGTGGCCGATTCCGGACCAGATCCCGTCGGAACTGGCCGCGTTCTTCGACCCGTACGGCAATGCCGCACACTGCGCGCTGGAATTCGACGTGATCGGCGAAGACGTGCTGATCACCGGCGCCGGTCCGATCGGCATCATCGCCGCCGGCATCTGCAAGCACATCGGTGCGCGCAACGTGGTGGTGACCGACGTCAACGACTTCCGCCTGAAGCTGGCCGCCGACATGGGCGCCACCCGCGTGGTCAACGTCGCCAACCAGTCGCTGAAGGACGTGATGAAGGAGCTGCACATGGAGGGCTTCGACGTGGGCCTGGAAATGAGCGGCAACCCGCGCGCGTTCAACGACATGCTCGACTGCATGTACCACGGCGGCAAGATCGCCATGCTCGGCATCATGCCCAAGGGCGCCGGCTGCGACTGGGACAAGATCATCTTCAAGGGCCTGACCGTGCAGGGCATCTACGGCCGCAAGATGTACGAGACCTGGTACAAGATGACCCAGCTGGTGCTGTCCGGCTTCCCGCTCGGCAAGGTGATGACCCACCAGCTGCCGATCGACGAGTTCCAGAAGGGCTTCGACCTGATGGAAGAAGGCAAGGCCGGCAAGGTCGTGCTCAGCTGGAACTGACCCGAAGGGTCAATTCCCCCGCATGTTTCCTTATCCCCGCGCCTTTGGCGCGCCCCTGAACAACAAGGGGGCTCTTCCCCAGATGGGATCAAGAACACCGCGGAACTGAAAAAGGCGCCCGATGGGCGCCTTTTTCGCAATGCGTGCCAGGCAAGCTTGGCACCTACCGTAACGCCTGCGGCGTTACTTGCCCACGGCCACGGTCAGCAGCACCCGGCTGTGGGCCAGCTTGCCCGAGTTCTCGCGTCCATTGCCGTCGGTGCCGTAGTAGCCCAGGCCGACGTTGAACAGGCCGAACTGGCGGCTGACGCCGACGTTCCAGTCGGTATAGTCCTTGGCGATGCCGTCCTCGAAGGTGCTGCGACCGACGTTGGCATTCAGCGTGAAGTCCTTCGGCAGGCCCCAGCTGCCGCCCAAGCCGTAGTACCAGCCATCGGTGCCGCTGTTCCACTGGTCGTTGGTGTAGGCCACGGTCAGCTTGTAGGTGTCGTCAAGCGTGGTGGTGGTCACCAGCTCGTTGTAGTTCTGGTGGCTGGCACCGAGGTAGGTGTAGCGGTTCAGCAGCACGTCGAAGTTGACGCGCGAAGTGACGTCCACGCCGTAGCCGATCTGGTAGTCGATCTCGGTGTTCGGATCGCCCGGACCGAAGTCCACGCCCGAACCCCAGACACCGGCATACAGGCCCACCGGCGAGGTGTAGGTGAAGCCCGCCTGCAGGGTCGGCTTCTCGTCGGTCTGCGACACGCCACGGAACAGGTAGTCGGAAACGGCGGTGACATTCCAGCTGTACGGCGATTCGTTCTCCTGCGCGCTGGCGGCGAACGGGGCGGCCAGGGTCAGGGCAGCGGCAATGGCGAGGCAGGCACGGGCGTGCTTCATGAGCGTCTCCGGTGGGGGCGGTGGCGTGGCGTGGAAGGCGGGAGCGGCCGGAGCGCGACAGCTCCGGTTCACGAATTCTTAACCACTTTGCTATTGCGATGCAACATGCACTGGCCATGGCGATGCCCCATCCAGCCCGGTTGATGACCGGCGATGCCCGGTAGAATCAGCGGTTTCCCCGTTCAGAGCCGTGCCCACGCCATGACCGACGTCTCCTCCGCCCTGACCCGCCACTACGCCGAGGAACTGGACGCCATCCGCGCCCAGGGCCTGTTCAAGTCCGAGCGGATCATCACCAGCCCGCAATCGGCCGAGATCACCCTCGACGACGGCCGCAAGGTGCTGAACTTCTGTGCCAACAACTACCTGGGCCTGGCCGACCATCCGGACCTGATCCAGGCCGCCAAGGACGCACTGGATACCCACGGCTTCGGCATGGCCTCGGTGCGCTTCATCTGCGGCACCCAGGACCTGCACAAGCAGCTGGAGAAGCAGATCGCCGATTTCTTCGGCAAGCAGGACACCATCCTGTACGCGGCCTGCTTCGATGCCAACGGTGGCCTGTTCGAGCCGCTGCTCGGCGAGAACGACGCGATCATTTCCGACGCGCTGAACCATGCTTCGATCATCGACGGCGTGCGCCTGTGCAAGGCCAAGCGCTTCCGCTACGCCAACTGCGACATGGCCGATCTGGAAGCGCAGCTGCAGGCCGCCGATGCCGCAGGCTGCAAGACCAAGCTGATCACCACCGATGGCGTATTCTCGATGGACGGCTTCATCGCGCCGCTGGACGAGATCACCGCGCTGGCGAAGAAGTACAACGCGCTGGTACACATCGACGAATGCCACGCCACCGGCTTCCTTGGCGCTACCGGCCGTGGTTCGGCCGAGGTCAAGGGCGTGCTGGAGAAGATCGACATCATCACCGGCACTCTGGGCAAGGCCATGGGCGGCGCGCTGGGCGGCTTCACCTGCGCCAGCGCCGAGGTGATCGAACTGCTGCGCCAGCGCTCGCGCCCGTACCTGTTCTCCAACTCGCTGCCGCCGCATGTGGTGGCCGCCGGCATCAAGGCGTTCGAAATGCTGGCTGCCGCTGACGACCTTCGCAGCACGCTGGCCGAGAACACCGCCTACTTCCGCGAGAAGATGACCGCCGCCGGTTTCGACGTGAAGCCGGGCGTGCATCCGATCAGCCCGGTAATGCTGTATGACGCACCGTTGGCGCAGAAATTCGCCGAGCGCCTGCTGGAAGAAGGCATCTACGCGATCGGCTTCTTCTTCCCGGTGGTGCCCAAGGGCCAGGCCCGCATCCGGACCCAGATCAGCGCCGCGCACAGCCGCGAGCACCTGGATCGCGCGATCGATGCGTTCACCCGCATTGGTGTCGAACTGGGCGTGGTCAAGGGCTGATCATGCCGGGGTCGGATCCCTTTCCTGCGGAAAAGGCCCTGACCCCGCTGGTCAAAGCGTGCCGACCAAGGTCGGCACCTACCGGGCTGGATGGCTGCCGACCACGGTCGGCACCCGCCGTGGCCTGAGGGCGTGCCGGCCAGGGTCGGCACCGCCAGGCGTCACTTCTTTTTCTTCTTGCCCTTCGGCTCTTCCTTGCTGGCCACCACTACCGGCTTGGCGGCGGCGTCCTGGCCGTTGCCCTTGGCAACGCGGATGCCGTTGGCCTTCATCCAGGCATCGAACTCATCGGCGGTCATCTTCTTGTCGCCGTTGCTCATCAGGAAGCGGTAACTGCCGCGACCATCCAGCTCCGGGGTCTTCACTTCCACCACCGGGGTCTCGGCAGGCGTTTCCGCCTTGGCCACCTTCTTGTGGCCGCCACAGGCGGCCAGCAGCACCATCGGCAGCAGCAGGCCTGCGCAGCGCAGGGTTTGGTTGAGGGTCGGGTGGTACATGGGCAGGCTCCGTTCGGGAAATTCAGCAACCAGGCGCCCCCTACGCCTGGAACGGTGGCCGGCGACTGCCGGCCGCGGGCGATGATCAGCCCGGTGCAGCGGCCCCCAGCCGCTGCTGGTCGCTGACCTCCAGCACCCGCCATTGCCCCTTGCCGAGATCGCCGAGCAGCAGCCCACCGATCGCGACCCGGACCAGGCGCAGCACCTGCAGGTCGAAGGCCGCCAACAGGCGGCGGATATGGCGGTTGCGTCCCTCGTCGAGGACCACCTCCAGCCATGCGGTCTTGTCGCCACTGCGCAGTACGCGCACGGCCTGGGCGACGAGGAACTCGCCCTCGTCCTCGACACCGGCGCGCAGCGCGGCCAGGGTGTCCTCATCGGGAAGACGATCCACCTGCACGTGATAGGTCTTCTGCGGGCCGGTCTCCGGATCGGTCAGGCGCGCCGCCCACTGCGGATCATTGCTGAACAACAACAGCCCTTCGCTGGCCTTGTCCAGGCGCCCGACCGGCGCGATCCACGGCAGGCCGGCACCATCGAAGCAGCGATACACCGTGTCGCGACCACGCTCGTCCTGCGCCGTGGTCACCACGCCGCGCGGCTTGTTGAGCACCAGGTACAGCCGCTGCGGCGCATCCATCGGCCGGCCATCGACTTCGATCGGCGGGTGCGGACTGGCAATCGGGAACTCGGGATCACGGATGATGCGGCCGGACACGCGCACGCGGCCCTCGGCAATCCAGCGCGCGGCCTCGCTGCGTGAGCACACGCCGGCCTTGGACAGCACGCGCGCCAGGCCATGGCGCACGCCATTGGAGACATCCGGAACCGCACGCCCACGCGGTGCGTGGGAGCGGGCAGCGGGGGCAGCAGGTGGGCGGCGCGTGCGCAAGCCTCTGCTCCCCGCCGCGCTTACTTCTTGTCGACCGGCTTGGTCTCAGCCGGTGCTTCGGCCGCAGCCGGAGTGGCGGCCGGAGCCGGACGCGCCTTGACCACACGCACGCCACGCGCCTTCATCCAGGCGTCGAACTCTTCGGCGGTCATGCGCTTGCCGTTCTGGCTCATGTCGAAGCGCCAGGGCGTGTTGTCGAATTCGGTCTGCGGCTTGTAGGCCGCCGGATCGTTCGGCTTCACCGCCGGTGCGCTCGGAATGGCCTTGGCGATGTTCTGGCACCCATCGATGCGCAGGCGCTGCAGCACCTGGTCCAGCGACTGCGACGGATCGTAGTTGCTGCTCAGCACGCCGGCCGGCATGCCCAGCTGGTTGCCACGGATGTAGAGCTCGTCGGCCACCGGCGCGATGGTCGTGGCCGGCAACGGCAGCGGCGAGGCGCTGGTGTTGACCGAGCAATCGACCGCAGCGTGGGCGGCGGGAACCAGGGCCAGCGCCAGGAAGGCGGCCGATGCAGAGCGCAGCATGAAGGGCATCCAGGAAAGGAAGTGACGCGGCGAGTTTAGCAATGCCGCGACAGCTTTCAAGCGCCACTTTCAATGAATACGGCAACTCATTGGTTTTATGGGCAAAATCCCGACGAACGGTTACTCCCGCGCCTGAAACGCCGGGTTCCGGACCGCAGAAACAACAAGACCCGGCCGAAGCCGGGTCCTGCTGTGTCCTACTGGTAGAGCGTCAGAACTTAGTTCTGGACGTTCAGCTCGGTACGACGGTTCTTGGCGCGACCTTCCGGGTTGTCCGAACCATCCGGGTTGGTGTTCGGAGCAATCGGACGGCTCTCGCCGTAGCCGATCGGGCCGACCAGGCGACCGGCGTCGACGCCGTTCTTGGTCAGGTAGTTGTACACGGCGGTGGCGCGACGCTCCGACAGCTTCTGGTTGTAAGCGTCGGTACCCTTCGAGTCGGTGTGACCGGCAACTTCAACGCGCAGATCCGGGTAACGCTTCAGGATCTCGGTGGCTTCGCTCAGGATCGCCACGGCGTCCGGACGCAGGTTCGACTTGTCGAAGTCGAAGTTGACGCCCTTCAGGTCGATGGAGACCGGAACCGGGCAACCGTCCGGACCGATGGTCTGACCCGGCTGCGAGTTCGGGCACTTGTCGTCGCAGTTGTTGACGCCGTCACCGTCGTCATCCAGGTCGGCGCAGCTCGGGGCAACCGGAGCCGGAGCCGGAGCAGCCGCGACCGGAGCCGGGCCCAGCGGGATCACGACGCCGACCGAAGCCAGCACGTCGCCGAACCAGCTCTCGTCCTTGGCGGCGATGCTCTGGTCGTCGAAGTCAGCGCGGTAGGCCACTTCGGCGCGGACAGCAACACGCTTCTCGAAGGTGGTCTGCAGGCCGACGCCCAGCTTGGCGGCAACGTTGCCGTCCTTACGCTGGCGCGGACCGTTGTTGTCGATTGCAGCGTACTCTTCTTCCGACTTCTGGTAGCCCAGGCCACCGACGATGTACGGGTTCCAGCCGCGGCCTTCCTTGATGAAGTGGCGACGCAGGTCCAGCGAGACGCCGTACTGCGACCAGTTCAGGTCCTGGTTGCTGTCGAAGTTCGGGTTCTGGTAGTTCAGTTCACCGTCCAGCGACCAGTTCGGGCTGATGAACTTACCCAGGCCCAGGGTCACGAACGGAGCGTCATTGGTCAGACGGTCGCTGTCCTGGAAGTTGAAGCCGGCCGAACCGGTCAGGTACCAGCGGTCATCGAACTCCTGCGCCGAAGCTGCCTGGGCGAAAGCCAGGCCGCCCAGCAGCGCGGCAGTAAGGATCTTCTTGTTCATTGAGTACAGCTCCTATTTCGGGGGTATGAAACCGGTAGAGGCATGGGCCAGCACTAGTGCGTCGATGTACGACAGCCGATTCAGCACGCCACCGCCGCGAACATTATGCTCAGGCGGGTGAAGGCCATGTTAACAGTCCCGTAACATGTGAAGTGTTGCGCCCGACCGTCGACCGGTCCGACGTTGAAACCCTATACAGGATGATGAAAATCCGCAAGACCCACACGCTGCAAGGGTTTGACGGGGTCTAAGCGCGAAAACCGACATACTGCGCAGCACATTGCATCGCACGGTTCAGCAGGTTTGCGGAAACGTGAGGAACCTTATGATGGGATCACGAACCCAGCCGGAGCCGTGATGAAAGCCGTCGCCCTGAGTCGTGAATACGCACCTGCCCTGCGTGATGTCCTGCTGCCGCCGCCGCTGCCTCCTCGCGGCCGCGATCTGCTGGTGCGGATCGAAGCGGTATCGGTCAACCCCGTCGATGGCAAGCAGCGGGCCGCTACCGATCCGGCCACCCTTGAGGTTCCCCGGGTGCTCGGCTGGGACGCCGCCGGTGTGGTCGAAGCCATCGGTGACGAGGCCAGCCTGTTCGCCTCCGGTGACGAGGTCTACTTCGCCGGTGACGTTACCCGGCCGGGCTGCAACGCCCAGTACCAGTGGGTGGACGAGCGCCTGGTCGCCCGCAAGCCGAGCACGCTCGATTTCGCCGAAGCCGCCGCACTACCCCTGACCACGCTGACCGCCTGGGAGATGTTGTTTCAGCGCATGCCGCTGCACCTGGATGATCGCCGCCATGGCGGCCAGCACCTGCTGGTGATCGGCGGTGCGGGAGGCGTGGGCTCGATGGCGATCCAGCTGGCCCGCCATGCCGGCTTCGAGGTGATCGCCACCGCCTCGCGCGAGGCCTCGATCGACTGGTGCCGGCAGATGGGGGCCACGCATGTGATCGACCATCGGCAGCCGCTGCAGCCCCAGCTGCAGGCACTGGGCATCGACGCAGTGCAGGTGGCGCTCAACCTGGCCGACACCGATCACTACTGGGACGAACTGGGCCAGCTGCTGGCACCACAGGGCCATGTCGGCCTGATCGTGGAGCCGCGTGGCGCACTGCGCATCGGCGATCCGTACAAGGCCAAATGCATCGGCATCCATTGGGAGTTCATGTTCGCGCGCTCGCGCTTCGCCACCGCCGACTGCATCGAACAGCATCGCATCCTCAGCCGCGCCGCCAGCATGATCGATGCCGGCCAGCTGCGTGGCACGCTCAGTGAAACGCTGGGCACGATCAATGCGGCCAACCTGGACATCGCGCATCAGCGCCTGGCCAGCGGGCACACGGTGGGCAAGCTGGCGCTGGTGGGCTGGGACAACTGACGCCGTGATGTAGGCCGAGCCCACGCCAGGCTGCTACGCCTGCCGCCACCAGCAGAGCACGGGCGCGGCCCTGCTCAACCGCCCGCCTGCAGGATCGGCGCTGCCTGTACCAGCGGATTGGCTGGGATCTGTATCTATGGGCTCAAGGAAATCAGGGATACGGTGGAAACAGATCTCCCCTCCCCCGAGCCCACCATGCCTACCGCCCTGCCCCTGCGCCTGCTGCAACTGATCACCGGCCTGTTCCTGTATGGCTTCGGTGCCTCGCTGATGATCCGTGCCGCCATCGGCGTGGCGCCCTGGGACGTGCTGTCGCAGGGCATCGCCGCACAGACGCCGCTGTCCTTCGGGCTGGCGACCAATGTCATCGGCGCACTGGTGCTGTTGCTGTGGTGGCCACTGCGCCAGAAGCCGGGCGTCGGCACGGTGCTCAACGTGATGCTGATCGGTCCCTCCGCACAGTTCGGGTTGTGGCTGCTGCCACCGGCCATCGGCGTGGGCTGGCAGCTGGCGATGTTCTGTGCAGGCATGCTGCTGGTCGCGCTGGCCACCGGCCTGTACATCGGCGCCCGCCTCGGCCCGGGACCGCGCGATGGCTTGATGACTGGCCTGCATGCCCGCACCGGTTGGCCGATCTGGAAGGTGCGCAGCCTGATCGAAGGCAGCGTATTGCTGCTGGGCTGGTGGCTGGGCGGCAATGTCGGCCTCGGCACCCTCGCCTTCGCCCTGCTGATCGGCCCGCTGTGCGGCGTCACGCTGGGCTGGTTCGGGATCGGCCGCCCCCCGGTCGTACCCGCCGCTGCCCGGCAGCCGCAATCACCCTGAGCTGCCCCGAATGCCGGCCAGCGGCCGGCACTACCGCCCCCGGAGTTCGGGGGCAGCGCCGCAGGCGCGGGGGGGTGGAGGCCGGTAAGTGGGGCCCGCGATTCGCGCAGCGAAACGCGGGAGCGACAGCACGCATGTGCCGAGCGTACCCGGCCAGCGGCCGGCACTACCGCCCCCGGAGTTCGGGGGCAGCGCCGCAGGCGCGGGGGAGTGGAGGCCGGTAAGTGGGGCCCGCGATTCGCGCAGCGAAACGCGGAAGCGACAGCACGCATGTGCCGAGCGTACCCGGCCAGCGGCCGGCACTATCGCCCCCGGAGTTCGGGGGCAGCGCCGGCGCCATCCAGCGGCCCTTGCCCCGGCCGCCGTTTCGCGGCACGCTTCGCGCTTCCGTACGCAAGCGTATCGACCATGTCGCCAGCCAACGAAAGCGCCTATCCCCATCTGTTCGCCCCGCTGGACCTGGGCTTCACCCAACTGCGCAACCGCGTATTGATGGGCTCGATGCACACCGGCCTGGAGGATCGCGCCCGCGACTTCCCGCGGCTGGCGGCGTACTTCGCCGAGCGCGCCGAGGGCGGCGTCGGCCTGATCGTCACCGGCGGCTTCGCACCGAATGTGGTCGGCTGGCTGAAGCCGTTCGGCGGCAAGCTGTCCTGGCCCTGGGAAGTGCGGCCGCACCGCCAGCTCACCGCCGCCGCGCACCAGCACGGCGCGAAGATCTGCCTGCAGCTGCTGCATGCAGGCCGTTACGCCTATCACCCCTTGTCGGTGGCACCGTCGAAGCTGAAGGCACCGATCAACCCGTTCACCCCGCGCGCGTTGTCGGCCAGCGGCGTCGACCGGCATATCGCCGATTACGCACGGAGCGCCAAGCTGGCCCGCGAGGCCGGCTACGACGGCGTGGAAGTGATGGGTTCGGAGGGCTACCTCATCAACGAATTCATCGCCCCGCGCACCAACAAGCGCACCGATGCCTGGGGCGGCGACGCGCGCCAACGCATGTGCTTCGCGGTCGAGATCGTACGCCGCATCCGCGAGGCCTGCGGCCCGGACTTCATCATCATCTATCGCCTGTCGCTGGTGGATCTGGTCGACGACGGCAGCAGCTGGGAAGAAATCGTGCAGCAGGCGCAGGCCATCGAGGCGGCCGGCGCAACGATCATCAATTCCGGCATCGGCTGGCACGAAGCGCGCATTCCGACCATCGCCACCTCGGTGCCGCGTGCTGCCTTCGCCGGGGTCACCGCCAAGCTCAAGCCGCATGTGAAGGTGCCGCTGGTGGCGACCAACCGCATCAACATGCCCGACGTCGCCGAGCGCATCCTCGCCGCTGGCGGCGCCGACATGGTGTCGCTGGCACGCCCGCTGCTGGCCGACCCGCAGTGGCCGAACAAGGCCCGTGCCGGCCGCGCGGAGGCGATCAACACCTGCATCGCCTGCAACCAGGCCTGCCTGGACCACGTGTTCGAGAACAAGCTGGCCAGCTGCCTGGTCAATCCGCGCGCCGCGCACGAGACCGAGCTGGTCTATCACCCCACCGCCACGCCGAAGAAGGTAGCCGTGGTCGGTGCCGGCCCCGCCGGCCTGGCCTGTGCCACCGTCGCTGCCCAGCGTGGCCACCAGGTCACCCTGTTCGACGCCAATGATGAGATCGGCGGCCAGTTCAACGTGGCCAAGCGCATCCCCGGCAAGGAAGAGTTCCACGAGACCCTGCGCTACTTCCGCCACAAACTGGCCGAAACCGGTGTGCAGCTGCGCCTCGGCACTCGCGCCGATGCCGCCCAGCTGACCGGCTTCGACGAGGTGGTGCTGGCCACCGGCATCACCCCGCGCAAGGTCGATTTCCCCGGTGCCGACCACGCCAGGGTGGTCAGCTACCTGGACGTGCTGCTGGGCCGGGTCGAAGTCGGCACCAGTGCGGCGATCATCGGCGCCGGCGGCATCGGCTTCGATGTCGGCGAATTCCTCAGCCACGCCGGCGAGTCCCCCTCCCTCGACCCGCAGCGCTGGATGGCCGAATGGGGCGTGGACAGCACCTTCGAGGCCCGCGGCTCACTGGCCAGGCCGGAGGTTGAGACCTCGCCGCGCCGGCTGTGGCTGCTGCAGCGCAGCCCGGGCAAGCCCGGCGCGCGCCTGGGCAAGACCACCGGCTGGATCCATCGCGCCACGCTGAAGGCCAAGGGCGTGCGCATGCTCGGTGGCGTCGAGTACCTCGGGGTGGACGACGAGGGCCTGCGCATCCGCGTGGACGGCAGCGAACAGCTGCTGCCGGTCGACCATGTGGTGATCTGCGCCGGGCAGGAACCGAACCGCACGCTGCAGGCCGAACTGCAGGCGGCCGGCGTCAACGCGCAGCTGATCGGTGGTGCCGACGTGGCCGCAGAACTCGACGCCAAGCGCGCCATCGACCAGGGCAGCCGGGTTGCCGCCGGGCTCTGATGAGCGCCTGAATGGGGGGCGGAATGTGATTTCCGTCACCCTCATTGAACCTGAATGTCAAGCCGAGCGGTTCACGATGCGTTCGGCTACGCCCCCCTACCTTGCGCCATCTTTCCGCTCACCAGCCAGTTTCCGGTGAGCCGGCGCAGCCCCACGATCGGTACTGGTCGTTTCTTTTGGGGCTGCCCAACGGGGCGGCCCCGATGGCCGCCTCCCCATGACGCCAAGTCGTACCCCGCCTCCTGTCGCCCTGCGGCCGGAACCGGAGGGTGCGGCCCATACGGAGCAAGGAGTTATATGAAACTGGCCTGGATTCTCTGGCTGTCGCAGTTGTTGCTGCAGCCGGCCGCTGATTCACTGTGTTTGAGCACCACCGTTTACCTGGAAGCCCGCGACCAGACCCTGCGCGGCCAGCAGGCCGTCGCCGAGGTCGCACTGCGCCGTCTCGACAGTGGCCTGTGGGGCGACTCGATGTGCCAGGTGGTCACCGCGCGCAAGCAGTTCGCACCGACCATCGTCTCCCCCGGCACCCAGTTGGGCAACGACGCGGCCTGGAGCGAGGCAATGAACGTGGCCTTCGACGCCGAGCGCAACTGGGCGCTGCCGGCCGGCGAGCGCCGCGAGATCGTGCCCGGTGCCAGCCACTTCGCCGCGCTGTCCATCGCCAGCCCGAACTGGCGCAATGCCTACCAGGTGGCCACCATCGGCGATCACACCTTCTATAAGGTGCAGAACCTCAAGCCGCGGCAGTCGTAACGATCCGTGCCGGCGGCAGCGTTGCCGCCTGCCGGCAGGCTCTGGGATAGTGGGCGTTTCCCGCCCGCATCACCTGGAGTTCCCATGAAGCTGTACAGCAAGCCCGGTGCCTGTTCCACCGCCGACCACATCGCCCTGCAGTGGACCGGCCAGCCGTTCGAGGTTGAACTGCTGAACAAGGACACCCTGAAGGGTCCGGAATTCCTCAAGATCAATCCGGCCGGTGCGGTGCCCGCGCTGGTCGACGGCGACTTCGTGCTGCTGCAGAACGCCGCGATCATGGGCTATATCGCCGACAGCTTCCCGCAGGCCGGCCTCGGCGGTGACGGCAGCCCGCGCCAGCGCGCCGAAGCCACCCGCTGGCTGGCGTTCGTCAATTCCGACGTGCACCCGGCCTTCTCGCCGCTGTTCGCGCCGGGCAAGTTCATTGCCGACGAAGGCCAGTACGACGCGATCCGCGCCGCCGCGCACAAGCGCCTGCGTGGCCTGTTCGAGACCGCTGACAGGCAGCTGGCCGACAAGCCCTGGCTGGCCGGCTTCCGCAGCTTCGCCGACCCGTACTTCTACATTACCCTGCGCTGGGCCGCCGGCACCAAGGTCGACCTGTCGGGCCTGGACAATCTGGCCGCCTACAAGGCACGCATGGATGCCGATGCCGGCGTGCAGGCCGCGCTGAAGGCCGAAGGCCTGGCCTGACCTTGGTCAGGGGTCAGAGCCGTTCGCGTGGCGGACGGATCTGACCCCACCGGCCACCAGACGGGGTCGGATCCGCCTGCGCAGCAGGCGGCTCCGACCCCTCGATATCATTCGCGCGATCAGCCGATCTGGCGGATCACTTCCCCCTTGGCATCGCGCAGGTAGGTCGGCACCACTTCGATGCGCAGCGCCCCCGCCACCGGGTAAACCCCGCGCTCGGCGCGCACCCCTGCCAGGGCCTGCAGGCCCGCCTCGTCCAGTGACCAGCGCGCGCTGTCGGCGGATACGTCCGCCGCTTCACCGCCCCCATGCGCGATGAACTCCCACTGCCGCTCGCGGCTGGCCAGTTCCAGCGATTTGCCGTGGCGCAGGCGCAGCGGCAACAGTTCGCACACGCTGGCGACCTGACCGGCGCCGAGCACCAGCGTGGTGACGCCCGCCTCCTGCCGCCAGTCCAGGGTCTCGATGAACAGCATGCCGGTGCTGGAACCCTCGCGTTCGCTGCCGGCCTGCACCCGCTGTGCCAGCGCAGGGTCCTCCAGCAGGTTGTCGCGATGCAGATCGCTGATCCACAGCGGCATCGCCGGCAGCAGCGCCTGCAGCACGCCACGCGTCGACCAGCGCTTGACCGCCTCCATCTCCTCATCGGTCAATCCGACCAACTGCAGGAACTGCAGATGGCCGTTGGCCGTGTCCCGCGCCGGCAACTGCGGGTCCGCAATGAAGGCCAGATGGCACAGCCGCGTGCCGGTCTCCAGCGCGATCGGACCGTTGGCGTTGAGGTGATGGCCATCCTCGAACACGTTGCCACTGCCGAACACGTAGCGCGCCAGGTTCTGCAGCAGGTTCATCGGCCACACCGGCGGGGTGCTGCCGGCGTTCTCACCGGCCTCGGCAGCCAGACGGAAGGTCAGCTCGAAGCCATAACCGCTGGCATCTGCATCACTGCTCTCCTTGGCGTACAGCTCGGAGAAGCCGTAGGTGATGTAATGCCAGTGCGGTACCGGCGCATCCGCCCAGTACACGCTGATGCCATCCAGTGGATCCTGGCCACCGAGCGTGTACGGAAGCGCGGTGCCGAAGTGACGCGGCTCCTGGCCGGCATACAGCGGCGCCAGCGCCGCATTGATCGCGTCCCAGCCTGGGGTGTCGGTGTCGTCGTGGTCGTCCTGCACGCGGGACTCCTTGTAGGGAAGTGAACCGATCACTTTACGCGGTGGCTCAGGCCTGCACGACCTCACTGCCAGCGTTCAGCACCGCCGACTGGGTTTCCTGCCACCAGCGCTGCGCCAATGCCGGGCTGCGCGCCTTGCCCACCGCCGCCAGCAACTCCGGGCACAAGCGCTCCAGCGCCAGCGCATCGGTGCAGCGTTCGATCTTCAACTGCATGAAGTAGCCCTTCAGGCCCAGGTGGCGGCGCACCGCCTCGCTCATCGCGTCGTACAACTGCTGGTACAGCGCCGGGTCCTGTTCGCGCCCGGTGCTGATGCCGCGCGCCGGCGCCACCTCTGCGCTTCCGCCGATCACTTCGATCAGGCCCTGTGCTGACAATTGCTCCAGTGCGTCCGGTGGTGCCCGCAGGCCTTCGAACAGGCCACGCAGTTCGGTGTCGTTGCGATGGCCATCGACCATCAGCAGGATCGAACGCAGTGCCGCCGGCAGGCGCCGGCTACGGTCTTCGATTTCCTGACGGCCAGCAGCCGTCTTGGCGTGCAGCAATGCCATTGCCTCCCCCTCGCTCGATGCGCAATGCCGGCGCGCCCTCGCGGGCACGCCCCCCTGTGTTGCCATCTCCGGACGGCACGCGCGTTCCCCGGCGCGAGCCGCGTATTGCAGGTCGATGACAGGCCGAGCTTAGCGCAAGTACTGCGGGTAGTGCCGGCCGCTGGCCGGCAACCTCGGGGTGGATGGGGGTGCCGGCCAGTGGCCGGCACGACCGGATCAACGGCCCAGCGCCCGGCGGATCTCCTCCAGCGCGCCGGGGTCGTCCAGCGTCGACAGGTCACCCGGGTCGCGCTGCTCGGCCAGCGCCTGCAACGAGCGCCGCAGCAGCTTGCCCGAACGGGTCTTGGGCAGCGCATTGACCACGTGCACGTGCGCCGGGCGGGCCACTGCGCCGAGCGAGGTGGTCACCGTGGCCATCATCTCGGCCACCACTTGCGCCGGATCCTCGCCATCCAGGCCCTGCTTGAGGGTGACGAACACCAGCGGCACCTGCCCCTTCAATTCGTCCTTGACCCCGATCACGGCAGCCTCGGCCACGCGCGGGTGGCTCGAAATGGCCTCTTCGATCTCGCGCGTGCCCAGCCGGTGCCCGGCCACGTTGATCACATCATCGGTACGGCCGAGGATGAAGGTGTAGCCATCGTCGTCGCGGATTGCCCAGTCCAGCGAGCTGTACAGCAGTTCCTTGAAGTGGCTGAAGTAGCTCTGCAGGAAACGGTTGTCGTCGTTCCACACCGTGCTCATGCAGCCCGGCGGCAACGGTGGCGACACCACCAGCACCCCCTTCTGCCCCGGTGCGACTTCCTCGCCGGTGTTCTCGTCGATCACCTTCATCCGGTAGCCGAGGTTGGGGAAGCCCGGCGAACCGAAGCGCACCGGCTTCATCTCCAGGCCCGGCAGCAGGGTCAGCGCCGGCCAGCCGGTCTCGGTCTGCCAGTAGTTGTCGATGATCGGCTTGCCGAGCGCTTCGCTGATCCAGTGCGCGGTCGGTTCGTCCAGCGGCTCGCCGGCCAGGAACAGGTATTTCAGCGCGCGCAGGTCGTGGCGATGGATGAAGTCCGCATCGTGCTTCTTCAGCACGCGGATGGCAGTGGGCGACGAGAACATCGTGCGCACGTTGTACTGCTCGCACAGCGCCCACCAGATGCCCGGGTCCGGGTTGGTCGGCAGCCCTTCGTACAGCAGCGAGGTGCAGCCGCCGATCAGCGGGCCGTACACATTGTAGGAATGGCCTACCGCCCAGCCGACATCGGACGTGGAGAACATCACCTGCCCCGGCCTGCAGTCGAACACGGTTTCCATCGACTGTGCCATCGCCACCGCGTAGCCGCCGACATCGCGCTGCACGCCCTTCGGCTTGCCGGTGGTGCCCGAGGTATACAACAGGTAGCTCGGCTCGCTCGATTCCAGCCACTGCACCGGCACGTCGACCTCACCGATCTGCGCACGCAGCGCGGCGTACTCCACATCGCGGCCCGGCACGCGTGGTTCGGCGGCATCCAGTCCGCGCGACACGATCAGCACGTGCGGCGGTGGCGACGTGGCTTCGGCGCAGGCTGCATCGACCATCGGCTTGTACGGAATCAGCTTGCCACCGCGCATGCCGGCATCGGCGGCGATCAGCAGCTTCGGCTTGGCATCGTCGATGCGCAGCGCCAGGTTGTGCGCGGCGAAGCCACCGAACACCACCGAATGCACCGCACCGATGCGCGCGCAGGCCAGCATCGCGAACACGGCTTCGGCCATGTTCGGCATGTAGATCACCACACGGTCACCGTGACCGACGCCGAGGTGCTTGAGCACGGCAGCGAAGTCGTTCACTTCCCGATACAGCTGGCGATAGGTGATCTCGCGGGTGCTGCTGGTCTCGGTGGAAATGGCAACCAGCGCGAGCTGGTCGGCGCGCTCGGCCAGATGGCGGTCGACGGCGTTGTAGCAGAGATTGGTTTCACCGCCGACAAACCAGCGCCGGAACGGCGGGTTGCTGTAGTCGAGTACCTGCTGCGGCGGTTTGTGCCAATGGATGCGCTTGGCTTCCTCGCCCCAGAAGGCCTCCGGCTCGTCGATCGAGCGACGGTAGGTTTCCTCGTAGTTCATGACGCAGCCCTCCCAGACAAAGTCATGGGTTCGAGGATAGTCCGGCGCTGCCGCGCGGGCCGCCCTACCTTGGTAGGGGGTGGGGTTTTCATGCAGGGCTGCGCCCTGCACCCGCGGTAGTGCCGGCCGCTGGCCGGCAACCTCAGAAGCAACAGCCGAAGCAACAGCGGGTTTCCCGTGGGATGGCGAGGTGGGTCCGGTTGCGGGGGACGCCGTGAATCCGTCCATGGAGGCTCGGTCGCCGCATCCATGCGGCTCACGCCCCCGCAACCGGACCCACCCCGCCTTCGACAGACTTCCGCGATCTGTCGGAGCACGGGGTCGGATCCCCAGATTCAATATTCAATTCGATATCTGACAGAAAAATCGTGTCGACCAAGGTCGACACCTACCAAGACCAACAGCGACAGCCGTTACCAACCGCCGCAGGAATCTGTCGGGGGTGGGGCGGTGTGGGTTGGCAGGACCGTTGGCGCCATGGATGGCGCCATCGAGCCCCATGGGTGAGGGCGCTTTGCTTGCGAAGCACTGCTTTGCAAGCGCCCGAACGCACAGCCGCCAGCGGCTGGGCCGGCCCCCGGAGGGGGGTTTACGGCGTGTCCTGCCAACCCACACCGCCCAGCAAGCAGAAGACCAGAGCCGCCTTGGCCTTTGACGTTGCTCCGGTTCGTAGCAGGTGCAGGGCTGCAAGCCCTGCCGAACCCCTAGAACGGAGTGGCGGACTCGAACGCGAGCGCCTCGCCCGTCACCGGGTGGGTGAACCGCAGGCTGCGCGCATGCAGATGCACGCGCTGCGCAGGCGCGGCGTCATAAAGCACATCGCCAACGATGGGATGGCCGAGACTGGCCATGTGCAGGCGCAGTTGATGGCTGCGGCCAGTAACCGGCTCCAGCGCCACGCGCGTGCGCTGCGCTTCGGCATCACGCGCCATTACGCGCCAGCGCGTCAGCGCCGGCTTGCCGCGTTCGTGATCGATCATCTGCTTCGGCCGGTTTGGCCAGTCCACGATCAGTGGCAGGTCCACGTCGCCGGCATCGCCTTCAAGCAGCCCCTCCACGATCGCTTCATAACGCTTGCCGACCTGGCGCTGCTCGAACTGCATCGACAACGCCACCTGCATGTCCTTGCCGCGCGCATGCAGCAGCAGGCCGGAGGTCACCTGGTCCAGGCGGTGCACGGTCAACGCATCCGGGTACAGCGCCCGCAGGCGCGCGACCACGCAATCCTGGTTCTCGGCGCCGCGGCCGGGCACGGACAGCAGGCCGGCCGGCTTCTCGGCCACCAGCAGCGCGTCGTCGATGTAATGCAGGTGGATCATGCGGCTCCGTATCCGTCCAAACAGAAACGGGGAAGCCGAAGCTTCCCCGTTCTGCGTACCGACCAACGGTCGGTAGCTACCTCGATGGGAATGTACCGACCAGCGGTCGACACCTCCCTTGATGAAAGAGGTACCGGCTCAAGCCGGTACCGCCTGCATCAGCCCAGCAGGTGGGCAACGCCGGCGCGCTCTTCTTCCAGCTCGGCCAGGGTCTTGTCGATGTACTTCTGGCTGAAGTCGTCGATCGGCAGATCCTTCACCAGGGTGTACTTGCCGTTCTCGGTGGTCACTGCGAAGCCGAAGATCACGCCTTCCGGAATGCCGTAGGAACCGTCGGACGGCACGCCCATGGTGACCCACTTGCCGTTGCTGCCCAGCACCCAGTCACGCACGTGGTCGATGGCAGCGTTGGCGGCCGAAGCGGCCGAGGACGAGCCACGGGCTTCGATGATCGCCGCGCCGCGCTTGCCCACGGTCGGGATGAAGGTGTTGGCGTTCCATTCCTGGTCGTTGATCGCATCGGCGATCGACGCGCCATCGGCGGTGGCGAAACGGTAGTCCGGGTACATGGTCGGGCTGTGGTTGCCCCACACGACCAGCTTCTCCATGCCACCGACCGGCTTGCCGAGCTTGGTCGACAGCTGGCTCAGCGCACGGTTGTGGTCCAGGCGCAGCATGGCGGTGAAGTTTTCCGGCTTCAGGTCCGGGGCCGACTTCATGGCGATGTAGGCATTGGTGTTGGCCGGGTTGCCGACCACCAGCACCTTCACGTCACGGCTGGCGACCTTGTTCAGCGCCGCCCCCTGGGCGGTGAAGATCTTGGCGTTTTCCAGCAGCAGGTCCTTGCGCTCCATGCCCGGGCCACGCGGACGTGCGCCAACCAGCAGGGCGATGTCGGCGTCCTTGAACGCGACTTCGGCATCATCGGTGCCGACCATGCCGGCCAGCAGCGGGAAGGCGCAGTCTTCCAGCTCCATCATCACGCCCTTCAGGGCGGCCTGGGCCTTGTCGACCGGCAGTTCCAGCAGCTGCAGGATGACCGGCTGGTCCTTGCCCAGCATTTCGCCGGAGGCGATGCGGAACAGCAGGGCATAACCGATCTGGCCGGCGGCGCCGGTCACGGCAACACGAACGGGTGCTTTCATGGGGGTTTCCTCTTGCTTGCAAGCGTTTGATGGGACGCCGCGGGCAGAGCCACGCAGGCCTGGCGGGCGGCGGGGAACAGGGAAACGGCCACCCGTGGGTGGCCGTTTCGAAGGGGGATCAGGCGGCGAGGTGCTTGTTCCACTCCGCGACGCGGTCGGCCTGGGCGGCCAGCACGGCGTCGACGTCGCCTTCCAGGGTAATCGAATGGATCACGTCGCCCTGCTTGACCGAATCGACGATCGCCTGGCCTTCCAGGACCTTGCCGAAGACGGTGTGGCGGCCGTCCAGCCAATCGGTCTTGATGTGGGTGATGAAGAACTGGCTGCCGTTGGTGTTCGGGCCGGCGTTGGCCATCGACAGCGAGCCGACCTCGTGCTTCACGCCATTCTTCTCGTCTTCGAACTTGTAGCCCGGGCCGCCGGTGCCACGACCCTGCGGGCAGCCGCCCTGGATCATGAAGTCGGCGATAACGCGGTGGAAGATCAGGCCGTCATAGAAGCCGTGCTTGACCAGGTTCACGAAGTTGGCCACGGTCAGCGGTGCCTTGTCGGCGAACAGCTCGACCTTGATCGGGCCCTGGGTGGTGTCGAAAGTGGCGATGAGGGACATGAAGATCCTTGATGCAAAGGGGAATGCGTCTAGCCACCTAGTTTACACCCGCCTCGTGTCGGCGGCGGCTTCGACCATTGGTGAAGCGCCCCGCTTCAGCCCCCGGACGGGGAGCCGCGCAGCCGGGTCCTGGCGGCCCCGGCCGGGGCGGCGGATGCCCAGCTGAATGGGTCCCGTGACAGGCGTGAAATCCACCTTTTCGCGAATCGTCAAGTTCGACGTATAATGTTGGACTTCTTTTTCCAAATCCGGCGCCGACTGGCCCCCTTTCGTATGTCCATCGAAAATCTTCGCAACATCGCCATCGTCGCCCACGTCGACCATGGCAAGACCACCCTGGTCGACCAGCTGCTGAAGCAGTCCGGCACCCTGTCCGAGCGTACCGTCCTCGCCGAGCGCGTGATGGACAGCAACGACCAGGAAAAGGAACGCGGCATCACCATCCTGGCCAAGAACACCGCCATCACCTGGGAAGACAAGAAGACCGGCATCAAGAACCGGATCAACATCGTCGACACCCCCGGCCACGCCGACTTCGGTGGTGAGGTCGAGCGCGTGCTGTCGATGGTCGACACCGTGCTGATCCTGGTCGATGCGATGGACGGCCCGATGCCGCAGACCCGCTTCGTCACCCAGAAGGCCTTCGCGATGGGCTTCAAGCCGATCGTCGTGGTCAACAAGATCGACCGTCCGGGCGCGCGTCCGGAATGGGTGATCGACCAGGTCTTCGACCTGTTCGACAAGCTCGGCGCCACCAATGAGCAGCTGGACTTCCCGATCGTCTACGCCTCGGCCCTGAACGGCTACGCCGGCCTGGAAGACACCGTGCGCGACGGCGACATGACCCCGCTGTACGAAGCGATCATGCAGCACGCCCCGCGTCCGGAAGTGGACCCGGAAGGCCCGTTCCAGATGCGCATCAGCCAGCTGGACTACAACAACTTCGTGGGCGTGATCGGCATCGGCCGCATCCAGCGCGGCACCCTGAAGAAGAACATGCAGGTCGCCGTCATCGACCGTGAAGGCAAGAAGCGCAACGGCAAGGTCGCCCAGGTGCTGGGCTTCCTGGGCCTGGAGCGCATCGAGCAGGAGACGGCCGAGGCCGGTGACATCGTGGCCATCTCCGGCATTCCGGAGCTGACCATCTCCGACACCCTGTGCCACCCGGATACCCCCGAAGCCCTGCCGGCGCTGACCGTCGACGAGCCGACCATCTCGATGACCTTCCAGGTCAACAACTCGCCGTTCGCCGGCAACAAGGACCTGTCCGGTGGCAAGTTCCTGACCAGCCGCCAGATCAAGGACCGCCTGGACCGCGAGCAGGTCCACAACGTGGCACTGAAGGTCGAACAGCTGGAAGACGCCGACAAGTTCCTGGTCTCCGGCCGCGGCGAACTGCACCTGTCGGTGCTGATCGAGAACATGCGCCGTGAAGGCTACGAGCTGGCGGTGTCGCGCCCGGAAGTGATCATCAAGGAAATCGACGGCCAGATGATGGAGCCGATCGAGCAGCTGGTGGTGGACATCGAAGAAATCCACCAGGGCGGCGTGATGGAAAAGCTGGGTACCCGCAAGGGCCAGCTGAAGAACATGGAACCGGACGGCAAGGGCCGTGTGCGCCTGGAATACCAGATCCCGGCCCGTGGCCTGATCGGTTTCCAGAACGAGTTCAAGACCCTGACCCAGGGTTCGGGCCTGCTGTTCCACGTGTTCGACCATTACGGTCCGAAGGAACAGGGCGCGATCGCCAAGCGCATCAACGGCGTGATGATCGCCAATGCGCCGGGCGTCACTCCCGCCTACTCGCTGGGTCCGCTGCAGGAGCGCGGCAAGCTCTTCGCTGCCGAAGGCGACAACGTGTATGAAGGCCAGCTGGTCGGCATCCACTCCAAGGACAACGATCTGACCGTCAACGCGATCAAGACCAAGCCGCTGACCAACATGCGCGCTTCGGGCAAGGACGACGCGATCCAGCTGACCCCGGCGATCAAGTACTCGCTGGAACAGGCCCTGGACTTCATCGAAGACGACGAGCTGGTCGAGATCACCCCCAAGGAGATCCGTCTGCGCAAGAAGTTCCTGACCGAAAGCGACCGCAAGAAGGCTTCGCGCGGCGGCTGAGCCAGCACCCCGTGGACCAGAGCGGCTACAACCCGGATCCGCACCGGCATCCGGGCCTCCACGTCATCGCCCTGCTCGAAGCGAGCAAGGCGATGCTGGCGCTGTTGGCCGCCACCGGGCTGGAAGTGCTCGGACCGCAGCCGCTGCGGCACGGCATCATGGTCCTGATCCGGCGTTTCAGCCTGGATCCGGACCATGGCACCCTGCCCTCGCTGCTGCACATGATCAGCCCCGACGCGGTCCACCTGGCCGCGGCGGGGATGATCGGCTACGGCCTGCTGCACCTGGTCGAAGCCTGGGGCCTGTGGCGGGCCAAGGCCTGGGCCTCCTGGCTGGGCTGCCTGACCGCCTCCCTGTACCTGCCTTTCGACATCTTCGCGATCATCCGCCATCCCGGCTGGCCATCGTGGACGATCCTGGCGATCAACCTGATCGTGGTCTACGTCCTCGCCCGCGACCTGCGCAAGCGCCACCGCTGAGCACCGGCTACACTGGGGATTGGAGCCGACCAAGCCGCCCCATGCGCCCGTCCCTGCCGCCTCTGCTGACCTGCCTGCTTGCCGCGCTGCCTGCGCTGCTTTCGGCTGGCTGCAGCCCGGCCGCGTCCAGCGCGCATGCGGCCGAACCCGCGAGCCGCAACGTGCCGTTCCCGTACGCCGAAACCGATGTCACCGACCTGCAGGCGCGGATGAGCGCCGGTGAGCTGGACAGCACCACCCTGACCCAGGCCTACCTGCAGCGCATCGCCACCCTGGACCGCACCGGGCCGCGCCTGCGCGCGGTGATCGAGCTCAACCCGGATGCACTGAAGGAAGCCGCTGCGCGCGACCGCGAGCGCCGTGATGGACGCCTGCGCGGCCCGCTGCACGGCATTCCGGTACTGCTGAAGGACAACATCAACGCCGCCCCGATGGCCACCAGCGCCGGCTCGCTGGCCCTGCAGGGGTTCCGCCCGGACGACGCCTACCTGGTGCGCCGGCTGCGCGACGCCGGCGCGGTGGTGCTGGGCAAGACCAATCTCAGCGAGTGGGCCAATTTCCGCGGCAACGATTCGGTGTCCGGCTGGAGCGCACGCGGCGGCCAGACCCGCAATCCCTATCGCCTCAGCCACTCGCCCTGCGGCTCCAGCAGCGGCAGCGCGGTGGCGGTCGCCGCCAACCTGGCCAGCGTGGCGATCGGCACCGAAACCGACGGCAGCATCGTCTGCCCTGCGGCGGTCAATGGCATCGTCGGCCTCAAGCCGACCGTCGGCCTGGTCAGCCGCGAGGGCATCATCCCGATTTCCTTCAGCCAGGACACCGCAGGGCCGATGACCCGCAGCGTCGCCGACGCTGCAGCCGTGCTGACCGCTATCGCCGGCCGCGACGATGCCGACCCGGCCACGGCGACCATGCCTGGCCGCGCGGTGTACGACTACACCGCGCGCCTGGACCCGCAGGGCCTGCGTGGCAAGCGCATCGGCCTGCTGCAGACACCGCTGCTGAAATACCGCGGCATGCCGCCGCTGATCGAACAGGCGGCCACCGAGCTGCGTCGGGCGGGTGCCTTCGTGGTGCCGGTGGAGCTGCCCAACCAGGGCGCCTGGGCCGAGGCGGAACGCACGGTGCTGCTGTACGAATTCAAGGCCGGGCTGGAGCGCTACTTCAGCACCCATCGCGCGCCACTACGCAGCCTGGCCGACCTGATCGCCTTCAACCAGGCGCACAGCAAGCAGGAGCTGGGCCTGTTCGGCCAGGAACTGCTGGTGGCGGCCGACGCTACCGCCGGCCTGGCCGACCCCGCCTATATCCGTGCACGCAGCAATGCGCGCCGGCTGGCCGGCGCGGAAGGCATCGACGCCGCCCTCGCCGCCCACCAGCTCGATGCCCTGGTGGCGCCGACCACCGGTGTGGCGTGGCCGATCCGCAGCGAAGGCGACGACTTCCCCGGCGAGAGCTACAGCGCCGCCGCCGTCGCCGGCTATCCCAGCCTCAGCGTGCCGATGGGCCAGATCAATGGCCTGCCGGTCGGCCTGCTGTTCATGGGCACCGCCTGGAGCGAACCGAAGCTGATCGAAATGGCCTACGCCTACGAACAGCGCACCCGCGCGCGACGCCCGCCGCACTTCGACACCGACACCCTGATCGACGCCGGCGAGCCGTGATCGTGTTTCTGTAGAGCCGAGCCCACGCTCGGCTTCAACGGAAAATCGAAAGCAGCCGAGCATGGCTCGGCTCTACAGCGGCTGGTCGGGCTCCACCGGCACGATCGCCGCCTCACCGTCTTCAGCCCCCGGCGAACGCACATCCGCAGTGCGCGCACGTGGACCGCGCGGCATGTCCAGTTCGTCTGCATGCTGCAGCCGCGCACGCACCTGCGGCAGCGACTGCGGATGCTCGCGCGCGAGGAAATCGAGCATGCGTTCGCGCACCAGGCAGCGCAGATCGAAGGCATCACCGGAGCTGCGCGCACTGACCAGCAGGCGCACCTGGATCGCGCGCTCGCTGGTCTCGGTCACCTGGGTCACGCAGACCCGGCCATCCCACAGCGCTTCACCGCGGCAGATGCGTTCCAGCTCGGCACGGATCGCTGCCACCGGGGCACGATAGTCCAGCCACAGGAACGCGGTGCCGAGCAGGTCGGCGCTGCGCCGCGTCCAGTTCTGGAAGGGGTTCTCGATGAACCAGGTCAGCGGCACCACCATTCGCCGCTCATCCCAGATGCGCACCACCACATAGCTGCTGCCGATCTCCTCGATGCGCCCCCACTCGCCTTCGACGATCACCACATCATCCAGCCGGATCGGCTGCGTCACTGCGATCTGCAGGCCGGCGATCAGATTGCCGAACACGGGCTTTGCAGCGATACCGGCCACCAGGCCGATCAGGCCCGCCGAGGCCAGCAGCGCGGTGCCGATCTTCTGCACCATGGGGAAGGTCAGCAGCACCAGCGACGCGCCCAGCACGATGATGCCGCCCATCAGCACGCGGCTGAGCACCCGCGTCTGGGTCTGGATGCGGCGCGCCTCCAGGTTGTCGGAGACATCGATGGGATGGCTGCGCAGGATGGCACGTTCGCCCGCCGCCACCGCCCGCACCAGCAGCCAGATGAAGCACGCGGTCAGCGCGATATGCAGCACCCGTTGCAGGTTGCCCAGAACGGGATCCTGCAGCGGCGTGGCCTGCAATGCAGGGATCAACAGCAGCAGCGGCCATGCGGTGGCCATCGGCAGCCCGAGCACACGCCCGATACGCGCGCGCCGACGATCGCGCCCCTTCAGCCGATGGTAGATCCACAGGATCAGCCACGCGCCGATGCCGCCCACCACTACGGCCAATCCCAACGGCCATGCGTATGCCTGTGCGCTTTGCCAGTGCACCGTTGCCACCTCCACTCGAACAGCCAAGTGGACAGACTCGCGCATGGCGCATGAGCGCCACGTCAGTCGTTCGTAAGCAGGGTGTTGGTCGGCAGGGCTTGCAGCCCTGCACCTGCGGTAGTGCCGGCCGCTGGCCGGCAACCTCAACAGCAACAGCAACAGCGTGCATTCCGAGGGATGGCGGGGTCGGTCCGGTTGCGGGAGACGCCGTGAATCCCGCTCCGCGGTCCGGCCCAGCCGCTGGCGGCTGTGCCGGACCCCGGAGCGGGATTCACGGCGTGTCCTGCCTGCCCACATCGCCCCGCCATCCCACGGAATGCATGCTGTTGCCGTTGCTTAGGCCGTTGCCGTTGCCGTTGCGTCAGCAGGTGCAGGGCTGCAAGCCCTGCCGCAACGCCCTTACCGCACCTGCTCCTGCTTGCGCACGATCGCCATCGCGATCTCCAGCGACTGCTCGTAGTTCAAACGCGGGTCCACCGTCGAACGATACGCGCGTTCCAGGTCGCGCTCGGTCAGTTCGCGCGCGCCACCGGTGCATTCGGTCACGTCTTCGCCCGTCAGTTCCAGGTGCACACCGCCCAGTCGCGTGCCTGCGGCCGCATGCAGATCGAACGACATCTCCACTTCGCCACGCACGTTGTCGAAGCGGCGCGTCTTGAAGCCATTGGCGGTGCTTTCGGTGTTGCCATGCATCGCGTCACACACCCACAGCACGCGACGGCCATCGCGCTTGACCGCATCCAGCAGCGGCGGCAGCTTATCGGCAATCTGCGCTGCCCCCATGCGGTGGATGAAGCTCAGTCGACCCGGCTCGTCATGCGGGTTGAGCACATCGATCAGGCGCAGCAGCTGGTCCGGCGTCACCGACGGGCCGACCTTGATCGCAATCGGATTGCGCACGCCACGCAGGTATTCCACGTGCGCGCCGTCAAGCGCGGCGGTGCGCATGCCGATCCACGGGTAATGCGTGCTCAGGTTCAACCAGCCCTGCTGGCGCGGCACCTGCCGGGTCAGCGCCTGCTCGTAGGGCAGCAGCAGCGCTTCATGCGAGGTGTAGAAGTCGATGCGGTTGAGGTTGTGCACGCGGGCCCCGGCCAGGGTTTCCATGAAGTGCACCGCATCACCGATCGACGCCACCATCTTCTGGTACTCGGCGGCCAGCGGCGAATGCCGCACCCACTCCAGGTTCCAGTACTCCGGATGATGCAGGTCGGCGAAGCCGCCATCGATCAGCGCACGCACGAAGTTCATGGTCATCGCCGAATGCGCATGCGCCTGCAGCATCCGCTTCGGATCCGGCAGGCGCGCCGCCTCGGTGAACGCCGGCGCATTGATCACATCGCCGCGGTAGCTGGGCAGGGTCACGCCGTCGCGGGTCTCGGTATCGGCCGAACGCGGCTTGGCGTACTGGCCGGCAAAGCGCCCGACGCGGATCACCGGCTGGCGAAGGCCATGCACCAGCACCAGGCTCATCTGCAGCAGCACTTTCAACCGGTTGGAAATCGTGCCCGATTCGCAGTCGCTGAAGTTCTCGGCGCAGTCGCCGCCCTGCAGCAGGAAGCGCTTGCCTTCCTGGGCCTCGGCCAACTGCTGCTTCAGCGCCAGGATTTCCCACGAGGTGACCAGCGGCGGCAGGCGCTTCAGCTCATGCAGTGCAGCGTCCAGCGCCACCGGGTCCGGGTAGGTCGGCATCTGCAGCGCGGTCTTGCCGCGCCAGCTCTCCGGCGACCAGGCAGCGCCAGCGGCGGTCGCGGCAGGATCGAGGACGGGCGGAACGGCGGACAGGCTCATTGCAGACTTCCGGGGAGGGGGGCGGTCATGGTCGCAGAGCCAGCCGCTGGCGCAAAGGGCTGGGCACGCCCTGCACATGACTGAACGCCGGGGAAAGGGCATCGCGATCGGCCAGAAACCGCATGGCCACGGCAGCCCGGACAGGCGCATGATTCGCCACGCACTGTTACGAAGTAACACTCCATCCCCGTCGGCCCCTTCCACAGCCTATCTGCCATGAAGCCCTCCCTGCTCGCTACCGGCATTACCTTCGCCCTGACCCTGGCCAGTCAGCCCACCCTCGCTATGGCCGCCGATGCCGCCGCTCCCGTGAAGGACCTCGACACGGTCACTGTCAGCGCCCAGCTCGACCAGGCCCGCAATGCGCTGTCGCCGGACATCGGCAGCAGCCAGTACCAGATCACCGCCGAGGACATCCAGAAGCAGCCGCTGGGTGCCTCCGCGCCGCTCAGCCAGGTGCTGCTGCAGGCTCCGGGCGTGGTCCAGGATTCCTACGGTGGCGTGCACGTGCGCGGCGACCACGCGAACCTGCAGTACCGCATCAACGGCGTACTGCTGCCCGAATCGATCTCCGGCTTCGGCCAGACCCTGGATGCCCGCACCATCAAGAGCATCCGCCTGATGGACGGGGCGCTGCCGGCGCAGTTCGGCGAGCGCACCGCTGCGGTGGTCGACATCACCACCCGCAGCGGCGCCGAGCTCGGCAATGGCGGCAGCGCCGGTCTGACCGCAGGCTCGTTCGGCAAGATCAATCCGAATGCCTCGTGGTGGGGCAATCAAGGACGCTGGAGCTGGTTCCTGACCGGCAACTACGACCAGAACGAGGTCGGCCTGGAGAACCCGACCCGCTCGCGCAAGCCGCTGCACGACGACACGCACCAGGGCAAAGCCTTCGCCGACCTGACCTACCTGGTCAACGAGAACACCCGCCTGAGCGTGTTCGCCGGCTTTGCCAACAATCGCTTCCAGATCCCGGTCAATCCCGGGCAGACCCCGCAGTTCGGTTACCTGGACACGACCACCTTCGACTCCAGCCAGCTGGATGAAACCCAGCGCGAGACCACCCGCTTCGGCATGCTGGTGCTGCAGGGCACGCTGGGCGGCACCGCCTACCAGCTGTCCGCCGGGCAGCGCTACAGCGACGTGGCGTTCAACCCGGATGTCATCGGCGATCTGGTATTCAGTGGCGTCGCCTCCCAGGTCCAGCGCAGCAACCGCGCCAACACGCTGCAGGCCGACCTCTCCACCCCGCTGGGCAACGACCACACGCTGCGCTACGGCCTGTACGGCAACTACGAGAATGCGCGCGCCAGCAACAACAGCTGGGTGTTCCCGGTCGATGGCGCCGGCCAGCAATCCAGCACCACGCCACTGCTGATTCCAGACCGCAGCGCCTTCCACGCCAGCACGCTGGCGGTGTACGTGCAGGATGAGTGGAAGATCGGCGACGACTGGACAGTGAACTACGGCCTGCGTGGTGATCGCTACAAGGCCTTCGGCCGCACCGAGGGCCAGCTCAGCCCCCGCCTGGGCGCGGTCTGGAATGCCAGCGACAGCACCACCGTGCATGCCGGCTATTCGCGTTACTTCACGCCACCGGCCAGTGAGTTGATCGCCAGCAGCGATATCGCCCTGTACGACGGCACCACCAACCAGCAGCCGGGCGGCGGCAACAACATTCCGCTGGCCGAACGCAGCGACTACTACGACATCGGCGTCTCGCAGCAGCTGGGTGAACACCTGACCCTGGGCCTGGACGCGTACGACCGCCGCGTCGCGCGCCTGCAGGACGAAGGCCAGTTCGGCGCCGCCTACATCTACTCGACGTTCAACTACCGCCGCGGCCATATCCGTGGGCTGGAGTTCAGTGCCGACTACAGCAACGGTCCGTTCAGCGCCTACTTCAACGCGGCGTACAACAAGGCCATCGGCACCCAGGTCATCACCAGCCAGTACAACCTCGATCCGGACGCGCTGGCCTATGTGGCCGACCACTGGATCCACCTGGACCACGACCAGAAGCTGACGTCGTCGGGGGGCTTCAGCTACGCCTTCGCCGGGCACAACCGGGTCGGTGCCAACTACGTGTTCGGCAGCGGCCTGCGTTCGGATATCGAGGGCGTGCCCAACGGCGGCGAGCTGCCGTCCTACCTGCAGGTGAACCTCAGCGCCGGGCATGATTTCAATGCCGACAGCGGCCATCCGCTGCACGTGCAGCTGGCCGTGATCAACGCATTGGATCGCAGCTACCAGCTGCGCGATGGCGGCGGTGTCGGCGTGTTCGCCCCGCAATGGGGACCGCGCCGCGGCGCCTACCTGAGCCTGCAGCAGGACTTCTGAGGAGACAGGGGCCGGATCCCTTTCCGCAGGAAAGGGCTCTGACCCCGCACCGGGAATGGGGTCAGAGCCCTTTGCGATGCAAAGGGATCCGACCCCATCCTGCTTCAGCGCTTGACCTTGCGCAGCGACACCACCAGTGCCCACAGCGCCAGCAGCACGAACCACACGCCCGACCACATCGGCATGGTCAGGCCCAGGAACGTCCAGTCGATGTTGCCGCAGTTGCCGGTACCGGTCAGCACCGTACGGAACACTTCCAGCGGCCCCATGGTCTCGCGCAGGAAGCTCAGCGGCGGGCCACAGGTCGCGCCCATCTCCGGCGGCAGCATCTGCACGTAGACGTGGCGCGCAGCGATGCCCACGCCGACGGCCGCCGCGATGAAGGCGAGCACGCCGTAGGTGGCGCGCCCGGGACGGTTGGACGGCCCGTGCAGCGCACCGATCAGGAACAACAGGCCCAGCGCGGCAAAAGCCAGGCGCTGGAAGATGCACAGCGGGCACGGCTCCAGGCCCATCTTCAGCTGCAGGAAGATCGCGTAGCCGAGCAGGCCCGCGCAGATCAGGAAGCCCAGGAAGAACTGGGCGCGGAAGGGCCAGCGCAGTGGATTCATCGTCAACGCTCGAATGGATCAAGGCGCCAAGCGTAACCGAGAGCGCGCCCCATTCGAACCGCCACAGGTGACGCCTGTCGGAACGGTGCGGGTCGGATCCCTTTGCGAATGCAAAGGGATCTGACCTGCGGTGCTGCCTGCTCGGGGTCAGAGCCCTTTCCTGCGGAAAGGGATCCGACCCCTGGAAACGCAAAAGCCCGGCAGGCGCCGGGCTTTCGCTGTGTCGCGTTGGAGCGGTCCGATTACTCGGCCACTTCCTCGGCCACGACCGGACGGTCAACCAGCTCGACGTAGGCCATCGGTGCGTTGTCGCCGGCGCGGAAACCGCACTTCAGCAGGCGCAGGTAGCCGCCCGGACGGTTCGCGTAGCGCGGGCCCAGGATGGTGAACAGGTTGCCCACGGCTTCGTTGTCGCGCAGGCGGGCGAAGGCCAGACGGCGGTTGGCGACCGAGTCGACCTTGGCCAGAGTGATCAGCGGCTCGGCAACGCGGCGCAGTTCCTTGGCCTTCGGCAGGGTGGTCTTGATCAGCTCGTGCTTGAACAGCGAGGCGGCCATGTTCTTGAACATCGCTTCGCGGTGCGCGCTGGTGCGGCTGAACTTACGGCCAGACTTCTGGTGACGCATGGTGATATTCCTTGGTTAATGATGCGGCTGTGTGGATCGTTGTCGCCATCCTGGCGTTACTGCGCGGACTGCGGTTGGTCCTGGCCGCCCGTCCTGGACGACCTGCCCGCGAACCTGCGGTTCGTCGTGGCATGGTGTGTTGCGTTGAAGGCTCCACCGCAAGCGGTGGAGCCTCCAGGCATTACCGATATCAGCCCAGCATGCCGTGGCTGGCGACGCCGGCCGGCGGCCAGTTCTCCAGCTTCATGCCGAGGGACAGGCCGCGCTGAGCCAGCACTTCCTTGATCTCGGTGAGCGACTTCTTGCCCAGGTTCGGGGTCTTCAGCAGCTCCACTTCGGTCTTCTGGATCAGATCGCCGATGTAGTAGATGCTTTCAGCCTTCAGGCAGTTGGCCGAACGCACGGTCAGCTCCAGATCGTCGATCGGGCGCAGCAGCACCGGATCCACGCCGTTGTTGGCCGGCTTGGCCGCACCGCGGTCGCGGTGGGTGAAGTCACCGAACACCGACAGCTGGTCGCTGAGGATGTCGGCGGCGGTGCGCACGGCTTCCTCGGCATCGATGGTGCCGTTGGTCTCGATATCGATGACCAGCTTGTCCAGGTCGGTACGCTGTTCGACACGCGCCGCTTCCACGGCGTAGGCGACACGGCGGACCGGCGAGAACGAGGCATCCAGGACCAGGCGGCCGATGGCACGGGTTTCTTCGTCCGGACGACGACGCGCGGCAGCCGGCTGGTAGCCGAAACCACGTTCGATCTTCAGACGCATGTTGATCGCCGTATCCTTGGTCAGGTGGCAGATCACATGGTCGCCGTTCAGGATCTCCACATTGTGGTCGACCTTGATGTCGGCAGCGGTGACAACGCCCGGGCCCTGCTTGGACAGGGACAGGGTGGCGCTGTCGCCGGAGTGCATACGGATGGCCACGTCCTTCAGGTTCAGCAGGACTTCGAGCACGTCCTCCTGCAGACCTTCGACCGTGGTGTACTCATGCAACACGCCGTCGATTTCGACTTCCGTGATGGCGAAGCCCGGGATGGACGACAGCAGCACGCGACGCAGGGCATTACCCAGCGTATGCCCGTAACCCCGCTCCAAAGGTTCGATAACGACCTTTGCACGGGTGTCGGTAAGGCGTTCGATCTGCGGACCGCGAGGACGCAGAACCTGGTTGGCGGTAACCGTCATGTTGCGGGTTCTCCTAGTGAACCCCCGGCCGTCGCCGGGGGCTCTCCAATGTGAATTACTTCGAATACAGCTCGACGATCAGCGCTTCGTTGATGTCCGCAGGCAGATCCGAACGATCCGGAACAGCCTTGAAGATGCCGGTGAACTTGCCGGAATCCACTTCAACCCACGACGGGCTCAGGTCATGCTGGGCGGCGACGGTCAGGGCTTCCTGGACGCGCAGCTGCTTGGCAGCCTTTTCAGACAGGGCGATGGCGTCGCCAGCCTTGACCTGGTACGAAGCCAGGTTGACCGACTTGCCATTCACGGTGACGCCGCGGTGCGACACCAGCTGACGGGCAGCCGGACGGGTCACGGCGAAGCCCATGCGGTAGACGACGTTGTCCAGGCGGGTTTCCAGCAGCTGCAGCAGGTTCTCGCCGGTGTTGCCCTTCTTGGTCGAGGCCTTCTTGTAGTAGTTGCGGAACTGACGCTCCAGCAGGCCGTAGATACGCTTGACCTTCTGCTTTTCACGCAGCTGGGTGGCGTAGTCGGACAGCTTGCCCTTGCGGGCAGTGGCGCCGTGCTGGCCGGGCTTCTGCTCCAGCTTGCACTTCGAGTCCAGCGCACGCGCCGGGCTCTTCAGGGACAGGTCGGCGCCTTCGCGGCGGGCGAGCTTACAGGTAGGACCGATATAACGAGCCATTTCTTATCGCTCCCTTTAGACGCGACGCTTCTTCGGCGGACGGCACCCGTTGTGCGGGATAGGCGTCACGTCGATGATGTTGGTGATCTTGTAGCCGACGTTGTTCAACGAACGCACGGCCGACTCACGGCCCGGACCCGGGCCCTTGATGCGGACTTCCAGCGACTTCACGCCGTAGTCCAGCGCAGCACGACCGGCCTTTTCAGCAGCCACCTGGGCAGCGAACGGGGTCGACTTGCGCGAACCGCGGAAGCCAGCGCCACCGGAGGTCGCCCACGACAGAGCATTGCCCTGGCGGTCGGTGATGGTGACGATGGTGTTGTTGAACGAAGCGTGGACGTGGGCAACGCCGTCGGTGACGACGCGCTTGATCTTCTTCTTGGTCTTAGCAGCGGGCTTAGCCATTTCTCAGTCCCTTACTTCTTGATCGCCTTGCGCGGACCCTTGCGGGTGCGGGCGTTGGTACGGGTGCGCTGGCCACGCAGCGGGAGGCCACGACGGTGACGCAGGCCGCGGTAGCAGCCCAGGTCCATCAGGCGCTTGATCGCGATACCGATTTCACGGCGCAGATCGCCTTCCACGATGTACTTGCCGACTTCGGCGCGCAGGCGCTCGATTTCCGGCTCCGACAGATCGCGGATCTTGGTGGTCGAAGCAACGCCTGCGACTTCGCAGACCTTCTTCGAACGGGTACGGCCGATGCCGTAAATGCTTTGCAACCCGACCCAGACATGCTTCTGGGCTGGCAGGTTGACGCCTGCAATACGCGCCATGACGCGGTTCTCCAGCTGAGTGATGGCCGACAGCGCGCCTCGGGCACGCCAATCCGGCAGGATGGATCAAAAAAGTGAACTAGCGATACTAACAAGGTTCCGGTTTACATGGAAGCCCGTGAAACCATTGGTTTCATGAACCCGGCCTGGGGAGTGTGCCCAGGCTCCGGCGCCGGATGGGGTTGGACCTGGGGTTTCCCCCGGGGCCGCCCGCGCTACTCCAGCGCGGGACCACCTCATCACACCCCCACCCGGAACCGCTGCGGGGGCCGCCCTTCGTTTGTGTGGCCGGAGTCCGCGAAGCGGAGGGACCATCACGTCAGGAAGACGAAAGTATAACAGGCCTATCAGCCGCGGGCAAAACCGCCGCGGTTGCCACCCTTCAGGTTGGCCTTCTTCAGCAGGCTCTCGTACTGGTGGGACATCAGGTGCGCCTGCACCTGGGCGATGAAGTCCATCACCACCACCACCACGATCAGCAGCGAAGTACCACCGAAGTAGAACGAGGCGTTCAGCTGCGTGCGCATCAGTTCCGGCAGCAGGCAGACGATCACCAGGTACGCCGAGCCGGCCGCGGTCAGGCGGGTCAGCACGCCGTCGATGTAGTCGGCGGTCGCCTTGCCCGGACGGATGCCCGGAATCAGCGCACCGGACTTCTTCAGGTTGTCGGCGGTTTCCTGCGAGTTGAACACCAGCGCGGTATAGAAGAACGCGAAACCGGTGATCAGCGCAGCGAACACGATCATGTGCAGCGGCTCGCCCGGGCCCAGGGCGTTGGCGACCTTCTGCAGGACCTGGCCGAAGCTGCTCTGGTTGGCGGCCTGGCCGGACCACATGGCCAAGGTGGCCGGGAAGGCCAGCAGGCTCGAGGCGAAGATCGCCGGGATGACGCCGGCCATGTTGAGCTTCAGCGGCAGGAACGAGGTCTGGTTCATGTACGCGTTGCGACCACCCTGGCGGCGCGCGTAATTGACCGTGATCCGGCGCTGGCCACGCTCGACGAACACCACGAAGAAGGTGAAGGCGAGCACGACGATGGCGATCAGCAGCAGCTGGATGAACTGGATGTTGCCGTCGCGGTAGGCATCGAAGGTGTGGATGACCGCACCCGGCAGGCCCGCCACGATACCGGCGAAGATGATCAGCGACACGCCGTTGCCGATGCCGCGCTCGGTGACCTGCTCACCGACCCACATCAGGAACATGGTGCCGGCGGTCAGTGCGACCACGGCAGTGAGCACGAAGCCCATGCCCGGCGCATACACGACCGGAGCGCCCGACGGCGAGACCTGGCCCTGCAGGGCCAGCGCGATCGAGCCGCCCTGCACCACTGCCAGCAGCACGGCGCCGATGCGCGAATACTGGGTGATCTTGCGGCGGCCGGACTCACCTTCCTTCTGCATCGCCTTCAGGGCGGGGAAGATGTGCACGGCCAGCTGCATCACGATCGATGCCGAGATGTACGGCATCACGTTCAGCGCGAAGATGCTGAAACGGTGCAGGGCGCCGCCCGAGAACATGTTGAACATGTCCACGATGCCGCCGCCCTGCTGTTGCATCATGGCAAGCATGGCATCGGGATTGACGCCCGGCACCGGCACGTAGCAGCCGATGCGATAGACGATCAAAGCCCCGACGACGAACAGCAAACGTTGGCGAAGTTCAGTGAACTTGCCCATTCCGCCCGCGAGGTTACCGATGCCAGCTTGCGCCATGATTTTCTTACTCCGTTACGCTGCCGCCGGCAGCTTCGATTGCAGCCTTGGCACCCGCCGTGGCAGCAATACCCTTCAGGGTGAACGCCTTGGTCACTTCGCCCTTGACGACGACCTTGGCCTTCTTTGCGGTGCTCGGGACCAGCTTGGCAGCACGCAGGGCGGCGAAATCGATCTCACCGGCCGGCAGCTTGTCCAGCGCGTACAGCAGCACTTCAGCGGTGTCCTTGGCGATCGGCGAACGGAAGCCGATCTTCGGCAGACGACGCTGCATGGGGGTCTGGCCGCCTTCGAAGCCAGCCTTGATCTTGCCGCCACCCTTACGGGCGAACGAACCCTTGTGGCCGCGGCCGGCAGTCTTGCCCAGGCCCGAGCCGATACCGCGGCCGACGCGGGTGCGCTCGGTGCGGGCGCCCGGTGCCGGGCTCAGTTCATTGAGACGCAGAGTCATGGTCGATTACTCCTCAACCTGGACGAGGTACTGAACCTTGTTGATCAGGCCGCGTACCTGCGGGCTGTCCTTCAGTTCACGCACATCGTTGAGCTTGTTCAGGCCCAGGGCACGCACCGACAGGCGGTGACGCGACTGGGTACCACGCAGGCCACGCACCAGGCGGACCTTCACAGTCTTGTTGGACTCATTAGCCATGGTTGAGTTCCTCCACCTTCTTGCCGCGCTTGGCCGCGATGCGAGCCGGCGACTGCGCAGCAGACAGGCCCTTCACGGTGGCACGCACCAGGTTGATCGGGTTGCGCGAACCGGTGGCCTTGGCCAGCACGTTCTTCACGCCAACGGCTTCCAGCACGGCGCGCATGGCACCGCCGGCGATCACGCCGGTACCTTCCGAAGCCGGCTGCATGAACACGCGGGCTGCGCCGTGACCATCCTTGATGGTGTGCCACAGGGTGCCGTTGTTCAGGTCAACGCTGACCAGGTTCTTGCGGGCCTGTTCCATCGACTTCTGGATGGCGACCGGCACTTCGCGGGCCTTGCCATAACCGAAACCGACCTTGCCTTCGCCGTCGCCGACAACGGTCAGGGCGGTGAAGGTGAACTGGCGGCCACCCTTGACGGTCTTGCTGACGCGGTTGACCGCGACCAGCTTTTCGATCATGCCGTCGTCGATCTTCTCTTCGCGGTTACGGTCGCGATCGCGACCCCGCTGCTGACGCTCTTCTGCCATGTTGATTCCTTGGTTGTTTGGGTATGTACGGCTCGAGGCCGCTTATGGTTGTGGAGTGACGCGTTGTTCCGGTGGGCCACTGCAGAAGAGCGGCGCCGTCCAGCCTCGCTCAGGCTGGCGAGCAGGCAGGCAGGAGGCCATCGGCCCCCTGCCCTTGTCCCTTAGAACTGCAGGCCGGCTTCGCGGGCCGCTTCTGCCAGGGCCTTGATGCGGCCGTGGTAGCGGTAGCCCGAACGATCGAAGGCAACCTTCTCGACGCCGGCGGCCTTGGCGCGCTCGGCGACGATGCGGCCAACCTTGGCAGCGGCATCGGCGTTCTTGCCGTTCTTCAGGCCTTCCTTGACGTCGGTCTGGGTGGTGTTGGCGGCAGCCAGCACCTTCGAACCGTCAGCGGTGAAGACCTGGGCGTACAGGTGCTGGCCGGTGCGCAGCACCGACAGGCGGGCGACGCCGAGCTCACGGATGTGGGCGCGGGTCGACTTGGCGCGACGCAGGCGGGCGATGTTCTTGTTCATTTTGATTATTCCTTGAAAGCTGAAGGATGGGCTTCTCCCTGAGGAGTCCGCACATGGATGTGCGGGCTCTTGCGAGGGAATCGCACTTACGCCTTCTTGGCTTCCTTACGGATGATGACTTCGTCGGAGTACTTCACGCCCTTGCCCTTGTACGGCTCCGGCTTGCGGAACGCACGGATCTTGGCGGCGACTTCACCGACGACCTGCTTGTCAGCGCCCTGGACCAGGATCTCGGTCTGGGTCGGGGTGGTGATGGTGATGCCTTCCGGCGCCACGAACACGACCGGGTGCGAGAAGCCCAGCGACAGGCTCAGGTCCTTGCCCTGCATGGCAGCACGGTAACCCACGCCAACCAGCTCCAGCTTGCGCTCGAAGCCTTCGGACACGCCCTTGACCATGTTGGACAGGATCGCACGCACGGTGCCGGTCAGTGCGACCAGCTCGGCGTTCTCGGTGCTCAGGGTGGCAACGCCATTGTCGACGTTGATGGCAATGCCGGCCGGCTTGGCCAGCGACAGGGTGCCCTTCGGGCCCTTGGCGGTGACGCTGTCCGACTGGACGTTCAGTTCAACCTTACCCAGGGTGATCGGCTTCTTGGCTACGCGGGACATAGTTCTACTCCTTTCGCCTTAGGCCACGAAGCACAGGACTTCGCCGCCGACGCCCAGCTGGCGCGCCTGCGCATCAGTCATGATGCCCTTGGAGGTGGAAATGATGGAGATACCCAGGCCGTTCATGACCTTCGGCAGCTCGCTCTTGCCGCGGTACTGGCGCAGGCCCGAACGCGAGAAGCGCTTCAGGGTCGCGATGACCGGCTTGCCTTCGAAATACTTCAGCACGATTTCCAGCTCGGACTTGTTGTTTTCCAGCTGGGTCACGCGCAGGTCGGTGATGTAACCCTCGTCCTTCAGGACCTGGGCGATCGCAACCTTGATCTTGGACGACGGGGCTTTCACCGTCTGCTTGCCAACTGCGGCCGCATTCTTGATGCGGACCAGCAGGTCGGCGATGGGATCAGTCATGCTCATATGAGTACCTTTGAGTGCACCGATATCCGCTTTCGCGAAAATCTGTTGTCTCCTGGAAACGGGCCAGGTCCCTTGATGCAGCGGGCCAGGCCCACTCCTACAACCCCGTCTGCACAGGGCAAGACGCGGGAGTATACGCCAAAAGAGCCCGACTTGCGTCGGGCTCTTCGGGTTTTTTCGCAGAAAGGAAGCTGAACAGCCCCCTCCCCCGGTTCAGCACCCCCGCAAGGGGGTGCTGAGCGCAGGGCCGGCTGGGATTACCAGCTGGCCTTGCGCAGGCCCGGGACGTCGCCACGCATGGTGGCTTCGCGCAGCTTGTTGCGGCCGAGGCCGAACTTGCTGTACACGCCACGCGGACGACCCGACAGCTCGCAACGGTTGCGCTGACGGCTCGGCGACGAATCGCGCGGCAGCTTGGCCAGCTTGGTTGCGGCGTCGATCTTCTCTTCGTAGGTCGCGTCCACGGAGGACACGATCTTCTTCAGAGCCGCACGCTTCTCAGCGTACTTCTTGGCCAGCTTTTCCCGCTTGATGTCGCGGTTGACCATGGAGGTCTTTGCCATTTCGGTTTCCTCGACAGATCAGTTACGGAACGGGAACTTGAACGCTGCCAGCAGCGCCTTCGCTTCCGCGTCGGTCTTCGCAGTGGTGGTGATGGCGATATCCATACCGCGGATCGCGTCGACGGCGTCGAAGTCGATTTCCGGGAAGATGATCTGTTCCTTCACACCCATGTTGAAGTTGCCGCGGCCGTCGAAGGAACGACCGGAAACACCACGGAAGTCGCGCACGCGCGGCAGCGAGATGTTGATCAGGCGGTCCAGGAACTCGTACATCTTGTGGCGACGCAGCGTGGTCTTGCAGCCGATCGGCCAACCATCACGGATCTTGAACGACGCAACCGAGATACGCGACTTGGTGACAACCGGCTTCTGGCCGGAAATCTTGGTCATGTCCGCGACGGCGTTTTCCAGGATCTTCTTGTTGGTGGCAGCCTCGCCGACACCCATGTTCAGGGTGACCTTGACGAGCTTCGGTACTTCCATCGGATTGGTGTAGCCGAACTGCTTCATCAGCGCCGGCACCACTTCTTCCTTGTAGATCTTTTCGAGACGGGAAGTCATCTTCACATTCCTCAGGCGTCGAGCGCCTCACCGCTGGAGCGGAACACACGCAGTTTGCGTCCATCCTCCAGCACCTTGAAGCCAACGCGTTCGCCCTTGCCCGAAGCCGGGTTCAGCACGTTCACGTTGGAGATATGGATCGAAGCTTCGCGCTCGACCACGCCGCCGGCAACACCTGCCTGCGGGTTCGGCTTGGTGTGGCGCTTGACGATGTTCACGTTGGCGACGACCACACGGTCACCGTCGACGCGGACGACTTCGCCCTGCTTGCCCTTGTCCTTGCCAGCGTTGACGACAACCTGGTCGCCCTTCTTGATACGGTTAGCCATGATTATCTCCTGTCGCTCACAGCACTTCGGGAGCGAGCGAGACGATCTTCATGAACTTCTCCGAACGAAGTTCACGGGTCACCGGCCCGAAGATACGGGTACCGATCGGCTCCTGCTTGTTGTTCAGCAGGACGGCAGCGTTGCCGTCGAAGCGGATCAGCGAACCGTCGGCGCGACGCACACCCTTGCGGGTACGCACCACGACGGCGTCATACACTTCACCCTTCTTGACCTTGCCGCGCGGAATCGCATCCTTCACGGTGACCTTGATGATGTCGCCGATGCCGGCGTAACGGCGCTTGGAACCACCCAGCACCTTGAAGCACATCACCTGCTTGGCACCCGAATTGTCCGCGACGTCAAGGTAGCTCTGCATCTGGATCATGATTCAGACTCCTTATTCAGCCGCACGCGTGATGACTTCCACCACGCGCCAGTTCTTGGTCTTGGACATCGGAGCAATCTCGGTCACGCGGACGACATCGCCTTCCTTGCAGGCGTTGTCGGCATCGTGGGCGTGCAGCTTGGTCGAGCGCTTGATGTACTTGCCGTACAGCGCGTGCTTGACCTGACGCTCAACCAGGACGGTAACCGTCTTGTCCATCTTGTTGCTGACGACACGGCCTTCGACCGTGCGCAGCGTCTTCTTTTCAGTATTGTCGCTCATAGCGGCCATCCTTACTTCGTGCTGCCGAGCAGGGTCTTGACGCGAGCAATCTCGCGACGGACCCGGCGAATGTCGTGGGTCTTCGGCAGCTGGCCGGTGACCTGCTGCATACGGACAGAGAACTGTTCCTTACGCAGGTCGATCAGGTGGGCCTTGAGTTCGTCAGCCGACTTTTCACGGAGAGTTTTGATATCCATCAGCGCACCGTACGGGTCACGAAAGTGGTGGTGACCGAGAGCTTGGCGGCGGCCAGGCGGAACGCCTCGCGAGCCACTTCCTCGGAAACACCCTCGATTTCATAGATCATGCGGCCGGGCTGGATCTGGGCCACCCAGTATTCCACGTTACCCTTACCCGAACCCATTCGAACTTCGATGGGCTTCTTGGTGATGGGCTTGTCGGGGAACACGCGGATCCACATCTTGCCGCCGCGCTTGACGTAGCGGCTGATCGAGCGGCGGGCCGCTTCGATCTGACGCGCGGTCAGCTGACCGTGTGCGGTTGCCTTCAGGCCGTATTCGCCGAAGCTGACAGCGTTGGCGCTCCAGCTCAGGCCATCGTTACGGCCCTTGTGTACCTTGCGGTACTTGGTTCGCTTGGGTTGCAACATTGTCGTTACCTCGCTTCACGGGCCGGGCGCTGACGGTCACCACGGTCGCCGCGATCGTGACGATCGTTGCGCGACGGGGTGTCGTCCTGCTTTTCCTGGCCAACCTGGGAGAAATCGAAGACCTCGCCCTTGTAGATCCAGACCTTGATGCCGATGATGCCGTAGGTCGTCTTGGCTTCAGCGAAGCCATAGTCGATGTCGGCACGCAGGGTGTGCAGCGGCACGCGGCCTTCGCGGTACCACTCCGAACGGGCGATTTCAGCACCGTTGAGGCGGCCACCAACGTTGACCTTGATGCCCAGGGCACCCAGGCGCATCGCGTTGCCGACCGAGCGCTTCATTGCACGGCGGAACATGATGCGACGCTCCAGCTGCTGGGCGATCGACTCGGCAACGAGCTGCGCGTCCAGTTCCGGCTTGCGCACTTCGGTGACGTTGATGTGCGCCGGGACGCCCATCATCTCGCTCACTTCCTTGCGCAGCTTCTCGATGTCCTCACCGCGCTTGCCGATCACCACGCCCGGACGGGCGGTGTGGATCGTCACGCGAGCGGTCTTGGCCGGACGCTCGATCAGGATCTTGCTGATGCCGGCCTGGGCCAGCTTCTTGCGCAGCATTTCGCGCACTTTCAGGTCGGCTGCCAGGTAACCGGCGAACTCGGCCTTGTTGGCGTACCACTTGGAGTTCCAGTCCTTGGAAATGCCGAGGCGGATACCAATCGGATGAACTTTATGACCCATGGTCTTTTCCTTATCCGCTTACTTGGCGGCGCCCACAACCACAGTGATGTGGCTGGTGCGCTTGAGGATGCGGGTACCGCGGCCTTTCGCCCGCGCCATGAAACGCTTCAGGGTCGGACCTTCATCAACCATGATGGTCTGAACCTTCAGCTCGTCGACGTCGGCGCCCTGGTTGTTCTCGGCGTTGGCAATTGCCGACTCCACCACCTTCTTGATCAGGTGGGCAGCCTTCTTGTCCGAGAACTTCAGCAGGTTGACCGCACGTTCGGCCGGCAGACCGCGCACCTGGTCAGCGACCAGACGAGCCTTCTGCGGGGAGATGCGCGCAGTGCGCAGGATGGCTTTCGCTTCCATTGTCATCTCTCCTTACTTGCCCGACTTCTTGTCACCACCGTGACCCTTGAAGGTCCGGGTGATGGCAAATTCGCCGAGCTTGTGGCCGACCATGTTCTCGTTGACGAGAACCGGGATGTGGTTCTTGCCGTTATGCACGGCAATGGTGATGCCTACCATGTCAGGCAGGATCATCGAACGGCGCGACCAGGTCTTGATCGGCTTCTTGCTGCCCGCAGCGGCCTCCACCTTCTTGACGAGGTGGTGATCGACGAACGGGCCCTTCTTGAGTGAACGTGCCATGGTCGATTAGCCCCTACGATCGCGGACGATGAACTGCTGAGTGCGCTTGTTATGGCGCGTCTTGTAACCCTTGGTCGGAACACCCCACGGGGTGACCGGATGCGGGTTACCCTGGCCGGCCTTGGCCTCACCACCGCCGTGCGGGTGGTCAACCGGGTTCATGGCAGCACCACGAACGGTCGGGCGGACGCCGCGCCAACGCTTGGCACCGGCCTTGCCCAGCTTTTCCAGGCTGTGCTCGTCGTTGCCGACTTCGCCGATGGTGGCGCAGCACTCGACCGGAACCTTGCGCATTTCACCCGAGCGCAGGCGCAGGGTGGCGTAGATGCCTTCGCGAGCCACCAGCTGCACGGCCGCACCAGCGGCGCGAGCGATCTGAGCGCCCTTGCCCGGCTTCAGCTCGATGCAGTGGATGGTGGTGCCGACCGGGATGTTGCGCAGCGGCAGGGTGTTGCCGGCCTTGATCGGGGCGTCCGAACCAGCGATCACCTGATCACCGGCCTTCAGGCCCTTCGGGGCGATGATGTAGCGACGCTCACCATCGACGTAGCACAGCAGGGCGATGTGGGCGGTGCGGTTCGGATCGTATTCGATGCGTTCCACGCGCGCCGGGATGCCCAGCTTGTTGCGCTTGAAGTCGATGATGCGGTAGTGCTGCTTGGCACCACCACCGACGTGACGCACGGTGATGCGGCCGTGGTGGTTGCGGCCACCCGAGCGGCTCTGCGACTCGACCAGTGCGGCGTGCGGAGCACCCTTGTGCAGGTCGGGCGTAACCACGCGCACGGCCGAACGGCGGCCGGGGGAAGTGGGCTTGAATTTCATCAATGGCATGGGATGTACCTCAGGCCTTGGCCGTTACATCGATCGACTGGCCGTCGGCCAGGCGAACGTACGCCTTGCGCCAATCGCCGCGGCGGCCAGCACGGTTACGGAAGGACTTGTTCTTGCCCTTGACGTTGACCACGTTGACGGCTTCGACCTTGACGTCGAACAGCTGCTCAACCGCGGCCTTTACATCGGCCTTGGTGGCTTCGTTCGAAACTTCGAAGACATACTGGTTGGAGAGTTCCTGCAGGCGCGCGGTCTTTTCGGAGACACGCGGGGCACGCAGCACGCTGAAGATTTTTTCGTTGCTGTTCATGCCAGCCACTCCTCGACCTTCTTGACCGCGTCAGCGGTGATGACGACCGTGTCGGCACCCACCAGCGAGACCGGATCCAGACCCTGGACGTCACGCACCTGCACGTACGGCAGATTGCGGGCGGACAGGTACAGGTGCTCGGACGCTTCTTCGGTGACGATCAGCGGGCGCTTGCCCACTTCCAGGCCGGCCAGCTTGGCGATCAGACCCTTCGTGTTGGTCACTTCGACATCGAAGGACTCCACGATGGTCAGACGGCCCTGACGGTTCAGCTCGGACAGGATCGCGCACATGGCGGCACGGTACTGCTTACGATTGACCTTCTGCTCGAAGCTGCGCGGCTTGGCCGCGAAGGTGACACCGCCGCCGACGAAGATCGGAGCCGTCAGTGCGCCATGACGCGCGCCGCCGCCCTTCTGCTTCTTCGACTTCTTGGTGGTACCAGCCACTTCGGAGCGAGTCTTCTGTGCCTTGGTGCCGGCGCGACCGGCGTTGCGGTAGGCAACGACGACCTGGTGGACCAGATCTTCGCTGAAATCGCGACCGAACACGGCGTCGGAGACCGAGACCTTGTTGTTGCTACCCGTGATAACGAGTTCCATCGTCATCTCTCCTTATGCCTTGCTCGCCGGACGGACGATCACATCGCCACCCGCCGCGCCCGGAACGGCGCCGCGAACGGCGATCAGACCGCGCTCGACGTCGACCTTGACCACTTCCAGGTTCTGGGTGCTCTGCTGCACCGCGCCCATGTGGCCCGACATCTTCTTGCCCGGGAAAACGCGACCCGGGGTCTGGCGCTGACCCAGCGAACCCGGCGCGCGATGCGACAGCGAGTTACCGTGGGTTGCATCGCCCATACGGAAGTTGTGGCGCTTGATGGTGCCCTGGAAGCCCTTGCCCTTGGTGACACCCTGGACGTCGACGATCTGGCCGACTTCGAAGATGTCCGCCTTGACTTCGCCGCCAACGGCGAAATCGCCGAGCTGCGCGTCTTCAACGCGGAATTCCCACAGGCCACGACCCGCTTCCACCTTCGCCTTGGCGAAGTGGCCGGCTTCCGGCTTGTTGACCAGGGCAGCGCGACGCGCGCCGACGGTCACCTGCACGGCGCTGTAGCCGTCGGTTTCGACGGTCTTGATCTGCGCGATGCGGTTCGGGGTTGCTTCGATCAGGGTCACCGGGATGGAACGGCCATCTTCGGTGAACACGCGGCTCATGCCGGCCTTGCGGCCCACGAAGCCCAACGAATACTTCTTCGTCATGGTCGTAGTCCTCAGGTCAGCTTGATCTGAACGTCGACGCCGGCAGCCAGTTCGAGCTTCATCAGCGCGTCCACGGTCTTGTCATTCGGGTCAACGATATCGAGCACGCGCTTGTGCGTGCGGGTCTCGTACTGGTCACGCGCGTCCTTGTCGACGTGCGGGGAGACGAGAACGGTGTAACGCTCGATCTTGGTCGGCAGCGGGATCGGGCCACGCACTTGCGCGCCGGTCCGCTTTGCCGTTTCAACGATCTCGCTGGCCGAACGGTCGATCAGACGATGATCGAACGCTTTCAGCCGGATCCGGATCTTTTGGTCCGCCATGGCGGTAGGTTCCTTCGTTAAAAGAGCGACAGACAAAGCCTCTGGGTTGCTTTGCCCCATGAAATTCCTGAATACGGACGGCCCGCAGTCCTGCAGGCCGACAAGGTCACTCCATGGACCTCAAAAACGTAGGCAGACCAGTTTCCCGGCCTGCCCAGACGTAGAAGCATAATGGCACGCAAGGCAGCTGTCAACAGTCGCCTGTTGACGCCGCCTGAATGGCATTGACCCTTCCTGGTCCGGGGAACACAAGGCACATCCTGTGCCTGCTTTCCCATTTGATACGCCCCGATGCCCTACCCAGGCAACATCGGGGCGCAGATACTACCAGATTACTCGATGATCTTCGAGACCACGCCGGCGCCGACGGTACGGCCGCCTTCGCGGATGGCGAAGCGCAGGCCTTCGTCCATTGCCACCGGGTTGATCAGGGTGACGACCATCTTGACGTTGTCACCCGGCATCACCATTTC
>NZ_JCAFSM010000011.1:0-104993 GCF_059369255.1 Stenotrophomonas sp. YJH_SMC_110 | reverse complement strand
GCCCCAGTTGCAGCCCCTGGAATCCCGCCGATTGCAATCACGATGCCGCCAGCGGGAGCGGCTTCCAGCGTCGACATCCGCTGGCGGCCTGATCGGCAATCCGCCGGTCGGGTTCCCGGTAGTGCCGGCCGCTGGCCGGCAACCCCATGATCCCGTGGATGCCGGCCAGCGGCCGGCACTGCCACGAATCAGCCTCACCCCAGATCGCCCAACTGCGCCTGCAACGCCGCGATCGCGGCCAGTCCGGCCGTTTCCGTGCGCAGGATCCGCAGCCCCAGTTGCAGCCCCTGGAATCCTGCCGCTTGCAATCACGATGCCGACAGCGGGAGCGGCTTCCAGCGTCGACATCCGCTGGCGGCCTGATCGGCAATCCGCCGGTCGGGTAGCTGGTAGTGCCGGCCGCTGGCCGGCAACCTCATGATCCCGTGGATGCCGGCCAGCGGCCGGCACTACCACGAATCAGCCTTACCCCAGATCGCCCAAGCGCGCTTGCAACGCCGCGATCGCGGCCAGTCCGGCCGTTTCCGTGCGCAGGATCCGCGGCCCCAGTTGCAGCCCCTGGAACCCTGCTGCGGCCAGTTGATCGCGGTCGCGTGGCGACCAGCCGCCTTCCGGGCCGATTGCAATCACGATGCCGCCAGCGGGAGCGGCTTCCAGCGTCGACAGGCGATGTGCTCCGTGCGGATCCAGGGTCAGCCGCAGCGAATCGGCTGGCAGCGCCGCCGCAGCCTGCGCCAGCGACAGCGGCGATCCTACCGGCGGAATGCGCGCGCGCCCGGACTGGCCGCAGGCCGAGGTCACCACGTTGTTCCAGTGCGCCACGCGCTTTTCCGCCCGTGCCGCGTCCAGCTTCACCTCGGTGCGCTCGGCGTTGACCGGAATGATCGCGACCACGCCCAGCTCGGTGGCCTTCTGCAGGATCAGGTCCATCTTCTCGCCACGGGCGATGCCCTGCAGCAGGGTGATCGCCAGCGGGGATTCATTGTCGATGGCCTGCACGGCGTCGATGCGGACCTGCACCTCGCGCTTGCCGGCCACGGTCAGCGTCGCGCTGTAGTCGTGGCCATCGCCGTTGAACAGCACGCAGGTATCGCCTTCGCGCAGGCGCATCACCCGCACCAGGTGATTGGCGGTCTCTTCCGGCAGGGTCACGGTCTGGCCGCTGTGCAGCGCCAGGTCGATGGGGCAGCGGGTCACGCGCATGCAATCGCCTCGTCGATGGCCGCCAGCGTGGTGTGCGCCAGCAGCTCCAGTTGTTCGTCGTCCACGCAGTAGGGTGGCATCCAGTACAGCACGTCGCCCAGCGGGCGCAGCACCACGCCGCGCTTGAGGGCGGCCTTGTAGGCCTGCAGGCCCAGCCGCAGGCCCGGGTCGAACGGCGTGCGCTTGTTGCCGTCGCGCGACAGCTCGAACGCCACCACCATGCCGGCCTGGCGCACGTCGGCCACGTGCGGGTGGTCGGCAAACGGTGCCGCCAGCGTGCCCATCACCGAGGCGATGCCCCGGTTGCGCGCGATCACATCGTCGTCGCGGAAGATGTCCAGCGTCGCCAGCGCCGCGGCGCAGGCCAGCGGGTTGCCGGTGTAACTGTGCGAATGCAGGAAGGCGCGCTCGCGCGAGTCGTCGAGGAAGGCGTCATACAGCGCCTGCGTCGCCAGTACGGCGGCCAGTGGCAGGAAGCCGCCGGTCAGGCCCTTGGACAGGCACATCAGGTCCGGCATCACCCCGGCCTGCTCGCAGGCGAACAGGGTGCCGGTGCGGCCGAAGCCGGTGGCGATCTCGTCGGCGATCATGAACGCGCCATGGGCATCGCACAGTTCGCGCACGCGCTGCAGGTAGACCGGGTCATGCATGCGCATGCCGCCGGCACACTGCAGGCGCGGTTCCAGGATCACCGCGCAGACCTCGCCCGGGTGCTGGTCGAACAGCGTGGCCAGGCCATCGGCCGCCTGCCGTGCGCGATCGGCCGCGCTCTGGCCCGGTTCGGCCAGGTAGGCATCGGGCGACGGCGCGAACAGGCCCTCGGCCAGCAGCGGCGCATAGACGCGGCGGTACAGCGGAATGTCACCCAGCGCCAGCGCGCCCAGGGTTTCGCCGTGGTAGCCGTTCTCGAGCGCGATGAAGCGCGTGCGCCGGGGCTCTCCGCGGTTCTGGAAGTACTGGAAGGCCATCTTCAGCGCCACTTCCACGCCGGCGGACCCGTTGTCGGCGTAGAACACCTTGGCCAGCGGTTCGCGGCCGGCCTGGCGTGGCGCCAGTGCCAGCAGGCGTTCGGCCAGGGTGATCGCCGGCTCGTGGCCGAAACCGGCGAGCATCACCTGTTCCAGCTGCCCGGCCTGGGCAGCGATGGCGCCCCCGATGCGCGGTTCGGCATGACCGAACAGATTGGTCCACCAGCTGCTGACCGCGTCCAGATAGCGGTTGCCGTCGTGGTCGATCAGCCATGCGCCTTCGCCACGGGAAATCGGTACCAGCGGCAGGGTGTCCGGATGCTCACGCATCTGCGTGCACGGGTGCCACAGCACCTGCAGGTCGCGCTGCCGCCAGTGGCGGGCCAGCGGGGAGGGGGTTGGGTCTGCTAGCATTTCGGGCTCATGAACATGTTGCTGCCTGCACATTCTATCGGCCCCGGCGCAGCCGCCGGTCGCCGCGGAGATTCCGCATGAACGATGACCGTGCCGGCCGTCGCTTGCCGATCATCCATCGGATCACCGATGAGGAGAACGGCCCCTTCCAGCGCCAGCACCTGGACCTGGAGTTCTCCAACGGCGAACGCCGCCGCTTCGAGCGCCTGGTCAGCCGTGGGCACGGTGCGGTGGTGGTGGTGCCGATGCTCGACGACGAAACCGTGCTGCTGGTACGTGAATACGCCGCTGGCATGCACCGTTACGAACTGGGGCTGGTGAAGGGCCGGATCGATGCCGGCGAGACGCCCGAGCAGGCGGCCGACCGCGAACTGAAGGAAGAGGCCGGTTATGGTGCGCGCCGGGTCGACGTGCTGCGCGCGATGACCCTGGCCCCGACCTACATGAGCCACCAGTCGTGGCTGGTGGTGGCGCGCGACCTGTACCCGGAAAAACTGGCCGGCGACGAGCCGGAGGAGCTGGAAGTGGTGCCGTGGAAGCTGGCCGAACTGGACCAGCTGATGCTGCGCGAGGACTTCTCAGAGGGACGCTCGCTGGCGGCGCTGTTCATTGCCCGCCAGTGGTTGCAGGGAACGCGATGATCAAGCTGACGACGGACCTGCGCGAGACCGCCATCGCCATCGCCCAGGAAGCCGGACAGGCCATCATGCAGGTGTATGCCGATGGCTTCGACGTGCAGATCAAGGACGACAACAGCCCGGTCACCGCAGCTGACCTGGCCGCCAACCAGGTCATTGAACTGGGCCTGCGCCAGCTGACCCCGGACCTGCCGATCCTGTCCGAGGAATCGGCGCAGGTGGGCTGGGAGCAGCGCCGCCACTGGGGCGCCTACTGGCTGGTGGACCCGCTCGACGGCACCCGCGAGTTCGTCAAGCGCAACGGTGAGTTCAGCGTCAACATTGCCTTGATCTACCAGGGCGCACCGGCATTCGGCGTGGTGCTGGCGCCGGTCACCGGTATTGTCTGGCATGCCATGCGCGGGGAATTGGCCTATCGGCGGCAGGGTCTGCACGACACCGTGCTGCGCACCCGCACGCCGGCCACTGCTCCGCTGCGCGTCGCCGCCAGCCGATCGCACCGTTCGCCGGAAACCGAGGCGCTGCTGGCGCGCATGGGCCGCATCGAGACCATCGCGCAGGGCTCGTCGCTGAAATTCTGCCGGATCGCCGAAGGCGGCCTGGATGTCTATCCGCGGCTCGGCCCGACCTCTGAATGGGATACCGCCGCCGGCCAGTGCGTGCTGCATGCGGCGGGTGGCGCGGTGCTGTCGGCCGCGACCGGCAAGCCGTTCCGTTACAACCGCCGCGAAACGCTGTTGAACGGCGATTTCATTGCCCTTGGTGATACCAGCCTGCCGTGGCGCGACTGGTTGTCCGACTGAACCTGGAGGCCGCATGAGCGCGCATGACACCCCTGCCACCGGCAGCGAGGCAAGCCATCAACTGGAACGCCTGCTGGTCATCATGGCGCGCCTGCGCGACCCGCAGGGAGGTTGCCCATGGGACCTGGAGCAGGACTTCTCGACCATTGCCCCGTACACCATCGAGGAAGCCTACGAGGTGGCCGATGCGATCGACCGCGGCGACCTCGACGATCTCTGCGACGAGCTCGGCGACCTGCTGCTGCAGGTGGTGTTCCACGCACGCATGGCCGAGGAGCAGGGGGCATTTGCCTTCGCCGATGTCGCACGTGCGATCAGCGACAAGATGCAGCGCCGTCACCCGCATGTGTTTGCCGATGTCAGCGTCGACGATGCCGACGGAGTGATGCGCAACTGGGACGCGATCAAGCGCGCCGAGCGTGCCGCCAAGGGCGAGCAGGACACCTCCGCACTGGCCGGTATCTCGCGTGGCCTGCCGGAATGGCAGCGCGCCGTGAAGCTCCAGTCGCGCGCGGCCAAGGTCGGTTTCGACTGGCCGGGCCCGCTGCCTGTGCTGGACAAGGCGACCGAGGAGCTGCAGGAGCTGCGAGAGGAATTCGAGCGCGGCGATATCGCGGGCAACAAGGCGCGCCTGCAGGAAGAACTGGGCGACCTGCTGTTCGTCTGCGCCAATCTGGCCCGGCACGCCGATATCGATCTGGGCGCCGCACTGCGCGGGGCCAACCACAAGTTCGAGCGGCGCTTCCGCGCGATGGAAGCGCAGGCCGAGGCGCAGGGGGAGGCGTTGGCGGCACTGGACCTGGATGCGCAGGAAGCGCTGTGGCAGCACGCCAAGGCAGCAGAAAAAGCGTGAAGACGCTTGGCCTGTTCCTGCTGACCGCGCTGGCCGAGATCGTCGGCTGTTACCTGCCATGGTTGTGGCTGCGCAAGGGAGGCAGCGTCTGGTTGCTGCTGCCGGCCGCGGCCAGCCTGGCCCTGTTCGCCTGGCTGCTGACTCTGCACCCGACTGCCAGTGGACGGGTCTATGCCGCCTACGGTGGCGTGTACATCGGCACCGCGCTGTTCTGGTTGTGGCTGGTCGACGGCATCCGCCCCAGCCGCTGGGACCTGTTCGGTGCAGCCCTGTGCCTGGCCGGCATGGCGGTGATCATGTTCGGTCCGCGCACGCCCCCGGTGTAGCGTCGAGCCAGGCTCGACCGCGCCCACCCTTTTGTAGAGCCGAGCCATGCTCGGCTGCTTCTCCGGGGAGCAGTCGAGCAAGCTTGGCGCTACAAAGGCCAAGGCAGCCGAGCATGGCTCGGCTCTACAACGGCCGCCGGGCCATGCCCCGCAAGCGCGCAGCGCTGCATCCCGGTAAGGCGCATGATGGCAGTGACCACGGCCCCCGGAGCACGCGCATGTCCCGCTTCGCCAGCTTCCGCGAGTTCTATCCGTTCTATCTCAGCGAGCACCGCCACCCGGTCTCGCGGCGCCTGCATTTCATCGGCAGCTGCGGGGTGCTGCTGCTGGCTGCGGCTGCCGTGTTGCGCGGCCAGCCGACGCTCCTGCTGGCCGCGTTGTTCTGCGGTTATGGATTCGCCTGGGTCGGCCACGTCTTCTTCGAGAAGAATCGCCCGGCCACCTTCCGGCATCCGCTGTATTCATTCATGGGTGACTGGGTGATGTTCGTCGACATCCTGCGTGGGCGGGTGCGCCTGTAACAGGCGGTTGCGGGGAGCGCAGCCATTGCCTTGCCCGAAAGGGAAAGGGCGCGGCGGGCCGCGCTTCCGCTTCCACGAACCGCTGCGCTGCGGCACGCCTGCGGGCGACCGATCTGGGATAATGGGAATTCCTGTTTCCTCTGCTGCCGGACCGGTCATGACCCAGAAGACGCTGCTCAACGATACCCACCGCGCCCTTGGCGCCAAGATGGTCGATTTCGGGGGTTGGGACATGCCCATCCACTACGGCTCGCAGCTGGACGAACACCACCTGGTGCGTCGCGAAGCCGGCGTGTTCGACGTCAGTCACATGACCGTGGTCGACCTGCGCGGTGACCAGGTCAAGCCGTTCCTGCGCCGCCTGCTGGCCAATTCGATCGACAAACTGAAGGTGACCGGCAAGGCCCTGTACTCGTGCATGCTGAATCCGCGCGGCGGCGTCATCGACGACCTGATCGTCTACTACCTGGGCGACGATTTCTTCCGCATGGTGGTCAATGCCTCCACCCGCGAAAAGGACCTGGCCTGGCTGCGTGAGCAGGCGGCACCGTTCGGTGTTTCCGTCGAGCAGCGCCCGGACCTGGCCATCCTCGCCGTGCAGGGCCCGCAGGCGCGCGACATCGTGATCGGCCTGGCCCGCGAAGCCGACCGTGCAGCACTGACCAAGCTGGGCCGCTTCGCCGCCCTGCAGGCGCAGTCCGACGACGGCGTCGAGTTGTTTGTCGCCCGCACCGGCTACACCGGTGAAGACGGTTTCGAGATCCTGCTGCCGCAGGATGCCGTGGTCGCCTTCTGGAACCGCCTGCTGGCGGCAGGCGTGAAGCCGGCCGGCCTCGGTGCGCGCGACACCCTGCGCCTGGAGGCCGGCATGAACCTGTACGGCCAGGACATGGACGAAGAGATCAGCCCGTATGAAGCGGCACTGGCCTGGACCGTGTCGCTGGACGAAGGCCGCGACTTCATCGGCCGCGACGTGCTGGAGGCGCAGAAGGCCGCCGGCACCGCGCGCCAGATGATCGGCCTGGTGATGGACGAGAAGGGCGTGCTGCGCCACGGCCAGGCGGTGACCACCGCTGGCGGCCAGGGCGAGATCCTGTCCGGCACCTTCTCGCCGACCCTGGCCAAGGGCATCGCCTTCGCCCGCGTGCCGGCCGGTGAACTCGGCGAGGTCACCGTCGACATCCGCGGCCGGCAGGTGCCGGTGCGCGTGGTCAAGTTCCCGTTCGTGCGCGAAGGCCAGGCCCAGCCCGGCGTGCTCGCCGACGCCTGATCCGAACGTGCCGGTCGTCACTGACAGCAGTGGCGGCCGGTTGGTTACACTAGCCCCGTTTTTTCCACCCCTGCATATCTCTGGAGCAGTCCCATGAGCGAGATCCCCGGCGACCTCAAGTTCCTCAAGTCCCATGAGTGGGCCCGTGTCGAAGGCAATGGCCGCGTCACCGTCGGTATTTCCGACCACGCCCAGGGCCTGCTGGGTGACCTGGTCTACGTCGAACTGCCGGAAGTCGGCGCCGACGCCAAGGCCGGCGAACAGATCGCCGTCGTCGAGTCGGTGAAGGCCGCCTCGGACGTCTACAGCCCGATCAGCGGCAAGGTCGTCGAGGTCAACTCGGCCCTGTCCGACAAGCCGGAAACCATCAACGAAGATGCCTACGGCGAAGGCTGGATGTTCGTGATCGAACTGACCAACGCCGAAGAGGTCAACGAGCTGCTGGACCCGGACGCGTACGCCGAAGCCCTGGAGAACGACGACCACTGAGTCGTCGTTTCCGGATTCTGGAACGGCCACCTTCGGGTGGCCGTTTTTGTTTTGGCGACCGCGTCGGACTCATGACGCGGGGTTCGCTGTGCACCCTCGGCGTGGCATCAGCCGACAGGCGAACGGTGCCGATGGGCGTGCGCAGTTTTGCGCAAATCCGCGTTTCAGCCCCGCGCCGAAGCGTTCGAATGTGAAAACTTTTCGCCCCCCGTTGCGGCGCCGTTGTGCTGGCGTTGGCGGCGGTGCCGGTGACCACCGACGATGCGCGTACGCCGTTGTGCCTTGCCTGCGCCTGTCTACGCGGAGTGCTTATTTCAAGTGTTTTTTGATCAACGCCTGCATTGGCATCGATGCAGGCAACGTGCGTGCGCGCCGCTTCCACCGTCGTTGCAGGCCGTGCAGAGTGGTGGCGCCGGCGTCGCCCGGGAAGGCGCGGATGTGAAAATTTTTCGCGGGGGTTGTTGACAGTAAAAAAAACCGTGATTAGGTTTCGCCTCAGCAGACCTTGCCTGCCCAACCGAGTGCGCAGAATCAATCGTCCGATGCGAAGCAGCCCCTTCAAGACCACCGCGACCCTGATGACGGTGGACATGGCCCCGCTTCCCCCGGAGAAATGCAAGGCAACTCCCGTTCCGATGCCCGCTCCGCCGATCGAGGCGGGCATTGCCGCATCCGTAACGGCGCGCCTGACGCGCCGGCGGTCCCCGCACGCAGCATCCGCGGGTTTGATCCAACTGGGCGTTTCAACTCCCTATCACTGACGAGGAGCCATCCCATGGCAACCAAGAAAGCTGCGAAGAAGAAGCCCGCCGCCAAGAAAGCGGTGAAGAAGGTCGCGAAGAAGGCCGCTGCCAAGAAGGCAGTGAAGAAGGTCGCGAAGAAGGCAACCGCCAAGAAGGCAGTGAAGAAGGCTGCGAAGAAGGTCGCCAAGAAGACCACTGCGAAGAAGGCAGTGAAGAAGGCGGCGAAGAAGGTAGCCAAGAAGTCCGCTGCCAAGAAGGCCACCAAGAAGGTAGCCAAGAAGGCCACCAAGAAGACTGCCAAGAAGGCGGCGGCGCGCAAGCCGGCCAAGAAGGTCGCGAAGAAGGCCACTGCCAAGAAGGCCGTCAAGAAGACCGCCAAGAAGGCAGTGAAGAAGACCGCGAAGAAGGCCACCAAGAAGGCTGCCCCGAAGAAGGCAGCGAAGAAGGTTGCCAAGCGCAAGCCGGCCGCCCGCAAGAAGAAGGCCGCTCCGGTCGCTCTGCCGGCAACCCCGGCGCCGCTGATCTAAGTACTTCCCGATAGCCGCATCCTGAAACCCCCTTCCCTGGCTGCCCAGCGGGGAGGGGGTTTTTTTATGGGCCACTTGTAGCGTCGAGTCGAGCCAGGCTCGACCGCTTTGCTGACGGTCGGCGCTAGCCGTGCGGCGCCGCTGGAAAGCGCTCCATCAGGAAGTCGAGGAAGCTGCGCAGGCGGGTGGAGTGGTATCGGTCGTGCGCATAGACCACGTGCATCGGCCGACCGGCCTGACCGTATTCCGGGAACAGCTGCACCAGACGCCCCGCCTCGACATCGGCGGCCAGCAGCAGCGTCGATTGCAGGACGATGCCGAGGCCGTGCAGCGCCGCCGAACGCAGCGCTTCGCCATTGTTGATCTGCAGTCGGCCGTCGGGCACGTGGTCGAGCTCGCCAGCGTCGTCCTGCAGCCACTGGGCAAGCGCACTCGGTTCGAACGACAGGCATTGATGGCCGGCAAGTGCGTGCACGCTGCGTGGCGTGCCGTGCCTGGCCAGATACGCCGGCGAGGCGCACATCATCAAGCGATAGGGGGCCAGTGCTCGTGCCACCAGCACGCTGCTGTCGGCCAGCGTGCCGATGCGCAGTGCCGCCTCGAAGCCCTCTTCGGCCAGGTCGACCACACGATCGGTCAGCGTGGCTTCGACCCGGACATCCGGATGACGGGCCATGTACTCGGCCAGCGCCGGTACCAGCGCGTGTGTACCGAAGATCACCGGTGCGCTGATGCGCAGCGTGCCCGCCGGTGAGAGCTGCTGGTGCTGCGCCTGCGCGTCGGTTTCCTCCACCAGGCGCAGGATCTCCTTGCAGCGCGCGTAGTAGTCCTCGCCGAACGGTGTCATGTGCTGGCGCCGGGTGGTACGGCTCAACAGCTGCATGCCCAGCCGGGCTTCCAATGCGCGCAGGTGCTTGCCGGCCATCGTTGCCGAGATATCCATCGCCGCGGCTGCCGCACTGAGGCTGCCCTGGTCCACGATCAGCACGTAGACCTGCATGCTCTCCAGCAGGTTCATCTGACACCCCGGGTGTTGAATGCTGAAACCTGCGTGGAGTTTATCAATCAGGGGTGATCAAACAGCATGTCGTGCACGGACCGGATTCGCCGGCCACGCTGACAGGAGAACACCATGGACTTGAATCTTGCTGGCCGTACCGCGTTGGTGACGGGCGCGGCCAGCGGCATCGGTGCCGCCGTCGCCAGGCAGCTGGCGGCCCAGGGCGTGCGCATTGCCATCACGTCGCGGCAGCGGGCACCGCTGCAGGCGCTGGCGGCGCGGATCGAAGCCGAAGGCGGCGCTGCACCGGTCATCGTGGCCGGCGATGTCACGGTTGCCGGCGACCTCCGGTACATCGCGGACGCATCCCGTGAGGCATTGCAGCGTGTCGACATCCTGGTCAATGCCGCAGGCGGTTCCCGGCCGACCACGGTCGATGCCGATGACGATATCTGGGAGGAAGCGATCGCCCTGAACTTCTCCGCCGCACGACGGCTGACCCAGGCGCTGTTGCCCGGCATGCAGGCGCAGGCATGGGGACGGGTGATCAATTTCAGCGGTTCGATGGAACCGCGCGCGGTGAACGCGGCCACCGCGGCGAAGGCGGCATTGCACCTGTGGAGCAAGGGCCTGTCGTCGGAGGTGGCGGGGCAGGGCATCACGGTGAACGCGATTGCACCGGGGCGCATCAACAGCGCGCAGATCCTGGACCGCCTGCACCCCACCGAGGAAAGCAGACGCGCGTTCATTGCCCGCAACATCCCGATCGGACGCTTTGGTGAACCGGAGGAAGTGGCGCCGCTGGTGGCGTTCCTGGCCTCGCCGCTGGCGGGTTACATCACCGGTGCGGTGATTCCAGTGGACGGCGGCATGCACTACTTCGCGCACTAGCGCTGCGGAACTGCAGAGCCGAGCATGGGCTCGACGCTGCAACGGCCAACAAAAAGGGCGACCGATGGGCCGCCCTTCGCACACACGGTCGAGCCCGCCTGGTCAGCGCGGCGAAGCCACCGCGCGGTTGCCCGAGGCGCCCTTGCCCTTGCGCTTGTCCTGCTGCGCCGGGCTTGCGCCCTCGGCCATCAGGTTGTCGCTGCCGAAGTCGGTGTCCACGTCCAGCCAGCGCTGCGCCGGCAGGCCGAGCGCCGAGTCGAGCACGGTCGGCAGCAGGCCGCTGGGCAGGCCGCTTTCGCCATTCCAGAGGATGGCGATGCCGAGGTCACGTTCCGGCACCAGCGCGACCAGGCCGCGATAGCCCTGCACGGCACCTGCATGGAACACCACGTCGTGGCCGGCGTAGTCGAAGGTACGCCAACCCAATGCGTAGCCCGCCGAGTGCAGGCGCTCACGGCGCCAGCCCGAACGCATCTCGCCCGGCGTGTTGATCAGGCTTGAATGCAGGGTGGCCAGCAGCGGTGCCGGCAGCACGTCGGGGCGATGGCCGGTGTGGGCCAGCAGCCACTGCGCCATGTCGCTGGCGCTGGCGTTGACGCCAGCCGCCGGAGCGACGCGGTAATAGGTGGGCTTGGGCGTCAGCGAGACCCAGCCGTTGCGGCTGCGCACGTGCGGACGCGCCCAGCGCGAGCTGGCCTGGATGCCGGCCAGACCGAGGCTGGCATCATTCATGCCCAGCGGCTTGAAGATGCGGCGCTCGACCGACTGCTCGTAGAAGCTGCCCGAGGCCGCATAGACAACGTCGCCGATCAGGCTGAAGGCCACATTCTGGTAGGCGTAGCAGTCGCCCGGCAGGCATTTCAGGCTGGTGTTGGCCAGCTTCTGGGTCAGCGCGTAGTACTCGGCGTTGCCTTCGATGTCGCGGTCGTAGGCGTTGTACGGCAGGCCGACGCGATGGCTGAGCACGTCGGCCACGGTCAGGCGGTCGGTGGCTTCGGGCGAATTGAGGCGGAAGCCCGGCACGTAGTCGGTGACCTTGCTGTCCCAGCGCAGCGTGCCGTCGTTGACCAGCAGGCCGGCCATGGTGCCGGCGAAGGCCTTGGACAGCGAGGCCAGGCGGAACACGGTGTGCGCATCGACCGGCAGCGGGTTGTTGACGTCGGTGACGCCATAGCCACGCGCGCTGAGAATGCGGCCGCCCTGCACGATCGCCACCGCCATGCCTGGCACGCGCTCGCCATAGGTCAGCTGCTGCGCCATCGATTCGATGTTGGCGACGTTGAAGCCAGCCGCCGGCGCCTGGACGCGCGGCACCAGACCGGTGCGGTAGGCCGCAGGCTGGGTGTGGGCGACGGTGGCAGCCGTCGCGGATTCGATGTTGGTCGGCATCGGCGGCAACGCCGGCGGTGTCTGCGCGGTGGTGGACAAGGCAACGGGCATCAACATGCCCAGCAAACCGGTGGCCGCCGAACGGATCGGACGACGCAGGCTGTTCTTTTTCATCGGTTGGACCCGTGCGCGACTGCTGATGGCGATTCTAGCGCCGCTTTTCCCCTGTGCACAAACAGAGCGAAGATGAATGCGCATCTTGTTGAAAAAGTTGGAATTTTGACGCCCCGAAAGTGTGTATCGGAACGTGTCGTCCAGGCCGGTCGTCGCGTCCGTCCGCAGGCGCGAGGGCGCGTCACGCTGGCGATGTTTCAGTGCATTGGCTAACGTACGCGCTTCACCGCCCCGGAGCCTGCCATGCTGCTGTCCAACCGCCGTCTGTGGGCGAGGGGCGCTGCATGAGCGCTGCATCGGGCAAGGGGCCGCTGCAGGGCCTGGCGGCGGCGCTGCGCGAGTCGCCGGCGCTGTGGTGGTCGTTCCTGTACTTCTTCTGCCTGCTCAGCGGCTACTACGTGCTGCGCCCGGTGCGTGAGGCCATGGCCGCCTCGGCGGACCTGGAAACGGTGTTCCCGCCCGTGCTGATCACCTGGTTCGCCAGCCATGGCATCGCGTTGAAGGACTTCGTCCTGCAGTTCCTGTTCTCCTGCGTGTTCGTGATCATGCTGGTGCTGCAGCCGGTGTACGGCTGGCTGGTCAGCCGCTTCCCGCGCCGTGTGTTCCTTCCCGTGGTGTACGGCTTCTTCATCGTCACCCTGCTGGGGTTCTACGCACTGTTCGACAGTCACGTGCCAGGGCGGGGCATGGCCTTCTTCCTCTGGGTGATGGTCTTCAACCTGTTCGCGGTGGCGGTGTTCTGGAGCTTCATGGCCGACGTGTTCTCCAACGCACAGGCGCGTGCCTACTACGGCTACATCGGTGCGGCCGGCACCGTTGGCGCGTTCCTCGGCCCGTTGATCACCAGCGCGCTGGCGCAGCGCGTGGGCATCGCCAACCTGATGCTGGTCTCGGCAGCATTCCTGGTCGTGTGCCTGTTGTGCATCTGGCGGCTGCGGCATTGGGCGGTGCTGCGCGAACGCGAGCAGCAACTGGTGTCCGGCGAGCAACCGATGGGCGGCAGCGTGCTGGACGGCCTGAAACTGATCGTGCGCGAGCCGCTGCTGCGCTGGTTGGCGGTGATGGTGGTGTTCGGCGTGGGCGTCGGCACGCTGCTGTACAACCAGCAGGCCAGCATCGTGCGCGCGGCGTTTACCGACCCGGCGGCCAGTACCGCGTTCTTCTCGCGCATCGACCTGGCGGTGAACGCGCTGGCGCTGCTGATGCAGGTGGGCCTGACCCGCTGGCTGCTGTCGCGCCACGGCATCGCGCCGGCGCTGCTGATTCCCGGTTTCGCGATCCTGATCGGCTTCTCGGTGCTGGCAGCCTCGCCGATGCCGTTGATGGTCGCGGTGGTGCAGGTGATGACCCGCGCCAGCGAATTCGCACTGGCCAAGCCGGCGCGCGAGACCATCTACACGCGCGTGGACCGGCAGTGGCGCTACAAGGCCGGCGCGGCGATCGACACCGTGGTGTACCGCGGCGCGGACCTGGGGTTCACCTGGATCCACAAGGCACTGACCCTGTTCGGTTCGCACGTGGTGTTCATCGGCGGCGTACTGGTGGCCGGCTTCATGACCCTGGCTGCGTTCGGCGTGCTGCGCGAAGAAAAGAAGCTGCCGCGCGACCGTTGATTTGCCGGGGTCAGAGCCCTTTCCCGCGGGGATAGGGCGCTGACCCCATTCTCCTTCCCTGTCCAAGGAACCGCACATGTACTGGATCGCACTCGCCCTGACCTTGCTGGTCGCACTGCTGCACGTCTATTTCCTGGTCCTGGAGATGTTCCTGTGGACCCGCCCGCTGGGCCTGAAGACCTTCCGCAACACGCCGGAGAAGGCCGGGGCCACGCGCGTGCTGGCGGCCAACCAGGGCCTGTACAACGGCTTCCTGGCGGCAGGCATCGTGGTGGGGCTGGTGATCGATCAGCCGGTGCTGGTGACGTTCTCGCTGGCCTGCGTGGTGGTGGCGGGGTGCTATGGCGCGTACAGCGTGAGCCGCCGTATTTTCATGATCCAGGCGATGCCGGCGATCCTGGCGTTGGTGTTTCGCGCGCTGGCGTAGTTTCCAGCCAACGGCGCAGCCCCTCGTGGGTTGGTCGCGTGGAGCGGGTCATGTGTCGGGTGTGGCGGGTGGGCCGTGCAAGGGGACGCTGCAAGTACGTCCATGTAAGCTCGATGGCGCCATCCATGGCGCCAACGCCCCTGAACGGCCCACCCGCCACACCCCTGACAGTTTCAGGGCGCGGCCAGCCCACGGAGAAGAAAAAGAAGTTCAAGAGCAACAGCAAAAAGCGGCCGGTGGGCCGCTTTTGCTTTTGCTTCTGCCCTTCTTTTTTCTCTTGCGTGGTGGACGCCGCAGAGATGCGTCCGAGGCTGGGGGCGGTGGGTTCGCGGGGGTGTCCGCGGCATGGATGCCGCGGCCAAGTCCCCAGGGATGGGTTCACGGCGTCCCCCGCGAACCCACCGTCCCCAGCCTAACCAGGGCTTTCCGCGATCAACCGTCCACCCACGAGGGGCTGCGCCGTTCGCGGGAACCTACTTCGCCGGCGACAACCACATGTCGATCACCGCGCTGAACACCTCCGTGCCCGCACGGTCGCGCACGCTCACCGTCACCGGCAGCGCATAGCCCTCGGCCGCGACGACAATCGGCTGTGCTGGCAACGCCACCGCCTGCAGCGTGCCACGTGCCTTGGCCAGGTACTGCACCTGCATCCCCTTCGGGATCCAGCGCATGCCCTTCGGCAGCGATGCATCGACCATCAACCCGGCGGTCAGTTCGGCCAGGTTGCACATCGCGATCGCGTGCACCGTGCCGATGTGGTTGCGCACCCTGCGGCGGTCGGCCAGCGTGCCTTCGCAGCGGCCGTGTTCCAGGCGGGTGATGCGTGGCGCGATGCTGGCGAAGTAGGGCGCCTTGAAGCACACCGCGCGCGAGAACAGCCAGGTGCCGGCGGGCCAGCGCTGCAGCCGGTGGTAAAGCGAGAGCAGGGGCGTGGACATGGTGGGTATTCCGGTCGGCGGATAAAGCGACGGCGGGCCGAGGCCCGCCGTCGAAGCAACGCGTGTCGCGGGCGATCAGGCTGCCTGCGAATGCGGGTCCTTGTGCTGGCGGTCGTAGTAGCTGGCCGCGCGCAGTTCGTGGGTGTCGAAGTCGTCCACGGTGATGGTGTCCAGGGTCAGCGTGCGCAGCTCTTCCAGCAGGCTGCGCTCATCCTGGGTGATCACGCCCTCGGCCACGGCTTCGTCCAGCTGCGCCTTGAAGTCCAGCGCCTCGATGCCCTTGCTCTTCAGCGCCTTCAGGAACTTGCGCTCCACCGGCTCGGCCATGATCGCCTTGCTCAGGTAGCTGTTGATACGGCCGCCCGGGTTGTTCTCGCACGGGGTCAGGAACACGCCACTGGCCAGACGGTCGCGGGCTTCATTCGGCGCCATCAGCAGGGCGGCGACACGACGGCTCAGGCGATCGCCCGGAGCCTCGGCACGACGGCCCAGCGGGAAGATCAGTGCCCACATCAGCCAGCCGATCGGACGGATCGGGAAGTTGCGCAGTGCGGCCGACAGCGACTCTTCGATCTTGTGCACGCTGTCATGGAAGGCCCAGGCCAGCAGCGGCTGGTCGGCCTGCGGTGCGCCTTCGTCGTGGTAGCGCTTGAGCATGGCGCTGGTCATGTAGACGTGGCTCAGCACATCGCCCAGGCGGCCGGACAGCGATTCCTTGAACTTCAGCTTGCCGCCGAGGGTCATCATCGAGATGTCGGCCATCAGCGCCAGGTTGGCCGAGTAGCGGTCCAGCTTGCGGAAGTAGCGGCGGGTATAGGCGTCGCCCGGGGCGGCACCGAAGCGCGCGCCGGTCAGGCCGAACCAGAACGAACGCACGGCATTGGAGATGCCGAAGCGGATGTGGCCGAACAGGCTGCGGTCGAAGTCCTGCAGGCCGGCGCGGGTATCCGGATCCTGCGCGGCCTTCATTTCCTTCAGCACCCACGGGTGGCACAGGATCGCACCCTGGCCGAAGATCAGCAGGCTGCGGGTCATGATGTTGGCGCCCTCCACGGTGATCGCGATCGGCGCGGCCTGCCAGCTGCGGCCAGCGAAGTTGCGCGGCCCCAGGATGATGCCCTTGCCGCCGATCACGTCCATCATGTCCGAGATCACTTCGCGACTCATGGTGGTGCAGTGGTACTTGGCGATCGCCGACGGCACCGACGGCACGTCGCCACGGTCAACCGCGGCGGCGGTGGCCTGCGACAGCGCACTGATCTTGTACGCCTTGCCGCCGATGCGGGCCAGCGCTTCTTCCACGCCCTCGAAGCGGCCGACCGACAGGCCGAACTGCTTGCGGATGCGCGCATAGGCGCCGGTCACCGCGGCACCGGCCTTGGCACCACCACTGGCGGTGGACGGCAGGGTGATCGAGCGGCCCACGGCCAGGCACTCGTTGAGCATGTTCCAGCCCTTGCCGGCCATGGCCGCGCCACCGATCAGCTGGGTCAGCGGAATGAACACGTTCTTGCCGCGGATCGGGCCGTTCTGGAACGTCGAGTTCAGCGGGAAGTGGCGACGGCCGATTTCAACGCCGGCGGTGTCGCGTGGCAGCAGGCCCAGGGTGATGCCGATGTCGCGGGTATCGCCGATCAGGCCATCCGGGTCGTACATGCGGAACGCCAGGCCGATCAGCGAAGCGACCGGGGCCAGGGTGATGTAGCGCTTGTCGAAGGTGAGCTTGACGCCGAGCACCTGCTCGCCGTTCCACTCGCCCTTGCAGACGATGCCGTAGTCCGGGATCGAGGTGGCGTCGGAGCCGGCGAACGGACCGGTCAGGCCGAAGCAGGGCACTTCGCGGCCATCGGCCAGGCGCGGCAGGTACTGGTCCTTCTGTTCCTGGGTGCCGTAATGCACCAGCAGTTCACCCGGGCCCAGCGAGTTGGGCACGCCGACGGTGGAGCTGACCACCGAAGACACCGACGCCAGCTTCTGGATCACCTTGTGGTGGGCCAGTGCGGAGAAGCCCAGCCCGCCATATTCCTTCGGGATGATCATGCCGAAGAACTTGTTCTTCTTGATGAAGGCCCACAGTTCCGGCGGCAGGTCCGCATGGACATGGGTGATTTCCCAGTCGTTGACCATCGCGCACAGCTCTTCCACCGGGCCATCGAGGAAGGCCTGTTCCTCGGCGGTCAGCTGCGGCTTGGGATAGTTGAGCAGGATGTTCCAGTCCGGATCACCGGTGAACAGTTCGCCCTCGAAACCGACCGAACCGGTTTCCAGTGCGATGCGCTCGGTCTGCGACAGCGGCGGCAGCACCTTGCGGAACACCTTCATCATCGGGCCGGTCAGCAGCGGCTTGCGGATGAACGGCAGCAGCAGCGGCACGGCGATGACGGCCAACACGGCGGCCGCGACGATCGTGGCGGTCTGGTTGACGTAGGGAATGAACCAGCAGGCGGCCAGCAGGGCCACGCTGATCAGCGTCCAGGTAACCAGCCGCATGCGGTGGTAGGCGACGAACGCGCCTGCCAGCAGCAGGGCGAGGAAGGGAAGAACGATGCTCATGAGCGTGCTCCGGTGACGTGCTCGTTTGTGGCGGACGAAGCCGCAGCGTCCGCTGCGGGCAACACGTCCAGATAGTCCAACACAGTAGCGGTAAAGGCGTCGTTGTCATCGCCGGCGACCATATGGGTGGCCTGCGGCAGCTGCACATGGCGCGCATGCGGCGCCAACGCCAGGAACTCGGCCACGGTCTGCGGCGTGACCAGGTCGCTGCGTCCGCCGCTGACCAGCAGCAGCGGGCACTTCACCTGGCGCGCGGCCTCGGCCAGTGCGTCCTGGTGCTGTTCGCTGTCGCGGGCCAGTTCGGCCACCAGGCGCGGATCCCAGTGCCAGCGCCAGCGGCCGCGGCCGTCCTCGCGCAGCAGCGCACGCAGCGACTGCTCGGATTTGCGCGGACGGTGCGGCATGTACGCCGAGATCACGTCGGCGGCCTGGGCCAGCGAAGCGAAGCCGTCGGGATGGGCGGTCATGAAGGCGAGGATGCGCTCGACGCCGGCGGTATCCCAGCGCGGGGTGATGTCGACCAGCACCATCGCCGAGAACAGGCCGGGCCAGCGCGACTCGGCCAGCAGGCCGAACAGCCCGCCCATCGATGCGGCAACCAGTACCGGCGGGCGCGGCTGCTCGCCGGCCAGCACGATCAGGTCATCGGCGAACTGTTCGCCGTGATAGGGCAGGTTGGCGGCATTCCAGTCCGAATCGCCGTGGCCGCGGGCGTCGTAGGCCAGCGTCTGCAGGCCGGCGGCATTCAGTGCGCGGGCAGTGGCATTCCAGGCGTGGCGGGTCTGGCCGAAGCCATGCGCGAACAGCACCCGGCCGCGCCGGCCATGGTCGCTGGCGGTGGCTGCCAGGCGGGCGCCATGGGCGGCGTCCAGGCGCAGGTCATGGAACGCAGCGGGAGGTGGGGACGTAACCATACTTGCTAGTATGGATCGGTTCGGGGGGAAGTCAATACTGCACGGTATGGTGCGCTGCGGAAGTCCCCTGAATGGACCTCGCCTGGGAGGCTGCGACGGTTTCGACCGCAACCGCGTACTGCAACGAACCCCGGCGTATGGTTAAATCAGCCCATGAATCAACCTGACGCTTCCGCCGGCGAACCGCGCGCCGGCCGCAACAGCCGCCTGAGTGCCGAAGACTGGGCCCAGGCGGCCCTCGATCTGATTGCTGAACAAGGTGTCGGCGCCGTCGCGGTGGAGCCGCTGGCACGGCGGCTCGGCGTCACCAAGGGCAGTTTCTACTGGCATTTCCCTTCGCGCGATGCATTGCTGCAAGCGGCGCTGGAGCGCTGGGAACTGTTCGAACAGGAACAGGTGTTCGGCAGCCTGGAAGACGTGCCGGATCCGCGCGTGCGCCTGCGCCAGCTGTTCCAGATGGTGGCGCATGAAGTGCAGCCGCACATCATCTACAGCGAGCTGCTGAAGGCACTGGATCATCCGATGGTGCGGCCGGTGATCGACCGCGTCTCGCAGCGCCGCCTCGATTATCTGGTCGCGTCGTTCCGCCAGGCCGGCCTCAGCTCGACCGATGCACGCCATCGCGCGCGCTTGGCCTATGCCGCCTATGTCGGCTTCCTGCAGTTGTCGCTGCAGCTGCAGCAGCCCAAGCAGGCACGCGAGGATTTCGAAGCGTACGTCGAGCATCTGATCGAGACGCTGATTCCGAACGGATGAGCGCCCGGGAATGATGTCGAAGGAAGGCCGCGGCGACACCGCGGCCTTTTTTGTTGCGCGCCGGCCAGCCTCCGTCCATGGCGCACAAAGAACAACGGCCCCTTGCGGGGCCGTTGCTGCATCAGCTGATCAGAGTGCCGATCAGAACTTCTGCTTGTACTGCATGTACATGAAGCGACCGATGTCGTAGCCACCGTAGTAGGAGAACTGCGAGTTCGGTGCCGAGTACATCTGCGGGCCGTAGTGGTCGAACACGTTACGTGCGCCGACGGCGATGGTCGCATTCCACGGTGCGTTCCAGGAAACCTGGACGTCGTGGAACATGGTCGAACCACGCTTGTTCATCGGCTGGTCGCGCACCGGATCCGGCGAACCGAAGTCCGGCAGGCTGCACTCGTCGCTGTAGTAGCAACGCTCCTTGACGCTGGAGAAGTAACGGGTGCCCCAGGTCACGCCCCAGTCGCCACGCTCCCAGCCCAGCACCAGGTTCGAACGCAGGCGGAAGTTGCTGCCGAAGCCATTGAGGATCGACACAGGCACCTGCTGCGCATTGGTGGTCTTCAGCACGTTCTTGGTGACGTAGCTGTTCTGCAGGTTGGCGTTGAAGGTACCCCAGCTGTCGGTCTCGAAGCGGTACGCCACGTCGAAGTCGAAGCCTTCGGTTTCCTGGTAACCGGCGTTACGCGGTGCGTAGGTCAGGTTGATCACGTTGTGACGGTTCGGATCACGGGTGAACGAGTTGCAGCGCTCGGCGATGCCAAGCACGTAGCAGTCATTCAGCTGGTCATCCGGGCTGTCGGTGACGATCGTGTTGGTGATCTTGATGTTCCACCAGTCCAGGCTCATGTTCAGGCCCTGGGCGAAGGTCGGGCTCCATACCAGGCCAACGGTCTTGGACTTGGACTTTTCCGGAGTCAGGTTCGGGTTGGAGACGGCGTTGAACGGGTCCGGCGTCTGCTCATCCGGACCGCTGGCCGGCACGTAGCCCTGGCGCAGCTGGCGGAAGGTGCTGGCGGTCGGGCCGATGGCCGCGGCGCAACGGGCAGCGACGCCCGGCTGGCCGGTCGAACCGAAGTCGGTATCGCACGGATCGGTGAAGTACGCGAAGGTCTGCGAGCTGCCACCGTACAGATTGTCGATGGTCGGCGCACGGAAGCCTTCGGCGTAGGTCGCACGCACCAGCAGCTGGTCGATCGGCTTCCACTTCAGGCCGAACTTGTTGTTGGTGGTGTTGCCGAAGGTGCTGTACTTCGAGTAGCGCGTCGCGGCGTTGAAGCTCAGTTCCTTGGCACCCGGCAGGTCGGCCAGGATCGGAACATTCAGCTCCAGATAGACTTCGTTGACGTCGTAACCACCACCGGTCGGGCCGGCGGCCAGGTCGGTCGAGTAGCCGGTCTGCGACAGGGCGTCCGGATTGTACGAACCCTTGTCCTCGCGGTACTCGTAACCCAGCGCGAAGCCCAGGTCGCCGGCGGGCAGGGTGAACAGGCTGCCGGCGATGTTCGCGTAGTAGGTCTTGGTGGTGACTTCACCGGTGTTCTTGGTGGTCGGGAACAGGAACTGCTGCAGATCCGGGTTGCCGGTCAGGCCACCGTCACCGGTACGGCCGTACGGAATGGCCGGGTTCCACGGCAGGCAGCCGCCGGCGCCCGGGCCATAGATCGGGTTGGAGCCATCGACCAGGCCTGCTGCCGTGCCGCACTCGACGCGGCCGGTGGCCGGGTTGTAGAACGACGGGCCGGTGGCGGCATTGACCGCCAGCACGTTGTAGTTGCCGGTCTGGCTCTGCTGGTTCTCCGAGTTCTGGTAGATGTAGCCGGCTTCCCAGTCGAAGTACTTGTCATTGAACTGGAAGCTGCCCTGCAGGGCGCCGGTGAAGCGGAAGGTGGTCAGCTTGTTGGTCGACAGGCGCGGCACTTCCCAGCCACGGCGCATGAAGCCCATGTCCTTGCCGAAGGGGTTGTAGTAGCTGTCGGCATCCCACTTGGCACCCAGGCGCTCATACGACGCAGACTGCAACGGATAGCCTGCGACCTGGGCCTGCGACTCACGACGGGTGTACAGCAGGTCGGAGACGAAGCGGATGTTGTCGGTCAGGTCGTACTGGACGTTGGCGAACACCGAGCGACGCTTGGTCGGCGTCAGCAGGTGCATCTGCGTATTGGAGTTGCTGGTGTCACCGGTGATGCCGGCGAAGTCCTGGTCGTGGTACTGGTTGACGTCGCGGTAGTCGCCACCGCGGTTCAGCACCAGCCAGTCATCGGTATCCGGATCGATGATGGTGCCCCACTGGCTGACCGGGCTCCAGTTCTGGGCCGGGTGGAAGGTGGTGCGCGGATAACGGCTGAACCAGCGATCCTTGGCCCACACTTCCTTTTCTTCGGCGTACTCGGCGCCGATGGTGATCGAACCGCGGTCACCGGTGAAGCCGGCCACGAAGTCGTAGCTGGTCTTCTGGCCGTCGCCTTCGCCGTACTGGCCGACGTAGGCGTTGGCTTCCAGGCCCTGGAAGTTCTTGCGGGTGATGATGTTGATCACACCGGCGATCGCGTCGGAGCCGTAGATCGACGACGCGCCGTCCTTCAACACGTCGATGCGCTCGACGATGGCCGACGGAATCTGGGACACGTCCTGCAGGCCGCTGACGCTGGCGCCGAGGCGCTTGCCGTCGACCAGCACCAGGGTGCGTTCGGCGCCGAGGTTGCGCAGGTCGATGTAGAAGCCACCGACGGCTTCACCGGAGGACAGCGGCTCGGAACGGCTGATGGCCGGGCTGCCGGCTGCGGCGATGTTCTGCAGGACGTCGGCGACCGTCTTGAAACCGCTCTTCTCGATCGAAGCGCGGCTGATGCTCAGAACGGGCTGGGCGGTTTCGGTATCGACCTGACGGATGCGCGAACCGGTGACCTCGATGCGGTCGAGGTTGGTGGCTTCCTGGGCGTGCGCCGTCGCGGTGGTGGCACCGGCGACAAGCGCGATCACAACTGCGTCACGCAGCTGGCTGGACTTGAGTTTCATTGGCTCTCTCTCTCCAAGAAATCTTGGCTGGGGTTAATGCCCGGCGGGGGAGCGAAAAAGCGCTCCCAAATCGCGAGGCTGACCCGATAGTAACGGGCGTTCGCCAAGAATTAAAGCTGTGTTAATCAAGCCTGTGATTTTGATAAAGATGCGCTTTTTCCATGCCAATCAATAGTTTACCGGCATGGTCAGGGCGCTCTGCCTCGTTTGTTAACGCAGAATGATGAAAAAAGTTTCGATTGAAATGTATCTCACTATGTCGGTGCGCAGCGTTTCATCGCCCAGCGGCGATTACCGGTTACGCAAGTGCGCGGCAGGCTTGCACATGCAAAAGGCGCCTTTCGGCGCCTTTGGGAATATCGTTGCTGAGCCTGTTTACCGGGATCAGAGATCCTGTTCGTAACGCACATACGGCACGGTGCCGTCGTCGTTGCTTTCGTTGCGCGGGGAGAACGGATTCTTGCCGCGGCTGATCACATTCTCGGCGCCGACGGTGAGCTGGCCGGACCACGGGGTACGCCAGGTCAGGCCGATGCCCAGGCCTTCCCACTTGCCGGGCTTGCCCGGGACGTCGACCACGCGGCCGATGATGCTGCCGGTGAAGTTGCCGTAACCGGCGCCGATGCTCAGGCTCTTGCTGTCCCAGCGATCGACGATGGCCGGCGAGGCGTCGGCCAGCGGAACCAGGCGCGCCTTGGCGTAGGTACCGGCAATGGAGACGAAGCCTTCGCGACCGATGTTCTTCTGCGCGAACACGGTCAGATCGTTCTGCTCGGCACGCAGCGAGGGCGTCTTGTTCGGGCCCGACAACCAGGCGGGCAGGGTTTCACGGCCAGTGCCGGCGGTGATGCCCAGGCGGCTGTTGCCGCGGTTCAGCGCGGCGGTACCGCTGAAACGACGGCTGTTCAGATCATCCTCGTCGCCCAGGCTGGCCAGCATGCAATGGCTGGCCAGACCGCTGATGCTGGTGCCGCTGCTGCTGTTGCAGAGCAGGCCCAGCGAATCGCCGGAGGACAGGCCAAAGGCCGCGTCCAGCGAGTTGCGGCCGAAATGCCAGCGGGCGCCGGCCGCCTGTTCGCCGGTCGGCTCAAGGTACAGCAGCGCCTCGACCTTGCCGCTGCCCTTGTTCCAGACCGGCAGCACGGTGCGGGTGTCCTTGCTCTGCGCATGCACGCCCGTGATCGCGCCAAGGGCGATCAGCAGGGCCAGCGGTAGACGCAGGAAGGTACGCATCGGACCAGTTCAGACAGGGACAGACAACGGAAGTTCCCGTGGGGACGGGAACTCGATCCTAGGGTGTTTATGAATTCTTAACAAGCCTTGATCCTCCCCAGGTACAAGACTGCCGTTCACTGAAGTCGTTCAGGCGCCGGTACAGCCCCCTGGGCGCCGTGGAACAGTATGCCGAACTCCGTCAATGGAAAGTGATACTCGCGTCCGCAGAATTCGCAACGCACCTCGACGGCGCCAGTGTCCTCGGCGGCCGCACGGGCCTCCTCTTCCCCCAGCGACTGCAGCATGCCGGCCACCCGCTCGCGCGAGCAGGAGCAGGCGAAAGAGAGCGGCTTTTCACCCAGCAGCTCCGGCCGCTCCTCGTGGAACAGGCGGTGCAGCAGCTGCTCGGCCGGGGTCGCCAGCAGTTCGGCCTTGCCCAGGGTCTCGAACAGGGCGCTGGCGCGCGCCCAGCCATCTTCGTCGCCTTCGTCGCCCGGCAGTTTCTGCAGCAGCAGGCCGGCGGCACCGTTGCGGTCGGCCGCCAGCAGCAGGCGGGTGGGCAGCTGCTCCGACTGGCGGAAGTAGTCCTCGAAGGCCTCGTCCAGTTCCGGCGCGGTCAGCGCGACCAGGCTCTGGTAGCGCTGCGGCTCGCGCGGGTCCAGGCCGGGGTTCTCGATGGTGATGGCGAGGATGGCGTCATCGCCGAGGCTGGACAGGTCACGCGGCGCGTCGGCGCCTTCGCTGAGCTGGGCGATGCCACGCAGGGTGCCGCCCGCGGTGCATTCGGCGAACAGGGTGCGCAGGGCAGTGCTGCTGCGCAGCTGCACTGACAGGCGGCCGTCGATCTTGGTGTGGCCGGTGAACAGGGCCGAGGCGACACAGGCCTCGCCGAGCAGCTCGGCAGCGGCGTCCGGGTACACGGCGTGGGACAGGATTTCCTGCCAGGTGGCCTGCAGGTGCACATGCACGCCGCGGACGCCGGCGTCGGGGAGCAGGAAACGGATCAGGGAATCGGAGTTGGCGGTCATCGGCTCACATCGCGCGTAAACGGGGGCGGTTGCCGGATAATGCGCCGACAACCAGACAGAAGAAGGATGCACCAGTAATGGGGGCAGCGGGAGAGCAGCACAAGGTAGTGGCGGAGGTGGCCGCACCGCGCCGGCGACGCTGGCGCTGGAAGCCGCTGCTGTGGCTGCCGGTGCTGCTGGCCGCCTTCAGCTGCCTGCAGGTGCTGGTGCTGCGGTTCATCGACCCGCCGGTGTCCACGGTGATGCTGTGGCGTTATGGCGAGGCGCTGGGCGAGGCCGACTGGTCCTATCGGCTGCATTACCAATGGCGCGACCTCGACCAGATGGCACCGAGCCTGCCGATCTCGCTGGTGGCGGCCGAGGACCAGCGCTTCCCCGACCACAATGGCTTCGATCTGCAGGCCATCGAAAAGGCCCGCGACCATAACGCCAGGGGAGGGCGCCTGCGTGGCGCCAGCACGATCAGCCAGCAGGTGGCCAAGAACCTGTTCCTGTGGCAGGGCCGCAGCTGGATCCGCAAGGGCCTGGAAGTCTGGTACACGGTGCTGATCGAGGCGCTGTGGCCGAAGGAGCGCATCCTGGAGATGTACGCCAACATCGCCGAGTTCGGTGATGGTGTGTACGGTGCGCAGGCGGCAGCCCAGAAATACTGGGGCAAGGACGCGGCCCGGTTGAGCCCGGCCGAGAGTGCGCGACTGGCGGCGGTACTGCCGGCACCGCGACGCTACAACGCGGCCGCACCGGGGCCGTATGTGCAGCGGCGCGCCGCATGGATCCAGCGCCAGGCGCGCCAGCTGGGAGGCGCGTCATACTTGTCGGAGGACTGAGGCAGGCGTGGCGTGAGCGGCGGGCGACGGGTCGTGCGCCTGGCCGGCAATGTACAATCCGGGCATGACCCGCGAACGGCTCACTTTTGTCATCGCCGCCTACAACGAGGCCCTGGCATTACCGCTGCTGCATCCACGGCTGTGCGCAGTGCTGGACGGCATGCCCGACATCGACGGCCACATCCTCTATGTGGATGACGGCAGTCATGACCGCACATGGGAGGTGATCGCGGAGTTGGCCAAGGCTGATGCGCGCGTCTCGGCGCTGAAGCTGTCGCGCAACTTCGGCAAGGAGGCGGCGCTGACCGCGGGCCTGGATCTGGTGCACGAGGGGGCAGCGATGATCCTCGATGCCGACGGCCAGGACCCGCCGGAGCTGGTGCCGCAATTCGTCGCGCGCTGGCGCGAGGGCCATGACAACGTCTACGGCACGCGCATGGCCCGCGATGGCGAGTCCTGGATCAAGCGCGCCACGGCAGCGATGTTCTACCGGGTGATGGGTCGCCTGTCGCGTACGCCGATCCCGGCCGATACCGGAGATTTCCGCCTGCTGTCCCCGCGCGCGCTGAACGCCCTGCGCGGGATGCGTGAGCGCCACCGTTTCATGAAGGGGCTTTTCAGCTGGGTAGGCTTCAAGCGGATTGCCGTGCCCTATCACCGCCACGCGCGCGTGGCCGGCGCCAGCAAATTCAGCCTGTGGCGGCTGTGGAATTTCGCTCTCGAAGGCATCACCGGCTTCTCGACTGTGCCGCTGCGGGCGGCCACCTACCTGGGACTGGCAACCGCCGCAGTCGCGTTCGTGTTCGGCCTGTGGGTGATCGTGAAGGCGGCGCTGTATGGCGACCGGGTGGCGGGTTGGCCGACGATGATGGCGGTGATCCTGTTCCTGGGGGGAGTGCAGTTGATCGCGCTGGGGCTGGTGGGAGAGTACCTGGGGCGGCTGTACGAAGAGTCCAAGCAGCGGCCGTTGTACCTGGTTGACGCGTGGCTAGCATCCGTCGTGGCAGACTCGGCCCTGCAACCCACCCTCGGAGGGCAGGCAGATGACGACGGTACGGCAGCTGTTGGATGGCAAGTCTCCTGAAGTACATGCGGTCGCGCCGGACGCGGCGGTGATCGATGCGATCCGGTTGATGGCGGAAAAGGGCATCGGTGCGGTACTGGTGATGGACGGGCCGCGGCTGGTCGGGATCCTGTCCGAGCGTGACTACGCGCGCAAGATCGTGCTGCGTGATCGTTCATCGCGCGATACCGCGGTGGCGGAGATCATGACGGCGCAGGTGGTGACGGTGTCGCCCGGTGAGCAGGTGGAGCATTGCCTGCAACTGGTGACCGACTACCGCATCCGCCATCTGCCGGTGGTGGAGGGCGCGCAGGTGCTGGGGGTGATCTCCATCGGTGACCTGGTGAAGTCGGTGATTGATGCGCAGCGGCGCGAGCTGGACCAGCTGCAGCAGTACATCGTGGCGGGGTGAGGTGTTCACCGGCGGGCCTGCGGCCCGCCGGCCCGCTTTTCGAAGCTCAAAGCCAAAGCCAAAGCCAAAGCAGCGCCTTCCTGATGCGGGGGAGGCGGAGGGCATGGCCATGCAGGACACGCCGTAAACCCCGCTCCGCGGTCCGGACCAGCCGCTGGCGGCTGTGCGTTCGGGCGCTTGCGAAGCAGTGCTTCGCAAGCAAAGCGCCCTCACCCATGGGGGCTCGATGGCGCCTTGCTCGTGTGCGCTGTCCTGCGCACACGGCAAGACCGGGGTTGGGCGTCCTGCCCAACCCGCCCGAGGCATGCCTCGGGCCCATGGCGCCAACGGTCCTGCACGGCCATGCACTCCGCCTCAGGACTCGTCCCGCGAGTGCGGTGGGTTGCCGCGTCGGTTGACTGCCTTTGGTAGCTGCCAACCTTGGTTGGCAACAGCTTTTGACTTTGCTTTTTTCTTTTGACTTTGAATTTCCGCTCTCGTTCCGCGCGCGCAGGAAACTGTCACTCGTCCCCCTCAAACCACGACCAATCCAGGCGCCACGAACGAACGCTCCTACTTCGCATACTGCCCCCCGCAGTCGGCATCCTTGCCCGGCCCCAGTTCGATGGTTGCCAGCAATGCCGCCGGCGGGGCGATGCTGCCCAGTGCCAGGGCCACCGCGCCGCGGATGCCCAGCGCCTTGAAGTCCGGGCGGAACGACGGGTCCTTGAAAGTGCCGGCGATGTGCAGTGGCGAGCGCAGCACCAGGATGCTCTTGTCCTTCGGGCGTGGCTTCAACAGCAGGTCCAGGCTCTCGTCGCGCAGGCTGACCGTGCCTTCGCCGATGAGGATCGTGTCGGTGGTATCCACCGCCAGCGCCTGGCTGGTCATCAGGCCGTCGCGCACGCCGAAGTCGGCGAAGGCGCAACGCAGGGGAATCTGCTTGTCGCCGGTCACCAGGAATTTCAGCGACTCGGTGATGTCCAGGCCGGCCAGTTCCATCACCAGGTTGCCGACATGGCCACGGCCCATTGCCAGGCCGACCTTGCCGCTGCTGCTGCCGAGCATCGCGGCGATCGAATTGCCGCGGCCACTCAGGTCCACCTCGCCGCCGATGCCGCCCTTGGCCTGTTCGGCCAGCTTGGCGTCGGGGAACAACTGGCCAAGCTGCACGCCGCGCACACTGGCCTTCAGCGCGGTACTGATCTGCGGCTGGCGCGCGTCCATGCGGATCGTGCTGCGGATGTCGCCGCCGGCGACGCCGAAGTTCAGTGGGTCCAGCCGCAGCACACCGTCATCCAGCAACAGGTGTGCATCCATGTCGTCCAATGGCAATGACGGCGCGTTGATGCGGTGGGCTTTCCAACGCACGTCGGCATCCATCGCACGCAGCTTGCCGAGGTTGTAGGGCGTGTCCGGCAACACACGCGCACGCGCGGCGACCCGTGCGGCCTCGGCCTTCTGCTCTGCATTGGCGGTTTCGCCGCCGCCGGTCTTCGGTGGCGCACCGACGAAGCCGGCCAGGTCATCGAAGTCCAGGCGTCTGGATTCCAGCGTGGCGGTCAGTCGCGGGCGCGCGCCTCCCACTTCGAACTGCAGGTTGCCACCGAGGTCGCTGTCGCCGACCTTGCCGGTGAACTGCTCGTAACGCCAGAGGTCGTGGTCACGCTTGAGCCGACCATTCAACGCGTAGGGCGGGGACGGCGGAATGGCGATGCCGAGCAAGGGGTAGAGGTCGGCCAGGTCCTGGCCGCTGAGCGCGAACTGCAGGTCGAACACGCGCAGCTGGAAGGGATTGGTCAATGTGCCGCTGGCGACGGCGTGGGTGGCGCCAGCGCGACCGTCGAGGTGGATGCGGAACGGGTGGCCGCTGTCGGTCAGCTCCAGCGGTGATTCAGTACCACCGCGCAGGGTGAACGGATTGCCCTGCCAGCGTCCCTTGCCCTGCACCAGCAGCGGTGGCGCCGCGTCGGCCTGTTTCGGCTGGCCGCTGCGCACGTCCACGCGGATATCGGTGCGGCCGAGCGCATCGAGGAACTGCAGGCGACCGTCATCGACGCGCAGCCGTTTGAGCTGGGGGCTGGTCCCGCCGGCGCTGTCACCGAGGAAATCCCAGTTGCCCGGTTCGCCTTTGCGCGGGGCGGTTTCCAGCAGCACGTCCGGCCGGGTCAGGCGCACTTCGGGCAGCTGCACGCTGCCGCGCAGCAGGGGCCAGACCCGTACGTCGATCTCGACGCGGTCGGCACTGGCCATATCGGGTTGTTTCGCCCAGCTGGCATTGGCGAAGGTGACCGCATCGGCGCGGATCGTGCTGGTGCGGCCGAGGTCGACATCAAGGTTCCCGATGTGCAGCACGCGGCCGGTGCGTGCCTGCACCGCGCGCTCCACCGGCCCCTTGAACCAGTTCCAGTCCCACAACGCGATCAGTACCAGGATCGCCGCCAGCAGGAAGATCAGGATCGTGAGCCAGCGCCGGCCTCGTGGGCCGGGGCGGCGGAGGCGCCAGCGGGGCGTGCGCTTTGCGGCAGGGGAGGCGGCAGCATTCACGCTGCCATGGTTGCCCCCTCTTCGTGGACAGGGCGCGAAGCGACCATGTGCATGGTGTGCACGCGCTGCCGTCGAGCGGCCGTTACAGCACCTGCATGGTGACCGCGACGAAGTGGCAGACGCTGCCGCCGATCACGAACAGGTGCCAGATGGCATGCGAGTACGGGATCGATTCACGGTGGTAGAAATAGGTCCCCAGCGTGTACGACAGGCCGCCGGCGAACAGCCAGGTGAGGGTGCCGCCATCGATCGAGGCCCACATCGGCTTGATCGCCACGACCACCAGCCAGCCCATGGCGATGTAGATCACCGTTGAGAGCACCTTGAAGCGGCCGGTGTAGAACAGCTTGAACACCACGCCGCCCAGCGCCAGCGCCCAGATCGCGGTGAACAGGCCCCAGCCCCACGGACCGCGCAGGCCGATCAGGGTGAACGGGGTATAGGTGCCCGCGATCAGCACATAGATCGCGCAATGGTCGAACACCTTCAACCGGCCCTTGGCGACCGGATGCTGGATGGCGTGGTACAGCGTGGAGGCGGTGTACAGCAGCAACAGCGCGATACCGAATATGATCGCGCTGGCCAGCTGCCAGCCGTCGCCGTAGATCGCCGCCAGGGTGATCAACACCGCGCTGGCTGCCAGGGCGAATACCGCGCCCAGGCCATGGGTCAGGGCGCTGGCGATTTCTTCACGGATCGAAGCAATGGACGTCGTGGACATGGCGTAGGCATTGTTCGCGGGGAGGGGGACCCGCACCCCCTTATCATCGCCGCGATGGGCGATGCGTGCACGCCTGTCACCGTATGGTGGGTGAATGCCTGCCTTGCGTTGGCTGGGGTCAGAGCACTTTCCTGCCGGAAAGGGATCCGACCCCGTGGCATCAGCCTGCCGAAACGGTATGCGCCGCTTCGCGGGTGGCCGAGAAGCGCACGTCCGGCGAGCGTTCCTGGGCCAGCTGCAGGTTGACCCGGGTCGGCGCCAGGTAGACCAGGTGCCCGGCGGCATCCAGCGCCAGGTTCAGCGCGTTCTTCTCGCGGAACTCTTCCAGCTTCTTCTCGTTGCTGCAGTGGACCCAGCGCGCAGTGGTCACGCTCACCGGCTCGAAGGTGGCTTCCACGCCGTACTCGTCCTTCAGGCGGTAGGCGGCCACGTCGAACTGCAGCACGCCGACCGCACCCAGGATCAGGTCGTTGCTGGTGAGCGGGCGGAAGAACTGGGTCGCGCCTTCCTCGGACAGCTGGGCCAGGCCCTTCTGCAGCTGCTTGAGCTTGAGCGGATCGCGCAGGCGGGCGCGGCGGAACAGTTCCGGGGCGAAGTTGGGGATCCCGGTGAAGGTGACCGCTTCGCCTTCGGTGAAGGTGTCGCCGATGGAGATGGTGCCGTGGTTGTGGATGCCGATCACATCGCCCGGCCAGGCTTCGGCGGCGATCTCACGGTCGCTGGCCATGAAGGTCAGCGCGTTGGCCAGCTTCATTTCCTTGCCGGTACGCACGTGGAAGGTCTTCATGCCGGCGCTGAAGCGGCCCGAGCAGACCCGCATGAAGGCCACGCGGTCGCGGTGCTGCGGGTCCATGTTGGCCTGGATCTTGAACACGAAGCCGGTCAGCTTGTTTTCTTCCGGGGCAATCTCGCGGCCGGTGGTGGAGCGCGCCTGCGGTGCGGGTGCGTGTTCGACGAAGAAGTCCAGCAGCGGCTGCACGCCGAAGTTGTTGACGCCCGAGCCGAAGAACACCGGCGTCTGCTTGCCCTCGCGGTAGGCCTGCAGGTCGAACGGGTGGCTGGCGCCCTGCACCAGTTCCAGCTCGTCGCGCAGGTCGGCCAGCATCTGTGCACCGATCTTCTCGGCCAGGCCGGGAGCATCGATGGACGGGAAAATGGTCGAGTCCTGGCGGGTGAAGTTGCGGCCCGGTTCGTACAGGTGCACTTCGCCGGTCAGCAGGTGGACCACGCCCTTCAGGCGCTGGCCCATGCCGATCGGCCAGGTGACCGGCGCGCACTGGATGCCGAGCACGGTTTCCACTTCATCCAGCAGCTCGATCGGGTCCTTGCCCTCGCGGTCGAGCTTGTTGATGAAGGTCATGATCGGGGTGTCGCGCAGGCGGCACACTTCCATCAGCTTGATGGTGCGCTCTTCCACGCCCTTGGCCACGTCGATCACCATCAGCGCCGAGTCCACCGCGGTCAGCACGCGGTAGGTGTCTTCGCCGAAGTCGGCGTGGCCGGGGGTGTCGAGCAGGTTGACGATCTTGCCTTCATACGGGAACTGCATCACCGAGGAGGTGACGGAGATGCCGCGCTCCTTTTCCAGCGCCATCCAGTCGGAGGTGGCGTGGCGGGCAGCCTTGCGGCCCTTGACCGAACCGGCCATCTGGATCGCGCCCCCGAACAGCAGCAGCTTTTCGGTCAGCGTGGTCTTGCCGGCGTCAGGGTGGGAAATGATGGCGAAGGTGCGGCGACGCGACGCTTCGTTGGCGACTTCGGACATGGCAGTGGCGCCCGCCCGGGGCGCTTTTCAAAGAGATAAGCGCCCGATTATACCGGCCGGGGGCGGTCAGCGCCCGGTACCGCCTTCGGCCTCGCCCTGGCGGGCGAACTGCAGCTGGCCCTGCTCGGCGAAGATGCGCACCGGCACCGAGCGCAGGCCCATGCCGCGATTGACCTGCACCACGAAGTGCAGGTGCGGGGCACTGCTATAGCCGCTGTTGCCAGACAGGCCGATCGGCTGTCCGGCCCCTATCGCCTGGCCACGACGCACGCGCATGCCGCCGGCCTGCAGGTGGCCGTACAGCGCCATGCTGCCGTCGCTGTGCAGCACGCGGATGAAGTTGGCGCGGGCACCATCGCGTTCGCGGTCCTGGCCGTTGCCACGGAAGCCATCCTGGATCTGCATCACCGTACCCTCGCGCGCGGCCAGCACCAGGGTGCCCTCCGGCAGTGCGAAGTCGACCGCGTCGCGGTTCTCCTCGTCGTCATGGCTGAATCGTCCCTGCGGCGCCTGGTCCACGCGCAGGCGCGCCGCATCGAATGGCAGGCGGTAGGCGACATCTTCGGCCTGTGCGGCCGGGTTGCCCGGCACCGACTGCAGGCGCAGATCCAGCATGCGGCCATCGATCGGGGCGGGCAGGTGGCCGACTACCAGGCTGCTGTCGCCCTGGATCAGCGACTCGACCGGGAGGCCTTCGACCGGGTGCCCGGGGGCGGCGCGCAGCTGGATCTGCAGCGGCCCTGCCAGCCCGTTGTCGATCCGGGCCTGCCATTGCGTACCGACCGGCTGCAGGCGCAATTGGGCCATGAGGGCGGCGTCCTCGGCACTGCCTGCGCGGGTGGCCGGGGCGGAAGGGGGAGCCAGTCCCCAGCCCTGGCGCCAGTCGCCGGCGTGTGCGGTCGCGCTCGCCAGCAGAGGCAGCAGCAGGCAGGACAGGGGCAGGCGCGACATCGGCGTTTCCAGCGGAATGGACCGCCCGGACTGTACCCGATCCTGAACAGGGCGACCGGGACGGCCTTCGCATAGCTGTCCCAAGAATATTCATCGCTTTATCCGCATGAAGGGATTGACAGTGCCGGAAAGGGCTGGCATCGTGGCCCCACCATCGAGACCGGCAGAGGGACAGGCCCTTTGAAGCCGGGGCAGCCCGCAGGCGCGCAAGCGCCTGCGTAGGTGCCAAATCCTGCGGGGACCGTGGCGTCCACCGAAAGATGGTTCGAACCATGCACCACACGTGCATCTCGAACGCGGGCCCCGCGAAGGCTCGATGGCCGATTCCCCAACCGGATCCCGCCATGAGCTTCGCCGCCAGTACCGCCATTCGCCCCGAACCCTTTGTCCCCGTCAGCGTGCCGGTCGAAGACCGCGTGCATGCCGAGCGCGGTGAGTTCGCCGCGGTGCTGTCGATGCGCCACGCCGGCCCCAGCCCGGTGCGCCTGCGCTATGAGTGGGTCGGTCCGGCCAATGCACCGGTGGTGGTGCTGGCCGGCGGCATTTCCGCCCATCGCCACGTGGCGTCCAACACGCAGTTCCGCGAGAAGGGCTGGGCCGAAGACCTGGTGGGCAGCGGCCGCGCGCTGGATCCGCAGCAGCTGCGCGTGCTGGCCTTCGACTTCATCGGCGCCGACGGTGCACTGGATGTGCCGATCGATACCGCCGACCAGGCCGATGCCTTGGCGCTGCTGCTGGACCATCTCGGCATCCGCACGCTGAAGGCCTTCGTTGGCTATTCGTATGGCGCGCTGGTCGGCCAGCAGTTCGCGATCCGTCATCGTGCCCGCGTGCGCCAGCTGGTGCTGGCCAGCGGTGCGCACCGACCGCATCCGTATGCCGCCGCCTGGCGCGCATTGCAGCGCCGCGCGGTCGCGCTGGGCCAGCTGCAGTGCGGCGAAGACCACGGCCTGGCCCTGGCCCGGCAGTTCGCCATGCTCAGCTACCGCACCCCGGAAGAGTTCGGCGAGCGCTTTGATGCTGCGCCGGAGGTCATCAATGGCCGCGTGCGCGTGGCTGCCGAAGACTATCTCGACGCGGCCGGTGCGCAGTATGTCGCGCGCACGCCGGTGACCGCTTACCTGCGCCTGTCCGAATCAATCGACCTGCACCGCGTCGATCCCACCGCGATCCTGCCGCCGACCGTGGTGGTGGCCGTGGAGGGCGACCGCCTGGTGCCGCTGGCCGACCTGGTCGGCCTGGTCGAAGGGCTGGGCCCGCGCGGCAGCCTGCGCGTGCTGCGCTCGCCCTATGGCCACGATGCCTTCCTCAAAGAAACCGATCGCATCGATGCGATCCTCGCCACCGCCTTCCGCACTTCTGGAGAGTCCGCATGAGCCTGCACGCCAACGAGCCGTCCTGTAGTCGTACCACTGCCGCCGTCCGTGCCGGCATCGATCGGGATACCGCGCATGGCGCGGTCACGCCGCCGATCGTGCTGTCGTCGAACTTCAGTTTTGAAGGCTTCGGCAACAAGCGCCAGTACGATTACACGCGCAGTGGCAACCCGACCCGCGACCTGCTGGGTGAAGCGCTGGCCGAACTGGAAGGCGGCGCCGGCGGCGTCATCACCGCGACCGGCATGGGCGCGATCAACCTGGTGCTGAACGCGCTGCTGCAGCCGGGCGACACCCTGGTGGTGCCGCACGATGCCTACGGCGGCAGCTGGCGGCTGTTCAACGCGTTGGCAAAGAAGGGGCACTTCGAACTGGTCACCGCCGACCTGACCGATCCGCGAGCGCTGGCGCAGGCGCTGGCCACGCAGCCAAAGCTGGTGCTGGTGGAAACCCCGTCCAACCCGCTGCTGCGCATCACCGACCTGCGCTTCGTCATTGATGCCGCGCACAAGGCCGGTGCCCTCGTGGTGGTCGACAACACCTTCCTGTCACCGGCGCTGCAGCAGCCGCTGTCGTTTGGTGCGGACCTGGTGCTGCATTCCACCACCAAGTACATCAATGGCCACAGCGATGTGGTGGGTGGGGCGGTGGTCGCGCGCGATCCGGCGCTGCACGAGCAGCTGGTGTGGTGGGGCAACGCGCTGGGCCTGACCGGTTCGCCGTTCGATGCCTTCCTGACCCTGCGCGGCCTGCGCACGCTGGATGCGCGCCTGCGCGTGCACCAGGAAAACACGGCGTCGATCGTTGCCCTGCTGGACCAGCATCCGGCGGTCGGCGCGGTGTACTACCCGGGCCTGGCCGATCACCCGGGCCACGCCATCGCCGCGCGCCAGCAGAATGGCTTCGGCGCGATGCTGTCATTCGAACTGGCGCACTGCGCCGGTGATGATCCGCATGCGGCGGTGCGTGCATTTGTGGACGGGCTACGCTGTTTCACCCTGGCCGAATCGCTGGGCGGCGTCGAAAGCCTGATCGCACATCCGGCCACGATGACTCATGCGGCGATGACCGCCGAAGCGCGTGCAGCCGCCGGCATCAGCGAAGGGCTGCTGCGCCTGTCGGTCGGCATCGAGGCCGAGCGTGACCTGCTGGCCGATCTCGGCGCCGCGCTGCAGCGCGCCGAAGCGGTGATCGATGCGGCCGCCCGCCGCAAACAGGTGGTGGACGCATGAGCGCACTCGCCGCTGACATTCCTGCGCTGGGGGCGGGACGCCTGGCGCTGCTCGGTACGGGCACGGTCGGTTCGGCCTTCGTACAGCGCTACCAGGCGCTGCAGGCACGCGGGTTGGAACTGCCCAGCGTGCAATGGCTGGCCAACTCGCGCACCGCGCTGGAGATCGATCGCGACCTGGCGCTGCCCTTGGAACTGGCACGTCGAGCCCCCCGCGATGGCCACAGTTCGCCACCATGGGCGAGCGCCGAAGGGCTGGAGCGTGGCGACGTGGTGGTCGATGCCACGGCCAGTGAAGACGTGGCCGCCCGTCACGTGCAATGGCTGGCGCGCGGCGTGCATGTGGTGACCGCCAACAAGCTGGGCCGGGGCGCGCAGCTCGCCCGCGCGCAGGCCATTGCCGAAAGCTGTGCCGACAGTGGCGCGCGTTATGGCGACAGCGCCACCGTTGGTGCCGGGCTGCCGCTGTTGAGCAGCCTGCGCGCGCTGGTGGCCGGTGGCGATCACATCCATGCCATCGAGGGCGTGCTGTCCGGCTCGCTGGCGTGGCTGTTCCATCGCTATGACGGCCAGTCGCCGTTCTCGGCGGCGGTGCGCGAGGCGCTGGCGGCCGGTTATACCGAGCCAGACCCGCGTGTGGACCTGTCCGGCGAGGACGTGCGCCGCAAGCTGCTGATCCTGGCGCGCAGCAGCGGGCTGGCGCTGGATGCGTCGCACGTACAGGTGGATTCACTGGTGCCTGAAGCGCTGGCAGCGTTGCCGCTGGAGGATGCCGTGGCTGCCTTGGAGCAGCTGGATGCGCCGCTGCAGGCGCGTTGGCAGCAGGCACGTGACAACGGCCGCGTGCTGCGTTTCGTTGGCCGTGTTGACAGCGAAGGTGCGCAGGTGGGCCTGCGCGAACTGCCGGCCGATCATCCGCTGGCGCAGGGTGCCGGCACCGACAACCGCGTGGCCATCCACAGCGATCGCTACCGCCACCAACCCTTGTTGATCCAAGGACCGGGTGCCGGCGCGGAAGTCACTGCGGCTGCGTTGCTGGATGACGTGCTGCGGATCGTGGGTTGATCGCATTGTTCCTGTAGCGCCGAGCCCACGCTCGGCTGCTCCTGACAGAACCCCGGTCCTGCCGCATGAGCCGAGCGTGGGCTCGGCTCTACAGAGGGCACGCCTGCCGGTCAGCGGGACTTCAGGGCCTTCAACAACGCGCTGTTGAACTGCTTGGGGTCCTGCACCTGCGGCGAATGGCCCAGTTCGGCGAACTCGACCAGCGTTGCGCCGGGAATCGCTGCGGCCGCTGCTTTGCCCAGCACCGGATAATTGCCCAGCGTCGCCTTCACCGCAGGCGGCGCCAGGTCGCGCCCGATCGCGGTGCGGTCCTTCTGGCCGATGAACAGCGTGGTCGGCACCTGCAGGTGCTTCAGTTCGTAGACCACCGGCTGGTTGAACACCATGTCCGAGGCCAGCGCCTGGCTCCATGCAACGGCCTGCTTGCCCGGGCCTTCGTACATGCCAGACTGCATCCGCGCCCACGGTTCGTAGGCCGGTTTCCATTTGCCGTCGTAGTACACCTCCAGCTGGTAGCGGCGGATGCTGTCATAGCTGATGTTCATTTCGCCGGCGTACCACGCGTCGACGCTGCGCCAGGGGACGCCCAGCGCCTTCCAGTCCTCCAGCCCGATCGGATTGACCAGCGACAGGCTGCGCAGGTCCTGCGGGAACATCAGCGCGTAGCGCACCGCCAGCATGCCGCCCATCGAATGACCGACCAGGTGCACCGGGACGTCACCCAGTTGCAGCTGTTGCAGCAGGGCATGGGTGTTGGCGGCCAGCTGCGCGAACGAATACTGGTAACGCTCGGGCTTGCTGGATTTGCAGAAGCCCACCTGGTCCGGGGCGATCACCCGATAGCCGGCGGCGACCAGTGGCTTGATCGATTCCTTCCAGGTGGCGGCACAGAAGTTCTTGCCGTGCAGCAGCACCACCACGCCGATGGGTGCCTTCTTCGGCGCGATGTCCAGGTAGGCCATCTCCAGCGGCTGCCGCTGCGATTCCAGCGCGAAGGTCTTCACCGGATAGCCGTAGTCGAAACCCTCCAGCCGAGGCCCGTAGGTGGGGGCGGCCAGGGCGGCCAGCGGAAGGCAGGCAAGCAGGGCGGCAGCGATCACGCGCATGGGGCAATCCGGGGTGGGGAAGCCCCGAGCCTAACCGGAACGCGGTGACGGTGTCGCCCGTACGGGCAAGGGTGACCGGGTAGAGTCGACTGTTGGTCGACTGCTCTTCCCTCAGGCCGCGGAAATCCCGCGCTGCGCGCGATGGTCGACTGACAGTCGACTCTACCTGTGGCCCGTCGCCATCGCGCCGGAGCCGGTCGCCCTCAGCACTCGATGACGTTCACCGCCAAGCCACCGCGGCTGGTTTCCTTGTACTTGTCCTGCATGTCGCGGCCGGTATCGCGCATGGTCTTGATGACCTTGTCCAGCGACACCTTGTGCTTGCCGTCGCCACGCATCGCCATGCGCGAGGCATTGATCGCCTTCACCGCGCCCATTGCATTGCGCTCGATGCAGGGAATCTGCACCAGGCCGCCGATCGGGTCGCAGGTCAGGCCCAGGTTGTGTTCCATGCCGATTTCCGCGGCGTTCTCGATCTGGCTCGGGTTGCCCCCCAGCGCCGCGACCAGGCCACCGGCCGCCATCGAGCAGGCCACGCCCACTTCGCCCTGGCAGCCCACTTCGGCACCGGAAATCGAAGCGTTTTCCTTGTACAGGATGCCGATCGCCGCCGAGGTCAGCAGGAAATCGAACACGCGCTGTTCGTTGGCGCCGGGGCAGAAGCGGTCGAAATAATGCAGCACCGCCGGCAGTACGCCGGCCGCACCGTTGGTCGGTGCGGTCACCACGCGGCCACCGGCAGCGTTCTCTTCGTTCACTGCCAGTGCGTACAGGTTGACCCAGTCCAGCGTCGTCAGCGGATCGCGCATCGCCGCTTCCGGCTTCGACGACAGCTCGCGGTACAGCGCCGGTGCACGACGGCCGACCTTCAGGCCACCCGGCAGCACGCCCTCCTCGCGGATGCCGCGGGTGACGCACGACTGCATCGCGCTCCAGATCTCGCGCAGCTGGGCGCGGATCTCGTCTTCGCTGCGCCAGCACTTTTCGTTCTCGAACATCAGCTGGGCGATGCTCAGGCCGCTGCGTGCGGTCTGTGCCAGCAGCTCGTCGCCGCTCTTGAACGGGTAGGGCAGCGGGGTTTCATCGGGCACGATGCGGTCATCGGCCGCGTCGTCCTGGTTGACCACGAAGCCACCACCGACCGAGTAGTAATCGCGGGTGGCGATCACTTCGTCGTCGGCGTTGTACGCGGTGAAGCGCATGCCGTTGGTGTGGTAGGGCAGCTTCTGGCGCTTGTTCATGCCGAGATCGCGCTTCTCGTCGAAGGCGATCTCGTGCTGGCCCATCAGCTGGATGCGCTTGCTGCTGCGGATGCGCTCCAGGGTGGCCGGAATGATGTCCGGGTCGATCAGGTTAGGCCGTTGGCCTTCCAGGCCCAGCAGGATCGCCTTGTCGGTGCCATGGCCGCGGCCGGTCAAGGCCAGCGAGCCGTAGACATCGGCGCGGATGCGCGCGACCTCGTGCAGGCGACCCGGGTCGAGCAGCCAGCGATGGATGAATCGCTCGGCGGCCTTCATCGGTCCGACGGTGTGCGAGGAGCTCGGGCCAATGCCGATCTTGAAAACGTCGAACGTGCTGACAGCCATGGATGCCAAACTGCGGGTACCGGACAAGCGGCTATTCTAGCGGCTTGCCGGGCCATCCGATGGCTGCGGCGCAGCATTTCCGCCACGGGAGCCTGACTGGTGCTGACCCTGATCCAGCGTGACGATTGCCACCTGTGCGACCTGGCCCTGGCCGAGCTGGCCAAGGCGCGGGCGCCGGAGTTCGAATCGGTGTTCCTGGATGACCAGCCGGCGCTGGAAGCGCGCTATGGCACGCGCGTGCCGGTGCTGCGCGACGAGCGCGGCGAGCGCGAGCTGGACTGGCCGTTCGATGCGGCCACGGTGCAGGCCTGGTTGGCCGTCGATCAGTAGTGCCGGCCGCTGGCCGGCAACCCCTCTGTTCCCGGTGATGCCGGCCAGCGGCCGGCACTACCGGATGCGTTGCGATGCCCGGTGATGCCGGCCACGGGCACGGCATCACCGGATGCGTCTTATTTCGCGTCGAACTTCACGATCGTGCTGATCGCGGTGTCGTCCGGAATGGTCTTGGTATCGGCCCAGTCACCGCCGCCGACGCCGAAGTCCAGGCGCTTGACCGTGGCCTTGCCGGTCAGCACCGGCTGGGTGCCCGGCTTCCAGGTGAAGGTCAGGGTGACCGGCTTGCTGACGCCGCGCAGTTCCAGGGTGCCATCGGCGGCGAACTGGTCGTTGCCCACGGCGCGGAAGCCCTTGGCGGTGTAACGCGCGGTGGCGAACTTGCCGACATTGAAGAAGTCGGCGCCCTGCAGGGTCGAGTCACGGTCGCTGTTGCCGCTCCTGGCGCCTGCCAGCGGAATCACCACATCCAGCGAACCGGCGGCCGGGTTGGCCGGGTCGAAGCTGAGCTTGGTGGCGAAGCCCGGGAAGCTGCCGGTGAACACTTCGCCGTCGTACTTGCTGGCGAACACCAGGATCGAGCCGGCACCGGGGGCCTGCGCATACTCCGCAGCGAGCGCCGGGGCGGTGGCCAGCATGCCGGCCAGGGCGGCAGCCACGGCGGCCGGAGTGGTCAGTTTCAGGTTCATCGGTCAGTCCTTCTGAGGGGAGGCGAGCCAGCCGCGCGGCAACATGCGGGACAGCGTTGCATCGCGCTGGAACAGGTGGTGGTAGAAGGCAGCGCCGGCATGGGCCAGCACTACCGCGATCAACAGCCAGAAGCCGTATTCGTGGAGGGCATGGGACACCGCGACGACCTGCGGGTCGGGGCCGCTCAGCTTGGGCACGTCGACCAGGCCGAACCAACGGAACGGGCGCAGGCCACTGGCCGAATCGTACAGCCAGCCCGACAGCGGAATGGCAAACATCAGCACGTACAGCAGCACGTGGGTGGCATTGGCGATGCGTTCCTGCCAGCTGGGCACGCCCGGCACCGGCTTCGGCGCACCGGCATACAGGCGCCAGCCGAGACGGAACAGCACCAGCGCCAGCACGGTGATGCCGATCGACTTGTGCGCGGTGTAGACCCAGAAGTACTTGGGCGTCTTGGGCAGTTCGCCCATGGTCAGGCCGACCACGCCCAGGGCGAGGATCAGCAGTGCGATCAACCAGTGCAGGAGCTGGCTGACACTTCCCCACGCGGCGGGGGTGTTCTTGGCGGTCATGAAGGGTCCTTGGGGGCCGTCGTGTGGTCGGAGTGTGGAACGGGAGCGGGAGTTCCCGGGGCGTCGCTGCGGTCGAGGGTGGCTTCGGCCTCGATCCGCACCTGTACCGCATCACCGATGACCCCCGGCCAGGCGGTGATGCCGAACGCGCGCCGGCTCAGCGTCGTGCTGGCGGAAAACCCGGCGGTGCGTCGGAATGGAGGGAGCGGGTAGCGCTTGAGCGCGTTGAGGGTCACGTCCAGGGTGACTTCCTGGCTGACCCCGCGAAGGGTCAGCGTGCCGATCACATGCGCACGCTTGGCGTCGATCGGTTCGACCCGGCTGGAGACGAAGCGTGCGCTGGGGAATCGCTCGCCATCGAGCAGGCTGCGGGCCAGCGTGGCCTGGTTCCACTTGGCGTCGCCAAGGTCCAGACGCGACACCGGAATGTCCACTTCCAGGGTGGCGTCGCGCCAGTTGTCGGGATCGAACAGCACGCGGCCCTCGCTGCCGGACACGGTGCCCATGGCCTGCGAGTAGCCCGCGTGATCGATGGAGAACAGCACCCGCGTGTGCACCGGATCGAGGCGATAGGTGTCGGTGGCCGCCCAGGCAGGGGCGGTGGCGAGCAGCATCGGCAGCAGGGCCAGGCAGGGACGCATCGATGGCGGGCTCCGGAAGGTGACGCTGTGATCATACGCACAGCCCCCTGCCAACGTTGCGTGCATGGCTGCAACAGTTCGTGGTGGTGCCGCCGCTGGAAACAGCCTGTTGCAGCCATGAACCCGGCCCTGTGTGACAATCGGCCCAGGACAGGGGGTTCAGGATGACGAGCGGCTGGCGCCGGTGGTGCCGTGGCATCGCAGGTATGGGACTGCTGCTGATGGCTTTGGCCACGGCGGCTGCGACCCTGGACATGGCAGAAACACCGCGCCTGCGCCGCTTCGGTGCCGCCGAAGGCTTGCCGTCACGCATGGTGGTGGCGCTGGCCGAGGATCGCCAGGGCCACATCTGGGCCGCCACCGATGGTGGACTCGCCCGTTATGACGGCAACAGCCTGCGGGTCTGGGAGCACGATCCGGAACAGCCGGGCTCGCTGCCCGGCAACGAGATCGAGACCCTGCTGATCGATCCGCTGGACCGGGTCTGGGTGGGCATCAACGGCAAGGGCGTGGCCCGCCTGGATGCCGACCGCGAGCGCTTCCGGACCTTCGACACGGTCAATTCCACCTGCCAGGGGCAGTTCTGGGCGCTGGCCTATGTCGACGACGCCTTGTGGATCGGGACCAACAACCATGGCGTCTGCCGGCTTGGCGAGGACGGCAGCGTGCGCCTCTACACCCATGACCCGGCGCAGCCGGGGGGCCTGCCCAGCAACAGCATCTTCACCAGCCTGGTCGATGCGCAGGGCCGCCTGTGGCTGGGCACCGAAGCGGGCGTGGCGCGTTGGAACGGCAGCGGATTCGAGCCGGTGGCCGCGCGGGAACTGGGCACGCTGAGCGTGCTCCGGTTGAGCCGGGATGCGGAGGGTTCGATCTGGGTCGGCAGCCAGAACGATGGCCTGTACCGCATCGATGGGCAGGACCGGGTCAGTCGTCCGCGATGGGCCGACAGCGCCCAGCTGCGCTCGGCCCTGGTCCTGGCCGATCGCCAGGGGGGCTACTGGGCTGGCACCTCCGATGGCCTGTTGCGGGGGGATGCGGCGGCGCTGCGCCGGCTGGAGGGCGACCGCGGCAGCGGCTTCCTGACCGCGCACAGCGGTGTGCTCGATCTGCTGCAGGACCACGAGGGCGGATTGTGGGTGGCGCTGCTGACCCAGGGCCTGGCCTATCTGCCACCGGACTGGCGGCGCTTCTCGATCTGGAACCAGCTCGACGGCAAGCCGCTGGACAGCCAGTACCTGTTGAGCGCGGCCAGCGATGGGAAGAACTACTACGTCGGCTCGGCGCGAGGGGTGTACCAGCTCGATGCGCAGGGCACCCTGCGCCTGCTGGCCAGCGACCGGCAGCTCGGCAGCGGCGTGGTGTGGTCGGTGCTGCCGCGCCCGGATGGGCGCCTGTGGCTGGGACGCGGCGGCCGCATCACCGTCTACGATCCGGCTACCGGCGCGCTGCGCGATCTGCGGATCGATGGCAGTGCCGACCTGCGCCAGCGCATCGACCTGATGCGGCAGGCGCCTGATGGCACGGTGTGGGTGTCGGTGATGGGCCTGGACCTGCAGCAGCGCGATGCAGAGGGCCGGCTGCTGCACCGCTATCCGCTGGAGCATTTCCGCGGGACCGCCGATGCGCCGATCGAGCAGATCCGCTTCGACGCCCATGGCCGGCCCTGGGTGATGGGTGACATGGGCATCTGGCGCGAGCAGGCTGGACGCTTCGAGGCAGTACCGGGCGTTTCGCGCGGGCCCATCTACGACCTGGTGTGGATCGATCCGCAACAGTTGTGGCTGGCGCGCCAAGGCGCGTTCGAGCGCTACCAGTGGGATGGCATGAGCCTGCGCCTGATCCAGCGCATCGATGGCAGTGCAGGCGTGCCGCCGGTCACCATGGGCGGGCTGGCGCTGGCCGGCAACGGCCAGCTGTGGGCGACGACGCCGCGCGGCCTGCTGCGTTGGGACCCGAAAACGCGGCGCCTGCAGCAGTTCAACGAGCGCGATGGACTGTCCGATGCGGAGTTCACCGGCCGGCCACCGGCAGTGAATGCAGATGGTCGCGTGCTGGCCGTCACCCAGACCGGGTTGGTTGCCTTCGATGTGAATGCCGACGACACGGTGCTGCCTTCTTCATCGCTGGTGATCGCCGAAGTGCGCGTACGCCGCGACGACGCGCGCGGCTGGCAACCGTTGCCGCTCACCGGCACCCTGTTGCTGGGACCGGATGACCGCGATCTGCAGATCGATGCGCGGCTGCTGTCCTATGCCAGCCCGCAGGGCAACCGTTACCGCTTCCGCGTGCAGGGCTATGACCAGGACTGGGTGGAGCAGGGGGGCGATGGCCAGCGCACCCTGTCGCGGCTGCCGACCGGCAGCTACGTCATCGAGGTGCAGGCAGCGACCGCCCGGGGCGCGTGGACGCCTTCGCAGCAGTTGCAGGTGAAGGTGCTGCCGCCGTGGTGGCGCAGCGGCATGGCGATCTTCGGCTACATCCTGCTGGGGTCGCTGCTGCTGGTGGTCCTGGTCTGGTCGGTCCGCGCGCGGCTGCGCCGTCGCCAGCAATGGCAGCTGACGGTGCACAAGCAGCAGCTGGCCGAGCAGGCCTCGCAGGCCAAGAGCCGTTTCCTGGCCACGCTGGGCCACGAAGTACGCACGCCGATGACCGGCGTGCTGGGCATGAGCGAACTGCTGCTGGCGACTCCGCTGGATCCGGTGCAGCGTGGCTACGCGGGGTCGATCCAGCAGGCCGGCAGCCATCTGCTGCGGCTGGTCAACGATGCGCTGGACCTGGCCCGCATCGAAGCCGGGCGGCTTGAGCTGGATCTGCGTCCGTTCGACCTGGAGGAACTGCTCGACCAGGTGCAGGGCCTGATGCAGCCGATGGCGCAGCAGCGCCAGCTGGAATTCCGGCGCGGTGAAAACCCGGCAGGGCCGGTCAGTGTCAGCGGCGACGAGATGCGCGTGCGCCAGATCCTGCTGAACCTGCTCGGCAACGCCATCAAGTTCACCGAGCGCGGCCACGTCGGCCTGGCCGTGCGCCTGGAAGAGAAGGGCGGCCTGTGTTTCGAAGTGCATGACAGTGGCCCGGGCATCAATGCCGAGCAGCAGCAGCGCCTGTTCCATCGTTTTGAACAGGCCGACGGTCCGCGCACCGCGTCGCGCTACGGCGGCAGTGGCCTGGGACTGGCGATCTGCCAGGAACTGGCGGTGGCGATGGGGGGGCGTATCGAAGTGGACAGCCAGCCTGGCAAGGGTGCGCGGTTCCGCGTGCGCCTGCCCCTGCCCTGGACGCGCCAGGCCGCCGGCACCGCGGGCGAGGTGGCGGCCCTGCCGGAACTGCCGCCGCTGCGCATCCTGCTGGTCGAGGACGACGCCACGGTGGCCGAGGTCATCGCCGGCCTGCTGCGGGTGCGCGGGCATGAGGTGGTCCACGTGCTGCATGGCCTGGGCGCGCTGTCGGAGATCGCCACCGATGGTTTCGACGTCGGCCTGCTCGATCTCGATCTGCCCGCGCTGGACGGTACGGCCATCGCCCGCCAGCTGCGCACCATGGGCTATGAACTGCCGCTGGTGGCAGTGACCGCCCGTTCCGATGCCTACGCCGAAACCCAGGTGCTGGCCGCCGGCTTCGATGGCTTCCTGCGCAAGCCGGTGACCGGCGACCTGCTGGTGGCGGCCATCGCCCAGGCGCGTGCGAAACGGCAGGCAACTGCGTGACTGTGCCGGCGCCGGGCGTGAACGGCGCGACTTTCGGTTTACCATGCCGACGCCCGCAGCGCGGGAATCATCAGGACCAGCGTGAGGAGGCAATCGGTGGTGTATCTGCGGGCGGCGATGCTGCTGCTGGTCCTCCTGTGCGGCGCGTTGCCCGCTGCGGCACAGCCGGTGCCTCCGAGCCCGCGGCAGGTGACGGTGTTCGATGGCCTGCCGTCCAATACCGTCAACCGCATGGCCGAGGACCGGTACGGCTACCTGTGGATCGCGACCAACGATGGCCTGGCCCGCTATGACGGCCGCACTTACCGCGTGTGGCGTTCCGAGGATGGACTGCGTGACAACCGCATCTGGACGGTGCTGGTCGATGCCCGCAACCAGTTGTGGATAGGCACCGAGAACGCTGGCCTGGTGCGCATGTCGGCCGACCGCCGGCAGCTGCACTTCTACGACCGCAGCAGCCAGCCGTTGATGGGCACCAACACGGTCTGGAGCCTGGCCAGCACGCCTGATGGCTCGATCTGGTTCGGTACCCACGAAGGCGGCCTGTACCGCCTGGACAGCCAGGACCGCCTGCAGCGCTTCCTGCCCGAGCCGAACAATCCGCGCAGCCTGCCTTCGTCGTCGGTGCCCTACCTGGCCACGCTGGCCGATGGCAGCCTGTGGATCGGCACCAAGCATGGCGTGGCACGCTGGACCGGGACCGACTTCGAGCGTGTCGGTACGGACATCATTCCCAGCCTGCTGATCAACGGGTTGACCGCCGAGCCCGATGGCAGCCTGTGGATCAGCACGATGGCCGGGGCCACCGTGCGCCGCCCGGATGGCCGCTTCGAGGCACCACCGTGGAAGCTGCCGCCAGGCGAGCAGGTGCTGGGCATGATGCTGCGCGACGAGCAGGGCGGACATTGGCTGGATACGCGCACCGGGCTGGGACGTGCGGTCGACGGCCAGTACCAGACCGTGCCGCTGTACAGCGCGATCGCACGCGGTCCGGTGCGGCCGAACTGGACCGGTGCCTATGAGGACCGCGAAGGTGGCATCTGGCTGGCCAGCACCAATGCCGGGTTGTGGCACCTCCTGCCACGCTGGTGGCAGTTCTCGGTGCTGTCGCGGCTGGAGGACGACCCCAGCTCGCTGCGCAATGCGCTCGTGCTGGGCACCAGCCCGTCCAGCAATGGCGGTGTCTGGACCGTGGGCAGCCATGGCGCGCTGGACCGCTTCGATCCGAAGACCGGCAGGATCGAGCAGCACCGCACCTGGGTCAACGGCATGCACTGGCTGACCTCGGTGCGCGAGGACCGGCGTGGCCAGGTCTGGATCGGATCGACCGATGCACTGGTGCGCTACGACCCGCAACGGCGCGAACTGCGTCGTTGGGGCCGTGATGCCGGTACCGATGCGGCGATGGAAGGGGTCATCGAAGCGATGATGACCTGCGACGGCGACAGCCTCTGGTTGATGCTTCCCGCGGGCCTGCAGCAACGTGATCTCGACGGACGCCTGCGGCGCCAGCTGGACAATGGCCAGCGCGGCCTGCAGCAGGGCCAGCTCAACCTCGATGTGGAATGCGGTCCGCAGGACCATATCTGGCTGGCCAGCAGCCGTGGCCTGCTGCAGTGGCTGCCGGAAAGCGAACGCTTCCAGCCGGTGCCGGGTGCGCCGGCAACGGCCATCCATGCGTTGCATGTGGGCCGTGACGGCCAGGTCTGGTTGTCCGAGGACGGGCGCCTGTCGCGATACCGCTGGAGCCAGGGGCGGCTGGAACGGCAGGCGGTGGTCGGTGCCGAACAGGGCTATCCGGCGATCTCCGCCTCTGGCCTGGTGGTGGATGCGCAGGGCGTGGCCTGGGCGACCAGCGCACGCGGCCTGGTACGTGTCAGTGCCGATGGGCAGAGCGTGCGCCTGTACGGCGTGCACGACGGCCTGCCAAGCCAGGAATTCCGCGAGCACACCTTGATCGCAGCGGCCGATGGCCACCTGGTGGCCGGAACGGCAGCGGGCGCGGTGGTGTTCGACCCGGAGCAGGTACGGCCTTCGGTACGTCGCGCGCCACTGGTGATCGAGCGGGTGGAAGTGCGCCGCAACGAACAGGTGCTGGACATGACCCACGATGCGCCGTTGCAGATCGCCGATGGCGATCGCGACCTGCGCATCGTCGCGCGATTGCTGTCCTTCGCCGACTCGGCGTCCAATACCTACCGTTACCGCCTGGCCGGCTACGACCCGGATTGGGTTGAAGTCGGTCCGGCGGGCGAGCGCCTGTTCTCGCGCCTGGCGCCGGGCAGCTACCGGCTGGAAGTGCAGGCACGCTCGGCCGACCATGTGTGGTCGCGGGTGCAGAGCCTGGAGTTCCGCGTGCAGCCGCCGTGGTGGCGCAGCCTGTCCGGCCTGCTGGTACTGGCGTCGGTCGGGTTGCTGCTGACCAGCTGGTTCGCCTGGTTGTACCGACGCCGCCTGCAGCGGCGCCACGCCTACCAGCTGGCGCTGCACAAGCAGGAACTGGCCGAGCAGGCCTCGGCGGCCAAGACCCGCTTCCTGGCCAACCTTGGCCATGAGATCCGTACGCCGATGACCGGCGTGCTGGGCATGAGCGAGCTGCTGCTGGCTTCGCCACTGGACCCGCAGCAGCGCGGCTACACGCAGTCGATCCGGCATGCGGGCGAGCACCTGCTGCATCTGGTCAACGATGCGCTGGACCTGGCGCGGATCGAGTCCGGGCGCCTGGAGCTGCAGTCGCAGTCGTTTGCGTTGAATGGCCTGCTGCAGGATCTGGCGGCGCTGATGGGCCCGCTGGCTGCACAGAAGGGCCTGCGCTTCGTCCTGGACAACCAGCTGCCGCCGGGCCTGCAGGCGACCGGTGATGCCATGCGCGTGCGGCAGATCCTGCTGAACCTGCTGTCGAACGCAGTGAAATTCACCAGCCGCGGCACCATCACCCTGCATGCACGTTGCGATGGCGAGCTGCGCGCGCTGCATTTCGAGGTACGTGATACCGGCCCGGGCATCAGCCAGGAACAGCAGCAGCGCCTGTTCCGACGCTTCGAGCAGGCCGATGGTGCACGTACGGCAGCGCAGTACGGTGGCAGCGGCCTGGGCCTGGCGATCTGCCGCGAGCTGGCACAAGCGATGCAGGGGCGGATCCAGGTGGAGAGCCAGCTGGGCCGGGGCACCTGCTTCGGCGTCACCCTGCCGTTGCCACTGGTGGTGGACGGTGACGCCGAGGTGTCCGCCGAGGGGCATCGCGACGATGCGGCGAACATGCCACCGCTGCGGGTGCTGCTGGTCGAGGACGATGCCACCGTGGCCGATGTGGTGCGGGGGTTGTTGAGCGCACGCGGCCACGAGGTGGTGCATGCCGGCCATGCGCTGGCGGCGCTGCGCGAGATCAGTGCCGGCGATTTCGACGTCGGCCTGCTGGATCTGGACCTGCCCGGCCTGAGCGGCTTCGAACTGGCCCAGCACCTGCGTAACCAGGGCTACATGCTGCCGCTGCTGGCGGTGACCGCGCGGACTGATCCGGACCTTCAGCAGCAGGTGGAAGTGGCCGGCATCGGCGGCTTCCTGCGCAAGCCGGTGACCGGTGAACTGCTGGTGGAAGCGATCGCCAGGGCGATGGGCAGGTAGGGTTTATTGCAGGGCTTGCAGTCCTGCACCTGCAGAATCAACGTCAACGTCAACGTCAAAAGCCCGCCTTCGACAGTTTTCCGCGATCTGTCGGAGCTCGGGGTCGGATCCCGTTGCTGCGCAACGGGCTCTGACCCCAATCTGGAATTCGATATCTGACAGATGTGTCGACCAAGGTCGACACCTACCAACAACCGCGCGTTCCAACAGTCGCCGTTACCCACAGCCGCGTGAACCTGTCAGAGGTGGGGCGGTGTGGGCTTGCAGGACCGTTGGCGCCATGGATGGCGCCATCGAGTCCCCATGGGTGAGGGCGCTTTGCTTGCGAAGCACTGCTTCGCAAGCGCCCGAACGCGCAGCCGCCGGCGGCTGGGCCGGACCGCGGAGCGGGATTTACGGCGTGTCCTGCAAGCCCGCACCGCCCCGCCAACCCGCGGAATGCTCGCTGTTGCTGTTGCTGTTGCTGTTGCTGTTGCTGTTGCTTCGGCTTCGGCCTCTGCAGGTGCAGGGCCGCAGGCCCTGCCGAACCCCCTTCACTCCGCGACGTGCTCGACCTGCCGCGGTTCGGGCTTGGTGTCGGGCAGCTGCCAGAAGATCATCGTCGAGGTCAGCGTGATCGCGCCCACGCACAGGAACGTGGCATGCAGCGCGGCGGTGGCGCTGTTGCTGTCCAGGTGGTTGCCGAACGCGGCCAGCAGGCTGCCGGCGGCTGCGGCGCCGAAACCGGCGGCCAGCATCATCACCATCGACAGCAGGCTGTTGCCGGAACTGGCGAACTCACGGTCCAGATCGCGCAGGGTCACGGTGTTCATCACGGTGAACTGCAGCGAATTGACCGCGCCGAAGAACGCCAGCTGCAGCAGGCGCCAGGCCAGGTGCTGGCCGGGTGTCATCAGGATGAAGCTGGCCATCGCCAGGCCGACCAGCACGGTGTTGACCATCAGCACGCGGCGGTAACCGAAGCGCTCGACCAGCCTCACCGCCAGCTGCTTGGAGACCATGCCGGCGGCCGCTACCGGCACCATCATCAGGCCGGCATGCATCGGGCCTAGGCCGAGGCCGACCTGCAGCAGCAGCGGGATCAGCATCGGCATCGCGCTGCTGCCGATGCGCGAGAACAGGTTGCCGAGAATGCCGATGCGGTAGCTGGGCACGCGGAACAGGGCCAGCGAGAACAACGGTGCGGTCGAGTTGGCGGCGTGCAGCCAGTAGCCCACCAGCGCGGCCAGGCCAGCCACGGTCATCAGCATCACCAGTGCGTGTGGCGTACCCAGGCCGGAGATGCCGTCCAGTGCCAGCGACAGCACCACCATCGCGAAGGCCAGCATGACGTAGCCGCGCAGGTCGAAGCGGGTGCGGTGGCTGGCGTAATGGTCGGGCATGATCTTCATCGCGGCGATGAAACCGATCACGCCGATCGGCAGGTTGATCAGGAACACCCAGTGCCATGAGGCGATCTCGACCAGCCAGCCGCCCAGCGTGGGGCCGATCAGCGGGCCGACCAGCGCGGGGATGGCGATGAAGCTCATCGCGCGCAGGAAATCCTCGCGGGGCACCGAGCGCATCACCGCCAGCCGGCCGACCGGCAGCAGCATCGCACCGCCGATGCCCTGCAGCACGCGCGCACCGACCAGCTGGTGCAGGTGCTGGGCCAGCGCGCAGGCCAGCGAGCCGAGGGTGAACAGGATGATCGCCACCAGGAAGGTGCGCCGGGTGCCGTAGCGGTCGGCGATCCAGCCCGAGGCGGGAATGAAGGTGGCTACCGCCAGCGCATAGCTGAACACCACTGACTGCATCTGCAGCGGGCTCTCGCCCAGGCTGGCCGCCATCGCCGGCAACGCCGTGTTGACGATGGTCGAGTCCAGCATCTGCATGAAGATCGCCAGGGACACCAGCCACAGCAGGGGACGCTGGCGGTTGTAGGTCGATGGCGATGTGGACATGGGGTGCGGCCGGTGCAGCGTGGGGGCCGCCATGATCGCGCACTGCGGGTCACGGCGCGATCAAGGTCGCGCCGTACCTGCATGCGGAATGCTCAGCGTTGGCTGTGCGCGTGCACTGCGTCGACCAGCACCTGTACATGCGCCGGGTCCATGTCCGGCGACATGCCATGGCCGAGGTTGAACACATGGCCCTCGCGCGAGCCGCCGTTGCCGGCGGCATAGGTGTCGAGCACGCGCGCGGCGGCCGCGGCGATCGCATCCGGCGAGGCGTACAGCGTGGTCGGGTCGAGGTTGCCCTGCAGGGCAACGCGGCCACCGGTGCGGCGCATCGCCTCGTCCAGGTCCAGCGTCCAGTCCAGGCCCAGTGCATCGGCGCCGGTCTGCGACAGCGCTTCCAGGTGCAGGCCGGTGCCCTTGCCGAACAGGATCAGCGGCGTGCGCTCGCTGCCTTCGCCGCGCTCCAGCCCCTCGGCAATGCGCTGCAGGTAGCGCAGCGAGAACTCGCGGTACATCGCCGGCGACAGCACGCCACCCCAGGTGTCGAACACCTGCAGCGCCTGCGCACCGGCAGCGCGCTGCGCGCCGAGGTAGGCGATCACCGCCTCGGTGGTGACCTCCAGCAGGCGGTGCAGCGCCTGCGGATGGTTCAGCGCCATCGCCTTGATGCGCGCGAAATCCTTGCTGCCACCGCCTTCCACCATGTAGCAGGCCAGTGTCCACGGGCTGCCGGAGAAGCCGATCAGCGGTACCTGGCCGTCCAGCTCGCGGCGGATCAGGCGCACCGCGTCCATCACGTAGCCCAGGTCCTGTTCCATGTCCGGCACCGCCAGCTTGGCGATGGCCGCTTCGTCACGCACCGGGTGCCGGAACTTCGGGCCTTCGCCTTCGACGAAGTACAGCTCCAGGCCCATCGCATCGGGAATGGTGAGGATGTCCGAGAACAGGATGGCCGCATCCAGCGGGAAGCGGCGCAGCGGCTGCAGGGTGACTTCGCAGGCGATCTCCGGGGTCTTGGCCATGGCCAGGAAGCTGCCGGCCTTGGCCCGGGTCGCGCGGTATTCCGGCAGGTAGCGGCCGGCCTGGCGCATCAGCCAGACGGGGGTGCAGTCCACCGGTTCGCGGCGCAGGGCGCGCAGCAGGCGATCGTTGCGGAGAGGGCTGGTCACGATGGGCATTCCTTGGACGGGAGGAGCAGCGGCGTCAGTCGCCGTGCGAAAGGATCTGGAAGCCGCGATGCAGTTCGGCATCACGGGCCTTCTCGAAGGCGTGGCGGGCGTCGTCGGCCTGCAGGAACAGCTCGCGCCGCAGCTGCGAGCGGCTGCCGACACGGCCGCTCTCGCGCAGCAGCTCCCAGCCGCCGAACAGGTCCGGCAGCAGGCTCAGGCGCAGGAAGCGCGGTGCCTGCGCACCGGCGTCGGGATGTTGCAGGTAAACGTGCATGGCGCCGATTGTAGCGGGGCCAGGGTGACCCCGGCCGCAACGCGGCCGGCACTACCGGACCGACAGCACCTTCAGCACCGCCGCCTCATCCACGTCCGGCACCACTTCGGCACGGCCCATCCCGCGCCACAACACCAGGCGCAGGCGGCCGGCCACGTTCTTCTTGTCCAGGCGCATGCGGCCGAGCAGGGCCTGCGGCTCCAGCCCGGCCGGGATCGCCACCGGCAGGCCGAGGCGTTCCAGCAGGGCCTGCAGGCGCGCGCGGTCGGCATCGTCGGCCAGGCCCAGGTCGGTGGACAGCTTCGCCGCCAGCACCATGCCCACCGCCACCGCCTCGCCGTGGTTCAGCGCATCGCGGCCCGGGGCCGAATAGCCCTGTTCGGTCTCGATGGCGTGGCCGAAGGTGTGGCCGAGGTTGAGCAGGGCACGCTCGCCCTTCTCGAACGGGTCGCGCTCGACGATGGCGGCCTTGTGCCGGCAGCTGCGCGCGATGGCCTCGGCCAGCACCGCATCCTCGCCGGCCAGCAGCGCATCGGCATGCTGCTGCAGCCACTCGAAGAACACGGCATCACCCAGCGCGCCGTACTTCACCACTTCGGCCAGGCCGGCACGCAGCTCGCGTGGCGGCAGGGTGGCCAGCACGCGGGTATCGGCGATGACCGCACGCGGCGGATGGAAGGCACCGACCAGGTTCTTGCCGGCCGGAATGTCGACTGCGGTCTTGCCGCCCACCGACGAATCGACCATTGCCAGCAGGGTGGTCGGCAGCTGCACGCAGTCCACGCCGCGCATCCAGCAGGCGGCAGCGAAACCGGCGAGATCACCGACCACGCCGCCGCCGAGGGCGAAGACGCAGGCGTCGCGGGTGGCGCCGAGCGCGGCCAGCGCTTCGATCGCGCGGCCGAACTCGGCCAGCGTCTTGGAGGCTTCGCCCGCGGCCAGCACGTGCTCGCCGATGACCAGGTCGGGGCGAGCGGCCAGCAGCGTCTGCTTCACCGGCGCCAGATAGCGCGGGGCGACTTCACTGTCGCTGAGCAGCAGCACATGACGGCCGCGCACGTGCGAGGCCAGCGCGGTGCCATCGGCCTGGGCACCGGCGCCGATGGTGATGGAGTAGGGGCGGTCGCCGCCAACGGCGACCTGCAGCAGGGCGGGGGAGGTCATGCGGTCAGGTCCTGGCGCTGCCATTGCGTGGCCAGCTTGACCACCAGTTGGGCGGTCGCATCGGCAGCGGTATACGGGTCGGTGTCGAGGGTGAGGTCGGCCAGTTCGCGGTACAGCGGGTCGCGGTGTGCGGCCAGATCGTGCAGCACCTGCTCGCGGTCCGGGCGCTGCAGCAGCGGCCGGCCCTTGTCGCGGGCCAGGCGCTCGAGCTGTTCGGCCACGCTGACCCGAAGATAGACCACGAAGCCGCGCCGGGCGATCAGTGCACGATTGTCCGGATCCAGCACGGCGCCGCCACCGGTGGAGACCAGCTGGCCACGGCCTTCCAGTACCCGCGCAAGCGCCTGGCGTTCATGGCTGCGGAAGCCGGCTTCGCCGGAGTGCTCGAAGATGGTCGGAATGCTGGCGCCGGCGGCATCGACGATGGCCTGGTCGACATCGACGAAGTCCAGCGTGAAACGCTCGGCCAGGCGGCGGCCGATGCAGGTTTTGCCGGCGCCCATCGGGCCGATCAGGATCAGGTTCGGAGCAGGATTCATGCCTTCTGATGCTAACACCTCCGTGCCCTGGCCTTTACGTTCTTCACGTCAGGGTGGGCGTTCCTGCGGGGTCTCCCGCGCCAGACGGAGTACAGGCCATGACGGTCGCCAAGGTCATCGAAATCACTGCGTCCTCGCCGAAAAGCGTGGAAGACGCCGTGCGCAGCGGGCTGAAGAAGGTCTCCGAGACGGTCAAGGGCATCCAGGGCGCCTGGGTGAACGAGACCAAGGTGGTCACCAATGGCAGCGGCGAGATCACCGAATGGCGGGTCAACCTGCGGGTGACTTTCCTGGTGGAATAGGCGCGTTCAGCGCACGTCCTGCACCTGTCGCTGGCCGTCCAGCACCACCACGTGGTCGGCCAGGGCGGGCAGGGCGCTCAATGCCTGCCGGCTGACCCGCTCGTAGTACTGCACGAAGCGGTCCAGCTGTGGCCGGCTCATGCCGTGCCGGCCCGGCTGCGCGGCCTGCAGGTTCTGCTCCTGCTGCCAGCGCCAGCGTGGTACCACCGAGAAATCCGGCGGCTGCAGGAACCACAGGCGGTCGCAGCGCTGCCACAACGCCGGGTAGTCGCGGGCCAGCGCCTGGTTGCACCAGCGCCGCCAGCGGCCATCGGCGTCGGCTTCGCGTTCCAGTGCGTTCAACGGGCTGTCCAGCGCGTCGTCATCCTGCGCGGGCGTGCCCAGGAACCAGCCTTCGAATACCAGCAGGTCCAGCGGTTGCTGCAGCTGCGGCCATTGTGCTTCGGGCAGGCGCTCGTCGGCCAGCTTGTCGAAGCGCGGCATTGCGAAGGGCTGGCGTGCGGCCACGGCGTTCAATACCGCATGGGCCAGCGGCAGGTCGTGGGTGCCGGGTGGGCCACGGGTGATCAGCAGTGGGTGCACCTGGCGGGCCAGCCGTTGGCGCTGTGCGCGGGTCAGGTAGACATCATCGATCGACAGCGTGGCGGCGTTCAGGCCGCGTGCCCGGGCACGGGCCACCACCTGCGCCGCCAGCGTCGATTTGCCGCTCCCCTGCAGGCCGCTGATCGCCAATACTGGAACCGCTGCGCCGCTGCCCAGCGCATCATCCAGCGCCTGTTCGGCCAATGATTCGGGGAATCCTTTCACCTGGGGCATATACGCAGCAGCGGCCATGCAGCCACAATAGCCCAATCCGTGTGAGAAGAACGCAATCATGAGCGACCTGTACGCCGAAGCCCTGTCCACGTTTGCCGGCCTGTTCGACGAGGCCAAACAGAGCCGCGAGGTCGAGCCGAACGCGATGACCGTGGCCACCGCCGATACGCAGGGTCGCCCCTCGGCGCGCACCGTGCTGCTGAAGGCGTTCGATGAGCGCGGCTTTGTGTTCTACACCCACCTGGACAGCCACAAGGGCCAGGAGCTGCAGGCCAATCCGCAGGCCGCGCTGCTGTTCCTGTGGCGCAGCCTGCGCGAGGCCGGCATCCAGGTGCGCATCGAAGGCCGTGTCGAGCAGGTCGCCGATGCCGAAGCCGACGCCTATTTCGCCAGCCGCCCGCGGATGAGCCAGATCGGCGCGTGGGCCTCGCAGCAGTCGAAGACGCTGGCAACGCGCGAGGAATTCGATGCGCGCGTGGCCGAGGTCGAAGCCCGCTTCGAGGGCAAGGACGTGCCGCGCCCGGAGGGCTGGAGCGGCCTGCGCGTGGTGCCTGACCGCATCGAGTTCTGGTTTGGCGCGCAGTTCCGCCTGCACGAGCGCTGGTGCTATGAAGCCGGCGCCGAAGGGCGCTGGAGCAAGCGCCTGCTGTACCCGTAAGGCGGGGTGGTGCCGGGGCTGCTGTAGAGCCGAGCCCATGCTCGGCTGATGTTCTCGCAGGAGCAGCCGAGCATGGGCTCGGCTCTACAGAAACCTGCGTTTGTCGCGAACGGACTGGTCCGCTTCATGCACGAGCAGGTCGGCGACGGGCACACTCGCTGCGATGCCCTCGATCTGCGGAGTTGCCATGCCCTCCTGGCGTTGCCTGTTTGCCGTGCCGCCACCACGCCGCGGCGTGGAAGCGTTGTTGTTGCTGCTCGCCCGCATCGTCGCCGGTGTGATGTTCTGTGTTTCCGGCTGGAACAAGGTGTTCACCGATGCCGGGCGCGAGCGCATGGTGCATACGCTGGTCGATGCCGGTATCCCATTCCCGGTGTTCAGTGCGCCGGTACTCGGTGCGATCGAGTGGATTGCGGGTGGTCTGCTGGTGCTGGGCCTTTTGAGCCGCCCCTCAGCCCTGCTGCTGGCGGCGATCTGCGTAGTGGCTGCGCTGACCGATGGCATCGCGCGCATTCCTGCAGGGCTTGGCGTGCTGGATTGGCTGAGCTGGTTCTTCTACCTGAGCGAAGTGCCGCTGGGCGTACTGCTGCTGTGGATTGCCGCAGTGGGTAGTGGACGGTTCGCCATCGAAGCGCGCTGACGACAGGCACCCTGTAGAGCCGAGCCCATGCTCGGCTGCTTACGCGGGAACATCAGCCGGGCATGGGCTCGGCTTTACAGGTCCTCCGCGCGCAGCCAGCGCCACAGCGTGGTGCGTGACACGCCCAGCGCCTGCGCCATGCCCTCGCGATCATGCCGGTGTTCCCGCAACAGTGCTTCCAGCTTGGCCCGCGGTGGGCGCCTGCCGTTGCTTTCCAGCGGCAACGCCGCGACACCTTCATGCACCAGCTCGGGTGCCAGCTGCAGCAGCCGCGCCGTATCGATCAGCCCTTCACCGGGCTGCCAGTGGATGCGCAGGCGATCGACCAGATTGCGCAGCTCGCGCACGTTTCCCGGCCACTCGGCCGCGCACAGCACCGCCAGCGCCGCCTCATCCAATGGCGCGTCGATGCCACGCAGCTGGCGGAAGAAATGCTGCGCCAGCAACGGGATGTCACCGCGTCGGGCGCGCAGCGAGGGCAGGGCAATCCGCAGCGCGGCCAGGCGGTAATACAGGTCGCGGCGGAAGCTGCCGGTCGCCGCGCGCTGCTCCAGCGACTGCAGGGTGGCGGCGACCACGCGCAGGTCCACCGGCGTCGGTTCGGTGGCACCCACGCGCAGCACTTCACGTTCCTCCAGCACCCGCAGCAGGCGGGTCTGCAGCGGCAGCGGCAGTTCGCCGATTTCGTCCAGGAACAGGGTGCCGCCATCTGCAGCTTCCACCAGGCCAACGCGGCCGCCACGCCGTGCGCCGGTGAAGGCGCCATCGCTGTAGCCGAACAGCTCCGCTTCCAGCAGCGATTCGCTGATCGCGCCGCAGTTCAGCGCGACGAAGCGGCCACGGCGCCCGCTTGCGGCGTGCAGCTGGCGCGCCACCAGTTCCTTGCCGGTGCCGGTTTCGCCGCTGACCAGCACGGTGCTGTCATGTGGGGCATACAGCGCGATCTGCGCGCGCACCTGCGCCATCGCGTCGCTGTCGCCGAGCAGTTCATGCGCATCGGCACGCGCTGCCGGGCGCCGGCGCGGTGCAGCGCGGTTGCTGCCGGAACGTGCCAGGGTCTGGGTCAGTTCCAGCGCATGTTCGAACGCCTGCCGCACCGAGTCGGCCGAATACAGCAGCACCCCGGGCAGGCCGGCCTGCTCGGCATGGTCGATGGCCATGCCGGTGCCGACGATCACCTCGATGCCGTTGGCGCGCAGGTCGGCGATGCAGTCGCGGGCGTCCTCGCGGGTGACGAAGCGGCGATGCTCGATATCCAGGCCGAAGCTCTGCTGGAAGTTGCTGAACACCGGTACGTCGCTGGCGTGGGTGACCAGGCCGATGCGGCTGGCGATACGCCGTGCCCGGGCCAGCGCTTCCATCAGGTCGAAGCCGTTGGCCTGGATCGGCACCAGCGGCAGCTCCAGCCGGCCGCGCAGCCAGGCCGCGTTGGAGCCGCCGGCGATGACCACGTCGCAGTGCTCGCGACGCAGGCGTTGGCCGATCACCTCCACCGCTTCCTCGAAGCCGAGGTTGATCTGTTCGATACGCGCGCGGCGGTCGAACTCGGGGATCACGTCGCCGAGCAGGCCGGTCAGCCGCGAGACGCTGACCGTCCAGATCACCGGACGGCCCGGGTCGGCATCGGCATGGCGCAGGGGGGAGCGGGGCAGATACATGGCAGCCGTTTCGGGGAGGATGTTTCATGATACATCCGTTTCAATGTTTCATATGTTCCACTGTTGCATGCCGGTCATTCCCGTGAAATCAACCGCTTGCAGCTTGGCATGGTGCTTGCGCTTCCTTTCCCGTACTTCAACCTGGATTGCCGCATGACCGCTTCTGCCCCTTTCTCCGCCGGTGCCCGCTTCCGTGAGGCGCTGGCTGCCGAATCGCCGCTGCAGGTGATCGGTGCGATCAACGCCAACCACGCCCTGCTGGCCAAGCGCGCCGGCTTCCGTGCCATTTACCTGTCCGGCGGCGGCGTTGCCGCAGGCTCGCTGGGCCTGCCGGACCTGGGCATCAACACCCTGGAAGACGTGCTGGTGGACGTGCGCCGCATCACCGATGTCTGCGACCTGCCCTTGATGGTCGACATCGACACCGGCTTCGGCCCGAGCGCGTTCAACATCGCGCGCACCGTGAAGTCGCTGATCAAGGCCGGCGCGGCCGCCTGCCACATCGAAGACCAGGTCGGCGCCAAGCGCTGCGGCCATCGTCCGGGCAAGGAGATCGTCTCGCAGGGTGAAATGGTCGACCGTGTGAAGGCCGCTGCCGATGCCAAGACCGATCCGGACTTCTTCCTGATCGCGCGCACCGACGCCATCCAGGTGGACGGCGTGGACAAGGCGATCGAGCGCGCCATCGCCTGTGTCGAGGCCGGTGCCGACGGCATCTTCGCCGAGGCCGCCTACGATCTGGATACCTACCGCCGCTTCGTCGACGCGGTGAAGGTGCCGGTGCTGGCCAACATCACCGAATTCGGCGCCACCCCGCTGTTCAGCCGCGATGAACTGGCCTCGGCCGGCGTCGCCATCCAGCTGTTCCCGCTGTCGGCGTTCCGTGCCGCCAACAAGGCCGCCGAGAACGTCTACCAGGCGGTGCGCCGCGATGGCCACCAGCGCAACGTGGTGGAAACCATGCAGACCCGCGAGGAACTCTACGACCGCATCGGCTATCACGCCTTCGAGCAGCAGCTCGATGCGCTGTTCGCTGCCAAGAAATAAGCAGTACCCTGCACCATCAAGTTTCGGAGGGAAACATGAACGATACGACCGCAACCCCGACCTTCAAGCCGAAGAAGTCCGTCGCCCTGTCCGGCACCGCGGCCGGCAACACCGCGCTGTGCAGCGTGGGCCGCAGCGGCAACGACCTGCACTACCGCGGCTATGACATCCTGGACCTGGCCAACACCAGCGAGTTCGAGGAAATCGCCTACCTGCTGGTGCACGGCAAGCTGCCGACCCGCGCCGAGCTGGTTTCGTACAAGGCCAAGCTGAAGTCGCTGCGTGGGATCCCCGCCGCGGTGAAGGCCGCGCTGGAAGAGCTGCCGCCGTCGGCGCACCCGATGGACGTGATGCGCACCGGCGTGTCCGTGCTCGGCTGCGTGGCACCGGAGAAGGACGACCACAACCACCCGGGCGCGCGCGACATCGCCGACAAGCTGATGGCCTGCCTCGGTTCGATGCTGCTGTACTGGTACCACTGGAGCCACAACGGCCGCGCCATCGATGTGGAAACCGACGATGATTCGATCGGCGGCCACTTCCTGCACCTGCTGCATGGCGAAAAGCCGCAGGATTCGTGGGTGAAGGCGATGCACACCTCGCTGATCCTGTACGCCGAGCACGAGTTCAACGCCTCGACCTTCACCTGCCGTGTCATCGCCGGTACCGGCAGCGACATGTACAGCGCGATCTGCGGTGGCATCGGTGCGCTGCGTGGCCCGAAGCATGGCGGCGCCAACGAAGTGGCGTTCGAAGTGCAGAAGCGCTACGACAACCCGGATGAGGCCGAGGAGGACATCAAGGCGCGCGTCGAGCGCAAGGAAGTGGTGATCGGTTTCGGCCACCCGGTCTATACCGTCTCCGATCCGCGCAACAAGGTGATCAAGGACGTGGCCCGCGAGCTGTCCGAGGAACAGTCGAGCATGAAGATGTACGACATCGCCGAGCGCCTGGAGTCGGTGATGTGGGACATCAAGAAGATGTTCCCGAACCTGGACTGGTTCAGTGCGGTCAGCTACCACATGATGGGCGTGCCGACCGCGATGTTCACCCCGCTGTTCGTGATCGCGCGCACCGCCGGCTGGAGCGCGCACATCATCGAGCAGCGCATCGACGGCAAGATCATCCGCCCGAGCGCCAATTACATCGGTCCGGAAGACCGCGACTTCGTCGCCATCGACAAGCGCGTCTGATCCCCCTGCTGTACCCATCCGGCCGGCCGCATGCCGGCCGGGTGCTTTCGCCGCCGCACCGCCGGCACCCGGCCCGCCCCAAGCACTCCGCCAGCCCATGAATACCGATTACCGCAAGAACCTCCCCGGCAGCGCGCTGGACTATTTCGACGCGCGCGCCGCTGTCGATGCGATCCAGCCCGGCGCCTATGCCACCCTGCCGTACACCTCGCGCGTGCTGGCCGAGAACCTGGTGCGCCGCTGCGATCCGGCCACGCTCGGCGATTCGCTGAAGCAGCTGATCGAGCGCCGTCGCGACCTCGACTTCCCGTGGTTCCCGGCACGCGTGGTGTGCCACGACATCCTCGGCCAGACCGCGCTGGTGGACCTGGCCGGCCTGCGTGATGCGATCGCCGACAAGGGCGGCGACCCGGCCAAGGTCAATCCGGTGGTGCCGGTGCAGTTGATCGTCGATCACTCGCTGGCGGTGGAATGCGGTGGCTACGATCCGCAGGCGTTCGAGAAGAACCGCGCCATCGAGGATCGCCGCAACGAAGACCGTTTCCACTTCATCGACTGGACCAAGCAGGCGTTCCAGAACGTGGACGTGATTCCGCCGGGCAACGGCATCATGCACCAGATCAACCTGGAGAAAATGTCGCCGGTGATCTACGTGCAGGACGGCGTAGCCTTCCCGGATACCTGCGTGGGCACCGACAGCCACACCCCGCACGTCGACGCGCTGGGCGTGATCGCGATTGGTGTTGGCGGCCTGGAAGCGGAGAACGTGATGCTGGGCCGCGCGTCGTGGATGCGCCTGCCGGATATCATCGGCGTCGAGCTGACCGGCAGGCCGCAGCCGGGCATCACCGCCACCGACGTGGTGCTGGCACTGACCGAGTTCCTGCGCAAGGAACGCGTGGTGGGTGCGTATCTTGAATTCTTCGGCGAGGGGGCGTCGGCACTGACCATCGGTGACCGCGCCACCATCTCCAACATGTGCCCCGAATACGGCGCCACCGCCGCGATGTTCTATATCGACGGGCAGACCATCGATTACCTGCGCCTGACCGGCCGCGAGGAATCGCAGGTGGCGCTGGTGGAGAACTATGCGCGCACCACCGGCCTGTGGGCCGATGACCTGGCCACCGGGCAGTACGAGCGCGTGCTGCGCTTCGACTTGTCCAGCGTGGTGCGCAACATGGCTGGCCCGTCCAACCCGCACAAGCGCGTGGCCACTGCCGAGCTGGCCGAGCGCGGCATCGCCGACGAAGCCAAGCTGGCAGCGGGCAGGGCCGAGCAGGCGCAGGGCCTGATGCCCGACGGCGCGGTGATCATCGCCGCCATCACCAGCTGCACCAACACCTCCAACCCGCGCAACGTGATCGCTGCCGCACTGCTGGCGCGCAAGGCCAACGAACGTGGCCTGCTGCGCAAGCCGTGGGTAAAGTCGTCGCTGGCGCCGGGCTCGAAGGCGGTGCAGCTGTACCTGGAAGAATCCGGCCTGCTGCCGGACCTGGAAAAGCTCGGCTTCGGCATCGTCGCCTTCGCCTGCACCACCTGCAACGGCATGAGCGGCGCGCTGGATCCGGCCATCCAGCAGGAGATCATCGATCGCGACCTGTACGCCACGGCCGTGCTGTCGGGCAACCGCAACTTCGATGGCCGCATCCACCCGTATGCGAAGCAGGCCTTCCTGGCGTCGCCGCCGCTGGTGATCGCCTATGCCATCGCCGGCACCGTGCGCTTCGACATCGAAAAGGACGTGCTGGGCGTGGACGCCGAGGGCAACGAGGTGCGCCTGAAGGACATCTGGCCGAGCGATGCCGAGATCGACGCGGTGGTGAAGGCCTCGGTGAAGCCCGAGCAGTTCCGCCGCGTCTACAACCCGATGTTCAACGTGCGCGTGGAGCATGGCGCGGCGGTCAGCCCGCTGTACGACTGGCGCCCGCAGAGCACCTACATCCGCCGTCCGCCGTACTGGGAGGGCGCACTGGCCGGTGAGCGCACACTGTCGGGCATGCGTGCGCTGGCGGTGCTGCCGGACAACATCACCACCGACCACCTGTCGCCGTCCAACGCGATCCTGGCGTCCAGTGCCGCCGGCGAATACCTGGCGAAGATGGGCCTGCCGGAAGAGGACTTCAATTCCTACGCCACCCACCGCGGTGACCACCTGACCGCACAGCGCGCCACCTTCGCCAACCCGAAGCTGTTCAATGAAATGGTGCGCAACGACGATGGCAGCGTGAAGCAGGGTTCGCTGGCGCGCGTGGAGCCGGAAGGCAAGGTGATGCGCATGTGGGAAGCGATCGAGACCTACATGGACCGCAAGCAGCCGCTGATCATCATCGCCGGTGCCGACTATGGCCAGGGCAGCTCGCGTGACTGGGCCGCCAAGGGCGTGCGCCTGGCCGGTGTGGAAGCGATCGTGGCCGAAGGCTTCGAACGCATCCACCGCACCAACCTGATCGGCATGGGCGTGCTGCCGCTGGAGTTCAAGCCGGGCACCACCCGCCTGACCCTGGGCATCGACGGTACCGAGACCTTCGACGTGATCGGCGAGCGCACCCCGCGCGCCGACCTGACCCTGGTCATCCACCGCCGTGACGGCCAGGACGTGATCGTGCCAGTGACCTGCCGCCTGGACAGCGACGAGGAAGTGGCGATCTACGAAGCCGGTGGCGTGCTGCAGCGTTTCGCCCAGGACTTCCTGGAAGGCGCCAAGGTGGCGTAAGGCAGCAGATAGCTGCCTTGTGTCGAGTTGTCGCCATGCTGGCTTCGGCCCGCATGGCGGTGGTCACGAAGGAGAGGGGCGTTGCCCCATCTGCATGGGAACGGCGTTCTACACAATCGCAGGCACGGTCAACACCGCCTTCATCCTGCTGAGCCTGTTGGGTGTGGGCGCGCAGTTGCGCTTGGTGCGCGACCGTCGGGAACGAGCGGATGCGACTGAAAGCGCCACTGCCGTGCTGTCGCTGAATCAGTTCACGGTCAGCTTCCTGGCCTACCTGTCCTTCTTCGTCTATGGCTACAGCGTCACGCCGTTCAATCACTTTATTGTCTGGCCTCGCTTGCTCGCGTCGGTGCTGGTCATGGCCATCCTGGTGGAGATCTGGCGCGACCGACGGAATCGCTCTGCCACGACCAGCCTGGTGACGGCCGTGCTGCTGCTGGCCTGCGCACTGGCTGGCCTGGCTTGGGGCGACCGTCATGTGGATGAGGGCAGGGTAGTGGCCAGCGCGATGATCGTGGGCATCACTGCCTTGCTGGCGCAGGGTTACGCGCACCAGATCCTGCTGATCCTGCGCAATGGCCACACCGGTGCGGTGTCGTTGCGGATGAGTCAGCTGATCCTGCTGATGGATCTATCCACGATTGTGTTTGCCTTCGCCATGGGCATGCGGATGGGATGGCCGTTGCTGCTGCTGGCAGTGGTGAGTGGCAGTACCAAACTGGTCATCCTTTACCTCTTCCATTGGCAGCAAGGAATGTCCGCGCGGGCGCGGCGAAGTCATGCTGGGGCGTCTGCGTGACGGCGAGGACCTCTTTTGCAAAGGCTGGCGCTTTCTACCCTTGTCGTTGTCTTTGGTGCCTCGCAGACTGTCGTGTGACAGTCCCACGGTGGAGGTCCGTATGGTCAATATCAAGGTGGTGCTGACTGATGAGCTCAAACAATTCGTGGACCAGGAAGTTCGAGAAGGCGACTACGCCAGCGCTTCCGAGTACGTTCGCGACCTTCTCCGTCAGAGTCGGCAAAGCAAGGCTGAAGACCTGCTACGCCAGTTAATCGCGGAAGGCCTTGCTTCGGGGCCTCCGGCCCCCCTGCCTCCGGGGTACTTCCAGAGACTGCTTGAGCGCGCGTCGAATCGAGAATGAAGCCAGTACATCCCTCCAACCCCAGGGCGGTGCGCGGCTCCCCGAGAATTGTTCCACTGCACACAGGAATCCGATCCATGACCTTCCTCCCGCAACTTCGTATTCCCGCCACCTACATGCGCGGCGGCACCAGCAAGGGCGTGTTCTTCCGCCTGCAGGACCTGCCCGAAGCCGCTCAGGTGCCGGGCGCCGCGCGCGATGCGCTGCTGATGCGCGTGATCGGCTCGCCCGATCCGTATGGCAAGCAGACCGACGGCATGGGCGGTGCCACCTCCAGCACCAGCAAGTGCGTGATCATCTCCACCGCCTCGGTGCCGGACCACGATGTGGACTACCTGTACGGCCAGGTCTCGATCGACACCGCCTTCGTCGATTGGAGCGGCAACTGCGGTAACCTCAGTACGGCAGTGGGTCCGTTCGCGATCGCCAATGGGCTGATCGATCCGGCCCGGGTGCCGCGCGATGGCCTGTGCACCGTGCGCATCTGGCAGGCCAACATCGGCAAGACCATCATCGCCCACGTGCCGATGCGCGATGGCGAAGTGCAGGAGATCGGCGATTTCGAGCTGGATGGCGTGACCTTCCCGGCCGCCGAGATCCAGCTGGAGTTCATCGATCCGTCCGATGACGGCGATGCGGGCGCGATGTTCCCGACCGGCAATCTGGTCGACACCTTGGATGTGCCGGGCGTCGGCAGTTTTGAGGTGACCATGATCACCGCCGGCATTCCGACCATCTTCCTCAATGCGGCCGACCTGGGCTACACCGGCACCGAACTGCAGCCTGCGATCAACGAGGACAAGGGGGCGCTGGAGCGCTTCGAGAAGATCCGCGCCTACGGCGCCTTGCGCATGGGTCTGATCAGGAACCTGGAAGATGCGGCCACCCGCCAGCACACGCCGAAGGTGGCCTTCGTGGCGCCGGCACAGGACTACGTGTCCTCCAGCGGCAAGGCCATTCCGGCCTCGGCCATCGACCTGCACGCGCGGGCGTTGTCGATGGGCAAGCTGCACCACGCGATGATGGGCACCGCCGCCGTGGCGATCGGCACTGCGGCGGCGATTCCGGGCACGCTGGTCAATCGCGCGGCCGGTGGTGGTGAACGCGAAGCGGTGACCTTCGGCCACCCTTCCGGCACGCTGCGCGTGGGTGCGCAGGCCGGCCTTGTTGACGGCCAGTGGACAGTGACCAAGGCCATCATGAGCCGCAGCGCCCGCGTATTGATGGAAGGCAAGGTGCGGGTGCCGGCCGAATAACCAGCCGGTCGGCGCTGGCATCACATGCTTCGGTAGATGCCAACCTTGGTTGGCATGGCATTGGCACCGCCCGGGCAACGTCCAGCGCCAACCAAGGTTGGCGACTACCGGGAGGCGCGGCCTGAGCTCTGAAGAGGAGATCGACGATGTCTGACAGCCACACCCCATCCAACGAGCGTGCAGCGTGGGATGCGCTGCTGGTGGACATCGTCGATTACGTACGCGACGCGCGCATCGACTCCCCCCTGGCCTTCCAGACCGCGCACTACTGCCTGCTCGACACGCTGGGCTGCGGGCTGGAAGCGCTGTCCTTCCCGGCCTGCAGCAAGCTGCTCGGTCCGCTGGTGCCGGGTATCAGCGTGGTCAACGGGGCGCGCGTGCCGGGTACGCACTACGTGCTGGACCCGGTGCAGGCCGCCTTCAACCTGGGCGCGATGGTGCGCTGGCTGGATTTCAACGATACCTGGCTGGCCGCCGAGTGGGGCCACCCGTCGGACAACCTGGGCGGCATCCTGTCTGTCTGCGATTGGCTGGGGCGCAACGCGCAGGCCCTGCATCGCCCAGCGCCGACCCTGCATGACGTGCTGCTGGCGATGATCAAGGCACACGAGATCCAGGGCGTGCTGGCCCTGCAGAATTCCTTCAACCGGGTCGGGCTGGACCACGTGGTGCTGGTCAAGGTGGCCACCACCGCGGTGGTCGCGCAGTTGCTCGGCCTGGATCGCGAACGCATGCTCAATGCACTGTCGCTGGCCTGGGTCGATGGCCAGGCGCTGCGCACCTACCGGCACGCGCCCAACACCGGCTCGCGCAAGAGCTGGGCGGCCGGCGATGCGACCAGCCGTGGCGTGCGCCTGGCGCTGATGGCGGCCAGTGGCGAGATGGGCTATCCCAGTGTGTTGAGCGCGCCGACCTGGGGTTTTGAAGCGGTATCGATGCAGGGCAAGGCGCTGACGCTGGAGCGACCGCTGGGCAGCTACGTGATGGAAAACGTGCTGTTCAAGATCAGCTACCCGGCCGAGTTCCATGGCCAGACCGCGGTGGAGGCGGCGATCACGCTGCATCAGCAGCTGCGTGCGGTGGGGCGGCGGGTCGAGGACATCGCGCACATCGCCATCCGCACCCAGGAAGCCTGCATCCGCATCATCGACAAGCAGGGGCCGCTGCACAACCCAGCCGACCGCGACCACTGCGTGCAGTACATGGTCGCCATCGCGCTGCTGCATGGGCGGCTGGTGGCCCAGGACTACGAGGACGACGTTGCTGCCGACCCGCGCATCGACGCACTGCGCGCGAAGATGGCCTGTCATGAGGATCCGCAGCTCAGCGCCGACTACCTGGACCCGGACAAGCGCAGCATCGCCAACGGCCTGAGCGTGCGCTTCAGCGACGGCACTGAGCTGCCCGAGGTACTGGTGGAATACCCGCTGGGCCACGCGCGCCGACGCGAGGAGGGCATCCCGTTGCTGATGGACAAGTTCCGCCGGCACCTGGCCCATCGCTTCCCGACCACCCAGCAGCAGCGCATCCTGGCCGCATCGCTGGATCCGGTGGCGCTGGCGGCGATGCCGGTGACCGACTACGTGGACCTGTACCTGCCGGGGTAGGGGACGCTTCACCGGATCTGACACCGCGCCTGCTTGCCGGGCACGTGGCTCGACCCGCTTGGGTAGGTGCCAACCTTGGTTGGCACGGCCGACGCCAACCAAGGTTGGCGGCTACCGAGACTGCCGGCCAGCGGCCGGCACTACCCGCACCGCGGCAATTGCCGGATTTGCGTCAACACCTTGACGTGGCCTGCCTATAATGGCCGCCTCGATCAAGGAGTGACGACATGAGCGGTCCGGCACGGCGGAAGCGGTGGGGATGGGCGGCGGCCGTACTGGCAGGAGGCCTGTTGCTGGGGCTGGCCGGCTGCCGCAATGACAGCGGGCAGCTGCCCAAGGCCAGTGGTGAAGCCATCACCACCAAGGCCGAGCAGGTGAAGGAATTCACCCTGCTGCGTGCTTACCCGGACCAGAAGAATGACGGCCTGTCGCTGGCGCTGGAGTTCTCGCGCCCGCTGGTCGGCACCCAGGATTTCGACAAACTCGTTCGCTTCGAAGAGAAGGTCGGCACCGAGGACAGCAGCTGGACCCTGTCCGATGACGGCCTGACCCTGCGTTACCCGTTCGTCGAGGCCGGCAAGGAGTTCAGCCTGGTGGTCTCGCCGGACCTGCTGGCCGCCGACGGCAGCCGGCTGGGCAAGGAACTGAAGCAGAAGGTGTTCAGCGGCGAGCTGAAGCCGGTGGTCGGTTTCGCCTCGCAGGGCAGCGTGCTGCCGGCCAAGGACAGCCGCGGCTTGCCGGTGGTCTCGGTGAACGTGCCGGAGGTCGACGTCGAGTTCCTGCGCGTGCGCGAGAAGGACCTGCCGACCTTCTTCAGCCAGTACCAGCGCGGCGGCCGCCGTGGCAGCTGGGAGCTCAGCAGCGACTACGAGCGCAGCCCGATCAACAAGCTGGCCGAGCCGGTCTACGTCAACCGCTTCATCCTGGGTGGCAAACAGAACGAGCGGGTGCTGACCTACCTGCCGACCCAGGACATCAAGGAACTGCAGGAGCCGGGCCTGTACTTCGCCCTGCTCAAGCGCACCGGTGACTACGAGGGCGAGTTCGATACCGCGTTCTTCTCGGTCAGCGACATCGGCCTGCATACCCGTGCCTACAAGGACAAGCTGTTCGTGCACACCGCCGGCCTCAAGGACGGTGCGCCACTGAAGGGCATCGACCTGCGCGTGCTCGACGCCAAGGGTGAGGTGGTGCTGAAGGGCAGCACCGACGGCAACGGCAACGCGCTGCTGAACTACACCCTGGATGCCACCCACGTGCTGGTCGCCAGCAGTGGCAAGGACACCAGCTTCCTGCCGTTCAACCAGCCGGCGCTGGACCTGAGCGAGTTCGCTGTGGCCGGCCGCGACAACGCGTGGTTCGACGTCTACGCCTGGTCCGGGCGCGACCTGTACCGCCCGGGCGAGACCGTGCGCCTGTCCGCGCTGCTGCGCGACAACGACGGCAAGCCGGTCAAGGCACAACCGGTGTTCCTGCGCCTGAAGCAGCCCGACGGCAAGACCTTCCGCGAGACCCGCCTGCAGCCGGGCGACCAGGGCTACATCAATTTCGAGCAGGTGATCCCCGCCGAGGCGCCGACCGGCCGCTGGCAGGTCGAGTTCCGCACCGACCCGGCCAGCAAGGAAGCGATCCAGGGCATGACCCTGCGCATCGAGGAGTTCCTGCCCGAACGCATGAAGCTGGACCTGGACAGCGCGCAGAAGACGCTGAAGCCGGGTGAGGACCTGCGCCTGCAGGCCAATGGTGCCTACCTGTATGGCGCACCGGCCGATGGCAACCGCTTCACCGCACGCATGGCGGTTGCCGCCGAACAGAAGCCCGTGGAAGGCCTGCCGGGCTATTTCTTCGGTAACCCGACCCTGCAGCTGCCGCGCGAGGCCAAGGACGTGATCGATACCACGCTGCCGGCCAATGGCCAGCTGCGTGAGGATGTGGCGCTGCCGGAAGAGGCGGCCAAGGCCAAGGCGCCGATCGCCGTGGTACTGTCCGGCAGCCTGTATGAAACCGGTGGCCGCACGGTCACCCGTACCCTGAAGCGGGTGATGTGGCCGGCCAACGCGCTGGTCGGCGTGCGCCCGCTGTTCAACCCGGACGATGGTGCCGATGCCAACGGCAACGCGCGCTTCGAGCTGATGCGCGTGGACGCCGCGGGCACGCCGCAGCCGGCCAAGGGCCTGAAGATCACCCTGGTGCGCGAACTGCGCGACTACCACTGGACCTTCAACGACAACCGCTGGGATTACGATTTCACCCGCCGTTTCGAGAACAAGGAAACCCGCACCGTCGATGCCGGCAGCAGTGCGGTTGCCTTCGATTTCCCGGTGGAGTGGGGCGAGTACCGGGTGGACGTGTTCGATCCGTCCACCGGCCTGACCAGCCGCTACCCGTTCCGTGCCGGCTGGAGCTGGGGCGATGACAACCGTGGCCTGGATGCACGCCCGGACAAGGTCAAGCTGGGCCTGGACAAGACCGGCTACAAGGCCGGTGACACCCTGGAAGTGACGGTGACCCCGCCGCACGCCGGCAAGGGCATCCTGATGGTCGAGACCGACCGCATGCTGTACGTGCAGGACATCGACGCCAAGCCGGGTTCGACCTTCAAGATCCCGGTCACCGCCGACTGGGAACGCCACGATGTCTACATCACCGCGCTGGTGTTCCGCGGCGGCAGTGCGCCGAGCAAGATCACCCCGGCCCGTGCCGTGGGCGTGGTGCATGTGCCGATGGACCGCAAGGGCCGCACCGTGGCCGTCGGCCTGGTCGCGCCCAAGCAGATGCGGCCCGAGCAGGACCTGCCGGTAACCGTCAGTGCGCCGCAGCTGGCCGGCAAGACCGCGCACGTCACCGTTTCGGCGGTGGACGTGGGCATCCTCAACATCACCCGTTTCCCGGTGCCCGATGCCGGTGCACACTTCTTCGCCCAGCGTCGCCTCGGTATCGATGCCTACGACATCTACAGCCGGGTGATCGAGAGCTTCGATGGCGGCAGCGGCAAGCTGAAGTTCGGCGGCGACATGGCGCTGCAGGCATTGCCGCAGGCCAAGCGCCCGACCGCGCGCGTGCAGACCGTGGACCTGTTCTCCGGCCCGGTGCAGCTCGATGCCAAGGGCAATGCCCGCATCCGCCTGAAGGTGCCGGACTTCAACGGCACCCTGCGCGTGTCGGCGCTGGTCTACAGCGATGACCAGTACGGCAAGCGCGACGTGGAAACCATCGTGCGCGCACCGATCCTGGCCGAAGCCAGCATGCCGCGCGTGCTGGCCCCGGGCGACCGCAGCACGGTGACCCTGGACGTGCAGAACTTCACCGGCAAGCCGGGGCAGTTCAACGTGAAGGTGGAGAGCGAAGGCCCGCTGAACCTGGGCGAGGGCAGCCGCAGCGTGCAGTTGAATGCCGATGCCAAGACCACGCTGAGCTTCCCGCTGTCGGCTCGCGAGGGCCACAGCGTGGCCAAGGTGCGCGTGCGGGTGGACGGCAACGGCTTCAAGGCCGATCGCCGCTACGACCTGCCGGTGCGTGCGGCGTGGCCGCAGGTGCTGCGTTCGCAGGTGCGTACGCTTGACCCGCTGGCCGCGGTCAGCCTCGACAACAACCTGACCGATGGCCTGATGTCCGAGTCGGTCAATGCCCGCCTGCTGGTCAGCCCGCTGCCGCCGATTCCGTTCGCCAGTGCACTGCAGGGCGCGCTGAACTATCCATATGGCTGTGCCGAGCAGACCACCAGCAAGGGTTACGCGGCGCTGATCCTGGACCAGGCGACGTCGTCGATGCTCGGTGCCGACGGCCTGGATGCCAAGACCCGTCGCGAGCGCATGGAAGGTGCGTTCGGTCGCCTGGCGTCGATGCAGGTGGCCAACGGCAACTTCTCGATGTGGGGTGACGACGGCTACGTGAACCCGTGGCTGACCCCGTACATCACCGAGTTCCTGCTCGACGCCAAGGATGCCGGTTTTGCGGTGCCCGACAATGTGCTGCAGAAGGCGCTCAACCGGCTCAGCGAGGATCTGCTGTCCGGCGGCAACCAGTTCTACGGCCAGGACGACCGCGAGAAGCTGAAGTTCGCCAACCAGGCCTATTCGGGCTACGTGCTGGCCCGGGTCAACCGTGCACCGCTCGGTACCCTGCGCACGCTGTACGACAACGAGCGCAGCAAGGCGGTGGGCGGCCTGTCGCTGGTCCACCTGGGCGTGGCGCTGTCACTGCAGGGCGATGCCAAGCGTGGCCAGGCCGCGCTGGCGGCGGCCTTCGCCAAGTCCAGCAGCGAGCGCCCGTCGTACTTCGGCGACTACGGCAGCGCGATCCGCGATGACGCGCTGATGATCGCGCTGACCCACGAGAACAAGCTGGCCAAGCCGGCCTGGGACGCGCGCGCGGTCGACCTCGGTCGTGGCCTGGATGCACGCCGCAATGCCGGCTGGATGTGGCTGAGCACGCAGGAACAGGTGGCGATTGCCCGCCTCGGCAAGGCGCTCGCCGCCAACCAGAAGGCGCTGGTGGCCGGTGAGCTGGTGATCGGTGGCAGCACCGAAGCCATCGGCGAGCGCAAGCTGTTCGGCCGCAACTTCAGCGCCAGTGAGCTGGCCAGCGGCGTGCGCTTCACCCCGCAGGGGCAGCCGCCGATGTTCGCCAGCATTGATGTGGCCGGCATCCCGCGCAGCGCACCGGCACCGGACAACAGCGTGCTGGGCGTCGAGCGCAGTTACTACGGCACCGATGGCAAGCCGTGGTCGCCGCGCCCGCTGAAGGAAGGCGAAGCACTGATCGTGCGCGTCACCGTCACCGCTGACACCACGATGCCCGATGCACTGCTGACCGACCTGCTGCCGGCGGGCCTGGAGATCGAGAACTTCAACCTGGGCGATGCCAAGCAGTGGGCCGACGTGGTGGTCGATGGCATCACCATCAGCGACCGTGGTGAGGCCGCCGACACCAAGCACGAGGAGTTCCGCGATGACCGCTATGTGGCCGCGCTGAAGCTCTCGCGTGGCAGCAAGGCCAACGTGTTCTACCTGGTACGCGCGGTGACGCCGGGAACCTACTCGGTGCCGCCGCCGCTGGTGGAGGACATGTACCGGCCGCAGCTGCGCGGCGTCGGCCGCAGCAACCCGACCACGATCACGGTGGTACAGCCGTGACCGCGCGGACGGGCCGCGACGGCGCGGCCCGTCCTGCTGGCAACCTGCAATGAACAACACGATGTCGATCCGGCTGGCGGCCCTGCGCCGCCGGCTGCAGCCGCTGTGGCCCTGGCTGCGCTGGGGTACGGCCGCCACGCTGGCGCTGCTGCTGGTGCTGGATTTCGCCTTCCCGCCACCGCTGCCGAAGCAGCGTGATACCAGCACCCTGGTGGTGGCTGCCGACGGCACGCCGCTGCGTGCATTCGCCGACGCCGAGGGTGTGTGGCGCTACCCGGCTTCGATCAACAGCGTCTCGCCGCTGTACCTGCAGGCGTTGCTGACCTACGAAGACCGCTGGTTCTGGCGGCATCCGGGCATCAACCCGCTGGCGATCCTGCGTGCCAGCGGCCAGCTGCTGCGTGGCGGCCGCATCGTTTCCGGTGGCTCGACCCTGACCATGCAGGTCGCCCGCATCCTCGATCCGCATACGCGCACGCCGTGGGGCAAGCTCAAGCAGATGCTGCGCGCGGTGCAGCTGGAAGTGCACCTGAGCAAGCAGCAGATCCTGGCCCTGTATCTGGAGCGCGCGCCCTACGGCGGCACCATCGAGGGGGTGGAAGCGGCCAGCTGGGCCTACCTGGGCAAGCCGGCGGCGCAGCTGTCGCATGCCGAGGCCGCGTTGCTGGCGGTGCTGCCGCAGGCGCCGAGCCGGCTGCGCCCGGACCGTCATCCGGAAGCGGCGCAGAAGGCGCGCGACAAGGTGCTGTCCCGCATGAACGAGCTGGGCGTGTGGACGGCGGACGAAGTGGAAGACGCGCGCATCGAGAACGTGGTGGCGCGCTCGCTGCGCCCGCCGCTGCACGCCGCGCTGCTGGCGCAGCGCCTGCACTCGGCGCATCCGGGCCAGGCACGCATCCAGAGCAGCATCGACATCGGCCTGCAGCGCACGCTGGAAGAACGCGTGGCCAGCTATTTCTCGACGCTGCCGGAACGCACCTCGGCCGCCCTGCTGGTAGTCGACAACCAGACCCTGCAGGCGCGTGCCTATGTCGGCACGCTGGCGTTCGGTGACCGGCAGCGGCTGGGCCACGTGGACATGGTGCAGGCCTGGCGGTCGCCGGGCTCCACGCTCAAACCGTTCCTGTATGCCATGGCGCTGGACGATGGCCTGATCCATTCGGAAAGCCTGCTGGTCGATGCGCCGCAGAGTTTCGGCAGCTACCGCCCCGGCAACTTCGACATGGCTTTCAATGGGCCGATTGGTGCCTCCAGCGCGCTGCGGCTGTCACTCAACGTGCCCTCGGTGGACCTGCTGCAGCGGGTCGGTCCGGCGCGCTTCGCCGCACGCCTGTCGCACTCCGGCATCCAGCTGCGCTTCCCGCCGGGCAGTACACCCAATCTGTCGCTGATCCTGGGCGGCACCGGCGCACGCCTGGAAGACCTGGTCGGCGCGTTCGCCGCGCTCAACCGCAACGGCATCGCCGGGCGCGTGCGCTACACCGATGACGAACCGATGATCGAGCGTCGCCTGGCCTCGCCGGGCGCCAGCTGGATCGTGCGCGAGATGCTGGAATCGAATCCGCGGCCGGGGTATAGCGTCGGGACGTTCGATGTCGGTGGCCGCCCGCGCGTGGCGTGGAAGACCGGCACCAGTTACGGGTACCGCGATGCGTGGGCGATCGGCAGCACCCGCCACTACACCGTGGGCGTGTGGGTGGGGCGGCCGGACGGTACCCCGTTGCCGGGCCAGTACGGCGCGGTGACCGCGCTGCCGCTGATGTTCGAGGTGGTGGACAGCCTGCCTCGCCAGCGCGGTGATTCAGCTGCTGCACCGATGCCGGCCAGTGTCAGCCAGGAGGACGTCTGCTGGCCCACCGGCGAACGTGCCGAGGGCCTGCCAGCGGCGCTGTGCCAGCGGCGGATGTCGGCCTATCTGCTGGACGGTGCGGCACCGCCGACCTTCCCCGAGCGCGAGGCGCGGCGCTGGCAGCCGGGGCGGCAGCGTTACCTGGCCGACGCGCGGACCGGTCTGCGTGTATCCGCTGATTGCCGTTTGCCGCATCAGGAAGTCGCGCGGGAGATCGCGCGTTGGCCGGCGTTGTTGTCGCCGTGGCTGCCGAAGGCCACGCGCGAGGCTTCGCAGCTGCCGGCGCTGTCGCCGGACTGCCGCGACGACGGGCGTGAGGCCAGCGTCGCGCTGCACGTGGACGGGCTCAATGACGGCGCCACGCTGGCGCGCGCGCCGAATTCCGAACACGGCGTGCGCCTGCAGTTGCGCGCGCTGGGCAGCGAGCAGGCGGTGGACTGGTTGCTGGATGGACGCTGGATTGCACAGACCCACGGCGCGCAGCTGATGCAGCGCGAGTTCGCCGATCCGGGCGCACACACCCTGACCGCGCTGGCAGCCGACGGCGCGTGGACGCAGGTGCGGTTCAACGTCCTGCGATAGGTGCTGGGAATGGCCCGTCGACCCGACGCATCCATGCTCTGGTAGGTGCCAACCTTGGTTGGCACGCGATAAATGCGCCCACCAAGGTGGGCATCTACCAAGGCGTTTGCGGGGCCGCTATTCCCCGATCCACCCGTCCAGCAGGTCGGCGAACTCGTCGGCGTGTTCTTCCTCCTGCGCCAGGATCTCTTCAAGGATGCGCTTGGTGGTGGTATCGCGGTCGCCGATGAAGTTGATCATCTCGCGGTAGCTGTCTATGGCGATCCGTTCAGCCACCAGGTTTTCGCGCACCATGTCGCGCAGGTCGCTGCCTTCCTTGTATTCGGCATGCGAGCGCGTGGTCAGCGTATCCGGGTTCAGGTCCGGCTCGCCGCCAAGCTGGACGATGCGCTCGGCCAGCTTGCCAGCGTGCGCCTGTTCCTGCTGTGCATGCTCGAGGAACTCGGCCTTGACCGCGTCGGCCAGCATGCCCTTGGCCATGAAATAGTGCCGGTAGTAGCGCAGCACGCACACGTACTCGGTGGCGAGGGCATCGTTGAGCAGCTTGATCACCACCTTGCGGTCGGCGCTGTAGCTGTCGGTGATCGCGCCGTCTTCGATGTTGTGCCGGGCACGCTCGCGCAGGGTCTGACGGTCACTGATGCCGGGAATCCCGGCGGCGGGCTTGCTGGCTTTGGCTGGCTTGCTGGACATTGCTGGCCGTTTCCTTCTGCGGTGGGGAATCAGGTAGGCAGGTGCTCCAGCACGTACTCGGCGGAAGACACCTCGAACTGGCCCGGCTGCTCGATCCAGGCCGCACGCACCACGCCATCGACCACGTACAGCGCGAAGCGGCGCGAGCGCATGCCCATGCCCGAGGCGCTGGCATCCAGCTCCAGGCCGAGCGCGCGGGTCAGCTCGGCATTGCCGTCGGACAGCATCAGCAGGCCGTCGGGCACCTTCTGGTCGGCTGCCCAGGCTTTCATCACGAACGGGTCGTTGACCGCCATGCAGTAGACATCGATGCCGCGCTGGCGGAAGGCCTCGAATTTTTCGACGTAGCCGGGCAGGTGGCGGGCCGAGCAGGTGGGCGTGAACGCGCCGGGCACCGCAAACAGGACGACCTTGCGGGCGTCGAACAGCGAATGCGTATCAAGCGTTTCGATGCCCTCGCGGATGCGCTTGAGGGTCACTTCCGGAATGCGGTCGCCGACATGGATGGTCATGGGGAACTCCTTGCTGGGGCAGGCTAGTGGGCCGGATGGGACAGGGGCGTCAAGACATTGGAAAACCCGTGTGCAGGCCCCATCTTCAGGGTTGCGGCGGGGGCTTCCAGACACAGCCTGGGGCATCGGGATGGCAGCGGCATTGCGCAGGATCAGTCGGCCTCACCGGGGCCGCACGAGGGGCGGCGTAGCATCGCCGGCGCGTAGAATGAACCCGGGGCGGCGCCACCGGCGCGGCCGAAGCAGATCGAGGTAGCTGGATGGAATTCAAGGATTACTACGCCACCCTGGGGGTGGAACCGAGCGCGGGCGAGGCGGAGATCAAGACCGCCTACCGCCGGTTGGCACGCAAGTACCACCCGGACGTCAGCAAGGAGGCCGGGGCCGAAGACAAGTTCAAGGCGGTCAACGAGGCCTACGAGGCGCTGCGCGATCCGGAAAAGCGCGCAGCCTACGACCAGCTGCGCGCGCAGGGCTATCGCCCGGGCGAGGAGTTCAACGTGCCGCCGAACTACGGCGGCGCCGGCGGTTTCAATTTCGAGGAAGTATTCGGCGGTGGTGGCCCCAACGGCGGCTTCAGCGACTTCTTCGAAAGCCTGTTCGCGCGCCAGCGTGGCGGTGCCGGTCCGGGCCCGGGCTTCAGCAGCCAGGGCCACGCACCCAACCGCGACACCCGCGCCAAGCTGTCGGTCCCGCTGGAAGCGGCCTACAGCGGCGACAGCCTGCGCATCACCGTCAACGGCAAGCAGCTGGACGTGCGCGTGCCCAAGGGCATCCGTCCGGGCCAGGTGATCCGCCTGGCAGGGCAGGGCAACCATGGCGGCAACCTGCTGCTGGAAGTGGAGTACGCCGCGCATCCGCAGTTCGAGGTCGATGGCCGCAACATCCTCTATACGTTGCCGGTCACGCCCTGGCAGGCCGCGTTGGGCACCAGCATCAGCGTGCCGACCCTGGGCGGTGCGGTGGAGCTGAAGATCCCCGCCGACTCCGATGCCGGCCGCAAACTGCGCCTGCGTGGCCGGGGCCTGCCGGGCAGCCCGGACGGCGACCAGATCGTTGAAATCGAGATCGTGGCCCCGGCCGCGACCGACGAGGCGCAGAAGAAGGCCTACCGCAATCTGGCCAAGGCCTTCGGCGAGTCGATCTGAGCACGCCTTGCGGTCGTGCCGGCCGCTGGCCGGCAATTTCATGACCTGGGACGGTGATGCGTGGTTGCCGGCCAGCGGCCGGCACGACCACGCGCGTCTCAGCCCTGGCCGGCGAACACCCGCTCCAGCACCTCGGACAGCTCGTCTTCCGAGAACGGCTTGGTGATGTAGGCCTTGGCGCCCTGGCGCATGCCCCACATGCGATCGGTGTCCTGGTCCTTGGTGGTCACCAGGATCACCGGGATATGCCGGGTCGCCTCGTCGCGGGCGAGGGTACGGGTGGCCTGGAAGCCGTTGAGATTGGGCATCACCACGTCCATCAGGACCAGGTCGGGCAGCTCGGCCCTGGCGGTTTCGACCCCGGCGGCGCCATCGGTGGCGGTCAGGATCTGGTGCCCGAGCTTCTCGACGATGCGCTGTATCCCCAACAGCTGCGACGGTGAGTCGTCGACGATCAGAATGCGTGCCATGTTGTTCCCCATGTAATGCCCGCAGTGTAGTGCGGGCTCATTACCGGCGGGAGGGGGGCACCTGCCGTCCGTCGCCTGCCTGCGACGTTCAGTCGATCCGCACCACCGTGCGGCCCAGCGATCCACCCGCCAGCATCCGCTCGAACACTGCCCGGAGGCCATCAAGGCCGACCTCGGCGGTGCAGATGCGGTCCAGGTGCTGCGGCTTCCACTCACCGCCCAGGCGCGACCACACCTCTTCGCGCAGCCGGCGCGGCGCATTGGCCGAAGACACGCCGAGCAGCGACACACCGCGCAGGATGAAGGGCATCACCGTCATGTCCAGCGTCGGGCTGGCCGCCAGGCCGGCGCTGACCACGCTGCCGTAGGGCACGGTCTGCGCCAGCAGGCTGGCGAGCATGGCGCCGCCGGCATTGTCCAGGCCCCCGCCGAAGCGCGCCGACTGCAGCGGGCCGGTGTCGGCCAGCGCCTCGCGCGGCAGCACCTCGCTGGCACCGATGTCGCGCAGGAAGTCGGTCTGGTCCGGCTTGCCACTGACCGCGTGCACGGTGTAGCCGGCACGGCTGAAGATCGACAGCGCCAGCGCACCGACGCCGCCGCTGGCGCCGGTGACCGCCAGCGGGCCGAGCTCCGGGGTCTGGCGGTTGTCCTGCATGCGCAGCAGCGCCAGCGCCGCCGTGAAGCCGGCGGTGCCCAGCACCATCGCCTCGCGCGGGCTCAGCCCGGCCGGCTGTGCAATCACCGCACGCGACTCCAGCCGCACATACTGGCTGTAGCCGCCGTCACGGGTCTCGCTGAGGCCGCAGCCGGTGGCCAGCACCGCGTCGCCTTCACGCCAGGCCGGGTCGGTGCTGGCGACCACGGTGCCGGCCACGTCGATGCCGCCGACCAGCGGGAAGCGGCGCAGGATCTTCCCCTTGCCGGTGCCGGCCAGGGCATCCTTGTAGTTGACCGAGGACCAGTGGGCGCGGATCAGTACCTGCCCGGGGTTGAGGTCGTCGACACCGAGCCGGGTCAGGCCGCTGCGATAGCCGGCGTCGTCGTTTTCGATGCGGAAGGCGGTGAACGGGGTGGTGGGGGCCATCGGCGTTGCCTGACTTCGAGGAAAACGCCACCTTACCCCGTCGTCGCCCTTTCGATCCTGCCGATCCGCCCCATCTTGTATGATCGGTAATGGTTTCACGGCTGGCGCCGCGGGAAGGGCCCGCGCCGCAGCCCACATCTTGATGGAGCGTGCATGGCCTGGAATACACCCGGCGGCAACAAGGGCGGACAAGGCCCCGAGGACAATCGACGCGGGCCGTTCGGGTCGCGCGGCGGTGGCAATGGTGGTGGCTGGGGCGGACTGCCCGGGCCGTTGAAGGACCTGTTCGACGGCGGCATCGTGCGTTGGGTGGTGGCGGCCCTGGTGCTGCTGGTGCTGTTCTCCAGCTTCCAGCTGATCGGTGAACAGCAGCGTGGCGTGGTCCTGCGCTTCGGCCAGTTCTCGCGCATCCTGCAGCCCGGCCCGAACTTCAAGCTGCCGTGGCCGATCGAGTCGGTCACCAAGGTCAACGCCACCGAGATCAAGACCTTCTCGATCCAGGTGCCGGTCCTGACCCGTGACGAGAACATCGTCAACGTCTCGCTGAACGTCCAGTACCGCATCGACGATCCGCAGCAGTACCTGTTCGGCACGGTCGATGCCAACCAGGTGCTGGAGCAGTCGGCGCAGAGCGCGGTGCGCGAGGAAGTCGGCCGCGCCGACCTCAATGCCGTGCTGAACAACCGTGGCCCGCTGGCCGTGGCCGCCGAGGAGCGCCTGCAGGCGCTGCTGAAGGCGTTCAAGACCGGCCTGACCGTGACCGGCCTGACCCTGCAGGACGCCCGTCCGCCGGAGGAAGTGAAGCCGGCCTTCGACGAGGTCAATGGTGCCCAGCAGGTCAAGGAACGCCTGATCAACGAAGCCCAGGCCTACGCCGCCAAGGTCGTGCCGGAAGCCCGAGGCCAGGCCTCGCGCGCCCGTACCACCGCCGAAGGCTACAAGCAGGCAGTGGTGTCCAAGGCCGAGGGTGACGCGCAGCGCTTCAGCCTGTTGCAGGCCCAGTACAAGGACGCGCCGGAAGTGACCCGCAAGCGCCTGTGGCTGGAGACCGTGCAGCAGGTGCTGAGCGAGAACCGCAAGGTGATCGGCGGCGATGGCCGCCAGCTGATCTACGTGCCGATGACCGGCGACACCCGTCCCACCACGTCGGCCCCGGCCGCAGTGGCAAACCCGGACGTGGTCATGCCGTCGCTGCCGGGCGCAGCGGTGGAAGCTTCCCGTGATCCGGGCCGGCCGGTGGGCCGCCCGACCGGACGACCGAGCGGCCGTGAGGAGGGCAGCCGATGAAGAGTCCTATCTGGATCGCCGTGATCGTGGCGGTGGTGCTGGGCCTGCTCGGCTCGGTGTATGTGGTCCGTGAGGACCAGACCGCCATGGTGCTGAACCTGGGCAAGGTGGTGCGGTCGGACATCAAGCCAGGCCTGCACTTCAAGGTGCCGGTGGTGGAAACGGTGAAGGTCTTCGACCGCCGCTTCCAGGTGCTCGACACCGCGCCGGCGCGCTACTTCACCGCCGAGCAGAAGGACGTCAGCGTCGACTTCTTCGCCATCGGCTACATCTCCAACGTGGGTGACTACTTCCGTGCCACCGGCGGCGACCCGCGCGTGGCCAACGCCCGCCTGGCGCCGATCATCACCGATTCGCTGCGCAACCAGATCAACTCGCGCACCCTGCAGCAGCTGGTGTCCGGCGACCGCAGTGAGCTGATCGCCGAGCAGTTGAAGGGAATCAACGAGGCCGTGGCCGGCCTTGGCATGCAGATGATCGACCTGCGCATCAAGCAGGTGGACCTGCCCACCGACAGCCAGGTGATCAACGACGTGTACGAGCGCATGCGCGCCCAGCGCAAGCAGGAAGCCGCCAAGCTGCGCGCGGAAGGCGAGGAACAGTCGCTGACCATCCGCGCCCAGGCCGACCGTGACAGCACCGTGCTGATCGCCGAGGCCGAGCGCGATGCACAGCGCCTGCGCGGTGAAGGTGATGCGGAAGCCACCCGCATCTACGGCAAGGCCGGTTCGGCTGATCCGTCGTTCTACGCGTTCTACCGTAGCCTGGAGGCGTACCGCGGCTCCATGACCGACGGCAACGGCGTGATCGTGCTCGACAAGAACGACCCGTTCCTGCAGTACCTGAAGAACGACCGCTGAGGTCGCAGGGCATTACCCCACGGGGCCCGGCCAACTGCCGGGCCCCGTGCTTTTTCCGGAGTTCCGATGAAAGATCTGTTCGCCGCCGTCTGCCTGGTCGCGGTGCTGGAAGGCCTGTTCCTGTTCGTCGCGCCGTTCGCCTGGAAGCGCATGGCCGAACGCCTGCTGGACCTGCCCAGCCCGGCCCTGCGCAGCTTCGGCGGACTGGTGCTGCTGGCCGGCCTGAGCCTGCTGTGGTGGGTGCGGCACTAGACGCCCCGGCGCGGCCGCCTGCGTCTACCTGCGTGGCCTGGCCTTGGTAGCTGCCAACCTTGGTTGGCATTGCCGGCCAGCGGCCGGCACGACCGGGCGGGGCGGCTGACCGACCTGCACCTGCGTGGCCTGGCCCTGGTAGATGCCAACCTTGGTTGGCGTTGCCGGCCAGCGGCCGGCACGACTGGGTGGGGCGGCTGACCGACCTGCACCTGCGTGGCCTGGCCCTGGTAGATGCCAACCTTGGTTGGCATTGCCGGCCAGCGGCCGGCACGACCGGGCGGGGCAGCTGACCGCCCTGCACCTGCGTGGCCAGGCTCTGGTAGATGCCAACCTTGGTTGGCATTGCCGGCCAGCGGCCGGCACGACCGGGCGGGGCGGCTGACCGGCCTGCACCTGCGTGGCCAGGCCCTGGTAGATGCCAACCTTGGTTGGCATTGCCGGCCAGCGGCCGGCACGACCGGGCGGGGCGGCTGACCGACCTGCACCTGCGTGGCCCGGCTCTGGTAGATGCCAACCTTGGTTGGCATTGCCGGCCAGCGGCCGGCACGACCGGGCGGGGCGGCTGACCGGCCGGTGAAGCCGTCCGTCGGAAAGTTGGCAGCGGACCCCGTAAACCCGGATAATGCACAAAAGCCGGACGGGCCTCCCCGTTCGGCTTTTTCCGTGTCTGGGCCCTCCATCGCCGGCCGCTCCCCGTTTGGAGCCGCCCTCCAGGTGCTGGCCAGCCCCGCCACGGTTTACCCGTCCGCGGCCCCGATGGCCGCAACAAACCGAGGAGCCCGTCATGGGTCAGTCTGTCGTAGTGTTGGGTGCCCAGTGGGGCGATGAAGGCAAGGGCAAGATCGTCGATCTGCTCACTGAGGAAATCGGCGCCGTCGTGCGCTTCCAGGGCGGCCACAATGCCGGCCACACCCTGGTCATCAACGGTAAGAAGACCGTCCTGCACCTGATCCCGTCGGGCATCCTGCGTGACGATGCGCTGTGCCTGATCGGCAACGGCGTGGTGATCTCGCCGGCCGCGCTGCAGAAGGAAATCGCCGAGCTGGAAGCCTCCGGCGTGGAAGTGCGTTCGCGCCTGAAGATCTCCCCGGCCGCGCCGCTGATCATGCCGTACCACATCGCCCTGGACCAGGCGCGCGAGCGCGCAGCCGGTGGCAAGGCGATCGGCACCACCGGCCGCGGCATCGGCCCGGCCTACGAAGACAAGGTGGCGCGTCGCGGCATCCGCATCGCCGACCTGCACTACCCGAAGCAGCTGGAAGAACTGCTGCGCACCGCGCTGGATTACCACAACTTCGTGCTGACCAAGTACCTGAACACCGATGCGGTCGACTTCCAGAAGACCTTCGACGAAGCACTGGCCTTCGGCGAATACGTGCAGCCGATGAAGTCCGACGTGGCCGGCATCCTGCACGACCTGCGCAAGCAGGGTAAGCGCGTGCTGTTCGAAGGTGCGCAGGGTGCGCTGCTGGACATCGACCACGGCACCTACCCGTACGTCACCAGCTCCAACACCACCGTCGGTGGTGCGCTGGCCGGTTCCGGCGTCGGCGCTGATTCGATCGACTACGTGCTGGGCATCGCCAAGGCCTACGCCACCCGCGTAGGCGGTGGCCCGTTCCCGACCGAGCTGGACGACGAAGTCGGCCAGGGCATTCGTGACCGCGGCGCCGAGTACGGTGCGTCGACCGGCCGTCCGCGTCGTTGTGGCTGGATGGACATCGTCGCGCTGAAGCGCGCCGTGGCCATCAACGGCATCAGCGGCCTGTGCATCACCAAGCTGGACGTGCTCGACGGCATGGAAAAGCTGAAGGTCTGCATCGCCTACGAATACAACGGCAAGCGCACCGAGTACGCGCCGCTGGACGCGCAGGGCTGGGAAGAATGCACCCCGGTGTATCTGGAGTTCCCGGGCTGGAGCGAGAACACCCACGGCATCACCCAGTGGGACGACCTGCCGCCGGCCGCACGCGCCTACCTGCGTTCGCTGGAAGAGCTGGCCGGCTGCCCGATCAGCATCGTCTCCACCGGCCCGGACCGCGACCACACCATGGTCCTGCAGGATCCGTTCGCCTGAGGTGGCGCCGGGCCATGCCCGGCGTTGGTGACAGGAAAAGCCCCGCGCACGCGGGGCTTTTTCGTTACTGTGTGGCCAGGCCAGCGGGGAAGCGACGCGATGACCAGGATGTCAGCGTGAAAGGCGGGACGGTAGTGCGGGTCACCCTGTGGGTGTCGTGGAGCCTGTGGTGCATGGCCGGCCTGGTACTTGTGTTGGGTGCAGCCGCCAATGCCCTGGCTTCGCGCACGCAGACGGTGCCGCTGGTGCTGCGCCCTGGCGCAACCGCCCAGATCACCGTCTACCGCCTCATCGATGACCAGCTTCGGCTGCGCCTGCGCTATGCCGCGGACGGTACAGAGGCTGACCCTGAAGTGCTGCCGCGCATCGAAACTCCGACCGATCATGGAGACTTCCGCGCAGGGAAGCGTTGGGGAGTGGCCGGGCAGGGCATCGACCGCGCGCTGGTATCGGTTGAGTCCAGCGGCCTCATGGCCTCCTACTTTGGTTACGGTCGCGGCGACGCATTGCCACGCGGCCGCTCATGGCTGCGGGTAACCGTGCTGGAGGTGGATCCGGCGCTGGCGGGACGCACTGCAGACATCGAGCTGCAGCCGCCGCTGGGTCTGCTGAAGCTGACCGACCTGGACTACCTCTGGCTGTGGCCGTTCTTTTTCTGGAAGATGGCGGCGCTGTTCCTGCTGATTCCGGGGGCTGCGTTGACTGTCTTCACTGTGGCGTTGCGGCGCCAGCAGCGCCGGGCATCGGTGCCGCCGACTTCAGCAAGGGATAGGGATTGATCGACTCTCCCTTCCACCACTGCTTCTCCGGCCCCAACACATGCACTTCGAAGTGCAGGTGCGGGGCCTCGGCGCTGGCATTGCCGGTGCTGCCGACGTAGCCGATCACATCCCCGCGCTTGATCGCCTGTTTCTCGGCCAGGCCATCGGCATAGCGCTGCAGGTGCGCGTAGTAGTAGCACCAGCGTCCGCTGGGCTCGAACTGGTAGATAGTCAGCCCGCCGCGTTTGCTGTCGAACAGTTTTTCCACCGTGCCATCAGCCACCGCGAGTACGGGAGTACCTGCATCGGCCATGATGTCGATGGCATCGTGTACGCGGCCTTCGCTGCGTGCATCGGTGAAGGTATCGCGCAGCTGCGAGGCCAGGATGCCCTGCACCGGCAGCAGCAGGCCGGACGGTGCATCCGCAGCCTGCGCGGCCGGCGGCGCGGTGGTGGCGGGTGGGGCCGTTGCGCGTGGCGCTGGTTCGACCACCGGCGCGGCGGACACCGCCGATGGCGCTGCCGGCAGCGAGGCGGCTACCGGCTCACTCCCATCGCGACGCAGCCACCAACCTGCCCCCAGTCCCAGCAGTACGCCCAATACGATCAGCTGCGAAAGACGCATGGGCTTACTCCTGCATCACCACGGGCACCGAAGTATCCACTGCGTCGGCCACACGCACCGCATCCCAGTTGGTCATGCGTACGCAGCCATGCGATTCGGTCTTGCCGACATGGCTGGGTTCGGGCGTGCCATGCAGGCCGTAGTGTGGCTTGGACAGGTCGATCCAGACCCGGCCGACCGGATTGTTCGGGCCCGGCGGCAGCGTCGCTTTCTTTTCGCCCTTGCGCGCATCCCAGAACAACTTCGGGTTGTAGTGGAACGGCGGGTCGCGATACACGCCCAGGATCTTCCATTCGCCGATCGGCAACGGGTCGTGCTGGCTGCCCGACGACACCGGCACCTGCGCGATCAGCTTGCCCTGCGCATCCAGCAACTGCAGGGTGGAGTCGGATTTGTCGACCACGATCTTCGCCGCCTTCGGCAATGCCGCTGGTGCGATGTTGGGCACTTGGATGCGGCTGCCAGCCTTGGTCAGATCCACGCCGGGATTGAGCACCTTCAGCAACTCCGGCGAGGCGTGGAAGCGCTCGCCCAGGGCTTCTTCCACGCTGCTGAAACCCAGCGATTTCAGTTTGGCCTGTGCGGCAGGTCCTTTCGGTATGGGCTGGAACGGGCCGGCGACATCCTCGGCAGTCAGCGTGTAGCTGGCCAGCGGCCCCACCGTATCAGCCTGCAGGGCCTTCCAGGTGGCGTCGTCCAGCTCACCCGTCATGGTCAGCCCATGCGCGGCCTGGAAGCCCGCCACCGCGCGTCGCTGGTTGCTGCCCACTCCGCCATCGATCTGGCCAGGCGAGAAATTCGCGCGATCCAGCAGCACCTGGGCATGCAGTGCGGAGCGCACTGCGGTGTCCGGGCCGGCCTTCTCGGCAATGGGGGCGGGCAGGTTGGGCGCAGGAGACTGCGCGAAGGCGGGTGATATCAGTAGCGACAGGACGAACAGTACAGGATGGGGTACACGCATGGGCATCTCCGGCATTCACGGAACTACCATGCCTGTGCGCAATGCAGGACTGATGTGAAAAGAATCTGACGCCGGGATGAGTGGTGCCAACGTGACCATCCCTTGTGGGGCCGCGTCTGCACATGGAAAGCAACGAGGGCAGGCGACCACGGATCCGTCGCCGCCTGCCCTGATGTTCAATCCACAGTAACCATGATGTCGATGCTGTTGTTGTCCTCCCGTGACTCGCTCACGGTGTTCTGATCGTCAACCAGCAGCTGGATGGAGTGCACCCCTGGGGTCGGGCGCCAGACGTCGTTGTAAGTCCTGACATTGACGCTGGCGCCGGGTGCCAGGGTGTAGTTCTGGAGGCCGCCCCATACGCAACCTTCAATGAAACACTGCCCGTTCTTCATGGCCATCAGCCCAATCCAAGGCGCGCTGGCGGCGACCGAGCCGACATTCTCGATGGTTGCGGTGAACGAGGTTGCATCGCCGGATTTCGGACGCAGCGGCTGTGAATGCGCGCTGGTGATCCGAAGGTCTGGCTTGTCCGAGACCTGGATGATTCGAGCCAGCTGGTTGTTGCCCTCATTCGACTCCTGGATCAGCCCTTGGTCGTCAACAATGGAGGTGATCTGTTGCTGGCCACCCGCGGCTGGCCAAACGGGGCCAGCGGGGCTCAACCATACGGATTCGCCCGGCGCCAAGGCCGTTGTCAGGCCACTCCAGGGGCAGCCACTGGCTGGGCACGCGCCATTTACCAGATAGACCGCTCCGAGCCAACCCGCAGGTGCGGGCATTGATCCGCGGTTGGTTACTGCCGTGCGGAATGTCACTGCATCGCCTGGCTTGAAACTGGCTGGAATCGTTTCGATCAGGTATGGCTGCAGATCGGGCAGATCCCCCACCATGATTTCCCGGGTCAACTCGTTGTTGTGTTCGTCGAGTTCCTTGATGCGGTCCGCGTCATCAGCGAACACGGTCATCGCATGCAGCCCTGCCGAAGGTGTCCAGCTGGGTCCCTGGTTCAGATCTATGGTGGCCTGTTGACCAGGGGCCAGACTGATGGTCAAGATTCCCCATTGGCATCCTCCCTCGAAACACTGTCCCTCCTCATGGACGAGGACACTGTGGTGATTCATGGGAGACGGAGCATTGCCGGCATTTCGGATGGTTGCCCGGAAACGGACTGGCTCCCCTGCCCGGAACTGGCTTGGAATCGTGTCGATCCGCGTGACCTGAAGGTCCGGTTGATGCGTGAGGTCATCGATCATTGAGTTGAAGATGGCAGGGCAGTTCTGCCCGTCGAACTGAAAATCAGGGCGTGCACCCGGCCAGAACGCAAAGTAGGCGCTGCCTAGGTTGCGAGGGCGGTCCGCTCCATACACGGCTTGCAATGAAGCTTCGAGTTTCACCCGGAAGCTGGTGCGCAGTCCGGGGTCATTGCAGCTGGTGTAGTTGAAAGCAGGAAGGACCGGAACCATTCCACCTCCCAGCAATCCGTGCCGTTTCCATTTCTGGTACTGAGCGACCTGTTCGTTGACGGTGTTCTGATACTGGTCAACAAAGACGACATCCTGTGCGTGTGGGCTCATTGCGTACTGGATCTGGACATCGCTCAACGTGCCCATCAGATTGGCGATGATCACCGGGCGCGCGGATGCATCGGGATCCGCTTGCCGAAGCCTTTCGTAGACCAGTTCCTGGAAGCGCTTGCAGATACCAAGGTTCTGTGGTGTCTGTGGCAGAGCTGGTTCGTCAAAAGTGTAGTAACCAACTACGATGTCTGAGTTCTGCAGGGCAAGTGCAGCAACAGCGTCAAGCTCCTGTTGAAGCCAGTCTGGTAGACGCTCGTTGCCAGGAGAGCAGGCACTGCCGGGATCTGCGTACCAGGCGTCGTGAACGGGTCCGTTGAACTGGAGCAGCACTTTGAATCTGGATAACAGCGGGTCCTGCCGCAGCGCCTGCAAACGGGAGCTGAGTTCACCCGTATTCCATCCTGTCACGGGAATCACATTCGCGCCGGCATTGTGCAGCTCGGTCAGCTGGGAGCGGACTGCGGGGTCAGCATTGCCGATGATGTTGTACGCGTAGAGGAACTTGAAGTTGCTTCCGGTGTATGCGTCCTGGGCGTGCGCGGACTGTGGGCTTGTCATGCAGGCAAGCAGGAGCGGAAGTGCACTGAGATAATGCCTCATGGTCGTCCTTGTACGATGGCGAGGGTGGCCGAGGTCTGGCATCTTGCAGATCAGCGGTGGCCCAGCATAACGGCAACAACCGCCTGGATCAGACCGCCTACGGAGATGCTGCGCATTCGTTGCTGGCAATGGCGATGCAAACGTGAACCGCGCCCGAAGCGTTCAGAATTTACGGGTCAAGACCCAGCATGAGGCCGCCGATAAGGCCACATCCCCCCGTATTGGATACCCCATGAACTACTTGAGGAACGTCAGGGTTGCCTGGCGTCTTGGGCTGGGCTTTGGCCTGTTGCTGCTGCTGGTCGCCGCCGTGGTGGCCACCGGCGCCACTGCCAGTGTCGTGCAGAAGCGTGCGATGCAGCAGGTGGTCGACGTCAGCGTGGCCAAGGTGCGCCTGCTGTCGCAGATGCTCGATGCCAACAACCAGATGATGGTCGTGCGCCGCGAAATGCTGATCCGTCAGGGCGAAGACCGCGGCAGCGACGAGAAGCGCATCGCCGACCTGGTCAAGCGCTATGAGGCCAGCTGGACCGCCTACCAGGCGCTGCCCAGCGATGCCCAGGGCAAGACCATCGCGGAAACCATCGCGGCCAAGCGTGCCGTTGCGCGCCCGCTCAACAAGCAGACCAGCGAACTGATGGAGCAGGGTGATTACCCTGGCGCCGTGGCGCTGACGCTGGGCCCGGTGCAGGAAGCGGCCAACGGCTGGAACAAGGCGCTGTCCGATGGCGTGGACTTCGAGGAGAAGGAAAGCCGTGAGGCTGCCGCCGAAGCGATCCGCCTGGGCGAACGCAGCCTGCTGCAGCTGCTGGTGCTGGGCGGAGTTGCACTGCTTGCCGGCATCGGCGCCTCGGTGATGATTGGCCGCAGCCTGACCGGCCCGCTGGCGCGCGCCGTGAACCTGGCCGAGCGGCTGTCCAAGGGCCAGCTGGACCAGGAGTTCCGCCTCGGTGGCCGGGATGAGCTGACCCAGCTGGGCGAGGCCATGGCCAGCGTGCGGCAGAGCGTGCAGGCGGCGATCGGCGCGCAGCTGCAGATGGCTGAGCAGCACGAAGCGGGTGCGATCCGCTATCGCATGGACGACAGTGCCTTCCCCGGTGATTTCGGCCGCATGGTGCAGGCCACCAACAGCCTGGTCGAATCGCACGTGCAGGTGGAGCTGCTGATGGCCGAAGTGATGCAGCGTTACGCGATCGGCGACCTCAGCCGTGACCTGCCGGACTACCCGGGCGAGAAGGGCACGCTGACCCGCACTCTGGCCGCGGTAAAGCAGAGCCTGATGGCGATCAACGCGCAGATCGATGAACTGGCCCGTGCGGCTCGCGCCGGCGACTTCAGCATGCGTGGCGATGCTGCTGCGTTCCAGTACCAGTTCAAGGCAATGGTCGAACACCTCAACGGCATGATGGCCAGTTCGCAGGCCAGCATTGCCGATGTTTCCGACGTGCTGCGCGCGATCTCGCACGGTGACCTGACCGCACGCATGGACGGTGAGTACGACGGCGTGTTCGCGCGCATGCGCGACGACGCCAATACCACCACCGCGCAGCTGACGGGCATTGTGCGGGGCATCCAGGTGGCTGCCGACAGCATCAACAACGCGGCCCAGGAACTGGCCGCCGGCAACAACGACCTGTCGCGCCGCACGGAGCAGCAGGCGGCCAACCTGGAGGAAGCTGCCGCGTCGATGGAGGAGCTGACCTCCACCGTGCGCCAGAACGCCGAGCTGGCGCGTCAGGCCGACAGCGAAGCGCATGCCGCCGGTGCCGCCGTACGCGAGACCGAGCAGGCGATGGCGCAGATGGCCTCGGTGATGGGTGAGATCGATCAGTCCTCGGCACGCATCTCGGAAATCTCCACCGTTATCGACGGCATCGCGTTCCAGACCAACATCCTGGCGCTGAACGCTGCGGTGGAAGCCGCGCGCGCGGGCGAGCAGGGCCGTGGTTTTGCCGTGGTCGCCAGCGAAGTACGCACGCTCGCGCAGCGCGCCGGCGTCGCGGCCAAGGAAATCAAGGAGCTGATCGAAGACGCCGCTGCCAAGGTGAAGAGTGGCCTGGCGGTGACCGTTGAATCGGAAGCAGCGATCGCACGCGTGGCCCAGGCCAGTTCGCGCACCACCCAGCTGATGAGCGACATCGCAGCGGCCAGCAAGGAACAGGCCGCCGGTATCGAGCAGGTCAACCAGGTGGTGGTGCAGATGGACCAGGTGACACAGCAGAACGCGGCCCTGGTGGAAGAAGCCACTGCGGCGAGCCGCGCGCTGGAAGAACAGGCGCATGCGCTGACCACGTCGGTAGCGGTATTCAAGGTGGAAGGCGCAGTGGCTTCGGCCGTGCCGCGCCGTGCAGCCTGAGCAGGCTGCTGACCCCGTGACAGGAATACGGCCGCCTTGAGCGGCCGTATTTGCATCGCCCGCTCAGGCAGCAGGGAGGATCGCCCTCATTGTTCCAGGACGCTGCCGAGCATGGCCCCAAGCACGTACAGCACGCCAAGCGTGGGAGGAATCACCAGAAGGTAGACGGTGATCCAGGTCATTCCGGAAAGCCAGCGTCCCACGCCGATGACGTTGAGTGCTGCGGTCTGCAGCATCACCGGCAGTTGCATGAGGATGTAGGCGCTCTTGGGGTCGCTGTTGGACCGGGCATCGAGCACCAGCCAGGTGGTCAGCGCGAGATAGAGCGCGCATAGGGCAATGCCGGTCCAGCTGAGCCAGCGTGGCTTGCGCATGCCGCCTTCCTCGTCTGTCCGGGGCCATCAGGGTAGCGCCGCGAGCAGCGGCGTGCACTTCCCTGGGTCGAGCCGATAAGCGAAGCTGCGCGGCAGCGAGTCGTGCGAAGGGACCTGAGAGGTGAGCAATGTGATGAACGCCGTGATGCTCCCGATCGTGATGCTGCCCGGGCTGGATGGCAGCGGCCTGCTGTCGACATGCTTCGTGGAAGCGATGCAGGACGAGGGGGCTACCGTGCAGGTGCTGCCGCTGCCCATGCACGGGCCACAGGACTACGTTACATTGGCGTCGATCCTGCGCCCGCAGCTTCCCATCTCTCCCTTTGTGCTGCTGGCTGAATCGTTTGCCGGGCCGCTGGCTATCGAACTGGCGGTGGCTTCACCGCCGGCATTGCGCGGATTGATACTGAGTACGACCTTCGCGCGGCGACCGGTGCCGCTGCCAGCGGCGAGCGCACGCTTGCTTGCCCCTGCATGGCCACCGCCGCCGCTGGCGTTGCTGGCCCGGCTTCTGCTGGGGCATTGGCGGACACGCATGAACCTTCGCGAGCTGCGGCATGCGATCGCTGCGGTACCGACCGCGATCCTGCGGCAGCGCGCTGCGGCGACACTGCAGATCGATGTCCGCGCGCAGTTGCCGAAGCTCACGCTGCCGACGTTATGCCTGCATGCACGACAGGACCACCTGTTGTGGCCGCCCAGCGTGGCCGAGCTGCAGGTCTTGTTGCCCGATGCCCGGCACGTATCGCTGGAAGGGCCGCATCTACTGCTGCAGGCCCGTGCCGAGGCAGCGGCAGCCGAAGTTGCCGCATGGATGAGGGCGCTCCCCTCCTGATCGAAGACTCAGCCGCGTGCGCGCGTGCGCGCGGCTTTCTTCGCCGCCGCCTTGCGCACGGTCTTCTTCGCGGCCCGCGTCTTGGCTGCCTTCTTCGCGGCGGCGCTCCGCGCGGCGGCCGTACCCGCCTTCTTTACCGCTGCCTTCTTCGCCGTCTTCTTTGCGGCCTTCTTTGTCGCGGTCTTGCGAGCCGGTGCCTTCTTCGCCACCGCCTTCTTCGCAGGTGCCTTCTTCGCCGCCGTCCTCTTGGTTGCGGCCTTCTTTGTGGCCGATTTCCTGGCAGGCGCCTTCTTGGCAGCCTTCTTGCTGGTCGCCTTCTTAGCGCCCTTGCGGGCACTGCCGGCGCGCTTGCCGCCGCCGTCCTGCTTGTTCACGGTGGCCCAGGCAATGCGCTCGGCGGTGCCTTCACTCGCGCCGCGATCACGTTCGCTTTCCTCGATGTGCTCGGCCTGGCGCTTCTGCTTTTCGGTGTATGCGGATTTGTCACCACGGGGCATGACGATTCTCCTGTCGTTGTGGTCAGGCCAGCAGGCGCAGCTTGGGCTCGCGCGCCCACTGGCGGGTGGCGGCCGCCGCCAGGAATGCCTTGGCGTCTTCTGCTTCGACGATGCCGGGGTCGTTGCCGACGCGCGCCGCCTTCAGCAGCACCTGGCCGCCCGCGTCGCTGGCGATGGCCTTCAGGTGTGCCCACGCCTGGCTGACGAATTCGACGGCTGCACTCTCTTTCGACAAGGCCTTCGCGGCTTCAAGGCTGAGCACCACGGCTACTGCATCGAACACGGCTGACGGGGTGCCCGCCAGCTGCCCATCTGCCGCCTGCAATGCGCCATCGCTCAGCGTGGCGCCTCCCACTTTTGGCGCGACCAGCTTCACGTCTGCACCTGCCTTCCGGGCGGCCTTGCTCAGGCTGGCAATCACGCGCGCGTCGGAGCCTTCGTCGAACAGGATGCCGATGCAGCGACCCTGCAGGGTCGGCTTGTTACGCCCGATCACGCGCACCTCGGGAGCGGGCGGCATGTCCCGCACCGGCGTGGCGGTTGGGGCCGGGTCGGGCAGCGCAGGCAGGGCCAGGCCATCGGCCACGCGCTGCGCCAGCGCGTCATCGATGTTGCGCAGGTGGCTGACGGTGCGCACCCGCACCTTCAGCGTTTCCACCTTGGACAACTCGAACACCAGCGCCGATGCCAGGTGCGCCTGCTCCGGCTTTTCCAGGCTGCGGAAGAACATCCGGGCCTGGCTGTAGTGGTCGGCGAAACTCTCCGCGCGGGTGCGGCCCTTGCGGCCATCGTCGGCGCTGGCATGGCTGCGGAATCCGGCAGGCGTCTCGCGCGGGGTGTCGTCCTGCAGCGAGCTGGGATCGTAGGCGACGCGGCCCTTGGGCACCTGCATCTGCATGTGGCCGTCGCGCTGATGATTGGCAAACGGGCACTTCGGTGCATTCACCGGGATCTGGTGGAAGTTCGGGCCGCCCAGGCGCAGCAGCTGGGTGTCCAGGTAGGAGAACAGGCGGCCCTGCAGCAGCGGGTCGTTGCTGAAGTCGATGCCGGGCGGCACGTTGGCCGGGCAGAACGCCACCTGCTCGGTTTCTGCGAAGAAGTTGTCGGGCCAGCGGTCCAGTACCATGCGCCCGATCACCTGCAACGGCACCAGCGATTCGGGAATGATCTTGGTCGGATCCAGGTGGTCGAACGGGAATGCGTCGGCGTCTTCTTCGGTGAACAGCTGCACCGCCAGCTCCCATTCGGGAAAGTCGCCGCGCTGGATGGCCTCGAACAGGTCGCGGCGATGGAAGTCATTGTCGGCCGATTGCAGTTTCAACGCTTCGTCCCAGACCGTGGACTGAATGCCCAGCTTGGGCCGCCAGTGGAACTTGACGAACGTCGACTCGCCAGCCTCGTTCAGCAGGCGGAAGCTGTGCACGCCGAAGCCTTCGATCATCCGCAGCGAACGCGGGATGGCGCGGTCGCTCATCGCCCACATGATCATGTGCATCGATTCGGGCATCAGCGAAATGAAGTCCCAGAACGTGTCATGGGCCGACGCGGCCTGCGGGAAGGCGCGGTCCGGCTCCATCTTCACTGCGTGCACCAGGTCCGGAAACTTCATCGCGTCCTGGATGAAGAACACCGGGATGTTGTTGCCGACCAGATCCCAGTTGCCCTCCTTGGTGTAGAACTTGACCGCAAAGCCGCGCACGTCGCGCGGGGTATCCACCGAGCCTGCGCCACCGGCCACGGTCGAGAAGCGGGTGAATACCGGCGTCTTCACGCCGACCTCGGTCAGGATGCGTGCGCGGGTATGGGCTGCCAGTGATCGGGTCAGCTCGAAGTAGCCGTGTGCTGCGCTGCCACGTGCGTGCACGATGCGCTCGGGAATGCGTTCGTGATCGAAGTGGGTGATCTTCTCGCGCAGGATGAAGTCCTCCAGCAGCGTGGGCCCCCGAGGTCCCTGCCGCAGGGAGTTCTGGTTGTCCGCCACCGGAATGCCCTGGTCGGTGGTCATTGCCGGATGGCTGCCCCCGGCCTGCTGGTGCAGTTCATCGCCATCGCCCCGGCGGTGGCTTTCGGCAGGGACGGTTGCGCGCTTGCCGGTCGGCTTGCTGGCGGCCATGGACGTTGGCTCCGGATCATCAAAAGGAACCACGACACTGGAACCAGCCCCGTTAAACCACGGTCCGGCAAAGGTGAACGTACGGGCAAAAGCAGGCTCGGGTATGCTTGCCGCATGCGAGTCGAGCCCGCCGACATCGAAGCCCTGTTCGACGCCATCCCGGATGTGCTGTTCTTCATCAAGGACCGCCAGGGGCGTTACACCCACGTCAACCAGACCATGCTGCGGCGGCTGGGTCTGCGCGCGCGCAAGGACGTGATCGGGCGTACGGCGGCCGAAATCTACCCGACCGGCCTCAGTGCGGACTACGTTGACCAGGACGCCCGCGTGCTGTCCGGTGAGGTGATCGAGAACCTGATGGAGCTGCACCTGTTCGCCAACCGCGAACCGGGCTGGTGCCTGACCTGCAAGCGCCCGCTGGTGGTCGACGGGGCCATCGAGGGCCTGATCGGCATTTCCCGCGACCTTGGCCAGAAGGACAGCCTCGGCACCCAGTACGAGCAGCTGCGGCTGGCGCTGGCCCACCTCAACGCGCACTACGCCGAGAACGTGCGCATGCAGACCCTGCTGGACATCACCGGCTTTTCGCTGTCCAAGCTGGAGCGCAGCTTCCGCAAGGTGTTCCAGATGACCCCGCAGCAGGTGCTGACCCGGCTGCGAATCCAGATGGCCATGCATCTGCTGCATGGCGACGACAGCATCGCCTGCATCGGCCAGGCCTGCGGTTTCAGCGACCAGAGTGCCTTCACCCGCAAGTTCAAGGCTGAAACCGGTTTCTCGCCGCGTGCCTATCGTGCCCGTATCGGTGGGAACGTCGGCGAGCCGGCGCTGGCCTGAGCGGCCTGCTGCGCTGTGCCTATCCCCGTGGGCACGGGACAGGGTAAGGTGTCGCCCCTGTAGCCCGCCGCCAGCCCCGCCGATGCCCAACTCGATTCCGACCGCTTCGCCGTCCCGCCTCGGACATTCGCTCAAGCCCCGCCAGCTGATCATGATGGGCCTGGGCAGCGCCATCGGCGCCGGGCTGTTCCTCGGCTCGGGCGTGGGTGTGCAGGCGGCCGGTCCGGCGGTCCTGGTGTCGTATCTGGTCGCCGGAGCGCTGGTGATCATCGTGATGAACGCGCTGGGCGAGATGGCGGCGGCCAAACCGACCAGCGGCGCGTTCTCGGTGTATGCAGCCGACGCCATGGGGGCTACCGCCGGTGCCACCGTGGGCTGGCTGTGGTGGGTGCAGCTGGTGATCGTGATCGCCGCCGAAGCAGTGGGTGCGGCCGGGCTGCTGGCCACGGTCTGGCCGGCGATACCGGTACCGATGGCGGCGTTGGCGTTCATGCTGTTCTTCACCGCGATCAACCTGCTCGGAGTGAAGAACTTCGGCGAGTTCGAATTCTGGTTCGCCATCCTCAAGGTCGCGGCGATCCTGGCGTTCATCGCCATTGGCGTGGCGCTGCTGATGGGATGGCTGCGGCAGGTGACCTCCCCGGGCCTGAGCAACTTCACCGAACACGGTGGTTTTGCGCCGAAGGGCCTGGCCGGGATCGGCGCGGCGCTGCTGGTGGTGGTGTTCGCCTTCGGCGGCACCGAGATCGTGGCCGTGGCGGCGGCCGAAACCGAAGACCCCGAGCGCAGCATTGCCCGTGCCATCCGCACCGTGGCCTGGCGCATCCTGGTGTTCTACATCGGCTCGCTGAGCGTGATCATCGCCGTGGTGCCGTGGACCAGCGAGGCGCTGAAGTCGCCGTTCGCCGCCGTGCTGGACATCGCCCGCATCCCGGGCGCTGGTACCGCCATCACGCTGATCGCCGTGATCGCGCTGCTGTCGGCGCTCAATGCCAACCTCTACGGCGCCTCGCGCATGATGTATTCGCTGGCGCAGCGTCGCGAAGCGCCGGCCGTGCTTGGCTGGACCGACCCGCGCCAGGTGCCGGTGATCGCCGTGCTGGCCAGCGTGCTGTTCGGCTTTGCCGCCACGGTGATGGAACTGCTGTTCCCGGACCGGGTGCTGCCGGTGCTGCTGAACATCGTCGGTTCCACCTGCCTGCTGGTGTGGACGCTGTCGCTGGTCTCGCAGCTGGTGCTGCGTCGTCGCGCGGATCGTCTGGGTACCCGACTGCCGTTCCGCATGGCCGGTTTCCCGTGGCTGACCTGCTGTGCACTGGCGATCCTTGCGCTGATCTTCGGCCTGCTGCTGAGTGAGTCGCACACCCGCCTGCAGTTCCTGTCGATGGTGGCGTTGACCGCCACGATCGCCGCCAGCAGTGCCATCGCGCGGCGCATGCGCCAGGCGTGATTCTGTAGAGCCGACCCTGCGGTCGGCTGCTGTTTGCGCGATCGCCAGCCGAGCATGGGCTCGGCTCTACAACAGGAACACACTCCGCGTGGCACTGTGCAGGCAGGCCGTCATCGGCCCGCCGACCAGGAGTACCGCATGCTGCGCAGCCGTCCCTTCCTGATGTTCACCGGCCAGGCCGAGGCCGCGCTGGCCCTGTACGCCGAAGCCTTTGCCGATTTCCGGCTGCTGGCCCTGCAACGCCATCCCGAGGGGGCCGGCGCCGGCGTGCCGGGGCAGGTCCGCCAGGCCATCTTCCTGCTCGGTGGCACCCACTACCTGTGCTTCGACAGCCTGGACGTGCACGATTTCACCTTCTCGCCGTCGATCTCGCTGTTCGTCGAGTGTTCCGGTGCCGAGCAGTTCGAGCGCGCGGCACGCGTGCTGGGTGAGGGCGGCCATTGGTTGATGCCGGTGGGCGACTATGACTTCAGCAATCGCTACGGCTGGGTGCAGGACCGCTTTGGCGTGTCGTGGCAGTTGAGCCTGGGGCAGATGCCGGACCCGTGAGCGGATGCTTGTGGGTGTGGGCCTTGGTCCACACGCCCCATGAAAACGGCCCGCTTGCGCGGGCCGTTTTCTTTACCGATGCAGTGAGGAATCACGCCTCGACTTCATCATCCTTGTAGGCATCGACCGGGATGCAGGCGCACATCACGTTCTTGTCGCCGTACACGTTGTCGACACGCGCCACCGGCGGCCAGTATTTGCTCTGCTTCAGGCTGGCCAGCGGGAAGGCGGCCAGTTCACGCGGGTAGGCGTGGGTCCACTCGCTGGCGGTCACTGCGGTGGCAGTGTGCGGCGCGTTCTTCAGCGGGTTGTCCTCGCGGTCGAGGCGGCCGTCTTCGATCGCGGTGATCTCCTCGCGGATCTGGATCATCGCGTTGATGAAGCGATCCAGTTCGTGCAGCGATTCGCTCTCGGTCGGCTCCACCATCAGCGTGCCGGCCACCGGGAAGCTCAGGGTCGGGGCGTGGAAGCCGAAGTCGATCAGGCGCTTGGCCACGTCCTCGGCACCGATGCCGCTGGTCTTCTCCAGCGGGCGCACGTCCAGGATGCACTCGTGCGCCACCAGGCCGTTACGGCCGGTGTACAGGGTCTTGAAGTGCGGGGCCAGGCGCTTGGCGATGTAGTTGGCGTTGAGCTGCGCGACCTGGGTGGCCTTGCGCAGGCCGTCGCGGCCCATCATCGCGATGTACATCCAGCTGATCGGCAGGATCGAGGCGCTGCCGAAGCTGGCCGCGCTGACCATGCCGACCGGGCCGTTGTCACCCAGCTTGCCCGGCAGGAACGGGGCCAGGTGCTCCTTGACCGCGCACGGGCCGACGCCCGGGCCGCCACCGCCGTGCGGGATGCAGAAGGTCTTGTGCAGGTTCAGGTGCGAAACGTCCGACCCCCACTTGCCCGGCTTGGCCACGCCGACCAGGGCATTCATGTTGGCACCGTCGGTGTACACCTGGCCGCCGTGCTTGTGGATGATCTCGCAGATCTCCACCACCTCTTCCTCGAACACGCCGTGCGTGGACGGGTAGGTCATCATGATCGCGGCCAGGCGGTCGCTGTACTTCTCGGCGTTGAGGCGGATGTCCTCGACGTCGACGTTGCCGTTGGCATCGGTCTTGGTCACCACCACCTTCATGCCGCACATCTGCGCCGAGGCCGGGTTGGTGCCGTGCGCCGAATCCGGGATCAGGCAGATGTCGCGGTGGCCTTCGCCGCGCGAGCGGTGGTAGGCGCGGATCGCCAGCAGGCCGGCGTACTCGCCCTGCGCGCCGGAGTTCGGCTGCAGGCTGACCGCGTCATAGCCGGTGCATTCCACCAGCATCGCTTCCAGCGTGTCGATGAGTTCCTTGTAGCCCAGCGCCTGGTCGGCCGGCACCAGCGGGTGGATCTGCGAGAACTCCGGCCAGGTCACCGGGATCATCTCGGCGGTGGCGTTGAGCTTCATGGTGCACGAGCCCAGCGGGATCATCGTGCGGTCCATCGCCAGGTCCTTGTCGGCCAGCGAGCGCAGGTAGCGCAGCAGTTCGTGCTCGCTGTGGTGGGTGTTGAACACCGGATGGGTCAGGAATGCGGACTGGCGCAGCAGGCCGGCCGGCAGCGCATCGGCGGTGCTGGCATCCAGCGCGTCGACGTCGGCCTGCGCACCGAACACGGCGGCCAGTGCGACCACGTCGGCGCGGGTGGCGGTCTCGTCCAGGCTGATGCCGACCGAGTCGCTGTCGATCGCACGCAGGTTGTAACCGGCGGCGCGGGCCTTGGCGTGAATCTCATCGGCGTGCACGCCGGTGACATGCAGGGTGTCGAAGAAGTCGCCACCGACCTGCACGCCGGCCTCGCGCAGCGCGGCGGCCAGGATCGAGGCCAGGCGGTGGGTGCGCCGGGCGATGCGGGTCAGGCCTTCCGGGCCGTGGTACACGGCATACATCGAGGCCATCACCGCCAGCAGCACCTGTGCGGTACAGATGTTGGAGGTGGCCTTCTCGCGGCGGATGTGCTGCTCGCGGGTCTGCAGGGTCAGGCGGTAGGCCGGGTTGCCCTGGGCATCGACCGAGACGCCGATCAGGCGGCCCGGCATCGAGCGCTTGTAGGCGTCGCGGCAGGCCATGAATGCGGCGTGCGGGCCGCCGAAGCCGAACGGCACGCCGAAACGCTGGCTGTTGCCGACCACGATGTCCGCACCCCATTCGCCCGGGGCGGCCAGCAGGGTCAGCGCCAGCAGGTCGGTGGCCACGGCCACCAGGCCGCCGCGCGCGTGCACGGCCTCGACCAGCGCCTTGTAGTCGCCGATCTGGCCGAAGGTGTCCGGGTACTGCAGCAGCAGGCCGAAGGCTTCTGCTTCCAGTGCCTCCGCCGGGGTGCCGACGCGCAGCACGATGCCCATGGGCTCGGCGCGGGTACGCAGCAGTTCCAGGGTCTGCGGGTGCACGGCGTCGTGCACGAAGAAGGTGTCCGACTTCGACTTGGCCGAACGCTTGGCCAGGGTCATCGCTTCAGCTGCGGCGGTGGCTTCGTCCAGCAGCGAGGCGTTGGCGATTTCCATGCCGGTGAGGTCGGCGCACAGGGTCTGGAAGTTGATCAGCGCTTCCATGCGGCCCTGCGAGATCTCGGCCTGGTACGGGGTGTAGGCGGTGTACCAGGCCGGGTTTTCCAGGATGTTGCGCAGGATCACGTTCGGCGTGTGGGTACCGTAGTAGCCCTGGCCGATGAAGCTGCGCAGCACGGTGTTCTTGTCGGCGATCGCACGGATCTTCGCCAGTGCCTGCACTTCGGTCATCGATTCCGGCAGTGCCAGCGGCGCCGGCGACTTGATCTTGGCCGGTACGATGGCATCGGTCATCGCATCCAGCGACGCGTGGCCGACGACGTCGAGCATCTGCGCGATCTCGGCATCGTTGGGGCCGATGTGGCGCTCGACGAACGCATTGTGGTGCTCGAGCTCACGCAGGGAAGGGGTGTTCTGGGACATGGCGAAGGATCCGTCAGGAAAGGGCACACGCACGGGCACAAGCCGCCGGTCGGCGGTCTGCGGGGCGCCCCTCTGTCCTTTTGCCTGAGAGTTTGGAAGCGCGGAAAACCGCGGCTTCGTGCCCCTTCGGCGCCGGATCGAACCGGTCTCTCCAGAGTTGTGTTACGGGTGGTATCGGGCCTGAGCGATTACGGGCGTTGCGCCTTCGGCAGCGGTGTTCCGCTTCTCCCACCGTGTTGCCCGCCGATTATAGCCCGTTGCGGGCGCGCCAGCCGCCTGCGGGCCCGGCCGCGGCGCCTGAATGGCCGATGGCCCGCCCGTGCGTTTTGTGCACTGCTGCATGGCATCAGGCGCAATCCCCACCTATGATGGGCGGATACCCGAATTCATCTGGCGCCGTCCCTGCTGCAGGGGACTGGCGCCCGCCGTGCGTGCCGCGCATGGCCCTGCCGGACGCCTTCTCCATGACTGCCGCTGTTGCTCCTTCCACCCGCCGCATGGCCCTGCTGCTCGCCGGCCTGGCCATGTTCGGTCCGTTCTCGATCGACACCATCTTCCCAGCGTTCCCGCAGCTGGCCCAGCGCCTGGCGGTGGACGAGGTGGCGGTGCAGCAGACCATCAGCGTGTACCTGCTGTTCTACGGCCTGATGAGCCTGGCACACGGCCCGCTGTCCGATGCCTGGGGCCGCAAGCGGGTGATCCTCGGCGGCCTGGTGGTGTTCGTCGGCGCCTCGGTCGGCTGTGCGCTGTCCACCGATCTGACCACGCTGCTGGGGTTCCGCGCCCTGCAGGGCCTGTCCGCAGGCGTCGGCATGATCGTCGGCCGCGCGGTGATCCGCGACCTGTACCACGGTCACGACGCGCAGCGGCTGATGAGCCAGGTGTCGATGCTGTTCGGCATCGCCCCGGCGATCGCGCCGATCATCGGTGGCTGGATCCTGCTCAGCGGTGCTGGCTGGCCGCTGATCTTCTGGTTCCTGGTGGTGTTCGCACTGGTTCTGCTGGCGGCCACCGCCCGCTACCTGCCGGAGACCCATCCGCTCGAAGCGCGCGTTCCGTTGTCGCCGCGGGTGCTGATGCGTGATTACGTGCGCATCGGTTTCAATCCGCGCTTCCTGCGCCTGGCGCTGGCCGGCAGCATCGGTTTCGGTGGCATCTTCCTGTACATCTCCTCGGCACCGGTGTTCGTGATGCAGCACCTGCACCTGGGCGAGGGCGGTTTCGCCTGGCTGTTCATCCCCACCATCGGCGGCATGACCACCGGCTCGTTCCTGTCCGGGCGCATGGCCGGGCACACCACGCCCACCCGCCAGGTATCCATTGGTTTCGGCCTGTGCGCGCTGTCGGTGCTGCTGAACGTCGGCTACGTGGCGCTGGCGCCGCAGTTCGTGCTGCCGTGGGCGGTGCTGCCGATCTTCCTGGGTGGCATGGGCATGGCGCTGATCTTCCCGATCCTGGCGCTGGCGGTGCTGGACATGTACCCGCACCAGCGCGGCCTGGCCTCGTCGCTGCAGGCCTTCGTGCAGCTGATGATCAGCACCGTGGTGGCCGGCGTGGTGTCGCCGCTGCTCAGCGCCAGCCCGCTGCACCTGGCGTTGGGCCAGGCTGGGTTCTTCGGCGCCGGCTTCGTGTTCTGGTACTGGGAACACCGGCGCGAACGCGCGGCGCAGGCAGCCTGCACGGGTCACTGAGCAGCGCGCAGGGGTAGGGCAGGCTACGACGCCCGCAACGCTTGCGACGGGAAACCGCCGGACTAGGCTGGGCACTCCAGCCAGCCGGTGCACAGGTGCACGACAGCCAGCCGATCCACTGTCGTTGCATGAGGTTCCCCATGGCTGCGCAGCAGACCTACCGCCTGTTCGAGGTGGCGCTGAAGGAGCGCCGCGTTCTTTCCCCTTCCCTGGACCGCATGGTGTTCACCGGTGCCGACGTGGCGCGGATGACGACCGGAGGGCCCGACCAGCGCATCAAGGTGTTCTTCCCCTTGCCCGGCCAGGAGGTGCCGCAGGTCCCCAGCGGCGAGGACTGGTACCCACGCTATCGGGCCCTGCCGGACGATCAGCGCCCGCCGATGCGCACCTACACCCTCCGCCAGCTGCGTGCAGAGCAGGGCGAGGTCGATGTTGATTTCGTGCTGCATGGCGAGACCGGGCCGGCCTCGCGATGGGCCATCCATGCACGGCCGGGCGACCGCGTGGTGCTGCTGGCCCCGGATGCCGACTGCGCCGACAGCAGCGAGGGCTGGGAATGGAAGCCGCCGGCCGGCGTTGGCCAGGTGCTGCTGGTGGCTGACGAGACCGCGCTGCCGGCAGTGGCCGGCATTCTTGAGGAACTGGCGGCCAGGGTGGATCCGCCACGTACGCTGGCCCTGCTGGAAGTGGCGCAGGCCGGTGATGCGGTTCGCCTGAAGGCGCCGGCCACGGCCGAGCTGGTCTGGTTGCCGCGCGGGCAGGCGGCGTACGGGGCGCCTCTGTTGCAGGCGGTGCAGGCGCGCCTGGCCGCCTCGAGCGTGGTCGCTGGCGAAGAACTGGAAGAGATCGACGTCGACGCGCAGATCCTCTGGGAACAGGCCGATGCCAGCGTGGCGGGGCCGCTGTATGCCTGGGTGGCAGGCGAGGCGGGAGCGGTGATGGCGATCCGTCGCCATCTGGTCCGCGAGTGCGGGCTGGACCGCCGCACGATCACCTTCATGGGTTACTGGCGGCACGGGAAAGTGTTGGACTGAGGGGGTGTGAAGCGGTGTGGCGGGCGGGGGTGCGCTATCCTTGCGCCCCCCTCGCAGCGGTACCGCACCATGTCCACCAGCTCCAAGACCCGCCGCGACCAGCGCCGTCGCCAGGAAAAGCAGGCCGCCAACAAGGCCGCTGCCCAGGCCTCGCCGGTGGAGCCGCATGCGGAACTGCGCGACGCGCAGCGCACCCTGCTGGCCGGTGTCGTGCGCCGCGATGGCGAATGGGTGCTGGGCATGGACGGCCGTATCGCCGGCCACAGTGACTCCGCCGCGCAGGTACTGGCGCTGATCATGCAGGCCGGTGAACTGCACGAGCGCAACGGCACGCCGGTGCGCCTGATGTACTCCGATGCGCTGCGCGACGCCGCACAGGCCGAAGCAAAGGAAAAGGGCCAGACCTTCGAGGAGTTCAAGGCGGACCTGGCCGCGGCGATGGCGGCGAAGAAGGACAGCTGACAGGCATTCCGGTAGAGCCGGCCGCTGGCCGGCTGCCCGCGGGGTCTTCATCGCGTAGTTGCCGGCCAGCGGCCGGCACTACCAGGAAGGGGCGGATCCTTGCGGACCCGCCCCTTTTCTCATTTCGCCGCCGGTGCCGCGTTGGCCTGCCAGCCGCACATCTGGCCTTCGTTCTGCTGCTTCAGCCACTCGTTGACCGGCGTGAAGTACTCGATCATCGGGCCGGCATCGAGCTTGTCGGTGCCGGTCAGCTCCTTCAGCGTGGCCTGCCACGGCTGGCTGGCACCCTTGCTCAGCATCGCCCAGTATTTCTGGCCGGCTTCCTTGTTGCCGTAGAAGGTGCACTCATGCAGCGGGCCCTTGTAGCCGGCCGCGTCGCACAGGCCCTTGTAGAACTGGAACTGCAGGATGCGCGCCAGGAAGTAGCGGGTGTACGGGGTGTTGCCTGGCACGTGGTACTTCGCGCCCGGATCGAAGAACTCCTCGCCACGGGTACTGGCAGGCGCCACGCCCTGGTACTTGGCCTTCAGGCCCCACCATGCCTTGTTGTAGTTGTCGGCGGTGATCGAACCATCGAACACACCCCAGCGCCAGCGGTCGATCATCAGCCCGAACGGCAGGAACGACACGCCCGACAGCGCCATGCGCATCTGGTTGTTGATGACGGCTTCGCGGCTTTCGGTCGGCGTATCGACCAGGCCGATCGAGCTGAGGTACTTGGGGGTCATCGCCAGCACGATGGTGTCGCCGATCGCTTCATGGAACCCATCGTTGGCACCGCCCTGGAACAGCGGCGGCAGCGGGTTGTAGGCCAGGTCGTAATAGATGTGGCCCAGCTCGTGGTAGATGGTGGTGAAGTTCTCTTCGTTCGGCTTGATGCACATCTTGGTGCGCACGTCGCCTTCCATGTTCATGTCCCAGGCGCTGGCGTGGCAGACCACATCGCGGTCATCGGGCTTGATGAACTGGGTGCGTTCCCAGTACGACTGCGGCAGCGACGGCATGCCCAGCGACACGTAGAAGTCCTGCGCGCGTTCGGTCATCTGCTTGGCGGTGCGCAGTTCGGCCTCGCGCTGCGCCTTGTACTGCGCGGCCACGTTGGCATCCTTGCCGGCCTTGGCCAGCGCCGCGCTCAGGTTGGTCTGGTATTGCTTCTCCAGCGCCGCGGTGATGTCCAGGCTGCCGGCGCCCGGGTACGGTTCCAGCTGGTCCCACAGGTTCGACCAGTCCTGCTGCCACATGTTGCCCAGCAGGTGCGCGGCGATCAGGCCGTTGCCCACTTCGGCCTTGTCCTTGCCGTAGGTCTTGTCCAGCTTGCCGCGTGCGTAGCAGTGCAGCTGCTCGTACATCGGCTTGACCTGTTCCCACAGGCGGTCGGTTTCCGGGCCGATCTGCTCCGGCGGCATGTCATAGCCGCTGCGCCACATCTCGCCGGCATCGGTGAAGCCCATGCCCTTGGCGCCTTCGTTCACCAGGCCGACGAACTTCTGGTAGTCGCCGCGCATGTTCTTGGTGGTGCTGTGCCAGCCCTGCCAGGCGTCGAGCTGCTTGTCATAGTCGCGGCTGCGTGCCAGCACCTGCTCCAGCTCGCCCAGCTGGCGGCAGGAGTTCGGATCGTTGGCATCGGTGCAGTACTTGCCGGCGCCATAGCTGCCTTCCATGCGGGTGGCGATCTGGGTCAGCTCGGCCAGCTTGGCCGGGTCGCGCGGTGCCGGCATCGACGACATCAGCTTCAGCAGGTGGATCGCGCGCTTGCTGTCCTCGCTCATCGGCTTGCCGTCGAACTTCGCAGCCTGTTCGATCCAGCTGTTGAGCTGGGTCAGCGAGCGCTCGTTGGCCTTGGCTGCGATGCGTTCCGAATCACTGTTGATGTAGGTGGAGGACAGCCACTGCGCCGAGGTCATCTCCGGGTAGGCGGCCTTGAACTCGGCATTGATGCGGGCCACGAACTGGTCGGCGGTTTCGCCGGCCGGGGCGCTGCTGCTGGCGGTATCGGTGCCTGGGGCAGCTTCCTTCTTGCAGGCGGCCAGGGCCAGCGTGGCGGCGGCGATTGCCGAGGCCAGCAGGAGATGACGGTGTTTCACGGGCGGTCCTTGGGTGGTGAACGACGGCCGAAGGCTAGTGGGCAGCCGCTGCCTCCGCAAGTGGCGGAAGTCGGCCGGGCGGCGCCCGGCACCCGCAGAGGCCTTCAACAAACGGCAAAGCCGAAGCAACAGCAACAGCGGACTATCCGTGGTTTGGCGGGGCGGTGTCGGAGTGCGGGGACGCCGCAAGTACGTCCGTGTAGCAACTGTGTTGATGGAGGGGCTTGGCCCCTCCAGGAGACGGGCACGGTAGTGCCGGCCGCTGGCCGGCAGCCTTTGGTCTGCGCCCTGGCTGGCCTTAGGCAGGGACCAGCCCGTTTTCAGCGTCGCGCACCCGGG
>NZ_JCAFSM010000010.1:0-182228 GCF_059369255.1 Stenotrophomonas sp. YJH_SMC_110 | reverse complement strand
GCCGATGGCCGCAGCATGCCGTTCGGTGCGCAGGTCAAGGACGAACAGGGCCAGCCGGTCGGCATGGTCAGCCAGGGCGGCCGCCTGTACGTGCGCAGCGAGAAGAACCAGGGCCAGTTGCAGGTCGAGTGGGGCGCCGGTGCCGACCAGCGCTGCACCATTGATTACCAGGTACCGGCGGGCGCCGATGCGTCCAAGACCGGCTTCATCCCGCTGGAGGCAGCATGCCGATGATTTCTTCCCGTGGCCGCCAGGCGCTGGCCGCGCTGGCCGTACTGGGCGGCGTGCTGCTGGCGCAGCAGGCCAGCGCCGCCTGCCGCATCCAGAACAGCTGGTTCATCGCCCAGGACGTGACCATGGACATGGGCCAGATCGTGATCCTGCCCAGCACCCCGGTCGGCGGTGTGATCAAGGAAATCAGTGAACCGATCACCCAGCAGAACAGCGTTGCCCGCTGCGATTCCTGGACCGGCGGTCGTTCGATCGGTGAGTACGTCAACGCAGCGCAGAAGCGCCCCGTGGCCGGCTTCTCGAACGTCTATGAAACCGATGTGGCAGGCGTCGGCATCCGCCTGTACCGCGATTCGGGTGCGATCCAGACCTACTACCCGCACTCGATCAACTTCGGTGGCGGTTCCGTGGTCAGCCTCATCGGTGGCCAGTTCCGCATCCAGCTGATCAAGACCGCTGCGCAGACCGGTTCGGGCGTGATCGCGCCGAACGGCCGCTTCACCAACTACTACTTCGACGGCGATGGCCCCGGGCGCCCGGTACTGACCTCGACGTTCAAGGGCTCGGGCACCACCGTGGTCAGCCCGACCTGTGAAGTGCAGGCCGGCAGCCGCAACATTGCCGTCGATTTCGGCAGTGTGCCCAACACCACCTTCACTGGTGTCGGCTCCAAGGCCGTTGATCGCGACTTCGAGATCCGCCTGAACTGCCAGGGCAGCAACGTTGCCGCCTACCAGAGCAAGATCGGCATCCGCCTCGATGCCGACCAGGACAGCTCGAACATGCCGGGCGTGCTGAAGCTGAGCGCGGCCAGCAACAGTGCCACCCGCATCGGCATCCAGATGGTCCAGCGCGATGGCAGCACCGAGCGTGAAGTGCGCTTCGGCCAGACCATCAGCGTTGGCACCACCGCGCCGGGTACCAGCGTCATGGCGCTGCCGCTGCGCGCGCGCTACGTGCAGACCCAGGCCGGTACGGTGGGCGCGGGTGTCGCAAACGGCCAGGCCACGTTCACCATCCAGTACGAGTAAGGCCGCCCCGGCGGCTGCCCCTGCTGCGTTCCGCCGCAACGTCGCCCGGCTCACGGGCGGCGTTGACTGCGTCTTGATCCTGCAACGATGAAGATCGATGCCACGACGCGCATACAGACGCCTTAGTGTGATGTATGTCGCGAATTTGGAGTTTCCTCATGAGGTGACCGTCTCCTGCCTGCGGGTGCTGGACGGCAACGCCGAAAGGATCCAGACGTGGCTACTGCTGCTTGCCCCCTTCCGCGCCGGCTTTCGGGAGCGCTCCGGTGAAGGTCCTGTCGGTGTTCGGCACGCGACCGGAAGCCATCAAGATGGGGCCGCTGGTGCGCGCCCTGGCACACGCTGCGGATATCGAATCGGTGGTCTGCATCACCGGGCAGCACCGGGCGATGCTCGACCAGGTGATGGCGCTGTTCGAGATCACCGCCGACCATGACCTCGATGTCATGGTGCCCAACCAGACCCTCAATGGCCTGTGTTCCAGGCTGTTCGAACGGCTTGACGCGCTCTACACGCAGGTCCGCCCCGACTACGTGCTGGTGCATGGCGATACCACCACGGCGATGACCGCGGCCCTGGCCGCGTTCCATCACCGCATCCCGATCGGCCATGTCGAGGCCGGCCTGCGCACCGGCGACATCCACCGGCCGTGGCCGGAGGAGATGAACCGGCGGGTGATCGATGTGGTCGGCCATCAGTTGTATGCACCCACTCCCGGCTCGCGCGCCAACCTGGCCCGTGAGCACCTGGGCGGGCAGATCCTGGTCACCGGCAACACCGTCATCGATGCCCTGCAGCAGACCGTGCAGCGGCTGGATGCCGATCCGGCACTGCGTGCGCAGGCCGACCAACCCTTCCATATGCTCGACCCCGGCCGCCGGCTGCTGCTGGTCACCGGCCATCGCCGCGAGAGTTTCGGCCAGGGCTTCGAGGACATCTGCCGTGCGCTGGCCGAGCTGGCACGGCGGCCGGACCTGCAGGTGCTGTACCCGGTGCACCTCAACCCGAACGTGCAGGGCCCGGTCAATGCCCACCTCGGCAACCTCGACAACGTGCACCTGGTGCCGCCGCAGGATTACCTGCGCTTCGTGCGCCTGATGCAGCGCGCCGACGTCATCCTCACCGACTCCGGTGGCGTGCAGGAAGAAGCCCCGGCGCTGGCCAAACCGGTGCTGGTGATGCGCGATGTCACCGAACGGCCGGAGGCGGTCGAAGCCGGTGTGGTCACGCTGGTCGGCACCACGCCCTCGCGCATCGTCGATGCGGTCAACGCGGTGTTGGCACGCCCCCCGCAGCCGGCCCGCTTCGACCCCGATGCCAGCCCGTACGGGGATGGCCGCGCCAGCGCCCGCATCGTCGCCGCCCTGCGCGGTGCGCCCCTTCCCGAATTCTCGCCCGGCGTCCGCAGCAGCGGCGCCGTCCACCCCATCCACGCGAAGTGACGCCATGACCCAGACCGGCCGCTCTTCCCTGTTTGCATCCGCCGCTGCGTTCGTCCTGTCGGGCGTGGTTGGCAGTGCCCATGCCGCCGACAGCGTCGCCGGCCAGTTCACCGAATGGAGCAGCGACAGCACGGTGAACCGGCAGATGACCCTGCGCGAACTCGGTTTCCGCCAGCCACTGGTGCTGAGCGGGCAGGAGAGCCAGCGCGAGGTCTACCTGCCGGTGCCGGCCGGTGTGGCCACCCGCGACGCGCAGCTGCAGCTGGATGGGCGCTACGTGCGCGGCCACGCCGGGCGCACCTCGGGCCTGTGGTCGGTCGATGGCGACCCGATCGCGGCGCGTTCGATCACCGATGCCCAGGGCGATGCCAGCCAGCTGCTGGCCATCGATGGCGAACCCCGCCAGAGCGGCTTCGTACGGGTCGGCGTCGGCTGGTGGTCGATCGTGTCCGATTACCAGTGCGCCGACCAGAGCGCGCCGGCCAATGTGCTGCGGCTGTCGCCGGACTCGCGTTTCAGCTACCGCTTCGACGGCCGCGCCGTGGATACCGTTGCCAAGGCGTGGGGGGGCGCTGCCACCGCGGGTGCGCCTGCTGGTGGATGGCAAGGCGCTGCAGGCACCGGCCTACGATGCGGCCTGGCGCATCGGTACCGCGTTGCAGGCCGGGGGCAAACAGGTGCAGGTGGTGGCCCTGCCCAAGGTCGGTGACAGCGTTGACCTGGCCGGTATCAGCATCCCGGCCAGCCTGCAGGGCGTGCCCGCCTACGCCGCGCTGGCCACGGGTGAGCGCGCGCATGCGATCAGGGATCTGGCCGAAGTCGGCGCGCTGCTGTCATTGCGCGACAGCGGGCCGTTGGCCGCCGATGTGATGATCGGCAGCGATGCACTGCGCGCCGGCGTGCGTGCGGCGCTGGATGCGCTGGCCGTACAGGTCGGCGCGGCGGGGGCCGATGCGGGCACCGCGTTCGCCGCGTGGCGCGGCACCGGCATGGGCGGCCTGGAAAAGCCCGCCGCCAACGCGTCGGTCAGCGTGGTGGCCGTGGCCGGGCGTCCGACGCTGGTGGTCGACCCGGCGGCGGCGGGCAAGGTCGCCGGGCTGCTCGCCGAGCAGTGGCGCAGCTATGCACTGGGCCGCAGCCTGCAGGTCAGCGCAGCGGGCACGCCCAGACTGGACGGTGACCAGGTACTGCTGAGCCGGCTCGGCAACATCGCTGGCACCATGGATGTGGTGACCCGCGCCGACCGCAGCGCCAGCTTCGACCTCGGCGCACTGTCGGCCGATGGCCGCCTGCCCGAGCAGGTGGTGATCGATGTCTCGGCGGCCCCCAACGCGGCCGGGCAGGGCGCGGTCGCCACGATCTACCTCAACGATTACCTGCTGGGTGGCAAGGTGCTGTCGGCCAACGGCCAGCCGCAACGGCTGGTGGCCAAGGTGCCGGCCTACGCGCTGTCGGCACGCAACCAGATCCGTGTCAGCTTCCTGCGCCAGCCGGCGCGTCCCTACTGCCACGATCCGGCCACGGGCTATCCGGTCTCGATCCTGCCCAGCAGCCACCTGACCCTGGCCAAGCGTTCGCTGGGCAGTGACTTCGTGGGTGCCAGCAGCCAGCTGTCGCGCGGCAACCAGGTGTTCGTGCCCGGCACCTGGCTGCAGGATGCGCCGGCCTCGCTGGGCAAGGTCATCGCGGTGACCAGCGCAGTGGGCGCATCGCCGGAGGCATCGGAACTGAAGGTGGTCGAAGCCGGTGCCGTGGTCAGCCCGGGCGCGCCGTGGCTGGCGTTCGGCGTGGCGCCATCCGGTGTCGATATGGCCGGCCTGAAGGATGGCCACCTGCTGATCGGCGGCAAGCCGCAACCGCTGTTGGATGTGAGCGGGCTGGATCGTGCCGCGGTGGTGCAGGTGGGGTCGTCCGGTGGCCAGCTGGGCGTTGTTTACAGCGACCTCGGTGCGCAGTCACCGCCGTTCGGCGCCCCATTCCGTTTGCTGCGGGGCGATCTCGCCGTGCTCGACGGCAGTGATGCCGTGCGCGAATTCGACCGCCAGGATCCCTACGGCACGCGTATCGCGCAGGACGGCAACCCGCAATCGAAGTGGGAACGGCACATGGTCTGGCTGCTGCTGCTGGTCGGCGTGATCGTGTTCGCGCTGCTGGCCGCCCGCGTCACCCAGGTGCGTCGCCGCAAGTCCGCCAACACAGGGCACTGATCCACCGTGGACGGTCTGTTCTGGAACATCCAGCTGGCCAACTACTACGCCGCCCTGGAAACCACGGCGGCGGCGGTGGCCGTGCTGATCCTGATCTCCAGCCTCGATGACCTGTTCATCGATGTCTGGTACTGGGTACGCGAGAGCTGGCGCGCGCTCACGATCAAGCGCCGCGATGCCTACCGGCCGCTGACCCAGGACGACCTGCTGCAGCGCCCGCAGCAGCCGCTGGCGATCATGGTGCCGGCGTGGATGGAGTACGACGTCATCGCGCAGATGGTGGAGAACATGATCAACGTGCTCGATTACCGCGAGTACGTCGTGTTCGTCGGCACCTATCCCAACGACCAGCAGACCATCGATGAGGTCGAGCGCATGCGTCGCCGCTACAAGCGCCTGCGCCGCGTGGAAGTGCCGCACGACGGGCCGACCAGCAAGGCCGACTGCCTGAACTGGCTGATCCTGGCGATCTTCGACTACGAGAAGCGCCACGACATCGAGTTCGCCGGGGTGATCCTGCACGATAGCGAGGACGTGCTGCATCCGATGGAACTGCGCTTCTACAACTACCTGCTGCCGCGCAAGGACATGATCCAGCTGCCGGTCACCTCGCTGGACCGCGAGTGGTATGAGCTGGTTGCCGGTGTCTACATGGACGAATTCGCCGAATGGCACGCCAAGGATCTGGTCGTGCGTGAAAGTGTTTCCGGCATGGTGCCATCGGCGGGCGTCGGTACCTGCTTCTCGCGGCGCGCGCTGCTGGCGCTGAGCGCGCAGACCGACAACCAGCCCTTCAACACCGACAGCCTCACCGAGGACTATGACGTCGGTGCGCGGCTGGCGGCGATGGGCATGCAGTCGATCTTCGCCCGCTTCCCGGTGCAGTTCCGCGTGCGTCGCCCGTCCTGGTTCGGCTGGGGGCCGGTGCGCGAGCGCACCCAGCAGATGGCGCTGTGCGTGCGCGAGTACTTCCCCGACAACTTCCGTGCCTCGTACCGGCAGAAGGCGCGCTGGGTGCTGGGCATCGGTCTGCAGAGCTGGGAGTCGCTGGGCTGGCGCGGCTCGCTGGCCACCAAGTACCTGCTGGCGCGCGACCGCAAGGGCATCATCACCTCGTTCGTCAGCATCATTGCCTACCTCATCTTCCTGCAGCTGCTGCTGTTCTGGCTGCTGAAGATGTCCGGGGTGTGGACGATGCAGTTCCCCAGCGTGTTCCAGGCCGGTACCTGGCAGATGAACGTCGCGCTGCTGACCACCGCCGCGCTGGCCACCCGCGTCGTGCAGCGCTTCTACTTCGTCAACCGGCTGTACGGCTGGGAGCATGCCTTGATGTCGATCCCGCGGATGGTGGTCGGCAACATGATCAATTTCATGGCCACCGCGCGTGCGTGGAAGGTGTTCCTGGCTTACCTGCTGTTCGGCAAGCGCATGGTCTGGGACAAGACCATGCACGACTTCCCGGATGCGGCGCAGCTGGTGCAGACGCGCAAGCAGCTCGGCGAGCTGTTGACCACTTGGCAGGCGGTGGAGCCGGAGCGCCTGCAGCAGGCGCTGGACCAGCAGCATGCCGGCCGGCAGCAGCCACTGGGCCGCATCCTGCTCACCCAGGGGTGGCTGGATGATGAAACGCTGGCCGAGGCGATCGCCTTCCAGGGCGACCTGCCTCGTGCGGTGATTGACGTGGACTACCTGCGCGCCTGCCACTTCCCGGTCAGTGCCGATGCCTGCGTGCAATGGCGCATGTTGCCGCTGCCACCGCGCCAGCAGGGCACCCTGCGGCTGGCCGTGGCCAGCCCATTGCCCGAAGAAGCGTTGGCACTGCTGAAGCAGGAAACCCGCAGCGAGCACATCGAACAGAGCATTGCCCGCGAAAGCGAAATCAACGCAGGCCTGCGCCTGATCGGCGGCGACCGGCACTGGCAGCTGGACAACGTGCCCCTGCTGGGCGACCTGCTGGTGGAGATGCGCCTGATCGACCACGCGCGCTTCGAGATCGCATTGGACGCGTACAAGCCGCAGCGCGACGGCCGCATCGGCGATTACCTGGTCAAGCAGGGCATCACCACCGAAGACGCCGTGGCCCAGGCCATGCAGGAACAGCGCCGGCGTGCGGCGGCGCTGCAGTCGCCGCCTCCCGGAGCCTTGCCGGCATGAAGACCACGCTGCTGTCCTCCGTCATTGCCGTGGCACTGGCCACGGCCGCCACGCCGGTACTGGCACAGGCCGATGCGGCCCTGCCGCTGTCCGGCGCTGCATATCGCGTCGCCGAGCAGGCCTTCACCGCTTACGAGCGCGGCGACTATCAAGCGGCTTACCAGCAGTCCACCGAAGCGATCCGGCTGCGCCCGGACGTGGTGCGGCTGCGCCTGTTGCAGATCTACGCGCTGCAGAAACTGGGCCGGCCGGCGGAGGCCCAGCAGCAGGCACGTCGTGCACTGGATGCGGGGTTGAAGGATCCGGCGTTGCCGGCGCTGGCCGCTGCCACCGCTGCGCGCAGCACGCCTCCGGATGCCAGGAGCGGGCGCGCACCCTCCCCACCGCGCGTGGCTGGCAGCGGCGCAGACCGCGCCAGGCAGCAGGCCTACGCGCTGGCCACCGAGGCCTACGCCGCTTATGACGCCGGGCGGATGGGAGAGGCAGCCAGCAAGGCCGAGCAGGCCTTCCGGCAGCAGCCAACGCAGGGCGCCTGGGCGATGCTGTGGGTGGCCGCGCTGGAGGCACAGCAGCAGCCCGAACAGGCCGACGCCGCCATTGCCACCGCGCTGCAGCTGGGCGCGCCGAATGTCGAGGCATTGCGCGCACAGCGCGTGGCGCTGGATCGACAGCGCGCGCTGCTGCAGGCCCAGCAGGCGTACCGGTCGCTGTCCACGCAGGATGATGCCGCGGCCGTTGCGCAGGCACGTGCCGCTGTCGAGCTGGCACCGGAGGTGGCGACGTACCGGTTGCTGCTGATTACCGCGCAGCTGCAGCAGGGGCAGCTGGCCGACGCCGAGCGCAGTGCCGACCAGGCGTTGCAGGCCGACGGCCAGGATCTCAATGCGCGGGTGATGCGCGGCTACCTGCGCCAGCGCCAGGGCAACAGCCTGCTCGCCAACGAGGACTTCGACGCCGCGCTCGCCATGCCGGGCTCAACGACGCAGCAGCGCAACGTGCGCCTGCTGGCGGTGGATGCGGCCCTGGCCGCTGGGGATCGCGCACGTGCGGCTGCACTGCTGGCGCCGCTGCGCGCGGCATTGCCAGCAGATGCCAGCGATGCACGCGCGCAGCAGCTGCTGCAGCAGGGCATCGAGCAGCGCGCCAAGGCGGTCCGTTCCAGTCGCGAGCGTCCGCGCATGAGCGCGCAGACCTATCCGGCGCCGTTCCAGCACTGCCAGTCTGGCGACAGCGGCAACCGTTGCGAGTTGATGCCGGCCGACCTGCAGGGCGACGGTGGTGCCGCACAGCGTGCCTACGCGGCCTACGCGCGCCGGGACTATGCCGAGGCCATCGGCGAGGCGCGGCAGGCCGTGCAGCTCGCACCGGAGGACGCGAGCCTGCAGGGGCTGCTGACCACCACGCTGGCGGCAGGCAACCGCAGCCAGCAGGACGAAGCACGGCAGCGCCTGGATGCGGCGCTGGCACAGCGCCCTGACGATGCGGAGGCGCTGATGCAGCGCGGCTACCTCAACCAGAAGGCGCACGAGCCGGCGCGCGCACTGGCCGACTTCCGTGCCGCCGAGGCCACCGGCAGGGCACCAAAGGGCGTGGTGCTTGACCAGGCCTACGCCAGCGCGGCCAACGGCGATCACCCGCAGGCGGTGACCCTGCTGCGGACGGCCATTGATCGTGCCGATGCCGGCGAGCTGCCACTGGATGCGCACCAGCGCTACAACGTGCGCAATGCCATCGCCAACTATTCGCGCGAGTGGGGCGTGATCGCCTCGGCCGGCTTCCGTGGCGCGCGCCAGGCGGCGACCAATGTCGGCGGCGCGGCGATCAGTACGCCGGGTGATTCGGTGTTCAGCACGCTTGAAGCGTTCTGGCGCCCGCCGGCTTTCAATGACCAGCACGGCACGCTGGAGCTTTACGCGCGGCTGCTCAACACCCTGTACGACGAGGGTGGCACCTACGAGTCGATCCGCGCCGTGGACCCGTGCACCGGCGAATCGACGCCCGATGCACGCGCGCGCGCCGAACGGCTCAGCCGCTCGCGTTCCACCACCGGCTGGCCGTCCACCATCGCCTCGTTCGGCCTGCGCTACGCCTTCGGCCAGACCGGCCTGAGCGCCGGCATCGAGCGTCGCCAGTTCCTCGGCAGCGCCACCCGCACGGGCGATGTCTACCCCGCTTCGGCGGCCGTGCAATGCAGCCTGCAGCTGGCCCGCAACCCGCCACTGGAAGCCAGCACACTGGCCCGCTACCGCCTGGCCAGCGGTTCCGGTGGCTGGATGTCCTACCTGACCTACGGCTATTACCACGGCACCGACCTGCGCACCGACGTGAATCAGTGGTGGATGGTCAGTGGCTACGCGCAGGGCGGTTACACGTGGGATGACAACAGCGCGCATTTCACCCTCGACGCACTCGATGCCAATGGCACGCCGGTGCGCCGGGTGGGCGATGCCAACGGGCGCCTGCATCGCGAACAGTGGTTCGCTGCCGGTGAACTGCGTGCCGGCCGCAGCTTCCGCTTTGGTGCCGGGCAGACCCACTGGGTGGTCACGCCGTATGTGGTGGTGGGGGCGGACTGGCTGGACCAGCGCTCGCGCGTGCGCGACATCCGCTACCCGCTGTTCCCGGCGCAGTCGTTCGCACTCAACGATACGCAGCGCAGCTGGTCACTCGGCGCAGGGCCGGGCGTGGGCGTGCGCTACTGGTTCCGCGAAGACCACTACAACACGCCGCGTTCCTACCTGGACCTGACCGTGCAGTACCGCTTCGCGATCGGCGGCGGTGATACGCAGCGCGCCAAGGGCCTGTTCGCCACCGCCATCCTCTCCTACTGAGGCAGGCCCCAACGTCGTCGCAGCGCCGCGGCCTGCGGCGTGTCCTGGGTCAGCCACGGCTCCAGTGCATAGACCAGCACGTGCTGCGCACCGCTGTCGTGCGCCCACGCCAGCTGCCGCTGGATGCGCGCGGCATCTGCGGTTTCGCCCTTGAACGCGCTGCCGTCGGCGGGGCTGCCGGGCAGTTCGCGGAACAGTTCGACGATCGCATCGAACCCGATGCCCTGTGCCCGGAAATGGCCGAGCAGCGGTTGCAGCTGCTGCACGTTGCCGGCGCCGGCCACCCCCACGCCGTCCTGCACCATCGGCCGCAGCGCGGCCCGTGCCAGCACCGCCTGCCACAGCGCGACCAGGTCGCCGTCGGTCTGCAGGCGGCTGAAGTAGCAGGAGATCGCACAGTCACCGCCGCGCGCGCTGGCGGCCTGCGCCAGCCCGTGCAGCCACTGCGCCAGCCATTGCTGGCGGGCCGGATCGGCCCAGTGGAACTGCTCCAGTTCGTAGGGCAGGTACCAGCCGCCGAAGGCGGGCTGCTGCGCCCACGGCGCCTGTGCCAACCAGCTGCGCGCGTGCGCCAGGCTGTCGGCCAGGAACGCCTGCAGCGTGGCGTCGTCGGCGCCGATGGCCTGCCACCAGCGTTGCTGGAAGGGCAGGCCAACGCGGATGCGGATGTCGTTCTCGCTGGCGGCGGTGAACAGCTGCTGCAGGTTGCTGTCCGGCAGCGACCAGTCGCCATCGCTGCCACCGACGATGCCGGTCCACTGCAGCACCAGCTGCCGGCAGCCCAGCGCGTGGGCAAGCTTCAACGAACGTTGCCAGTCGGCCGGGCCCCACTGCAGATGGCTGCGCCAGGGCTGCAGGAAGGTGCCATCCACCTGCACCGGCAGCGAACAGCCGGGCAGGGTGGCGAGCGTAGCGGCGAGTGGTGCCAGCACTGCCGCGCGCAGCAACCGGCGGCGCAACGGCGAAGACGGATCCGTGGGAAGGTCGGGCCGAACCATGGCCGCATCATCCCAGAGCACCGTGGGTGGGAGGTGAACCCCGCGCCGGGTGGTGCCGGCCGCTGGCCGGCATCGTGCCCCGGGTGGCAGGTGAATCACCATCCGGTAGTGCCGGCCGCTGGCCGGCATCGCGCCCCGATTATTCCAACGCGTAGCGCAGCGCGAACAGCACCGCCACCAGCCACACCGCCGGATGCACTTCGCGCCAGCGGCCGGTGCCGGCCTTCAGCGCCGCATACGCGATGAAGCCAAACGCCAGGCCATTAGCGATGGAGTAGGTGAACGGCATCGCCAGGGCACACAGTGCGGCCGGCACCGATTCGGTCAGGTCGCTCCAGTCCACGTCCACCAGTTCGCGCAGCATCAGGCCGGCCACGAACAGCAGCGCCGGTGCGGTGGCATAGCCGGGCACCATCGCCGCCAGCGGCGAGAACAGCAGTGCGGCCAGGAACAGTGCCGACACCACCAGTGCAGTCAGGCCGGTGCGGCCGCCCACCTGCACGCCCGAGGCGCTTTCAGCGAACGCGGTAGTGCTGCTGGTGCCCAGCAGCGAACCGGCCACGATCGCCGTGCTGTCGGCCAGCAGCGCGCGGCCGAAACGCTTCTGCGCGCCCGGCAGTTTCAGCAGTCCGGCGCGACCGACCACGCCATACAGGGTGCCGGTGGCATCGAACACTTCCACCAGCACGAACACCAGCACCACCTGCAGCAACACGGCGATCGGCGCGCCACCGTTGTGGTGCAGCAGGCCCGGCAGGTCCAGCTGCAGGAAGGTCGGCGCCAGGCTCGGCGGCAGCGAGACCAGGCCCTGGTACTGCACGTCGCCCAATGCCCAGCCCGCGCCGGTCACCGCCAGGATCCCGATCAGGATCGCGCCACGGATACGGCGCGCTTCCAGCACCGCGATCAGCAGGAAGCCGGCCAGTGCCAGCAGCGGCGGCGCCGTATTCAACGGGCCCAGCGCCACCAGCGTGTCTTCATTGCCGACGATCACGCCGGACTTCTGCAGCGCGATGATCGCCAGGAACAGGCCGATGCCGGCCACGATCGCCGAGCGCAGCGACGAAGGAATGCCCGACACCAGCCACGCCCGCACACCGGTCAGCGACAGCACGAGGAACACCAGGCCGGAGATGAATACCGCGCCCAGTGCCTGCTGCCACGGCAGGCCGGCGGCACCGACCACGGTGAAGGCGAAGAACGCGTTCAGGCCCATGCCCGGTGCCATGCCGACCGGGAAGTTGGCCGCCAGCGCCATCACCGCCGAACCCAGCGCCGCGGCCAGGCAGGTGGCCACGAACACCGCACCCGCATCCATGCCGGTGGTGCCGAGGATTTCCGGGTTGACGAAGACGATGTAGGACATCGTCAGGAAGGTGGTGACACCGGCCAGCAGCTCGGTGCGCACGGTGGTGCCGTGCTGCTGCAGCTGGAACAGGCGTTCGAACAGGGACATGGGGCGTCTCGCAACAATAAGGTGTCACGACCAACGGTCGTGACCTACCCGAATGCAGAACGGCCGCGCAGAGCGCGGCCGTTCTTCCTTTCTTACTTCAGCGCCTTGAAGCGCAGGCGCTTCGGCGCGGCATCGTCGCCCATGCGACGCTTCTTGTCTTCCTCGTACTCGCGGTAGTTGCCCTGGAAGAACTCCACGTGCGAGTCGCCTTCGAAAGCGATGATGTGCGTGGCGATGCGGTCCAGGAACCAGCGGTCGTGCGAGATCACGAAGGTGTTGCCCGGGAACTCCAGCAGCGCGTCTTCCAGCGCACGCAGGGTTTCGATGTCCAGGTCGTTGGACGGTTCGTCGAGCAGCAGCACGTTGCCGCCCTGCAGCAGGGTCTTGGCCATGTGCAGGCGGCCACGCTCACCACCGGACAGCGAGCCGACCATCTTCTGCTGGTCCTGGCCCTTGAAGTTGAAGCGGCCGATGTAGGCGCGCGACTGGATCTCGATGCCGTTGATGTTGAGGATGTCCAGGCCACCGGCGATTTCCTGGAAGACGTTGTGGTTGCCTTCCAGCTTGTCGCGGCTCTGGTCCACGTAGGACAGCTGCACGGTCGGGCCGATCACGATCTCGCCCGAATCCGGCTTCTCCTGGCCGGTGATCATCTTGAACAGCGTCGACTTGCCGGCGCCGTTCGGGCCGATGATGCCGACGATCGCGCCCGGCGGAATCAGCATCGACAGGTTGTCGATCAGCAGGCGGTCGCCGAACTTCTTGGAGACGTTCTTGAACTCCATCACCATGTTGCCCAGGCGCTCGCCCGGCGGGATGAAGATTTCGTTGGTCTCGTTGCGCTTCTGGTAATCCTGCGACTGCAGCTCTTCCAGGCGGGCCAGACGGGCCTTGCCCTTGGAGCGGCCGCCCTTGGCGTTCTGGCGCGACCACTCCAGTTCCTTCTGGATCGCCTTCTGGCGGGCCTTTTCCTGGTTCTCTTCCTGCTTCAGGCGCTCATCCTTCTGCACCAGCCATTCGGTGTAGTTGCCCTTCCACGGAATGCCGCGGCCGCGGTCCAGTTCCAGGATCCACTCGGCGGCGTTGTCCAGGAAGTAGCGATCGTGGGTGACGGCCACCACGGTGCCGGTATAGCGCGCCAGGAACTGTTCCAGCCATTCCACCGACTCGGCGTCGAGGTGGTTGGTCGGTTCGTCGAGCAGCAGCATGTCCGGCTTCTGCAGCAGCAGGCGGCACAGTGCGACGCGGCGCTTTTCACCGCCGGACAGGTTGGCGATCTTGGCATCCCACGGCGGCAGGCGCAGCGCATCGGCAGCCACGTCCAGCTGGTTTTCCAGGGTATGCGCGTCGCCAGCGGCCAGGATCGCCTCCAGGCGCTCCTGTTCCTTGGCCAGCGCGTCGAAGTCGGCGCCTTCCTCGGCGTAGGCGGCGTACACCGCCTCCAGCGCGGCCTGGGCCTGCAGCACTTCGCCCACGCCTTCCTCGACCGACTCGCGCACGGTCTTGTTCGGGTCCAGTTCCGGTTCCTGCGCCAGGTAACCGACCTTGATGCCGGGCTGCGGGCGGGCTTCACCCTCGAAATCGGTGTCCACGCCGGCCATGATCTTCAGCACGGTGGACTTGCCGGCGCCGTTCAGGCCCAGCAGGCCGATCTTCGCGCCCGGGAAGAAGGACAGGGAAATGTCCTTGATGATCTGCCGCTTGGGCGGGACCACCTTGGACACGCGGTTCATGGTGTAGATGTATTGCGAGGACATGCGGTCTCCGTAGGCGCGGCCCTGCGCCCGACCCGTCACGGGAACATCCCGTTGCGGCAGCGGGCACAGACTGGAATGGAATACCGCCAATTATAGCCGGAACCGGTTCCGGCCCGCGCCCGGCCGGAGCCGCGCAGGCTGGCCGTGGCCTGAATACTCCGTCACAGTCCTGCAGCGGGAAGCGTTTCCAGCCGGAAACGGTTCAGATCGGTTGCGCAATATGGGCTCACCACCCACCCAAGCAGAGGTCTGACATGCGCATCAATCGAGTAATGGCCGGCGCCGTGGCCTCTGTGCTGGCGCTGGGCGCCGTGACCCCGGCCTTCGCCGACAACGACCATCGCCGCGACCACGACCGCCGCGAGTGGCGCGAGGATCGCCGTGAGTGGCGCCAGGACCGCCGCGACTGGGAGCGCGACCGCCGCGAGGCCCGGCGCGACTGGGAACGCGACCGCCGCGACTGGCACCGTGACCATGATCGCTACTACCGCCCGGCACCGCCGCGCGTGGTCTATCGCCCGGCCTATGGCCCGGGCTATGGCTGGAAGGTCGGCCACCGCTACCGCGACTACTACCGCGGCCCGGTCTACGTGGTGAACGACTACCCGCGCTACAACCTGCGCCGCCCGCCGTACGGCCATCAGTGGATCCGGGATGATCGCGGCAACATGCTGCTGGTGGCCATCGCCACCGGTGTGATCGCCCAGTACGTGCTCAGTCGCTGAGGATCGCGGCCGGGGTCGGATCCCATTCCAACGGAAAGGGCTCTGACCCCACAACTATCGATCGAAACCATACGGGGCCGGATTCCTTCGGGGATGCCGGCCCCGTCCGTTTCGGCCCCAGCGGGCCAGTGCGGAGCTACAATCGAGGGCTGAGCCGTACCCCTTTTCCCTGCCTGCTGGAGTACCCGATGTTCCCGCGTGACGTCCGCATCGAATCCTACGATCCCGAACTGGCCAAGGCCATCGCCGCTGAGACCCAGCGCCAGGAAGACCACGTCGAGCTGATCGCCAGCGAGAACTACACCAGCCCGGCGGTGATGGAAGCCCAGGGCAGCCAGCTGACCAACAAGTACGCCGAAGGCTACCCGGGCAAGCGCTACTACGGTGGCTGCGAATACGTGGACATCGCCGAGCAGCTGGCGATCGACCGCCTGAAGCAGCTGTTCGATGCGGACTATGCCAACGTGCAGCCGCACAGCGGTTCGCAGGCCAACCAGGCCGTGTACTTCGCCCTGCTGCAGCCGGGTGACACCATCCTCGGCATGAGCCTGGCCCACGGTGGCCACCTCACCCACGGCGCCAAGGTCAATGCCTCGGGCAAGCTGTTCAACGCCGTGCAGTACGGCGTCAACGACCAGGGCCTGATCGATTACGACGAAGTCGAGCGCCTGGCCCTGGAGCACAAGCCGAAGATGGTCGTGGCCGGCTTCTCGGCCTACTCGCAGGTGATCGACTGGGCACGCTTCCGCGCCATCGCCGACAAGGTCGGCGCCTACCTGTTCGTCGACATGGCCCACGTCGCCGGCCTGGTCGCCGCAGGCGTCTACCCGAGCCCGCTGGAACACGCCCACGTGGTCACCTCGACCACCCACAAGACCCTGCGCGGCCCGCGCGGCGGCATCATCATCGCCAAGGGCGCCGACGAAGACCTGGTCAAGAAGCTGCAGTCGATCGTGTTCCCGGGCATCCAGGGCGGTCCGCTGATGCACGTCATCGCCGGCAAGGCCGTGGCCTTCAAGGAAGCGCTGGAGCCGGGCTTCAAGGCCTACCAGCAGCAGGTGGTGAAGAACGCCCAGGCGATGGCCAATACGCTGATCGCGCGTGGCTACAAGATCGTCTCCGGCGGCACCCAGAACCACCTGATGCTGGTGGACATGATCGGCAAGGACGTGTCCGGCAAGGACGCGGAAGCCGCGCTGGGCAAGGCCCACATCACCGTCAACAAGAACTCGGTGCCGAACGACCCGCGTTCGCCGTTCGTGACCTCGGGCCTGCGCCTGGGTACGCCGGCGGTGACCACCCGTGGCTACGTCGAACAGGACTGCGTGGATCTGGCCAACTGGATCGCCGACGTGCTCGACGCACCGAACGATGACGCGGTCATCGCCCGCGTGCGCGACGCCGTCAGCGCGCAGTGCCGCAAGTACCCGGTCTACGGCTGATCGGAGAGTGGGGGCAGAGCCCTTTCCTGGCGGAAAGGGATCCGACCCCGCCTTCCGGATCGACGCAGGGGTCGGATCCCTTCCCGCAGGGAAGGGCTCTGACCCCGTCATCAGGAATCCCGCGCATGGATGAGCGCCGCCTCAAGTACCTGTACATCGCACTGGCGGTGCTGTTCGGCCTGCCCAGCCTGTTCTTCGGCGGTGCCGGCGCCTGCATCGCCGTGGTCATGGGGGTGATCGGGCTGGTCTCGCTGGACGCGGACAACCTGTGGTTTGCCGCCGGCATGCTCGCGTGGGGATCGTGCGGGATCGCCGGCCTCGTGGCCTGGGTCGCACTCAGCATCGTCTGGCTGCGCGATGGTTCACGCGGGCTGCACATGGCATCACGCCGCTGGTGGCTGCTGTTGGGCCTGGGCGTGCTGGCAGGCCTGCCCTTGCTGGCGATGGCGCTGTATTACTTCGCCGAGCTGGGTTCGTCCGTGCTCAGCGGGCTGTTCGCCGGGCCGTCCCTGTTGGTGCCCACCGGTACGTTGATCCTCCTGCGGCTGCGTGCTGACGCCCTGGGCGAGCCATCCGGCCCGGCGCGATCAGAGGAGTAGGCCCGCGTGGATGAGCGCCACCTCAAGTACCTGTACACCGCGCTGGCGGTGCTGTTTGGCCTGCCCAGCCTGGTGATGGGCGGCGCGGCGGCGACGATGCTGCTGCTGATGGGGCTGGGCCAGTTCGGTCATGGCACGCTGGCCTCGGTGACGGTGATGCCGCTGTGGGGCCTGGCCGGCATTGCCGGTTGCCTGGCCTGGTTGTGGCTCAGCGCGGGTTTTCTGCTGCAGGGGCGTGCCGGGCTGCACGTGCACCGCCTCTGGTGGTGGATGCTGCTGGCGGGCGGTCTCGCCGCCTTGCTCCCGCTGGGGCTGGCGCTGTGGTGGGGCATCGCCGTGCATGCCGAAGGCATCGGCTTGTTGCTGCTGGGCCCGTCGATGCTGGTGCCGGCTGCGATGCTGGTGTGGATCAAACGCCGCGCATGACGTGGCCCATGGAAGGAAATCGAACGCATGGATGAGCGTCTGCACAAACGCTGGATGGCGATCGCCGGCCTGCTGGTGGGCCTGCCCACCGTGGCGGCAGGCGGCACGGGTGCCGTGCTGGGGCTGATGGTCGTATGGGACGGCAAGTACCTGACGGGCGACGAGCACACGTGGTTGCTGCTGTGGTCGTCGGCTGGAATCATCGGCCTGCTGTCGTGGTTGTGGCTGAGCGGCCTGTTCCTGTGGCGCGGTGTTGCCGGCCTGCGCCAATCACCGGTTGTCGCCTGGGTCGGCCTTGCGCTGGGGGTGCTGGCCGCGTTGGCCGTGGTCGCCGCCGCGTTGTACTTCACCTTCAAGCATGGGGAAATCTCGACCCTGGCCTTCCTTGGGTTCGGCCCGCCGCTGCTGGTGATGGCCGGGCACCTGGCGTGGCTGCGCTGGGCACGCGCGGCCCCGGTGCCGTCGGCACCTGGTTGAACGTCTGGTCCTGCTGACCTCACTGGACGCTCTGGTTGGCCGAAATGCAGGTACTTCCGCGCAGACAGCATTTGCCGCTGCGCCCTTTCTCAGGTACCTTTGCGACGCTGCCATGACCGTGGCAATAGGTACTTTCCTGAGCCAGGCGTTCCATGCACTGCCCCTTCTGCCAACATGCCGATACCCGGGTCATCGACTCGCGCGTCTCTGAAGACGGCGCGACGATCCGTCGTCGGCGTGAATGTGAAGCCTGCGGCGAGCGCTTCAGCACCCTGGAAACGGTCGAACTGAAGCTGCCGGCCATCGTCAAGAGCGATGGCACCCGCGAGGCGTTCGACCAGCGCAAGGTCCGCGCTGGCTTCGACCGCGCGCTGCAGAAGCGTGCGGTGGCCGAAGACAAGATCGAAGCAGCGGTGCGTGCGGTGGTTCACCAGCTGCGCATCAGCGGCGAGCGCGAAGTGCCCTCGATCAAGGTCGGCGAGTTCGTGATGAACGAACTGCGCAAGCTCGATCATGTCGGCTACGTGCGCTTCGCTTCGGTCTACCGCAGCTTCGAGGACGTGGCCGATTTCCGCGAGGAGATCGAGAAGCTCGAGCGCGACCTGCCGTCCAGTACCGAACAGCTGCAGCTGCTGGGCGATGTGATCGCCCTGACCAAGAAGAAGAAGGGCTGACTGCCTCTGCCTTGGGGGTGCCAACCTTGGTGGGCACCGGTGGCCGCATTCACTGGTGGGTGCCAACCGTTGGTTGGCACTGACGGCATGGATCAACACCGGCGGCGTTACCATGGCTGCATGACCACTTCGTTCTCCGTCCTCGACCACCTGCACATGGCCAACGCGCTGCGCCTGGCCGAGCGTGCCGCCTATACCACCCGCCCCAATCCGATGGTCGGCTGCGTGATCGCCCACGGCGAACGCGTGGTCGGGCAGGGCTGGCACCAGCGCGCCGGTGGCCCGCATGCGGAAGTGTTCGCCCTGCGCGAGGCCGGCGGCGAAGCACGCGGTGCCACCGCCTACGTCACCCTGGAACCCTGCGCCCACTACGGGCGCACGCCACCGTGTGCGCTGGCCTTGCTCGAAGCCGGCGTGTCGCGCGTGGTCGCGGCGATGCGCGATCCGTTCCCGAAGGTCGATGGCGGTGGGTTCGATCTGCTGCGCAATGCCGGCATCGACGTCGCCGAAGGGCTGATGGCGGCGCAGGCGCGCGAGCTCAACAAGGGCTTCCTGTCGCGCGTGGAGCGCAATCGGCCGTGGCTGCGGGTGAAGCTGGCCGCCAGCCTGGATGGCCGTACCGCGATGGCCGATGGCAGTTCCAAGTGGATCACCGGGCCGGCCGCGCGCGAGGACGTGCAGCACTGGCGCGCGCGCGCCGGTGCGATCCTGACCGGCGCCGACACGGTGCTGGCCGACGACCCGATGCTGACCGTGCGCCTGGCCGATACCGAAGTGATGGCGCCACTGCGTGTGGTGCTGGATTCGCGCCTGCGCTCGCTCGAATGCAGCCGCGTGCGCGAGGGCGGGGCACCGACGCTGTACCTGCACGCTGCGGCGGTGAGCGCACCGGACGCGGCCGACGCCGAATTCGCCAGCGTGCCCAGCGCAGAGGGGCGGTTGGACCTGGGCGCGGTGCTGGCGCTGCTGGCCGAGCGCGGTATCAGCGAGGTGCATACCGAAGCCGGCGCGACGCTGTCCGGTGCGCTGCTGCGCGCTGGCTGGGTCGATGAGCTTCTGCTCTATCAGGCGCCCACGCTGCTGGGCGACAACGGCCGCCCGCTGCTGGCTGGCCTCGGCATCGATGCCATGGACCAGCAGCGTCGCCTGCGCGTGGTTGACCAGCGCCAGGTCGGCGAGGACAACAGGCTGCTGCTGCGCCCATGAAGGAATGACGCAGGGCAGGGGGCTACGCCCATGGCGTCAGGCCGCTTCGTCGTCTTCTTCGCCGACCGGGCACTGGCCCTTCCACTGCTGCTTCCACAGCACATGCAGGTCGCGGCAGTACGCGCCGAGCGCCTCGCCCGGCAGTTGCCTCGCCTTGAACCGCAACTGGCGACGCGTAAAACCGTCGTCGTACTCATCCGGCAGTACCAGCACGGCACACTGGTCGTGGTACATCAGGAAGTCGCGGCAGTGATCATCCTCACTCATCCACGCATCCAGGTGCCTGTCGCTCAGCTGGGTTGACTCGAAGGCGACCGAGGGTTGGACGACGATGATCTTCGTGGCTTTGAACCTGGACGCTTCGGCCTGCCAGCACACCATCAGCGCCAGCAACATGAGCGCGGTCGACGTCATACGGTGTTTCATGCGGTTGCCCTGGTGGAAGAGGGCAACAGCATTGACCATGCAGGCCGCGCAGGGCCATGCAAGGGTTCTGAAAATGCAGTTGCCCTTGCCGTCGGCAACGCTGGGCAGCGCGTAGGCTCGGCGTTACATCCCGCTCACGCGCATTCGTCGGTCCACATCATCTCGGCGATCGGGCGCAGTGCCTTGCATTCCTGCGTCATGTCATCGGCTGACTTCACCTTCGCCTTGGCCTTCAGTTCCTCGGTCATGGCATCCACGCCACTGATCTGGTCCGGCGCGATCTTCGCCACGCAGGCGCGGTGCTGCTGCAGCAGCAGGTCACAGCCGGGTACGCCGGTCACCTTCGGTGCGCTGGCCGCCTGCGCGTCCTGCATCCAGTCCTCGAACGGTGCCAGCGCGCCGGTCACGGTACCCACCAGATCGTCGAAGTTGCCGCTGTACCAGTAGCCGTTGTCCTTGGCCGGGTACAGGGTGAAGGTGCCGCTGACCGGCACGCGCGCACCGCTCTGCAGCGCCTGGGTGTAGGCGTCGGTGAACTGCCTGCGCGCGGCCGGGCTGGCGTCGGCTGCAAGGCTGGCGGCGAACAGCGGGCGCACCTTGCCGAGGTCGGGCACCTGGCAGCTGAAAGTGATGCGCGCCAGCTTCTGGTCTTCCACGTACTCGTTGTCTTCAATCACGCTCTTGCTGGCGCGGCACTTCGAATCACGCAGGGCCTTGGCATACAGCGCTTCGCTGGCGGCCGCGTCGGCCTTTGCGCCGGTGCTGGCAAGCACGACCTGCCACGGTTCGGCCAGCGCCTTGGCCAGCGCACCCGGGTTCGGGGTCACCGCGTCCTGGCCTTCGAACGCCGGCTTCAGCGCATCGTTGAGCGCCCGGGTCGCCGCGGCGTCATCTTCCAGCAGCACGCGTGCGTACAGGTCGAAAGCCTGTTCGGGCGTCAGCGTGGCGGGGGCTGCGCCGGCCAGCAGCGGGGCCGCCAGCAGGGCGCTGGCCAGCAGGGTACGCAAGGGAGTCTTCATGACGGTGTTTCCTGTTCCAGAGGCGCGCAAGCGTAGCGCATCTTTGCGCAGGCCCGTTGGTGCCTGTGGCCGCCTGCCGGCGCGCGCGGGCCCAAAAAAAACGGGCCCCTTGCGGGGCCCGTTCGATCGCACGACGAGGAGCGATCGGTAAATCAGAAGCTGGCGCGGACGCCGACCGAGTACTGGGTGACGTCGCGGTAGCCGGCGATCTCGCCCACTACACCCCAGGTCTTGGTGAAGTTGACCTGGCCGCCGACGGTGCCGACCCAGGTGCCCTTGTAGTTGTTGCCGCCATCCATGTAACCGGCCTTGGCCCAGGCTTCGGTCATGCGCGACGGCTTGCCGCGGATACCCATGGTGACGCGGCCCAGGTTGGTGTGGTCCTTGCCGTGGTAACGCACGCCGTCGTAGCGCAGGGTCGATTCGGCGTTCTGGCGCACCCAGGCGGCATCGGCGGTGAAGTCCAGGCGGTCGGTCCACGGCATGTGGTAGCCGATACCCAGCTCCGGCTGGTTCAGTTCCAGCTTCAGCGAGTCTTCGCCGTAGTGGCGGGTCTTGCTGGTGCGCGACCAGCCACCGAACACGTAGACCTGCTCGGCCAGCGCGACCGAGCCGCGCAGGTAGCCACCGTCGACCTTCGGGTCGTCCAGCACGTTGTCGTCAACCTGGACCTGGGTCCAGCCACCTTCCACGTAGGTGTAGCTCAGGGCGTCGGCCGAAGCCGAGAACGGAGCAGCGGCCAGCAGGGCGGCCACGATCAGGATCTTGCGCATGGGAATTCCTGTGAATTTCAGTCCATTGGCGGGCCTGCCCTCGCGGCTGCCCGTGGCGACCTCATGTCGTCCGCTGGGGATTTTAATGAAAGTTTTACAAAATGCGAGAGACCGCCGTCACAAGCTGGTCTGGCTTGGCCGGGGTCAGAGCCCTTTTCTGCGGAAAGGGATCCGACCCCGGCCATCAGAGTGCGAGCCGGCCTGCATCGGGGTCGGATCCGTTTTCCGTCGGAACACGGCTCTGACCCCTCGCGATTTCGAGGGACCCGGGGTCAGAGCCCTTTCCTGCGGAAAGGGATCCGACCCCGGTCATCAGAGTGCGAGCGGGCCTGGATCGGGGTCAGATCCGTTTTCCGTCGGAAAACGGCTCTGACCCGTAGCGATTTCGAGAGGGCCGGGGCCAGAGCCCTTGCCTGCGGAAAGGGATCAGAACCCGGTCATCCCCACCCCGTTCAGCACGGGCTGGTACACTAGCCACGCCGGTTCGCCGGTACACAAACGTCTTCAGGGCGGGGTGCAATTCCCCACCGGCGGTAGGTGCGCAAGCACGAGCCCGCGAGCGCCCCGGCCCACGGCCGGGGGTCAGCAGATCCGGTCCAATGCCGGAGCCGACGGTCATAGTCCGGATGAAAGAAGACGGTGCCACAGGGCCTTCGCGGCCCTGCGCCCGCCTGTTTGCCTTGCGGCGTTTTTCGCTCACTTTTCGCGGAGAACGTTACTTGTTTACTGGAATCATCGAAGGCGTCGGCCGTCTGGCCGCACGCGAATCCATCGGCGGCGATGTCCGCTTCACCTTCCACGTCGGGAATCTGCCGTTCGACAACGTGCAGATGGGCGAGAGCATTGCCATCAACGGTGTCTGCCTCACCGTCATCGCGTTCGACGCCAGCAGCTTCCAGGCCGATGCCTCCACCGAGACCCTGGGCCTGACCACGCTGGGCCAGCTGGGCGAGGGCGCGGTCATCAACCTGGAGCGCGCCATGCGCCCGACCGACCGCCTCGGCGGCCATCTGGTCAGCGGCCACGTCGACGGCCTCGGCCAGGTGCTGTCCATCCATGAAGACGCGCGCGCCCAGCGCTGGCGTTTCGCCGCGCCTGCCTCGCTGCGCCGCTATATCGCCAAGAAGGGCTCGATCTGCGTGGACGGCGTCAGCCTCACCGTCAACGAAGTGGACGACGAAGGCTTCGAAGTCGCCCTGATCCCGCACACCGTGGCCAACACCGCCTTCTCCGCCACCGGCGTGGGCAGCGCGGTCAATCTGGAAATCGATCTGGTGGCCCGTTACGTCGAGCGATTGATGGGTGTGCCGAGCAACGGTCAGCACCCACAGGGAGACGCAGCATGAACTTCGCCCCGATTCCGGAAATCCTGGAAGACATCCGTCTGGGCCGCATGGTGGTCATCGTCGATGACGAAGACCGCGAGAACGAAGGCGACCTGATCATGGCCGCCGAGCTGGTCAAGCCGTCGGACATCAACTTCATGGTCACCCACGGCCGCGGCCTGGTGTGCCTGCCGCTGACCCGCAGCCGCGCCGCCGACCTCGGCCTGGCGCCGATGGTGCAGGCCAATACCGCCCAGTTCCAGACCAACTTCACGGTCAGCATCGAGGCCGCCGAGGGCGTCACCACCGGCATTTCGGCGCATGACCGCGCGCATACCATCCGCACCGCGGTAAAGCCCAATGCCAAGCCGTCGGACCTGCACCAGCCGGGCCACATCTTCCCGCTGATCGCCCAGCCGGGCGGCGTGCTGACCCGCGCCGGCCACACCGAAGCCGGCGTCGACCTGGCCATGCTCGCCGGGCTGGAACCGGCCGGCGTGCTGGTGGAAATCCTGAACCCGGATGGCAGCATGGCGCGCCGCCCGGAGCTTGAAGTGTTCGCCCGCGAGCACGGCCTGAAGATGGGCTCCATCGCCGATCTGATCGCCTACCGCCTGGCCACCGAAAAGACCGTCGAGCGCGTGGACGAGCGCGAGATCGACACCGAATTCGGTCCGTTCAAGCTGGTGACCTACCGCGACCGCATCGCCCACGACCTGCACTTCGCGCTGGTTCGTGGCACGCCGGATGCGGACACCCCGACCCTGGTGCGCGTGCAGGTGGAAAACCCGCTGGCCGACCTGCTGCACTGGCGCCGCGACGACTTCGGCGTGGCGGCCACCGATGCCCTGCGCGCGATCGATGCCGAGGGCGCCGGCGTGATGGTGGTGCTGTCGGCCCCGCGCGACGGTGAAGCCCTGCTGGCCCGCCTGCGCCAGCAGCCGGCGCCGGTGGTGCCGGGCAAGGACAAGGATGTGGGCCAGTGGCGCCGCAACGGTGCCGGCGCACAGATCCTGTCTGACCTGGGCCTGGGCAAGCTGCGGGTGCTGGGCACCCCGCGCCGCCAGGTTGGCCTGGCCGGTTACGGCCTGGAAGTGGTGGAGACGGTCACCCTGTAATGGGGGATTGCCGGCCAGCCGCCGGCACTACCGGTGGGTGCCGGCCCCATGCCACCGGTGGGTGCCGACCGTTGGTCGGCACACCCTGCGGGCCCCCGCCAGCCACGGCCGGGGCCCATCCACGCTAGAATTACCCCCTTATCGAGTCCCTAAGCCGCATATGAGCCACTACGAAGGCGATCTTCGCACTCCCGAGTCGGCGCGCTTCGCCATCCTGGCCAGCCGCTGGAACGCCCGCATCACCGACGCGCTGGTCGCAGGCGCGCGCCTGAGCCTGGCCGGCAACGGCATCACCGAAGCCAACATCGACGTGATCCGCGTGCCGGGTGCCTGGGAACTGCCGCTGGTGGCCGCGCGCCTGGCCGCCGCCCATGAACACGCCGCCATCCTCACCCTGGGCTGCGTGATCCGTGGCGACACCCGCCACTACGAACACGTGGCCGACCGCTGCGCCGAAGGCCTGATGCGCGTGCAGCTGGATTTCGGCGTGCCGGTGCTGAACGGCGTGCTGGCGGTGGAACGCGTTGAAGACGCCGAGGCGCGCGCAGGCGGCAGCCACGGCAACAAGGGCGAGGAAGTCGCACTCGCCGCACTGGAAATGGTCAATCTGCTGGAGCAACTGCCATGAACAAGAACACCCAGGGCAAGCCCTCCGGTAAACCCGTCCGCCGCGATGGCGTCGATCCGGTGCTGCGCTCGCGCGCCCGCCGTCGTGCCGTGCAGGCCATCTACGCCTGGCAGATCTCCGGCGGCAACGCACAGTCGCTGATCGCCCAGTTCGCCCACGAGCAGGCCCGTGAAATCGCTGACCTGGCGTACTTCGAGGCGCTGCTGCACGGCGTGCTCGACAACCGTCGTGACATCGATGAAGCGCTCGGCCCGTACCTGGACCGTGGCATCGAGGAAGTGGACGCGATCGAACGCGCGGTGCTGCGCCTGGCCGCCTACGAGCTGCGCTACCGCCTGGACGTGCCATACCGCGTGGTGATCAACGAAGCGATCGAATCGGCCAAGCGCTTCGGTTCCGAACACGGCCACACCTACGTCAACGGCGTGCTGGATCGTGCCGCCGTGGAATGGCGCAAGGTCGAATCGGGTCACTGACCCGATTTCTGTAGAGCCGAGCCATGCTCGGCTCACCGTGCAGCGCACGGTTGCGTTCGGCAATGCGGCGCGTGATCGAACTGCAGCCGAGCATGGCTCGGCTCTACAAAAAAGCAGAACGCCCCATGTCCCTGGCCGAATTCGCCCTCATCGACCGCATCCGCGCCCGCACCCTCGAGCGCGACGACATCCTGCTCGGCATCGGTGACGACGCCGCGCTGCTGCAGCCGCGTGCCAACGAGCAACTGGTGGTCACCGCCGATACGCTCAACAGCGGCGTGCACTTCCCGGTTGAGACGCCTGCCTTCGACATCGGCTGGAAGACCCTGGCGGTCAACCTGTCGGACCTGGCCGCGATGGGCGCGCGCCCGGCGTGGTGCACGCTGGCACTGTCCCTGCCGGAAGCGTCTGAAGATTGGATCGAGGCCTTTGCCGATGGCTTCTTCGCCCTGGCCGACCAGCACGACATCGCGCTGATCGGTGGCGACACCACGCGTGGTCCGCTGTCGCTGTCGGTGACCGCGATGGGCCAGGTCGGGCGTGGCCAGGCCCTGCGGCGCGACCGCGCGCAGGTGGGTGATGATGTCTGGGTGAGTGGCACGCTGGGCGATGCCGCCGGCGCGCTGCGCCTGTGGCAACAAGGTGCGTTGAGCATCGCCACCGCCACGCTGCTGGCCGACTACGAAAGCCTGCGCCTGCGCCTGCTGCGGCCGACGCCGCGCGTGACCCTGGGCCTGCGCCTGCGGGCCTTCGCGCACGCGGCGGTGGATGTGTCCGACGGCCTGCTGGCCGACCTCGGTCATATCGCCACGCGTAGCACCGTGGCCGCGCATGTGGACGCCGATTCGCTGCCGATCTCGCACGCGCTGCGTGAGCTGCTCGGCCGCGACACTGCGCGCGACTGCGCACTGCGCGGGGGCGACGACTACGAACTGTGCTTCACCGCCGCCGCCGACCAGCGCGACGCACTGCACTACCTCGCCGAATCGCTGGACGTGCCGCTCACCCGCATCGGTCGGATTGCCGAAGGGCAGGGCGTGCATGTGGATGGCGAAGCCGCCGACGGCGGTTACCAGCACTTCGCGTAGCCGCAGCGGTACCGCCCTGCTGGGTGCCAAGCTTCGGGGTGGGGTCAGATCGATGTTGCTCTGGTAGGTGCCAACCTTGGTTGGCACGGATGCGTCAGCCGCCCGTGCCAACAGCGTGTCGACCAAGGTCGACACCTACCCAGGCGGGAATACCTCGGTGTTGCTCTGGTAGGTGCCAACCTTGGTTGGCACGGATGTGTCAGCCGACCGTGCCAACAGCGTGTCGACCAAGGTCGACACCTACCAAAGCGGAGGCGCATCGGTGCGCTCTGGTAGGTGCCAACCTTGGTTGGCACGAATGCGTCAGCCGCCCGTGCCAACAGCGTGTCGACCAAGGTCGACACCCACCAACGCGGGCGGGTTACACGTGCGGAACCGCTGTATCGAAGCGGTTGTTGCCCGGCGTGCCGGGTAGCAGCAGGAACACCAGCACCACCAGGCCCACAATCGGCACCAGCATCAGCAGGTACCACCAGCCTGAACGGTCGGTGTCATGCAGGCGGCGCACGGTCACTGCAATCATCGGCACGATGATCGCCAGCCACACCAACGCGCCCACGCCCGTCGATATCAGTGCCAGCGTGCTTGAACCGGTGTAGCCAGCAATGAAGCCCAGCACATTCGACGGAATCAACAGGATCATGATGAACAACTGGAACCACCAGAACTCACCGCGGCTGGCGCGCCCGCTGAACTGGGCATAGCGGGTAAGCGGAATCATCATCTTGTGCATCCGGGCACTCCCTGAAAAGAAGTGCGCACTATTGGTGCTCCTGTGATGATGAGCCATCGGAATCGTTGGAATTGCACGCAGCGTGCAACTGAACTGAGCGCTACCCCGCACTTCTCCTTGTTGGGTCCTTACGCTGCTCGCAACTGCACATCCACATACTCGGCCAGCCCACGGCAGGCCAGCAACAGCCCTTCGCGCGCGCCGTCACCCATCTGCTGGTCGATATCCCCGTCCACGCGCACACGTTCGGTGGCGTGCAGCAGTTCCAGCAGGAAACTCAGCCCTGCATTGGCGCGGTCGATGCGCGCCAAGGCCAAACGCTGTCCGGGTGTGCGGTTGCTGCCGGGCCACGGCTGGCCATCGGCGGCATCGCCCTGGCGGATGTACTGCAGGCACGCCTGCAGGGTGATGGCCCCGGCGCTGTTGCCGCTCTGCAGCGCAACGAAGGTGTCTTCCAGCGTGCGGGCCAGGTCATCGGGCAGGCGCGTGGCGGCCTCGCCCAGGGTGGCGAACAGGTGCGGGTAAGGGGAAGCGGTCATGGCGGCGTCCTTGTGCAAGCGGCAAGGGGCCACCCTGCTTAACAGCGAGGGTGGCGGACGGTGCGTGGTTCCAATACCGGTGGCTAACGTCGTCAAACGCCGGCGGGCACGAGGCCCCCACGCACCGCCCGCCATAGGTGCGCGGACAGAATGCCTGCCGACGCCACCCAACAAGGAAAGGGCGACGCCGGCAGGCAAGCGTAAACGACATTAACCGAACGGGATTGGAAGCCCGTGCCACCCATTGTCGGTGGCGCTACATGATTTGCATGAAGCGCCAGTGCCGCCAATGAGAATTGTTGGAAATTTCGAAAGCGTTGCAATCGTGCGGCGCACGCCACAGCGTGGCGATCGCGACATTCGTGTAGAGCCGAGCCGACGCTCGGCTCATCACAATCTCATCGAGAAGCAGCCGAGCATGGCTCGGCTCTACAGAAAGTAGAACGCGCTTCTACCTCACCACTTGTACGACATGCTCAGGTTCGCCGTCGCTTCGCGGTAACCATGGTCACCGCGCATCACGCCGAAGCCACCCCACGCACTCAGCCCGGAACGGAAGTCCACGCGCGCACCGGCATTCAACTCGTAGCGGTTGCGCGGCACGCTGGCCTTCAGCGCTTCATCATCGAACGCCATGCCGTTGCTGGCGCCATCGCGGTACCAGTTGGCCACCACATACGGGCTGACCGACGCGCCGGCGGCACTGCGGCCTTCGCCCTGAAGGCGCAGGCCCACGCGGCCGGACAGACCGCTGTCGCCCAGGCTGCGCACCACCGTGCCGTTGGCTTCCTCGTGGCGATCGGTATTGGCATCGGTGTAGACCAGCTGCAGTTCCGGCTGCAGGCTCAGCGCGGTGCTGCCGATCTGGCCGATGCCGAAGCGGTAGCCGGCTTCCAGCGAGCTCTGCCAGATGTCCGAGTCGTAGCGTTCCTCGGCCAGGCCTTCGCCCTGCACGCGGTTGCGGAACTGGCCGCGCTGCACGCTGGCATCCACATACAGTACATCGTTGCTCCAGTTGCCGTACACGCCCAGCGCGCCACCGTTGATCTTGCCGCGTGCACTGTAGCCGGTCAGCTGCGAACGTGAAGTGGCGTCGGACCTGGCCAGCGTACCCATCACACCCACGCGGCCCTGGCCGTTGTCGAACACGCCAATGTCCGCACCCAGCTGCAGGCGCGAGCGGTCCACGCGCAGGTCCAGCTGGTCTTCCACCGCCGACAGCTTGCTCTGTGTAGCGTCCACGCGGGCCCAGCCACGCACGCCATCAATGGCGGAGGTGTTGCCGCCCTGGCGGTCGCGCCAGCCATGGCGCAGCAGCTGGTCCATCGCGAACTGGTTGGCCAGGTACGCGCCGGCTTCCGGGCGCAGCACCGGCGTGGGGTCGATCGGATCGACCGGATCGACCGGATCGACCGGATCGACCGGATCGACCGGCTTACACTCCGGCAGCGTCGGGTCGATCACACACGGATCCGGCGCCCCGGCAAGTTCCGAGCGCAGGTACCAGCCGCCGTTGGTCGCGTCCTTGAACAGGAAGTACTCGTACTGCCCACCCACCGCGCGGCCCTGCAGGTCGAACTGCGCATTGGACGCACCGCCCACACGGATCAGCTCGATGCCCTTGTTGGTCTTGGCGCCTGCGCCGCCGGCATTGAGCACACGCACGTTGGCCTGGCCGTTGGCGTCGCCCTTGATGATCAGCTTGTCGGTGGCCGAACTGTCGTCGCCCAGCTGGGTGTTGAACAGCAGGGTGCCACCGGCCCCGTCGAAGGTATCCACGGTGAGCGTGTTGAACGTACTGCCATTGCCCAGCGCCACCGTACCGGTGCTACCCAGCGCGAGATGACCGACAGTGCTGTCGCCGGACATCAGCCAGGTGCTGTCGCCGTCGATGCTGGCCGAGGTGACGTTGAAGAAGCGGCCGTCGATCTGTGCCTTGTTGCGCAGTTCCACGTTGATCATGCCGTTGGGGACCGTTGTCGTGTCCAGCACCACATCGCCAGCGATGCGCGAGTCATCGACAGTGAAATCGACTGTGGTGCGGCCAGCTGCGACAGCGGTCCGCCCTTTCAGTTGGATGAGAATTCCATCCCCTCCATGCAGTTGGCTGCCGTTGGCAACGGCGACATCGATGTGAGCATCACTGGCACGGCCATGGACCCAGATGGCTGCCGCGCTCTTGGCCGACAGGGTTGAACGGTCCAAATGCACCTCGAAGTTCTGTCCGTTTGCGAGTGGCGAGATGACAACACCATGATTCTCGGCATCGATACGGGAGCGGTTGTGCAGCACGAGACTGCCATGGGTCATGAGTGCCCCCACGCCGTCCGAGAGAGGATTGCCACTGCTCGTGGGCAGGGCATCAACCCTGACGGTACTTGCGTCGAGCAGGATGCGCCCACTGCCAACGCTCATCCCGGAAAAACCCAGGCCTACGGACTGCCTGTCACCAGGTTGCTGGCCTGCACCGGGCGAGACCACAACGTGAGAGCCGGAAAGCGTAACCTGCGCTTGATCGTGTACTCGCAGGTTCCCCACAAAAGTACTGTCACGCGCGTCCAGCAGCGAATTTCCATCCAGCTTTACGGCATGTTCGGAGTAGTCGCCCGATGGCTTGCGCGAGACCGTCGAAGCAACCAGCGTTACGCGTGAGTCATCGGCCAGAATGGTCTGGGCCGCTCCTCCGTTCACGGTCAGCAGCGAGCCGTTCTTCAACGTCCACGCTTCGACCGGATCCCCAGCACCGACCTCCGCAGTCTGGCCATCGAGATCGCCGGCCAAAACGACCCCGGCGGGAAGGGACGCCAGCGCCAGCAACAGGCTGCGGAACAGCGGGCGCGGCGTCAGAGGATGGGATGCGGTGGCGGTGCGCTTCATGGGGGAATCCTTGTGTCGGAGAAGGGGGAGAGACGCGACACGACGCAACCGCATTCAGACGAAGTGCCGTATATCCTTCATCTCTGTGATGGTGGCGTGAAGGGTGGGCAATTGCGAAGTCATGTGTCTCTACTGGCGCCAGTCTCTGTGCGCAGCCCGGCCGAACCCATGCAAAAAGTTGTAAAGCACACTGAACACCGGTAGCGCCTTCAGCTTTCAGCCAGCACTGCGACAGCCTGTCGCAGGTGAGTTGCAAGTGATTCGATGGAGGCAGTGAACGGAGATGACGAGCATGGCGCCTCCTTTCAGGAGCAACCCCATGCACACACCCACCCCACGCCACCATGCGCTGGCCGCCGCCCTCGCCATTGCACTGCTTGCCAGCATTCCCGCCTCGGCCCAGCAGATCGTGGCCGACGGCGACGACCAGATGCCTGCCGAAGGCGATTACCACACCACTGAGCCGGTGCTGCCGGGCGACCCGTCGGGGCATGCCTTCTACGCAATCAACGGCGGCCGTATTCTTCCGACAGGGCCGGTCAATCTCTCTACCGAAGGACGCGGAGCGCACGCTGCGCAGGCCGAGGGCGCCGGCAGTCTGATCTTGTTGCAGGGTGCATCGGTGAGCACCACCGGCATCTCTGCAGCAGGCGCGTCAGTTGCCGCAGGCGCCCGACTGGAGGCCGCCGATGCAGTGATCGAGACACGCGGCAACAGCGCCCACGGGGTACAGGTGCAGGGCGCGGATGCCGTGCTGAGAAGCGTGCAGGTCCGCAGCACTGGCGGCGATGCGCTGCGGTTGATGGGGGGCACGCTGCAGGTTCAGGGCGCTCAGTTGCAGGTGAACCGCTACGGTACTTACGGTCTGTATGCGAATGCGGGCACAGCAACGCTGGATGGGGTCCACATCGACATGGCGGGTGACGCGGGCAATGGTGTCCTGGCGACCGGCACGGCCGAGGTCGTCCTGCAGGACGCGAGCATTGGACGCGTGGGTCATTCGGGTGTGGCCGCAACGGCGCATCGCGGCGCGCGCCTGGTGATGAAGGGTGTGGACATCGACATGCGCGGTGACGCCGCCGTCGGTCTGGCGATGGGAGGCAGCGTAAACGTTTCCGACAGCCGCATCAGCGTGCAGGGCGCCCATGGTCGTGCCGTCGATCAGTCAGGTGGTGCGCTGGACGTGCAGAGCAGCGAGCTGTCCGGCAATACGGGACTGAGGCTGATGGACAATGGCAGCGTGAACCTGCGTGACAGCAGTATCCGCAGCGAGCTGGTCGCATTGGATATCAATGGCCGAGGCAACGTCGTGACAGTGGAGCGCAGCTCGCTTGCAACGTCTGCAGGTACCGCCATCTGGATGCCGAACGATTCCACGCTGGTGCTGAGTGAGTCTTCAGTGGTGGCCCAGGGAGACGGTGGGCTCGGCCTTGATGCACGAGGCGGCAGCGCGCAGCTTTTCAGTACCAACCTGCGTACATGGGGGCACTCTGCCCATGGTCTGTATGCGCAGGGCGGCGCGGGGCGGCAGCCCGGGATCGAGGCGGTCGATACCCAGGTGCTGACCGAAGGTGATGGGTCTGCTGCGGCGATTGCGCGCACCGGCGGGACCGTCACGCTGGTCGACAGCCGCTTGCAGACCGTCGGCCGATCCTCGCACGGTGTCATTGCCGGTGGTGCTGGGCAGATCGCTTTGAACAACACCCATGTACGCACCGAAGGCGAGGGCGCGTGGGCGGCGGTGATCAATGACAACGGTCGGATGCGTATCGACGGCGGCTCGCTGGTGAGCGTCCAGCATGGTGGCGTATGGCTGCGTAGCAGCCGCGACCCGGGCCTGACCCTGGCCAACGGTGCGGTGGTATCGGGCGGCAACGGCATCGCGCTGGCGTTGGATGCGGCGGTGGCCGGGCGTTTCGATGTGGTGCTGGAGGGCCGCTCGCGGATGGACGGCGACATTGTCATTACCCCGGAAGACGAGGACGCAGGCCTGCCACCACAGTCGGACGTGCATGTGCGCCTGGCCGATGGTTCGCTCTGGCAGGGTTCGTCGGATCTGGTGCAGACGATGGCGATCGAGAACGGCAGCCAGTGGACGCTGACCGGTGATGCCACGGTGGGCGAGTTGCAGGTACTCAACAGTGGCGTGGCCTTGTCCGACGGCAGCGGCCGTTTCAATACGCTCACCGTGGACGGCGACCTGCATAGCGCAGGGGCGACGTTCCTGTTCCAGGGCACGCTGGCCGGCGATGACAGCGCGATGGACCGCGTGCACGTGCGCGGCGACACTTCCGGCGACGCGTTGATCGCGGTGAAGAACATCGGTGGCGTAGGTGCACCTACCGTGGATGGCATCGCGCTGATCGAGATTGACGGTGCATCACTGGCAAGCTACGCACTGAGCGGGCGCGCGGTAGGCGGATCGTACGAGTACTTCCTGTTCCAGGGCGGCCTGGCCGATCCTTCCGATGGCAACTGGTATCTGCGTTCGCAGTGGTTCGATATCTGCCAGGACAACCCGGCCGCACCGGGGTGCGTGGTCGATCCGGGCCCGGATCCGGATCCGGATCCAACCGATCCGACTGATCCGACTGATCCGATCCTGCCGCCACCGGTGCTGCGCCCGGAAGCGGGGGCTTACCTGGCCAACCAGTCGGCGGCGATCAACCTGTTCGCGCACCGCATGCACGAGCGCAATGGCGCACGTTCGATGGACGGCGAGCGCCAGGCCTGGGCACGCGTGGGTCGGCAGCAGGCGGATTTCAGCGCGGTCGGCGGCCAGCTGTCGATTGATGGCAACACCTCGATGTTGCAGATCGGCACTGACCTGCTGCAGCGTGGCAACGCGGTTGCCGGTGTGATGCTGGGCAGCGGCCGCGCCGACAGCAGCGTAGTGTCCGATCTGACCGGTTACAGCGCCAAGGGCCGGGTGCGTGGCAGCGCCGTGGGTGTGTACGGCACCTGGATGCAGGATGCAGACAGTACGCGGGGCGCGTATGTGGACGCCGCCCTGCAGTACGGCCGCTTCGACAATCGCGTGCAGGGCATCGGCCTGGCGCCGGAGCACTACGACTCGCGCATGGCCAGTGCGTCGCTGGAGGCCGGCTACACCTTCAACGTATGGCAGGGCGACGCCAGCGCGCTGTACGTGCAGCCACAGCTGCAGCTGAGCTATGTCGATTTCCGCGCCGATCGCCACGTGGAGAGCAACGGCACGGTGATTGACCACGCCGACGCCGGTGGCCTGAGCGGGCGTCTGGGCGTGCGCGTGTTCGGCCATGGCACGGCCGCCGGCAACACCGTGCAACCGTACCTGGGCGTGAACTGGCTGCGTGGCAGCGGCACCAGCACGTTGCAGTTCAACGGTGACACGCTGGCTGCGGACGTGCCGCGCAACCGCTACGAAGTGCAGGCCGGTGCCGAGCTGAGGCTGGGCCAGCGTTGGGGCGCGTGGGGTGGCGTGAGCGTGCAGCGCGGCGATCATGGCTACCGCAACGTGGGCGGCCAGCTGGGCCTGCGCATGGTCTGGTAAGCGCGTGAAGCGGGGTCGGATCCCATTGCCAAGGCAATGGGCTCTGACCCGACGGCTGCTGTAGAGCCGAGCCTATGCTCGGCTCACTGCGATCTGGACGAAGGGCAGCCGAGCATGGCTCGGCTCCACAACCGCGTCGAGCAGGGGCCGGACCTGAACCATGTCCACGTCTGTCGCGATTGTCCATTGAATGACTGCGCAAACGGTGGCGATGCTGCCGCCCTGTCTTTTGCCGGTTGCCCGCGTGTCCTCTCCCGAACGTTCCCACAACGCCGCCATCGATGGCCTGCGTGCACTGGCGGTGCTGGCCGTCGTCCTTTTCCACACCAACGCGACGTGGCTGCCCGGCGGCTTCACCGGTGTGGACCTGTTCTTCGTGGTATCCGGCTTCGTGATCAGCCAGTCGCTGGCCTCGCGCGCCCAAGCATCGCTGGGTGCGATGCTGCTCGATTTCTACCGGCGTCGCGTGCTGCGCCTGTTGCCGGCGCTGCTGGTGATGCTGATGGCCACTTTCGTACTGTCGGCACTGTTCATTCCCCGCGCGTGGCGCAATGAGCAGTTCGACCAGACCGGCTGGGCCGCGCTGGTCGGTTTCAGCAACATCGTGCTGGCCGGCCAGCAGGACGATTACTTCTCGCCCGGCGCTGAACTCAATCCGTTCCTGCATACCTGGACGCTGGGTGTGGAAGAGCAGTTCTACCTGGTCTTCCCGCTGTTGTTCTTCGTGTGGCTGCGCGGGCGTGAGCGCTGGCCGGGGGCGCGTTGGCTGTTGCCGGCGCTCACCATGCTGTCGCTGGCGTGGGCGGGCTGGCAGGCGCGATCGGCGCCGGCGTCGGCGTTCTATCTGCTGCCGGCGCGGTTCTGGGAGCTGGCCGCAGGTGCGCTGCTCTACCAGTGGATGCATAAACGTACGCCACGCCAGGGCAGCGACGCGGCTGCCGTGGCGGGCCTGGCGCTGCTGGCCGCGGGTGTGCTGATCGCCCCGCAGTTGGCGATGCCGGTGCCGGGCGTGCTGGCGACCGTGGCCGGTACCCTGCTGCTGTTGGCGGGCGTGTCGACAGCGGGGACATCGCGCATCGCCCGTGCGCTGGGCTGCGCACCGCTGGCCTACCTGGGTCGGCTGTCCTATTCGCTGTACCTGTGGCATTGGCCGCTGCTGGTACTGCTGCGCTGGACCTATGGCCTGCATGGCGTCGCGCTGTGGCTGTATCCGGTGCTGCTGCTGGCGGTGTCGGCCGCGTCCTACCACTTCATCGAGCGCCCGCTGCGCAGTGCGGCGCCGCTGCTGCGGCTGGCACCGGCCAAGGTGCTGGCGATGGCGTTGCCGCTGGTGGCGCTGTGCGGTGCGGGCGCCTGGGCAACGGTGGAGTACCACGAGCAGGTCTCGCTCAGCGTGACCCGCAACGGCTACGCATGGCAGGCGCGTCGCTACCCGGCGTGGCGCCCGCTGGAACCGGTGAGTGCGCCGGCGCTTGAAGGGCGGCGCCTGTTCGTGGCCGGCGACTCGCATGCGGCGGCGTATCGCACCATGACCAGCATGGTCGCGCGGCAGACCGGCATGGAGGTGCGCCAGCAGGATCGCGGCGGCTGCAGCTTCGTCAACCTGCTGCGGGCCAGCCCGGCCGACTGCCAGGACTTCATTGAAGACACGCTGTCGACCATCGAACGCGAGGCGCGCCCGGGTGACATCGTGCTGCTGACGGCCTTGCGCATGCCGGAACTGCGTGGGTTCGACTGGCAGCGGCAGGATGCACAGCAGATCTATCAACAGCTGCTGGCCGAGCGCACGCCCGCGCATGCACAGGCTGCACGCGACGAAGCCGAACGCGTGCTGGGGCGTTTGCAGAAGCTGGGCGTACAGGTGGTGATCGACGCACCGCTGCCGCTGTTCAAGGCCGGTGCGTACCGCTGTTCAGACTGGTTCAACCGCCGCAATCCGGCGTGTGCCGGCGGTCTGAGCATGCCGCGTGCGGATCTGGAAATGCTGCGGGCGCCGCAGATGGCACTGCTGGATGACCTGGCGGCACGTTACCCGTCAATGACCGTGTGGGATCCGCTGCCGCTGCTGTGTGGGCCGCAGGCCTGTTCGGCGGTGGAAGACGGCGAACCATTGTTCTTCGACAATGATCACCTGAGCGGGCATGGCAACCGCGTGCTGCTGCCCAGTTTCCGGCAGACCCTGATCGATATCGCAGCCGACAAGACGGTGTAGAGCCGAGCCCACGCTCGGCTTGCGCGCACAGCGCGGGCGTCATCGCGATCTGGTCGAAGAGCAGCCGAGCATGGCTCGGCTCTACAGGAGCGCGAAGGTGAACGACACGTCGTTGTAGAGCCGAGCCCACGCTCGGCTTGCGCGCACAGCGCGGACGTCATCGCGATCTGGTCGAAGAGCAGCCGAGCATGGCTCGGCTCTACAGGAGCGCGAAGGTGAACGACACGTCGTTGTAGAGCCGAGCCCACGCTCGGCTTGCGCGTACAGCGCGGGCGTCATCGCGATCTGGTCGAAGAGCAGCCGAGCATGGCTCGGCTCTACAGGAGCGCGAAGGTGAACGACACCTCGTTGTAGAGCCGAGCCCACGCTCGGCTTGCGCGCACAGCGCGGGCGTCATCGCGATCTGGTCGAAGAGCAGCCGAGCATGGCTCGGCTCTACAGGAGCGCGCAGGAGTGCGCGCAGTCTATGCCGGCGGCAGCACCTTACCGGGGTTGAGGATGCCGTCCGGGTCCAGCGCGGCCTTGATCGCGCGCATCGTTGCCAGTGTTTCCGGGGTGAAGGCCTGCGCCATGAAATCGCGCTTGGCCAGGCCGATGCCGTGTTCGCCCGACAACGTGCCGCCCAATGCCAGCGTCAGCTCGAAGATCCTTGGCAGCGCGGCATGCGCGCGCGTGTTCTCGTCGGCATCGTCCGGGTGGTAGAGGATGTTGACGTGCAGGTTGCCGTTGCCGGCATGGCCGAAGGTGACGATGGTCAGCGTGTAGTCACGTGCCAGCGCCTGCACGCCGGCCACCAGCTCCGGAATGCGCGACACCGGGACCACTACATCTTCATTGATCTTGCCCGGCGCCACACTGCGCAGCGCAGGCGACAGCGCCTTGCGCGCCGCCCACAGCTGGTCGCGTGCGCGGCCTTCCATCGCCACGTCCAGTTCGATCATGCCGTCGCCTTCGGCGGCGCTGGCCAGGGCCTGCAGCAGATAGGGCAGGGTGTCGTGGTCACCATCGGCCTCGACCAGCAGCATCGCACCGGCCTCTGGCACGTCAGCACCATTGAGCCGCAGCAGCTCCAGGCTGCGCGCGTCCATGAATTCCAGGCGGGTGGGTACCACCGGCTGCGACATCAACCGCGATACGGCGGCCGCAGCAGCATCGGCATCACGGTACAGCACGCGCAGCCCGGCCTGGCTGACCGGCAACGGGGTCAGCTTCAGCGTGGCTTCCACGATCAGTGCCAGCGTGCCTTCGCTGCCCACCAGCAGATGGGTGAGGTCGTAGCCGGTGGCGTCCTTGGTGTAGGCACCACCGCAGCGGATCAGCTCGCCGGTGCCGGTCACCGCCACCAGGCCCAGCACGTTGTCGCGGCTGGTGCCGTACTTCACCGCGCGCGGGCCGCCGGCATTGCAAGCGAGGTTGCCGCCGATGCTGCAGATCTCGGCGCTGGAAGGATCCGGCGCCCAGAACAGGCCATGCGGGGCCAGTGCCTGCTGCAGGGTGCCATTGAGCACGCCGGGCTGCACGACCGCGCAGCGATCACCGGCGCGGATCTCGACGATGCGGTCCATGCGGATGAACGATAGCACGATGCTGCCCGGCCGCGGGACGGCTGCACCGGTCGTGCCGGTGCCGGCGCCGCGCGCGACCAGCGCCACGCCATGCGCGCGACAGGCACGTACCAGTGCCTGAACCTGTTCGACGTCGGCGGGCAGCGCCACGGCTGCCGGACGCTGGCGGCGCCATGAATTGTCCTGCGCGTTGGCCTCCAGCGCGCTGTCATCCATGCGCCAGCCCTCCGCGCCCAGCAGGGTGGACAGTTCGGCGACCAGGGCAGCAGGCAGGGCAGGACTCATGACGGATCTCGAGAGGCAGCAGGAGCGGGTTGGATCAGTTTCCAGGCGACAACGGCGCCGGCCAGTGGCAGCCACACCCAGCGCAGTTCGGAGAGCAGGGTAGCCACGCCGCGTGCGCTGAAGAACTGTGGGGCGAAGGGTGAAACGCGGATCGGTCGCCACGGTGCGAAGAAGCGGTGTTCGCTCCACGGCCAGGCCAGTGCGACGCCGAGGCCGCCGGAGGTCATCGCATCCAGCAGTGGATGGCTGGCGGCGCAGACGAAGACGAATACAGCGGCTTGTACGGTCGATGCCACCGTTGGCCCTGCCTTGGTAGGTGCCAACCTTGGTTGGCACGAAACCGCCGACCAAGGTCGGCGACTACCGGAGCTGTGCTGCGCCGACCAAGGTCGGCGACTACCAAAGAACGCCAACGCCGCCGCCAATGCCGCCAGCACGCCGGCAAACAGCAGCGAATGGCTGGCACCGCGATGGCCGAAGGCATCCGCATAGGGAATGTGCAGCGCAAAGGCCAGTACATCGGCATCGGGCAGCATCGCGGCGATCACGCCTGCAACCAGCAGGCGCGGCGGGATGCGGCCACGATCAGCGGCGCACCACAGCGCCAGCGGCACGGCGGCATGGGTGATGATCGAAGGCATCAGTCACGCACCATGGTAGTGCCGGCCAGGCTGCGCTCTGGCGGGGGCCAACCTTGGTTGGCACAGACGCGCCGACCAAGGTCGGCTTCTACCAAGGCGGACAGTACACATCAGCAATCATCCAGCCGGAATGCGTCACGCAGCCAATGCAGCTGCGGCGGTTCGCCACTGGCTTCCACCACGTCGAAGCGGCAGGGCGCATTGGCCAGCGCGGGGTGGTCCTGCAGGTACAGCTGCGCGGCATGCGCCAGGCGCCGGCATTTGCGCGCATCGACTGAAGCGGCACCGCCACCGTACTCTGATCGCGCGCGATAGCGCACCTCCACGAACACCACGATGCCGGCATCGTCCATCACCAGGTCCAGTTCACCGCCGCGATAACGCACGTTGCGCGCGCGCGGCTGCAGTCCGGCCTGTTGCAGATGCTGCTCGGCGGCGGCTTCCACCGCCGAGCCACGTTGGCTGCGCTCAGCGACCACCGACGATCGGCATCGGCCGGCCGCCATTGAAGGTCGACCATGCCGGCTGGCGCAGGATGTTGCCGTTGCTGTCCAGGAACAGGGTGCCGGTGGCACCGTCCAGGCCGCCTTCGTTGGACAGCTTGTCCAGATAGGCGGTGATCTTCCAGGCGTCGGCGCCGAACGCGAACAGGCGGCCGGCCGCACCGCGTGCGCTCGGCAGGGTGCTGGCCACCTGGCTGGCCGAGGGCAGGCCGGACACGCTGCGCACGTTCCAGGCTTCATTCGGGTAGACGATGCCGTCCAGGGCCACGTCTTCTTCCACCTTGCCGCTGCCGACGGTCAGCTGCGAGGTGCCGACGCGGGTGGCGCCACCGGCACCGGCCAGCGCCAGCTGCGGCGCCAGCAGGCGGGCCTGCGGTGCACGCACGGCGAGGAACACCGCATCGACCTGGCCGGCATTGCGCACCTGCGCGCCGACATCGCCAACGGCATCGCTGACGTTGAAGGTGGCCACCACCTGCCCACCGCGCTGTGCGAAGCGCTGCGCGAAGGCGGCGGCGGAACGGCGGCCGGTGTCGTCATTGCTGCTGATCACCAGTGCGCGGTTGCGTTCGCGGCCACGCAGGTATTCGGCGGCGACGATGCCGTCGTCTTCCGGTGCCAGCGAGAAACCGGCGCTGCCGGCCGGCGGTGCGTCCTTGCCACGGTTCAGCGCCAGCACCGGCACCTGCAGCTGCTGGCGGCCGTACACGGCGTCCACTTCGTCGCGGCCCAGCGGTCCGACCACGAAGTCGGCACCGGAGGCGACCGCCTTGTCATAGGCGGCGAGGGCACCGGCCGGGGTGCCGGCGGTGTCGAAGAAGTTGATGTCCGGACGGCGGCGGCTTTCACCGTAGTAGGCGCTCAACAGGCCATCGCGCACCGGCTGCGCGGCGGTGGCCAGGCGGCCGCTGAGCGGCAGCAGCACGGCCAGCTTGGCCGGCGGGCGGTAACCGTCGCTCATCGCCGGCGGGCGCTTGCTGGTGTCGAACTGGGCCGCGCCATCGCGGTCGAACGGGCGCGGCAGCGGCAGGCCGCGCGCGATCAGCGCACGGCCGGCGAAGTTGTACAGCGGGTCGTTGGCCGGCAGCGCGGCGGCACGGCTGCGCAGGGTGGCGTCGTCGAGGGTGCCGAGCAGGCCGGCGATGGCGGCCTGGTTCTCGCTGCGCGCGCTGCCGGTCAGGCCGGCATGGGCACGGGCGCGCTCGTTGGCGGCACCGAAGGCATCGCCGGTGCCCTGCAGGGCCTGGGCGCGGGCCAGCAGCCAGCGGGTGCGCAGGCCGACCGCAACGCTGTCGGCATGATCCTTCAGCAGGGCCAGCGCCTGCGCCGGCTGCTTGTCGGCCAGCGCCAGCTCGGCACCGGTCAGCTGGTAGCGCTGCAGGCTGGCGCCGGACAGCTGGCGGGCGGTGAGCTGGCCCAGCAGGCTGCGCGCGCGGGCACTGTCACCGGCCAGATGCCAGGCCCAGGCCGCATCGGCCAGTGCGTTGCTGCGGGCACCGCCACGCAGCGTGGCGGCCAGGCCTTCCAGCTGCAGTGCGGCGTCGCGCGGCTTGCCCTGTTCGATCAGCGCCAGCGCCTGGCCCTGGGCCGGCGAATCGGGGGTGCTGGTCAGGCTGGTGGTGGCACAACCGGCCAGCAGCATCAGCGACAACGACAGGGCGGAGATCCGTGCGGCGGGCTTGTTCATGATCGGGTCCATGCGATGAGGGCAGCGGCCTTGGCCGGGTACACGCTACGATTCTACCCTTGCCCCGTGAGTACCGCTGAAATGAGTGTCCCAACCCTGTACGTCGTCGCCACCCCGATCGGCAACCTGGCCGATCTGAGCCCGCGCGCGCAGGAGGTGCTGCGTTCGGTGGCGGCCATCTGTGCCGAGGACACCCGCCGCAGCGGCCAGCTGCTGTCCCATTTCGGCATCCAGCAACCGCTGGTCGCCCTGCACGAACACAACGAGGAGGCCTTGGCGCAGCGGCTGGTGTCGCGCCTGCAGGCCGGCGAGTCGCTGGCGCTGGTCAGTGACGCCGGTACGCCGCTGGTCAGCGATCCGGGGTTCCGCCTGGTGCGTGCCGCGCGCGCGGCGGGCATCAAGGTCAGCCCGGTGCCTGGCGCCTGCGCCGCCATCGCCGCGCTGAGCGTGGCCGGCCTGCCCAGCGACCGTTTCAGTTTCGAGGGCTTCCTGCCGGCCAAGGCCAGCGGCCGCCGCGACCGCCTGCAGGCGCTGGCCGGCGAAGTGCGCACGATGGTGTTCTACGAATCGTCGCACCGCATCGCCGAATCGCTGGCCGACATGGCGGCGATCTTCGGTGGCGAACGCCCGGCGGTGCTGGCCCGCGAGCTGACCAAGCTGTTCGAGACCGTGCTCGATGGTGACCTGGCGGGCCTGCTGGCCAAGGTCGAGGCCGACGACAACCAGCGCAAGGGCGAGTTCGTGGTGATGGTGCAGGGCGCGGGTGATGACGAGCAAGCGCAGCTGGCACATGGCCGCCGCGTCTACGCGAAGCTGAGCGAGCACCTGCCACCATCCACCGCCGCCAAACTGGCCGCGGAACTGACCGGCGCGCCGCGCAAGGCGTTGTACGGTAGTTGATTGATCGTGCGGACCAAGGTCCGCACCCACCAAAGCAGAATCCGCACCCACCAGAGCGGCGGAAAAGATCCACGCCATGCGTGGATGGATGAACCGGACGCCGCGATCAGCACGGCAGGAAGGACCTGCGTACGCTAGAATATGCGCTGGCGGGGCCGGCCAGACAGTCGCGTCATCCCTTCGGGGGTGCCGAGGAAAGTCCGGGCTCCATAGGGCAAGGTGCCAGGTAACGCCTGGGCGGCGCAAGCCGACGGAAAGTGCAACAGAAAGATACCGCCTACGTCTTCTTCGGAAGGCCGGTAAGGGTGAAATGGTGCGGTAAGAGCGCACCGCGAGTCTGGCAACAGACCGGCACGGCAAACCCCACCTGGAGCAAGACCAAATAGGGATCCTTTGGCGCGGCCCGCGTTGGATCCGGGTAGGTTGCTTGAGCGTTGCGGTGACGTAACGCCTAGAGGAATGACTGTCCACGACAGAACCCGGCTTATCGGCCGGCTCCGCCTCCTTCTTCTTCCACGCATGGCGTGGAGCTACCGTGATTGCGGGGTCGGATCCCTTTCCGGAGGAAAGGGATCCGACCCCATGCTGTCCTCAGCCCGGCGTGCGGTACTGCCCGGCGGAAATGAACTGCGAGAAGCGCTCGCACCACACCACCACCGTGGTGTAGTCGTCCACGTCCACGTTCGCGGGCACATCCACCAGGAAGCGGTTGAAGGTCTTCACCTCGCCGATGCGCTGGGCCTGCGCCTTGATCTTCAGGAAGTCGGCCTTGTTGTCGACGAAGTCGCGGACCAGGTAGACCTTGTAGTCCGGGCCCGGTCCCATCTTGCCGTCGAAGGCAACCTGGGTGGCGCTGACGCTGACCTTGCCTTCGGCCCAGTGCACCGCGTCGCTGCCTTTGAGGTCGCGACGGAAGGTGGTGCGATAGGTGGCGTCGTTCATCGCGGCCTGCACCTGCGTGACCGGCGGGTCATCGGGGGCGATCAGGATCGGCAGCAGATAGATGCCCAGGCCGAAGCCCAGGCCGAGAGCAAGCAGGTGGGTGGCGAACAGGATGAGAATGCGACGCATGGGGCCTCCTTGGGGTTGCGGTCGATGGCGCGGCGAGGTGCCGGGCGCGATCACCCTGGGAGGTCAGGGGCGACATTTATAGACACAGTGCCGATTGCGAAAAGGGCACAGTCGGATGGCTGTGATGCTGAAACCCCTGTGGCACGGACGGATCGTGGTCGCGGCTGGAAGCTGAATGACGTTTCAGGCCCGCTGCGATGACGACTGCCGTCGCGTGGATCGCGACAGCACGCTGCGGGTAGTGCCGGCCGCTGGCCGGCAACTTCATGCTGCATCCGAAGATCCAGAGGTTGCCGGCCAGCGGCCGGCACTACCCCCCCGCCAAGAGCATCCGGCCAAGGGCCGTCATGACCGGGTCAGAAAATGACGTGGCTCTGGCCGCTGGGAGCGCCCTGCGGGCCGAAGCGGCGTTCGTGGATCTCGCCATGGCCGTCGGCGTCGATCAGCAGCACGGTGCTGGCGCGGGTGCCGTAGTCATCGCCACGGATGAAGGCCGGGCTCAGCCAGCGCTCGCGTTCCAGGCCGATGCCGGTGTCGGGCAGGTCGCTGTCGGCAGGGCGGTGTTCGTCGGCCAGAGCATTCCAGAGTGGGGTCAGGTCCGGGGTCAGATCCCTTTCGCCGTGCGAAAGGGATCTGACCCCGTCCTTTTGCAGCCAGGCTTCAAGGGCCGCCATCAGCCGCCGGGTCTTCGGCCAGGGTGCGTCCAGCGCGCCGTTGGACATGCCGTGCACGCCCGGGCCGAGGGTCTGCCGTTCGGCGGGATGGTTGCCGAGGTACTCCAGGCTGTCGCTATCGGCCAGCAACAGATTGAACGGGGCATAGGCGCCAGCCACGGTCGCCAATCGGTCGATATGCACGGCGGCCGGGTCGCGGCCGCGCAGGAAGTCGGCCACCAGCGCGCCCCGCGACGGGCCGGTCTGGGCCGCCAGCGGGTCGCGGACGTTGGTGACCACCGCCATCCGGCCCGAGGCGCCAACCCCGACCCAGCCACCGCCGGAGCGCAGATCGCGCCCGCCGATGACGGACGTCTCATCCTGCCAGGGGGCCAGCGCCGCCGTCGGGCGGGCGTGGAACTCATCACGGTTGCCGGTCATCACCAGCCGCCAGCGCGGGTGGTGCATCCAGCCAAGAGCGAGCAGGCACATGGCCTCATTGTGCACGGTTTGCGCAGTCCGGCGCCGTTTCCGGCCCGTTCCGGATGAATGCGCGGCCGATGTTTCACGCCCTCTCCACGCCCCTGAACTTCCGTTCAATCTCAAAAATTGAGACGGATCAGCAACTTGTGGATAAGCCTTGAACAATTCTCTAAAGGTTGTTGCAAGCCATTGATGCGGCTGGCGATTTCCCCGCTGAAAAGTTGTTGACAACCCTCGGCCCGCTGCTAAGGTGGGCATCAGAGGGAAATCCGGGTGTTTTGTGGGTTTTCGTGGTTCAATGTTTCACCGGGCGAAGGACAAGGTGCAGGCGTCGTGTTCCAGGGCGAGACGGCCATCACAGTTGACGACAAAGGGCGCATGGCGGTTCCCACCGCTTACCGCGACCTCGTCGCGCGCGCCAGCAACAACCGTCTCGTGCTGACCTACAACCCGTTCGAAGCCGGCTGCCTGTGGCTGTATGCAGAGTCGGAATGGGAGCGGGTCCGCGACGATGTGATGTCCAAGCCCAACACCCAGCGCGTCGTGCGCCTGTTGCAGCAGAAGCTGGTCGGCTCGGCCGCCCATCTGGAACTGGACGGCAACGGTCGCATCAGCATCCCCGCCAGCCACCGCGGTGCGGTGGGCATTGAGAAGAAGGCGGTATTGCTCGGTATGGGCGACAAGTTCGAATTGTGGAGCGAGCAGGCGCATCGGGCCCTGATCCAGCAGACGTTGTCTGACGAGGATCTGGGTGATGGGTTGCTCGACCTGAAGTTGTGAGCCGGGGTGCCCGGATGCGCCCAGAAGCGCAGGCCGGTCACCTTCCGGTGTCGCAGTCGCCGGCGGTGCACCTGCCGGTCCTGTACACCCAGGTCCTTGAAGGCCTGAGGGTGATCGAAAACGGACGTTATCTGGATGGCACGTTCGGTCGTGGCGGTCATGCACGTGGCGTGCTCACCCAGCTCGGTCCCGGGGGGCGCCTGCTGGTCATGGACAAGGATCCGGAAGCCATCGCCGTTGCCGAGCGCGATTTCGCGCCGGACCCGCGCGTGTCCATCTTCCGGGGCAGCTTCGCCCAGCTGCTGCAGTGGGATGCGACGGCCGAAGGCCTGGACGGCGTGCTGTTCGACCTCGGCGTGTCGTCGCCGCAGCTGGACGTGGCCGAACGTGGCTTCAGCTTCGGCAAGGACGGCCAGCTGGACATGCGCATGGATCCGGACAGCGGTGAAAGCGCCGCGCAGTGGATCAACCGCGTCGAAGAGCGCGAGATCGCTGATGTGCTGTGGACCTACGGCGAAGAGCGCCAGAGCCGGCGCATCGCCCGCGCCATCGTGGCCCGCCGCGAGAAGCAGCCGTTCTCCCGCACCGCCGAACTGGCCGAGCTGATCGCCTCGGTGATGCCGCGTGGGAAGGACAAGATCCACCCGGCCACGCGCAGCTTCCAGGCCATCCGCATCCACATCAACCGCGAGCTGGCCGATCTGGAAGCCGGGCTCGATGCGGCGGTGGAACGGCTCAAGCCCGGTGGCCGCCTGGCGGTGATCAGCTTCCACTCGCTGGAAGACCGCATCGTCAAGCAGTACATGAACCGCCTGGCCAAGGCGCCGCCGGCCAACCGCCGGCTGCCCGAGGCGGTTGCGTTCGTGCCGACGCTGGACCTGATCGGCGGCGCCATCAAGGCCACCGACGAAGAGCTGGCCGCCAACCCGCGTGCCCGCAGCGCCGTGCTGCGCGTGGCACAGAAGCGGGGGGGCGATGCATGAGCCGGCTGCTGCTGATCATCCTGCTGGCCTGCACCGTCGCCTCGGCGATCGGCGTGGTGTTCGTGCGCCACCGCCACCGGCAGACCTTCATCGAGCTGTCGCGTGCCGAGCGCAAGCGCGATGACATCAACCTTGAGTTCGGCCGCCTGCAGCTGGAACAGGCCACCCTGGCCGAAGCCAACCGCGTGGACCGCATTGCCCGCGAGAAGCTGGGCATGAAGTTCCCCGAGGCCGCTGACATCGTGGTGGTGCGCCCATGAGCAAGACCGGCCGCAACCGCCCGCGCAACGCCTTCAACCTGCGCCAGCGCCTGCGCTGGGTCGCGCTGGCGCTTGGCCTGTGCTCGGTGTCGCTGGTGGGTCGCGCGGCCTACGTGCAGATCATCAACAGCGATTTCTACCAGCGCCAGGGCGAGGCCCGCTACCTGCGCGAGCTGCCGATCAAGACCTCGCGCGGCATGATCACCGACCGCAACGGCGAGCCGCTGGCGGTGTCCACCCCGGTCGCCTCGATCTGGGTCAACCCGCAGGACCTGCTGCGTTCGCCCGAGCGCATCCCGGAGCTGGCCCAGGCGGTCGGCATGTCGGTGGATGAGCTGAGCAGCCGCCTGTCGCAGAAGTCGGACAAGGAATTCATGTACCTGCGCCGCCGGATCAATCCGGACGAGGCAGAGAAGGTGGTCGCGCTGAAGATTCCGGGCGTGGCCGCGCAGCGCGAGTTCCGCCGCTTCTACCCACAGGGCGAAGCGATGGCGCACGTGCTGGGCTTCACCAACATCGACGACCGCGGCCAGGAAGGCCTGGAACTGGCGTTCGACGAATGGCTGCGCGGCAAGGCCGGTGCCAAGCGGGTGATCCGCAACCGCAAGGGCGAGACCGTCGAAAGCGATCTGCTGCGCGCCGCCGAGCCGGGCAAGGACCTGACCCTCAGCATCGACCGCCGCATCCAGTACCTGGCCTTCAAGGAACTGCGCAACGCGCTGGTGGCCAACAAGGCGGCCGGTGGTTCGATGGTGATCATGGACGTGACCACCGGCGAGATCCTGGCCATGGTCAACCTGCCGACCTACAACCCGAACTCGCTGACCGGCGCGATCCCCGATACGCGCCGCAACCGCGCGGTGACCGACCTGGTCGAGCCGGGTTCGACGATGAAGCCGCTGACCATCGCCACCGCGCTGCAGGCCGGTGCGGTGACCAAGGACACCATCATCGACACCAACCCGGGCTACATGACCCTGGGCCGCTTCACCATCCGCGACGTGCCGCGCAACAACGGTGTGCTCAACGTGACCGGCGTGATCACCCGCAGTTCGAACGTGGGTGCGGCCAAGGTTGCGGCGAAGATGCCGGACCAGACCTTCTACGACGGCGTGCGCCGCTTCGGCTATGGCTCGGCGCCGCACAGCGGTTTCCCGGGTGAATCGGCCGGCGTGGTGATGCGTCCGGCACGCTGGTCGGGTACCACCAAGACCACCATGTCCTATGGCTACGGCCTGTCGGTCACGCCGCTGCAGATTGCCACCGCGTACTCGGCGCTGGCCAACGGCGGGCGCCTGATCGCGCCGACCTTCGTCAAGGGCCAGCGCAATGAAGGCCAGCAGATCATCGACGAGAACGTCGCCCGGCAGGTGGTGGCGATGATGGAAACGGTGGTCACCCAGGGCGGCGCCAAGCAGGCGGCGGTGCTGGGTTACCGCGTGGCCGGCAAGACCGGCACCGCGCGCAAGGCCGGCCCGGGCGGTTATGAGCGCGGCCATTACAACGCGCTGTTCGCCGGCGTGGTGCCGGCCACCAACCCGCGTTTCGCTACCGTCATCGTCATCAACGACCCGCAGGCCGGCAAGTTCTACGGCGGCCTGGTGTCGGCGCCGGTCTACCACAACGTGATGGAAGGCACCCTGCGCCTGATGGACGTGCCGCTGGACGACCTGCAGTCGTGGCTGGCCGCACAGCAGTCGGGCAAGGTCGGCCATTCGGCCTCGATCCTGCCTGCGCCGCCGGCCGAGACCGCGCTGCCGGTCGATGCCGCCGCTGAATTCGACGCTGCGCTGCCAAGCGCGCAAGCCCAGACGCCGCCCGCTACGGGAGGCACGCAATGAGTCCTTCGATGTTGCTTTCGCAGTTGCTTCCGGACGTGGCCCTGGCGGGTCATGATCCCGTTCTGACCGGCCTGGTGCTGGACAGCCGTGCCGTGCGCCCCGGTAACGCCTTCGTCGCCATCGCCGGTTTCGGCGCGCATGGCCTGGGCTTTGTCGAGCAGGCGCGCGCTGCCGGTGCCAGTGCCATCCTGTTCGAACCGCCGGCACCGGCCGATCTGCCGGCCCCGGCCGATGCGATCGCCGTGCCGGGCCTGCGCGCGCGCATGGGCGCGATGGCCGACCAGTTCCATGGCGCGCCATCGCGGGCGATGGCGATGGTCGGCGTGACCGGCACCAACGGCAAGACCTCCACCGTGCTGCTGCTGGCCCAGGCCTGGCATCTGCTCGGAACGCCCAGTGGCAGTATCGGCACGCTGGGTGCCGGACTTTATGGTGCGGTCGAGCCGACCGGCTTCACCACGCCGCTGGTGCTGCAGATGCATGCGCTTCTGGCGCAGCTGCGCGACGCCGGTGCGCGCGCGGTGGCGATGGAAGTCAGCTCGCATGCGCTGGACCAGGGCCGCGTGGACGCCGTGCACTACGACGTGGCGGTGTTCACCAACCTCACCCGCGACCATCTGGACTACCACGGTGACATGGCCAGCTACGGCGCGGCCAAGGCGCGGCTGTTCCATCGCCCGGGCCTGAAGGCGGCGGTGATCAATCTGGACGATGCCTTCGGCCGGCAGCTGTTCGCGGGCCTGCCGGCCGGCGTGCAGGCGATCGGGCTGAGCTCGCGTGGTGCCACCGACGCCAGCGTGCGCGCCGAGGCACTGCAGCTGGACGGTCGTGGCATCGCCTTCGAGCTGGTCATCGACGGCCAGTGCGCGACGGTGCAGTCGCCGCTGCTGGGCCGCTTCAACGTGGACAACCTGCTGGCCGTGGCCGGTACCCTGCACGCGCAGGGCCAGCCGCTGCCGCGTATTGCCGAGGTGCTGTCGGCGCTGCAGCCGATCCGTGGCCGCATGAACCGCCTGGGCGGTGAAGACGGCCTGCCGACGGTGGTGGTCGACTACGCGCACACCCCGGATGCGCTGGAACAGGCGCTGGACAGCCTCCACGGGCACCTGCAGGGCACGCTGTTCTGCGTGTTCGGCTGCGGCGGCGAGCGCGACACCGGCAAGCGCCCGCAGATGGCGGCGATCGCCGAGCGCCTGGCCAACCAGGTCATCGTCACCGACGACAACCCGCGCGGCGAAGATGGCGATGTGATCGTGGCTGACATCCTGGCCGGCTTCCAGAACGCCGATGCCGTGACCGTGCAGCGCAGCCGCGCGCGTGCGATCGGCCTGGCGGTGAAGCGTGCCGGTGCCGGCGACATCATCCTGATCGCCGGCAAGGGCCACGAGCCGTACCAGGAAGTGAATGGCGTGCGCCATGACTTCGACGACACCGAAGTGGCCGCCGCTGCACTGGCGGCCAAGGCCGGTGTGCTCAGCGCGCAGGCCGGGGAGGGCGCCGCATGAAGCGCACCCTGCTTTCGCTGATCGCACACTGGGCCGGCGGCGAGATCCACGGCGACGACGTGGCCATCGATGCGGTCAGCAATGACACCCGCAATCTCGGTCCGGGCAGTCTGTATGTGGCGCTGCGCGGCGAGCGTTTCGACGGCCATGACTTCGCGGCCGACGCGCAGGCGCGCGGTGCCAGTGCGCTGCTGGTCGAGCGCCTGCTGCCGGTCGAACTGCCGCAGGTGCTGGTGGCCGACAGCGAACTGGCGCTGGCGAAGATCGCCACCGGCATGCAGCGTGACCGTGGCACCGAGGTGCTCGCGATCACCGGCAGCAATGGCAAGACCAGCGTGAAGAGCCTGCTGCTGTCGATCCTGCAGCAAGTGGCCCAGCACGCGCACAAGGTGGTCTACGCCAACCCGGGCAACCGCAACAACGAGATCGGCCTGCCGCTGGCGGTGATCGATGCGCCGGAAGATGCCGACTACGCCGTCTACGAGATGGGCGCCGGCAAGCCGGGCGACATCGCCTACCTGACCGAGATCGCCCGCCCGCGTTATGCGCTGGTCAACAACATCGCCCCGGCGCACCTGGAACGTATGGGCAGCCTGCTCGGCGTGGCGGTGACCAAGGGCGCGATCTACGCCGCGCTGCCGGCCGATGGCGTGGCGGTGATCAACGCCGACGATGCCTATGGCCGCTGGTTCGAACAGCATTTCATCAGCACCCCGGCGCGTTGCCGCGTGCTGCGCTATGGCCTGGAACACTCGGCGGACGTGACCGCGCGCGATATCCGCGCCGGTGCGCAGGGCAGCCAGTTCACTCTGGTCGCACCGGCCGGCGAAGCCCGCGTGGTGCTGGGCCTGCCGGGTCGCCACAACGTCAGCAATGCGCTGGCCGCCGCCAGCCTGGCGCTGGCCGCCGGTGTCGATCTGGCGCTGATTGCCGCCGGCCTGGCCGAAGCGCAGCCGGTGCCGGGTCGCCAGATCGCCCATCAGCTGCGCAATGGCGCGGTGCTGGTGGATGACAGCTACAACGCCAACCCCGGGTCGCTGGCCGCGGCCATCGATGCCCTGGCCGCGGCGCCGGAAGAGGGCTGGCTGGTGCTGGGCGACATGCGCGAGCTGGGCCCGGACGCGGAAGCGCTGCATGCGCAGGCCGGCATCCGCGCACGTGCTGCCGGCCTGAAGCGCCTGTATGCACTGGGCCCGCTCAGCGCCGCTGCCGCCTCCGCCTTCGGCGAAGGCGGCCGCCATTTCGCCACCCACGACGCGCTGTCGCAGGCGCTGAAGGACGAGCTGCACGCCGGCGTGCGCTGCCTGGTCAAGGGTTCCCGTGGCAGCGCCATGGACACGATTGTCAAAGCGCTGCTGGCGCAAGGAGAGGAATCCCCGCATGTTGTATGAACTGGCTCGATGGTTGCAGCAGTTGGAGAGCCTGTTCGGGCTGTTCAACTACCAGACGTTCCGCGCCATCCTTGCCGCGCTGACGGCCCTGTTCCTGTCGCTGTGGCTGGGCCCGGCGATGATCCGCAAGCTCGCCCAGTTCAAGGGCGGCCAGCCGATCCGCAAGGACGGTCCGCAGACCCATTTCTCCAAGGCCGGCACGCCGACCATGGGCGGTTCGCTGATCCTGCTCACCATCACCCTGTCGGTGCTGATGTGGGCCGACCTGCGCAACCGCTACGTGTGGCTGGTGCTGGCGGTGATGCTGTGCTTCGGCGCCATCGGCTGGTATGACGACTGGATCAAGATCGTCCGCCGTGACCCGAACGGCCTGAAGTCGCGCTGGAAGTACCTGCTGCAGTCGATCTTCGGCCTGGCTGCGGGCCTGTTCCTGTTCTACACGGCCGACGTGCCGGCAGCGCTGACCTTCTACATCCCGATGTTCAAGTCGGTCGCGCTGCCGCTGGCCGGCATCGGCTTCGTGGCCATCGCCTACTTCTGGATCGTCGGTTTCTCCAACGCGGTGAACCTGACCGACGGCCTGGACGGCCTGGCGATCATGCCCACCGTGCTGGTGGCCTGCGCGCTGGGCGTGTTCGCCTATGCCTCGGGCAACGTGGTGTTCGCCAACTACCTGCAGATCCCGCAGATCCCGGGCGCCGGCGAGCTGGTCATCATCTGTGCGGCCATCGCCGGCGCGGGCCTGGGCTTCCTCTGGTTCAACACCTACCCGGCCATGGTCTTCATGGGCGACATCGGCGCACTGGCACTGGGTGCGGTGCTGGGCACGATCGCGGTGATCACCCGCCAGGAGCTGGTGCTGGTGATCATGGGCGGCGTGTTCGTCATCGAAACGCTGTCGGTGATGATCCAGGTCGCCTCGTTCAAGCTGACCGGCAAGCGCGTGTTCCGCATGGCGCCGATCCACCACCATTTCGAACTGAAGGGCTGGCCGGAGCCGCGCGTGATCGTGCGTTTCTGGATCATCTCCGTTGTGCTCGTGCTGATCGGCCTGGCCACGTTGAAGGTGCGCTGAGATGAACGACCTGTCCCGCCAGGCAACACGCCTTGAAGCCATCGAAGGCAGCTACGACAAGTGGCTGCTGGGCGCGATCATCGCGCTCACCGGTGTCGGCGTGGTGATGGTGGCCTCCAGCTCGATCGCGCTGATGAGCAGCCCGTTCTATTACCTCAACCGCCACCTGATCTTCCTGGCGGTGGGTATCGTGCTGGCGGTCATTGCCGCCCGCACCGAGCTGAAGTCGATCGAGCAGTACAACCAGATGCTGCTGCTGGGCTGCTTCGTACTGCTGCTGGCGGTGTTCGCACCGGGACTGGGCAGCACGGTCAACGGTGCGCGCCGCTGGATCAACCTGGGCATTTCCAAGTTCCAGACGGTCGAAGCGGTGAAAGTGCTCTACATCGTCTGGCTGTCGAGCTACCTGGTACGTTTCCGCGACGAGGTCAATGCGACCTGGCCGGCAATGCTCAAGCCGCTGGGCGTGGCCGGTGCGCTGGTGGTGCTGCTGCTGCTGCAGCCGGACTTCGGTTCCTCGACCCTGCTGCTGGCGATCACCGCCGGCATGCTGGTGCTGGGCGGGGTGAACATGCCGCGCATGTCGATGCCGGTGATCATCGGCCTGGTCGGCATGAGCGCGCTGGCGATCATCGAGCCGTACCGCATGCGCCGCATCACCTCCTTCCTGGACCCATGGGCCGACCAGCAGGGCGACGGCTACCAGCTGTCCAACGCGCTGATGGCGGTGGGCCGTGGTGAATGGACCGGCGTCGGCCTGGGCAACTCCGTGCAGAAGCTGTACTACCTGCCCGAAGCGCACACCGACTTCATCTTCTCGGTCACCGCCGAGGAATTCGGTTTCCTGGGTACCTGCGTGATCGTGGCGCTGTATGCGCTGCTGGTCGGCCGCACCTTCTGGCTGGGCATGCGCTGCGTGGAAATGAAGCGCCACTTCTCCGGCTACATCGCCTTCGGCATCGGCCTGTGGATCAGCATGCAGACCTTCGTCTCGATCGGCGTGAACCTGGGCATCCTGCCGACCAAGGGCCTGACCCTGCCGCTGATCTCCTCCGGCGGTTCGTCGGTGCTGATGACCTGCGTGGCGATGGGCCTGCTGCTGCGCGTGTCGTATGAACTCAAGCGCGCCGAGCGCCGCCAGGCCGTGCGCATCGGTGGCGCCGAAGACGCCGCGGCCGAACCGATGGACAAGCCCGCCGCAGCGGTGGACGCCAGCGTGCCGATGCGTGCCGAGCCGGTCGCACCCGCGTCCGCTGCAGCGAGCGCCGCACGTGGCACCAGCCGCCTGCAGTCGCGCATCGAACCGACCTTCGGGAGGCTGTCATGAGTGCAGCCACCGAGAGTGGGCGCCCGGTGATGATCCTGGCCGGAGGCACCGGCGGTCACATCTTCCCCGGCCTGGCCGTGGCCCGCGTGCTGCGCCAGCGCGGCGTGCCGGTGACCTGGATGGGCGCCGACGGTGCGATGGAAACCCGCCTGGTGCCGCAGCACGACATCGCCATCGATACGCTGGCCATCACTGGCCTGCGCGGCAAGGGCAAGCTGGCCCTGCTGGCGGCGCCGTGGCGGCTGATGCGCGCGCTGCGCGCGGCCGGGCTCATCATCCGCCAGCGCCAGCCGCGCGCGGTGGTCGCCTTCGGTGGCTTTGCCTCCGGCCCCGGTGGCATGGCCACGCGCCTGCATGGCCTGCCGCTGATCGTGCATGAGCAGAACCGTGCGCCGGGCCTGACCAACCGCATCCTGTCACGTTATGCGCGTCGCCTGCTGACCGGTTTCCCGGGCACCTTCGCCAAGGGCGAGGAGTTCGTCGGTAACCCGGTGCGCGCGGAAATCGCTGCCATCGCGCCGCCGGAACAGCGCTTCGCCGACCGGCAAGGCCCCCTGCGCGTGCTGGTGGTGGGCGGCAGCCAGGGCGCGCGTGCCCTCAATACCGGCGTGCCGCAGGCGATTGCCGCGCTGGGCGCCGCCCTGCCGGTGCAGGTGCGCCACCAGAGCGGCGAGAAGATGCATGCCGAAGCGGTGGAGGCTTACGCCAAGGCCGGTGTGCAGGCGGAAATCACGCCGTTCATCGCCAACATGGCCGAAGCCTTCGCCTGGGCTGACCTGGTTGTCTGCCGCGCCGGCGCGTCCACGCTGGCCGAGCTGTGCGCGGTCGGTGTCGGCAGCGTGCTGGTGCCATTTCCCGCTGCCGTCGACGATCACCAGACCCGCAACGCGGAGTACCTGGTCGAGCGCGGCGCGGCGGTGTTGCTGAAGCAGGACGGAACGCTGGCCGACGGCATTGCCGCACTGCTGCGCGATCTGTCCGAAAATCCCGCCCGCCGCATGCAGATGGCGCAAGCCGCGCGTGCCCTGGCCAAGGTCGATGCCGCCGAGCGCATCGCCGATATCATTCTCGAGGAAGCTGTATGAAGAAGGCATGCCACCGCGCCTGCCCTGCGCGAGGCCGCGCATGATCCGCCGCCTGCACGACACCAACGACCTGGTGCGCGCGTTCCCGCGCGTGCATTTCGTCGGCATCGGCGGCACCGGCATGAGCGGTATCGCCGAAGTGATGCTGACGCTGGGCTATGAAGTGTCCGGCTCGGACAACGCCGACAACGTGGCGACCCGCCGCCTGGCCAGCCTGGGTGCGCGCATCATGCGCGGCCACTCCGCGGCCAACGTGCTGGGCACCGACTGCGTGGTGGTCTCCAGTGCCATCCGCGAAGACAACCCGGAACTGATGGAAGCACGCAGCCAGCGCATTCCGATCATGCCGCGTGCGGCGATGCTGGCCGAGCTGATGCGCTTCCGCCGCGGCATCGCCGTGGCCGGTACCCATGGCAAGACCACCACCACCAGCCTGACCGCTGCGGTGCTGAGCGAAGGTGGCCTGGACCCGACGTTCGTGATCGGTGGCCAGCTGCTGGCCGCCGGTGCCAACGCCAAGCTGGGTGGCGGGCAGTGGCTGGTGGCCGAGGCTGATGAAAGCGATGGCAGCTTCCTGCGCCTGAACCCGCTGATGTCGATCATCACGAACATTGATGCGGATCATCTGGAGAACTACGGCAACGACTTCGCCCGCGTGCAGGCGGCGTTTGCCGAGTTCCTGCAGCGCCTGCCGTTCTACGGCCTGGCGGTGCTGTGCATCGATGATCCGGAAGTGGCGGCATTGGCTGCCAGGACCCCTCGCCACGTGATGAGCTACGGCATGAGCCCGCAGGCCGACGTGCGCGCCGAGAACGTGGTGCAGGAAGGGTCGCGCATGCGCTTCACCCTGCGCCTGCCGCAGGGCACCAGCCAGGAAGTGGTGCTGGCGCTGCCGGGCAGGCACAACGTGCTCAACGCGCTGGCCGCCGCTGCGGTGGGCTGGCAGCTGGGCGTGGCCCCGGACGCGATCGCACGCGCGCTGGAGGGCTTCGCCGGTGTCGGCCGTCGCTTCAACGATCTGGGCGAGGTGACCACCGCCAGTGGCGCCAAGGTCCGCATCATCGACGACTATGGCCATCACCCCAGCGAGCTGGAGGCAGTGTTCGCCGCCGCTCGTGGTGGCTGGGCCGACAAGCGCCTGGTGGTGGCCTTCCAGCCGCACCGCTACAGCCGTACCCGCGACCAGTTCGACAAGTTCGCCGCCGTGCTGTCGAGCGTTGATGCGCTGGTGCTGAGCGAGGTCTACCCGGCCGGTGAAGAACCGATTGCCGGCGCCGACTCGCACGCGCTGGCCCGTGCCATCCGTGCGCGTGGCCGCAGTGAGCCGGTGGTGGTGGGCAAGGCCGCCGAGCTGGCCAGCGTGCTGCCGGACGTGCTGCAGGACGGTGACCTGCTGCTGATGATGGGCGCCGGCGACATCGGTGCCGTGGCCACCCATATCGCGGTGGAAGGTTTCAAGGGGGAGGGCCAGGCGTGAGCACGCTGACCTTCCCGCCGCTGCGCGTGACCGACCCGGCCGAGTTCGGCCGCGTCGCCGTGCTGCTGGGCGGCAGTTCCAGCGAACGCGAGGTGTCGCTGGATTCGGGCCGCAACGTGCTCGAAGCCCTGCAGTCGCGTGGCGTCGATGCGTTCGCGGTGGACGGCATTCCGGCGCTCGCCAGCGCGCTCGCCGCCGGTGGCATCGATCGCGTCTTCAACATCCTGCACGGCCACAACGGTGGCGGTGAGGACGGCATCGTGCAGGGCCTGATGGACGCCTTCGGCGTGCCGTACACCGGCTCGAACGTGCTGGGTTCGGCGCTGAGCATGGACAAGATCCGCACCAAGCAGGTGTGGCTGTCGCTGGGCCTGCCAACCCCGCAGTACCGCAAGGTCACTGCCGAGGACGTGCACGCCAATGCCGCCGAACTCGGCCTGCCGGTGGTGGTGAAGCCGGCCAACGAAGGCTCCAGCGTGGGCATCAGCCGGGTCACCGATGACGCCGGGCTGGATGAAGCGGTGGCCCTGGCTGCGCGCTACGACGGCCAGCTGCTAATGGAGCAGATGGTGGTCGGCGACGAATTGACCGTGGCCATCCTTGGCGACGTCGCACTGCCGTCGATCCGCATCGTGCCCAAGGGCCAGTGGTACGACTACAACGCCAAGTACATCGCCGAGGACACCCAGTACCTGTGCCCGGGCCTGGACGGTGGCGACGAAGAGGACATCCGGCGCATCGCGCTGGCCGCGTTCCGTGCCGCCGGGTGCCGTGGCTGGGGCCGCGTGGACGTGATGCGCGATCGCGACAGCGGCCGTTTCTTCCTGCTGGAAGTGAACACCGCGCCGGGCATGACCAGCCATTCGCTGGTGCCCAAGGCGGCCCGCCAGGCCGGCATCGGTTTCGAGGAACTGGTGTGGCGCGTGCTGGAACAGACCTTGGAGGCCTCGCACGCATGAACGCGGTGCTGCGCATCTTCGTCTGGCTGTTGGCGCTGTCGGTGGTTGCACTGCCGGTGGTGGCCGTAGTCAATGGCTGGGTCGGCGCCGAGCGCTGGCCGCTGGCGAAGCTGCGCGTGCATGGTGAGTTCAAGCGGGTGCCGGCCGAACAGCTGCAGCAGGTGCTGCTGCCGTATGCGCGCGCCGGTTTCTTCGCGGTCAAGCTGCAGGACGCGCAGGACGCCCTGGAAAAGCTGCCGTGGGTGGAAAGCGCGCAGGTCCGCAAGCAGTGGCCGGACGTGCTGGAAGTGACCCTGGTCGAGCACAAGCCGTTCGCCCGCTGGGGTACCGACCGCCTGGTGTCCGAGCAGGGCAAGCTGTTCCCCACGCCGAAGAAGCTGTCCGACCTGGCGCTGCCGGAGCTGGATGGCCCGGACAGCCAGACCGCGGAAGTGATGAAGCTGTACAGCGACTCGCGTGCATTGTTCGCACCGGCCGGCGTCGATGTGCGCCGGGTGACGATGGACGCACGCGGCAGCTGGTCGCTGGTGCTGAGCAACGGCACCGAAGTGGTGGTCGGCCGCGACGACGCGCGCTCGCGCATGCAGCGCTTCGTCAAGGTACTGCCGCAGCTCAACCGTCAGGACGCGCCGATCGAGCGCGCCGACCTCCGTTACACCAATGGTTTCACGCTGAGCTGGGGTACCCCGGCCACGCCGGCGAAAACGCCGGCGACCCCGGCCAGAAGCACGCAGGAAAGGACATGAATCGCAAGGGTGACAAATCGCTGATCGTTGGCCTGGACATCGGCACCTCCAAGGTGGTGGCGCTGGTGGGCGAGTATTCGCCGGGCAACCCGATCGAAGTGATCGGCATCGGCTCGCACGAATCGCGCGGGCTGAAGCGCGGCGTGGTGGTGGACATCGAATCGACCGTGCAGTCGATCCAGCGCGCGGTGGAAGAAGCCGAGCTGATGGCCGGCTGCGAGATCCGTTCGGTGTACGCCTCGATTTCCGGCAACCACGTGCAGTGCAAGAACTCGCCGGGCATCGTGCCGATCCGCGACGGTGAAGTGACCTGGGGCGACCTGGATCGCGTGCTCGACGCGGCCAAGGCGGTGGCGATCCCGGCCGACCAGAAGATCCTCCACGCGATCCCGCGCGAGTACGTGCTGGACGATTCGCAGGAAGGCATCCGCAACCCGGTCGGCATGACCGGCGTGCGCCTGGAAGTGCATGCGCACCTGGTGGTGTGCGCGCAGTCGGCGGCGGCCAACATCAGCAAGTGCGTGCAGCGCTGCGGCCTGCAGGTGGACGACCTGGTGCTGTCCTCGCTGGCCTCCAGCGTGGCGGTGCTGACCGCCGACGAGCGCGAGCTGGGCGTGGTGCTGGTCGACATGGGCGCCGGCACCACCGACATCGCGGTGTTCGTGCAGGGTGCGATCTGCCACACCGCCTCGCTGCCGATCGCCGGCGACCACGTGACCAACGACATCGCGCACATGCTGCGCACGCCGACCCCGGAAGCCGAGCAGATCAAGGTGCGCTATGCCTGCGCCCTGGCCCAGCTGGCCACGGCCGAGGAGAGCATCCAGGTGCCGTCGGTGGGCGACCGCCCGCCGCGCCGCATGCCGCGCCATTCGCTGGCGCAGGCCGTGCAGGGCCGCTACGAGGAAATCTTCGAGATGGTGCAGGCCGAACTGCGCCGCTCCGGCTTCGAGGAGCTGGTGCGCGCCGGCATGGTGCTGACCGGTGGCGCGTCGAAGATGGAAGGCGTGGTCGAACTGGCCGAGGAAATGCTGCAGATGCCGGTGCGCGTGGGCATCCCGCAGCACGTCACCGGCTTGGGCGAAGTGGTCGGCAACCCGGTACACGCCACCGGCGTGGGCCTGCTGCTGATGGGCAGCCAGATCGAGCACCCGCGGCGGCCGTCGCTGCCCACCGGGCGCGCCGGAAGCATGTTCAAGAAACTCAAGACCTGGTTCCGCGGCGAGTTCTGACGCGGAACCCGTAAACCCGGGCCTCGCCCGGGCGCAACACCCGCAGTACCCGCATCACAACGCAATACCGGCTACACACAACCCACACAGCCGCAACGTCGGCATGCAGCAGGACGGCAGGATGCCCGAATGCCCATGCCAGCCAAAGCGGATACAACGAGGACACGGACATGGCGCATTTTGAACTGATCGAAAAGATGGCACCCAATGCGGTGATCAAGGTGGTTGGCGTGGGCGGCGGCGGCGGCAATGCCGTGGCGCACATGGTCAACTCGGCGGTGGATGGCGTGGAATTCATCACTGCCAACACCGACTCGCAGGCCATCAAGAATTGTGGTGCCAAGCTGCAGCTGCAGCTGGGTACCAACGTGACCAAGGGCCTGGGCGCAGGCGCGAACCCGGAAGTCGGCCGCCAAGCCGCGCTGGAAGACCGTGAGCGCATCATGGACGCGCTGCAGGGCGCCGACATGGTGTTCATCACCGCCGGCATGGGCGGCGGCACCGGTACCGGCGCTGCGCCGGTGGTGGCACAGCTGGCCAAGGAAATGGGCATCCTGACCGTGGCCGTGGTCACCAAGCCGTTCCCGTTCGAAGGCCGTCGCCGCATGCAGGTGGCGCTGAAGGGCATCGAGGAACTGAGCCAGCACTGCGACTCGCTGATCACCATCCCGAACGAGAAGCTGATCACCGTGCTGGGTCGCAACGCGACCATGATCCAGGCCTTCCGCGCTGCCAACGACGTGCTGCAGGGCGCCGTGCAGGGCATCGCCGACCTGATCGTGCGTCCGGGCCTGATCAACGTCGACTTCGCCGACGTGCGCACCGTCATGTCCGAAATGGGCCTGGCGATGATGGGTACCGGCACCGCCCGTGGCGATGACCGCGCCCAGGCCGCTGCCGAATCGGCGATCCAGAACCCGCTGCTGGACGATGTGAACCTGGCTGGTGCCAACGGCATCCTGGTCAACATCACCGCCGGCGCCGATTTCACCATGGCCGAGTTCGACGAGATCGGCCGCACCATCGATGGCTTCGCTTCCGAAGATGCCACCGTGGTGGTCGGCACCGTGCTCGATCCGGACATGCAGGACGAAGTGCGCGTGACCGTGGTGGCCACCGGCCTGAACCGCGTCTCGGCCAGCAAGACCCAGCGTCCGGGCGAGCGTGCGCCGATCAAGCTGGTCCGCAACGCCACCACCGGCCAGCCGGAGTTCGGCGAGTTCGACAACGGCGGCGATGCCGTCTCCAAGGCGGTGGGTGGCATGGGCCTGGGCCTGCGTCGCGCCAGCAGCGATACCGCAGCGGCCTCCGCCCCTTCGGCCCCGGCCGCTTCGGCCCCGGCGGCGGCGGAACTGCCGAACGATTACCTGGACATCCCGGCGTTCCTGCGCCGCCAGGCGGACTAAGCGGGGCGGCCCGGGGTTGTCCTCCCCGGGTTGCGCCACCATGTCCTGAAAACGCGGGCGCCGGGCCAGGATGGGCCCGGCCGCCCTGCTTCACGCGCTTTCCAGCGGCGTGCCGGTGGATCCTGCCGGTGGCTGCAACTGGCGTTTCAGCCGGGGTAGGGGAGTGCGCGTGTTAATCTAATGTGTCACTTCCGGTCCATCCCCCATGATCCAGCAACGCACCCTCAAGAACACGATCCGCGCCACCGGCGTTGGCCTGCACAGTGGTGACAAGGTCTACATGACCCTGCGCCCGGCACCGGTCAACCATGGCATCGTGTTCCGCCGCGTGGACCTGGACCCGGTCGTGGAGGTGCCGGCCAAGGCCGAACTGGTCACCGAAGTGACCCTGTGCACCGGCCTGACCTGCAACGACGCAAAGATCCAGACCGTCGAACACCTGATGTCGGCGCTGGCCGGCCTGGGTGTGGACAACATCATCGTCGAACTGTCCTCGGCCGAGCTGCCGATCATGGACGGTTCGGCCGGCCCGTTCGTGTTCCTGCTGCAGTCGGCGGGCATCATCGAACAGGATGCGCCCAAGCGCTTCATCCGCGTGCTCAAGACCGTGGAGGTGACCGAGGGCGACAAGGTGGCCCGTTTCACCCCGTACGAGGGCTACAAGCTGGGCTTCACCATCCAGTTCGACCACCCGATGATCCCGGCCAAGCAGTCGCGGCAGGAAATCGAGTTCTCGACGCTGGCCTACACCAAGGAAATCTCCCGCGCGCGCACCTTCGGTTTCATGCGCGACCTGGAATACATGCGCGAGCGCAACCTGGGCCTGGGCGGTTCGATGGACAACGCCATCGTGCTGGACGAGTTCCGCGTGCTCAACGAAGACGGCCTGCGCTACGCCGACGAGTTCGTGCGCCACAAGATCCTTGACGCCATTGGCGACCTCTACCTGGCCGGTGGCCAGGTGCTGGGCGCCTACGAGGGCTTCAAGTCCGGCCACGCGCTCAACAACAAGCTGGTGCGGGCCCTGATGGCCGACGCCAGCGCCTGGGAATGGGTCAGCTTCGACTCGCCGACCACCCCGGATCCGGTGGAATATGCCACCCCGGCCTACGCCTGATTCCGTAGATCGTTGAATTTCAAGATAAAAACGCCGCCTTCCAGGGCGGCGTCGTTGTTTCCGGCGCTTGCGACGCATTCAGCGTGCTTGAAAGGCGTCAAGGCCGGTTCAAGGTCACGGTTTTGTGAACCTGTTGGATCGGAAGCCTGAATTTAACGAAGTTTTAACTTCAATCTAACGACAGGCCTCCGGATGGCCGCTAGGATGCGACCCGGCCCCCGAAATGTTTCACGCCGTGGTGACACGCGCGACGGGGAGCGGAGCCGGATGCTCCGTTGCCATCAGGATCGCTTCTTCGGCTTCGAGGGAACGTCCTGCAGGCAAGCCAAGGCGTCGCGTAGCCCTTTGTGCGTGGCGGCTGAAACTGCGTGGGGGCCATTCCGGTTGTCGATCGCTGGGGAGCGTGAGGGAGTGGTGGACGCAGTCTTGATGGTCACCCTGGTGGCCTTCAGCCCGATGGAACGGGCCGCGTCGAGCAACTGGGCTTCGGCAAGCCGCAACTTGGCATGCCAGACCGGGGACTCGACGAGAAAAACGAGGTGTTCCCCGTCCACATTGGCCAGCCGGCAGCGGCTGCGCAGAGGTGGCGGCAACTGGGGGCGCAACTGCCGGTCCAGCGCGTCGAGCCACAAGGCCCGACGCAGCGGGTTCCCGCTTTTGTCCGCCATTACCGCATCCAGCGCCGGTTTCGGCACTGACGCGGGGCGAACGCTGGATTTCGGCTCAGACATGAAAACTCACTGATGGCATTCAAAAAGATCGTAATCAAAACGCGTGAAGGACAGGCCAAGGCGTCGCCGATCACGCGTTTGCGGTTCTATTTCGAGGACCGCCCCCGCGCCCTGCTGGGCAGCGTGCTCGGGGTAGGCTGCATTATCGGCCTTGCCGGCGGCATTGGCGCCAGTGCGCTGAATGATTCGCGCCTGCAGGCCAAGGTCGAGCGCCAGGATGCGGAGCTGGCCAAGGTCAAGCGCGATGCGCAGACCCAGGTCAACGCGCTGGCTGCCCGCCTCGGCGAGCTGCAGGCGCAGGCCACCCGCCTGAACGCGCTTGGCGAACGGCTGACCCAGATGGGCAAGCTGGAAGATGGCGAATTCGACTTCAACGAGACCCCCGGCCTCGGTGATGGCGACGCCGGCGGCCCGACCAGCGACATCCCGGTCAAGGACGTCAACGCCGACTTACAGGTGCTGGAGCAGCGCTTCGCTGCTTCAGGCCGCCAGTTGTCGGTGATGGAATCGCTGATGTTCGACCACCAGCTGCAGCAGAACGCCGTGCCGTCGCGCATGCCGATCCGCAACAGCTACGTGACCTCCGGCTTCGGCACCCGTGCCGACCCGTTCGGCCGCGGCGCCGCCACCCACAAGGGCATGGACTTCCACGCCAAGGTCGGTGACCCGGTGATGGCCGTGGCCGAAGGCGTGGTCAGCTTCGCTGGTGTGAAGGGCGGCTATGGCAACGTCGTCGATGTCGACCACGGTAACGGCTATGTCACCCGCTACGCGCACAATTCGCGCCTGGTGGTGAAGGCCGGTGACCTGGTCCGCGCCGGCCAGGAAGTGGCCAAGGCCGGTTCCACCGGCCGTTCGACCGGTGCCCACGTGCACTTCGAGGTGTGGGAGAACGGCAACGTGGTCAACCCGCGCAAGTTCCTCGGCGACGGCGGCAACACGCCGGTCGGCCGCGTCAGCCGCGGCTGATGCCCGGGTCGGATTCCTTCCGCGCCGCGGAAGGGCTCTGACCCGATTCGGTTGAGGGCTGGGGTCAGAGCCCTTTCGCCATGGCGAAAGGGGTCCGACCCCGCATCCGTGTTTCTTTGCCGAATCCGGGGCGATTGCGACCGGATTGGCGCTTGAAACCTCAGCCGCCCGTCCCAAGCTACAATGGGTGTTGCCATCGACAGGGCGCCAGGCGCCCTGTTTCGTTTGCGGCGGACGGATCCCAAGGGGGAGGCCGGGCGTCGTGTCCATCCAACCCGGTTCCTTCAATGATCAACAGCCTGCTTACCCGCGTATTTGGCAGTCGTAACGAACGACAGCTGCGCCAGCTCAACCGCATCGTCGCCAAGATCAATGCGCTGGAGCCGGAGATCGAGAAGCTTTCCGACGAGCAGCTTCAGGCCAAGACGCCGGAGTTCAAGCAGCGCATCGCCGGCGGTGAAGCCCTGGACAAGGTGCTGCCGGAAGCGTTCGCGGTCTGCCGCGAAGCCGGCCGCCGCGTGCTGGGCATGCGCCACTACGACGTGCAGCTGATCGGCGGCATGGTGCTTCACCTGGGCAAGATCGCAGAAATGCGCACCGGTGAAGGCAAGACCCTGGTGGCGACCCTGCCGGTGTACCTCAACGCGCTGGAAGGCAAGGGCGTGCACGTGGTCACCGTGAACGACTACCTGGCCCGCCGCGACGCCGCGCAGATGGGCAAGCTGTACAACTGGCTGGGCCTGAGCGTGGGCGTGGTGTACCCGGGCATGCCGCACAGCGAAAAGCGCGAAGCCTACGCGGCCGACATCACCTACGGCACCAACAACGAATTCGGCTTCGATTACCTGCGCGACAACATGGCGCTGTCCAAGGCCGACCGTTACCAGCGCGGCCTGCACTACGCCATCGTCGACGAAGTCGACTCCATCCTGATCGACGAAGCGCGTACCCCGCTGATCATCTCCGGTCCGGCCGATGATTCCCCGGAGCTGTACATCCGCGTCAACCGCGTCGTGCCGCACCTGGTCAAGCAGGAAGCGGAAGACGGCGAAGGCGATTTCTGGGTCGACGAGAAGGGCAAGCAGGTGCATCTGTCCGAAGCGGGCATGGAGCACGCCGAGCAGCTGCTGGTTGAAGCCGGCATCCTCGACGGCGAGACCGAAGGCCTGTACGCGGCGCAGAACCTGACCGTGGTCCACCACCTCAATGCCGCCCTGCGCGCGCACGCGATCTACCAGCGTGACGTGGACTACATCGTGCGCGACGGCGAAGTGGTCATCGTCGATGAGTTCACCGGCCGTACCCTGGCCGGCCGCCGCTGGTCCGACGGCCTGCACCAGGCGGTGGAAGCGAAGGAAGGCGTGCCGGTCCAGCGCGAGAACCAGACGCTGGCGAGCATCACCTTCCAGAACCTGTTCCGCATGTACAAGAAGCTGTCCGGCATGACCGGTACGGCCGACACTGAAGCATTCGAGTTCCAGAGCATCTACGGCCTGGAAGTGGTGGTGATCCCGACCAACCGCCCGACCATCCGCAAGGACAGTCCGGACCAGGTGTTCCTCAACCGCAAGGGCAAGTTCAATGCGGTGCTGGCCGACATCGAAGAGTGCGCCAAGCGCGGCCAGCCGGTGCTGGTGGGTACCACCTCGATCGAAACCTCGGAAATGCTGTCCGAGCACCTGAGCAAGGCCGGCGTGAAGCACGAAGTGCTCAACGCCAAGCAGCATGACCGCGAAGCGACCATCGTCGCCAACGCTGGCCGCCCGGGCGCAGTGACCATCGCCACCAACATGGCCGGCCGCGGTACCGACATCGTGCTGGGTGGTTCGCTGGAAGCCGAGATCCACGCCCTGGGCGAGGACGCGACCGACGAGCAGAAGGCAGCGGTCAAGGCCGAATGGCAGAAGCGCCACGAGGCAGTGAAGGCGGCGGGCGGCCTGCACATCGTCGGCACCGAGCGCCACGAATCGCGTCGTATCGACAACCAGCTGCGCGGCCGTTCGGGCCGCCAGGGTGACCCGGGTTCGTCCCGCTTCTACCTGTCGCTGGAAGACAACCTGATGCGCATCTTCGCCTCCGACTGGGTGCAGAAGGCCATGCGCATGATGGGCATGAAGGAAGACGACGTCATCGAGGACCGCCTGGTCAGCCGCCAGATCGAAAAGGCGCAGCGCAAGGTCGAGGCCCACAACTTCGACATCCGCAAGAACCTGCTGGACTTCGACGACGTCAACAACGACCAGCGCAAGGTGATCTACGCCCAGCGCGACGAGCTGCTGGATGCCGAGTCGGTGAAGGCGAATGTCGATGGCATCCGCGACGACGTGATCTTCGACATCGTGGCGCGCTTCGTGCCGCCGAACTCGATCGACGAGCAGTGGGACCTGCGCGGCCTGGAAGCGACCCTGGAGTCGGACTTCGGCCTGCAGATGTCGCTGACCGACCTGGTCAAGGAACACGAAGAGCTGGACGCCGAGGCCATCGCCACCAAGGTCCAGGAGCGCGTCAACCAGCACTTCGCCGAGAAGGAAGCCGGCCTGGGCGAAGAAACCATGCGCGCGCTGGAGAAGCACGTGATGCTGACCGTGCTGGACCAGAGCTGGAAGGAGCACCTGGCGCGCATGGATTACCTGCGCCAGGGCATCTACCTGCGTGGTTACGCGCAGAAGCAGCCGAAGCAGGAATACAAGAAGGAAGCCTTCGAGCTGTTCTCGGACATGCTGGAGAACGTCAAGCGCGAAGTGGTGACCCTGCTGGCCCGCGTGCGCATCCGCAGCGACGAGGAAGTGCAGGCGCTGGAAGCGGCCGAGCGCCAGCAGGCGCAGGCGCGCCTGAGCCAGTCGCAGTTCCAGCACCAGGATGCCGGCGGTTACAGCGCCGACGAGGAAGCCGCGCAGGTCGAAGCCGCCCAGCAGGGCGTGGCCACGCTGCAGCGCGACGAGCCGAAGATCGGCCGCAATGATCCGTGCCCGTGCGGCAGTGGCAAGAAGTACAAGCACTGCCACGGCCAGCTGAGCTGACCCCGGAAGGCCCCGCGCAAGCGGGGCCTTCTGCTTTGGCGCGGGCGATCCGGCGCGGATTCGTGATTGCGCTGGCCGCCCTGTTCTGGGCATGCTGGCCCCATGGTTTCTCCCACCCGATCGATCCATGTCGTGGCCGCCGTCATCACCGACGCCCGTGGCCGCGTGCTGCTCAACCGCCGTACCGAGAACCGCGACATGGCTGGCCTGTGGGAGTTCCCCGGCGGCAAGCGCGAATCCGGCGAGACCTCCGAACAGGCGCTGGTGCGTGAACTGCGCGAAGAGCTGGGCATCGAGGCCGATGTCGGGCCCTGGCTGATGGATGTGCCGCAGCGCTATCCGGACAAGCACCTGACCCTGGAAGTGCGCCACGTGCGCAGCTGGAAGGGCACACCGCGCGGGCGCGAGGGCCAGGCGATCACCTGGGTGGCGCAGGACAAGCTGGGCCGCTATTCCATGCCGCCGGCCGACCTGCCGGTGGTGGCCGCACTGCGCCAACCGGATCGCTACCTCATCACGCCGGCGCCGGCCGAAGATGCCGGCGGCGTGCAGCACTGGCATGAACGGCTGCAGCAGGCAGTGGCGGCGGGCCAGCAGCGCATCCAGCTGCGCCTGCCGCCGGAGCATCCGCAACGGCAGGCGATGATCGAACAGGCCGTGCGCGCGCATCGTCGCGGCGTGCAGTGGCTGCTCAACCGCGATGTCGCGTTGGCCCGCACACTGGGCGTGGGCGTGCACCTGGGCAGCGAGCAGTTGCTGGCCCTGCAGGAGCGGCCCTTGCCGGAAGGACAGCTGGTCGCCGCGTCCTGCCACGACCTGGAGCAGCTGCAGGCGGCGCAGCAGTTGGGCTGCGACTTCGCGGTGCTCGGCCCGGTGCAGGCCACGGCCAGCCATCCCGGGGCGGTGCCGCTGGGCTGGGAGGCCTTCGCTGCGCTGCGCGCGCAGGTATCGCTGCCGATCTACGCGTTGGGCGGCATGGCCGCCGGCCATATCGCCGAAGCGCGTCGGCATGGCGGGCAGGGCATCGCTGCGATTCGTGGGCTGTGGCCGGCGTGAGCCGGCATGCAGGGTCAGATCCCTGCGCAGCAGGGCTCTGACCCCATCGCGGCAATCCGGGGTCGGAGCCCTTTCCGCTGGGAAGGGATCCGACCCCTCCCGATCACAACGTGATCCAGAAGCATCCGTATTGCCGCCGCAATCCCAGCACCGTGGACGCTCGCGACGCGCTGCCGGGCAGCGTCTGCTCCAGGCGCAGGCCGACCGGATGCCGTGGCGCTGGCGGCTCAGGGTCGGATTCCTGCGCCGCAGGGCTCTGACCCTCTTCCTGCGAGGACGCCAGCCCCTGTGGCGGATACACCGGCACCACGTCCACCAGTGGCCGCCGTGCCAAGGATTCCAACTGGCCGAGGATGCGCTGCGCGCCGGCATCGGAGACCGCACCCCACAGGTACAGCGAGGACAGCCGGTTCACATCGTTGCTGACGATGCCGGTGCGCAGTGCCTCCACCAGCTCGCTCAGGCGTCGTGGGCAGCGCGCACCCAGGGTGTCGCGTGGCAGGGTGCTGCCGGTGGGCGCGGGCGGTGGCAATCGCGACCGGGCGCCAACGCTGTCGCAGGGGCGGTCGGTATACACGCTCTGCCCCTGCGCATCGGTGCAGCGGTTCAAGCGCGGGGACTGCGCATGGACAATGCTCGATACCGAACACAACGACAGCAGCAACAGCAGGAAGGAAAACCGGTTCATCGGCGCAGGGTAGCGCCGATCGCGGTGGCATGGCGTGCTTTCAGCCGTGCAGCAGCTTCAACACCGACGTGGTCGGCTTGGCCAGGTTCAAGGTGTAGAAGTGCAGGCCCGGCGCGCCGCCCTCGATCAGGCGCTGGCACAGTTTGGCCACCACTTCGGTACCGAACGCCCGCACCGATTCGGCGTCATCGCCATAGGCCTGCATCTTGCGGCTGATCCAGCGCGGGATCTCCGCACCGCATTGCTCGGAGAAGCGGCGCAGCTGGCTGAAGTTGGCGATCGGCATGATGCCGGGCGTGATCGGCACCTGCACGCCGAGCCGGCGCACGGCATCGACGAAGTGGAAGTACGCATCCGGGTTGTAGAAATACTGGGTGATCGCCGCGTCGGCGCCGGCATCGATCTTGGCCTTGAAGTGCTTCAGGTCGGCCAGTGCATCGGAGGCCTGTGGATGGGTCTCCGGATAGGCACCGACTTCGATGCGGAAGGCGGTGCCGTGTTCGGCGCGGATGAAGTCGATCAGCTCGGCGGCGTAGCGCATGTCACCGGGGAAGCCCATGCCGGAGGGCAGATCGCCACGCAGCGCGACCAGGCGATGGCAGCCGATGGCGCGGTACAGCTTGAGCAGTTCGCGGATTTCCTGGCGGGTGCCGCCGACACAGGACAGGTGCGGTGCAGCCTCGAAGCCGTGGTGCTGGTTGAGGTGGCGCACGGTCTCGGAGGTATAGCTCAGGGTCGAGCCACCGGCGCCGAAGGTACAGGACACGTACTCGGGGCCGTAGTCCTTCAGCTTGGCCGCGGCGCGGTCCAGCTGGCTGCGCTGTTCGTCGGTCTTGGGCGGATAGAACTCGAAGCTGATGGCGGTCATGGCACGGGCGGCAGCGGCGGGTGCGGGTCAGTATATCGCTTCATCAAGATGGATGTTAGTTTGCTGCATGGACTGGCACCGTCCGCCGCCGGCGACCGTTTGCCCGGGTCTGCGGCCGTTGCTCCGGAATCGCAACCTGGCTGCCGTAGCCGGGCACACGCTGCTCCCATCCCGGCACCCCCCACCTGATGAAGGAGCACACGATGAAGATCTTCCTGGCACTCTGGTACGCGATGAAGGCCCTGGCCCGGCTGGCGATGATCGGCATGGCGATGGCCGTGCTCGGCTCCGGTTCCGCGCATGCCGCCACCGGCTCGACCGCTGGCAAGGTACAGGTCGAGGTGGTCGGCATGGGGCGACCGCTGCTGATGATCCCCGGCCTCAACAGCAGCGCCGAGGCCTGGCGCGAGACCTGCCTGGCCCTGAAGGACGTGCAGTGCCACCTGGTGCAGTTGCCGGGCTTTGCTGGCGCGGCAGCGGCCGACCCGCGCCCGGCCGGCTTCCTGCCGGCGATGCGCAGGCAGCTGCTGGCCTACCTGCATGACCAGCACCTGGGGCCGGTGGTGGTGGTCGGCCACAGCCTCGGTGGCGTGCTGGGCCTGCAGATGGCGCAGGCCGAGCCGAAGGCGATCAGCGCACTGGTGGTGGTCGATGCCCTGCCGTTCCTGCCGGCGGCGCGCGACCCGAGTGCCACCGCTGACAGCGTGCGGCCGATGGCCGACCAGCTGCGCAAGGGCATGCTGGCCGCCGATGCCGCGCAATGGCAGGCGCAGTTGAAGGCGGGCCTGCCGGGCATGACCCGCGATCCGCGGCGCCAGGCCGAACTGGGCCGCTGGGGCGAAGCCAGCGACCGCCAGACCACGGCCGATGCGATGCATGCGTTGATGACCACCGACCTGCGCGACAGCATCGCTTCGATCACCGCGCCGACGCTGGTGCTCGGCAGCTGGGCCGGCTACCAGCCGATGGGCGGCACCGAGGACGGCACGCGTGCGGTGTTCCAGGCCCAGTACGCGAACCTGCAGGGCGTGCAGATCGCGATGAGCGCGCAGGGTTTCCACTTCCTGATGTGGGATGATCCGCGCTGGTTGCAGGAACAGGTGCAGCGTTTCCTCGCCGCGCATCCCTGACCCTTGTCCGCCCTCCTGCCACCGCCGAGAGCCCGCATGGACGCCACCACGCCTTCCCGCCGTTTCTGGACGCTCAATGCACTGGCATGGGCCGGCTATGCGCTGTACGGGCTGTGGGTCGGCATGCGGATCGGTGGCGGCATCGTGTTCAGTGGCATCGTGCTGATCACCGTCAGCGTCGCGGTCTCACTCTGGCTGTGCAGCGGCGCATTGCGTTCGGTTGCACTGCGCCAGCGCTGGTGGGAGGGCAGCCTGGGCAGCCTGGTGCTGAAACTGGCTGCCGGCGTGGTGCTCGGGGCCAGCGTCGCACAGGCGGTAACGGCGGCGCTGCTGCTGCCGGCGCTGGCGCTGGGTTGGGTGCAGCTGCCTGGCGGCCATGCGGATTACCAGTGGTCTTCGGTGCTGCTGTACTGGATGAACACCGCGTTGTTCCTGCTGGTGTGGACCGGTTTGTGGGCGGGCCTGCACGGCCTGCGGCGGGCACGCTACAGCGAGCTGGCACGCCTGCGCGCCGAAGCCGAACGCAGTGCGCTGGAACGTGACGCACTGCGTGCGCGGCTCAATCCGCACTTCATGTTCAATGCGCTGAACAACCTGCGTGCGCTGATCCTGGAAGACCCGGAACGGGCCCGTGACATGGTCACCCGCCTGTCGCGCACGCTGCGCCAGGCGCTCGCCCACAACCGCAGCGAGCAGGTCACGTTGGCCGAGGAACTGGCGGTGGTCGATGATTACCTGGCCATCGAGGCGGTCCATTTCGAACAGCGCCTGCAGGTGCGGCAGCAGATCGATGCCGATGCCACGCAGGCGCAGCTGCCGGCGATGGCGTTGCAGTTGCTGGTGGAGAACGCGATCAAGCACGGTATCGCCAGCCGTCCCGGCGGCGGCGAGGTGCAGATCCGCGCCACGCTGGACAATGACGTGCTGCGGTTGCAGGTGGACAATCCACTTCCAACCGGCAGCGAACCCACCCATGGCCATGGCGTCGGCCTGGCCTACCTGCGTGCGCAGCTGGGCATGCGTGGCCGATTCGTGCTGCAACCGGCCGGTGACCGCATGCAGGCCCTGCTGGAGATTCCGCAATGACTGGCATGCTGCGCGTGTTGATCGTCGATGACGCACGGCTGGCCCGGCAGGAGCTGCGCACGCTGCTGTCGGCGCTGCCGTGGGTGCAGTGCGTGGGCGAGGCCGACGACGTGCCCGCCGCACGCGAGGCGATCACCACGCTGGCACCGGACCTGGTGCTGCTGGATGTGCAGATGCCCTCCGGCAGTGGTTTCGACGTGCTGGACGGCCTGGACACGGTGCCGGCCGTGGTCTTCGTCACCGCCTACGACACCTATGCGGTGCGTGCGTTCCAGGCCAACGCGCTGGACTACCTGGTGAAGCCGGTGGAGGCGCCGCGGCTGCTGGAAGCGCTCGAGCGGGCGCGGCAGTGCGAGGCGGTTGCGGCCGACGTGCCGGAATCGCGCGGCACGCTGGGCGCGCACGACCAGGTGTTCGTGCGCGAGGGTGAACGCTGCTGGTTCGTGGCAGTCTCCGAGATCCGTCGGCTGGTGGTGGATGGCAACTACACGCGGCTGTGGTTCCGCGACCAGAACGCACTGCTGACCCGCAGCCTGAGCGCGCTGGAAGCACGTCTGCCGCCGGATCTTTTCTTCCGCGCCAACCGCAACACACTGGTCAACCTGCGCCGTATCCGTGGGGTGTCGCCCAGCATCGGCGACGGCTATGACCTGACGCTGGATGATGGCAGCGAGGTGGAGGTATCGCGGCGGCAGGCACGCGAGCTGCGCGAGCGGATGGCGTTGTAGGTGCTGCCAGCGGTTACCCTGTGCAGCGGATTCCCAGATCACGCCGCGCCATGTCCATCGTCCTCACCGATTTCGCCCGTCCCCGCCTGTTCCCGCGCGTGCCACGCGGCAATACCATCCAGGACTGCACTGCCGAGCAGTTCGAGGCACACCTCAATGCGCACGCGCCGCTGAAGGTGCTCGACGGCTACGCCCCGTTCTGCAAGTTGTTCGTCTACGAGAACTGGACCAGCACGCGCTGCCTGACGGTGCCGGTCACCGAGGCCAACCGCCACCAGCTGCGCAGCGGCTACGAAGCGCGCAACCGCGAGGAACTGCCGGTACTGGTGCGCTGGTTCGAGGGCGTGGAGTCGCCGCGCGCGAACTACCTGGTGGTGATCCTGTACAACGCCGAGCAGCTGGCCAGGGAAGGCTCACCGATCGAAGCCGACTGGGGCATCGTCGGCTGCATCTACACCGCCGAACCGGAAGAAGTGCCGATGGCGCCGATCACCATGATGCGCAATGCGCTGGGCGTGGAGGAGGGCGGTTCCGGCGTGCCATTGGACAAGGAGGCCTACCGGCGCTCGGTGGAGTTCTGGGAGAACAACGCCAACTGGCGGCCGGGGTCGGATCCCCGCATCGCAGGGCTCTGACCCGATCATTCGAGCCCCCGGTCGAAGCCTTTCCCTGAGGAGGGGATCCGATCCCAGGCGCGCGCTATGATCGGGCCAGGCAAACCCAAGGAGGGCGGGGCATGGCGGTCTGGGCAAGGATGATCCTGATGTTGCTGGCGGGCACGCTGCCCGCCACCCCGGTACTGGCCGCGAAGCCCTCTGCCGGGATGGCCTGCGAACCCATGGCACGCCTTCCCGGGCTGCGCGATGCGGGCGTGACCGCGCTGTCGATGCAGCCGCAGGACGGCCGCTGCGTGATTGAAGTGGCGGCGGCCAATGGCAACGCGCTGCGTCGGCAGCAACGAATGCTGGAGGCGCTGGTGCAGCATGCCTGCGCCGCGCCGGCGCACGTGACCGTGAATGAGGTGCAGGTATCCCTGCAGCTGCGCCTGCCGACGTCCTGCGCGGCACGCAGCAACCGGGATCTGTTCGCGGGTGAAGGTATTCCCTGGCTGCCTCCACGCGGCGTGTCGCCGCGCTATCCGGTGGAGGCCATGCGGCAGGGGCTGTCCGGCCGCAGCATGCTGAAGGCGTTGGTCGATGCGCGGGGGCGCGTTGCGGCCGTGATCGTGGAGACCTCCAGCGGTCATGCGTTGCTGGATGACGCTGCAGCGGAGGAGCTGCAGGGCTGGCGTTTCAGCCTTGCCGATGCGAAGGGTACGGTGCCGGCGTTGACCCTCGTGCGCATGCCGATGCGGTATGAATTCGTGGAGTGAGCGTCATCCACGCATGGCATGGATCTGGACGTACCGCAGCGGAGCCACGCCGTGCGTGGCTGCATCACTGTCAGAGGCGCTTCCACTCCCACCACGGGTAGTGGTATTCACGCTCGGTGGCGCTCCACGGCTGCGTGCAGGACGTGCACGTCACCCGGTAGCACTCACCCCAGCCATCCTCGGCCTCGCCTCGTCCGAGCAGCAGCACGTGGCCCTGTTCCAGCAGCGGTGCAGGGTTGAAGAACACATAGGAAGGGTAGAGTGCGCACAGGCACCCCTCACGCGCCCGCCAGTAGCGCAGCCGTTCCAGGGCCGCCTTCAGGTGCGCCTGGTTGCTGATCAGCATGCCGCCAAGGGCGATGCCCTCGCAGCTGCGTTCGATCGTATCCACATGTGCGACCAACGCGTCCAACGACGCGGTGCTGAACAGCCGTGCCACCGTGCGTGCGGCATCGGTGATGCGCGTGGCATCGCGCGACAGCAGGTCCTGCAGCAGCACGTCGGCCTGTGCATCGTCGAGCCGGGGTACCGGCGCTGCAGACCACGGCCAGCGCATCAGCGTGACTTGCCGATGGCAGCGTAGTGGCCGGCGGTGAGGCGCAGAAGATCGGCCGGTGCCAGTTCTACCTCGAGGCCACGGCGCCCGGCGCTGACATGCAGCGCGGGCAGCGCTTCGGCACTGGTGTCCAGGAACGTGCGCAGGCGCTTCTTCTGCCCCAGCGGGCTGATGCCACCGACCAGGTAGCCGGTGGCGCGCTGTGCGGCATCGGCGGCGGCCATCTCGCACTTCTTGCAGCCGGCGGCTTCGGCCAGCGCCTTCAGGTCGAGCTGGCCGGCGACCGGCACGATCGCCACCAGCAGTTCGTGTGCTTCCGTGCTGGCCAGCAGGGTCTTGAACACCTGGGCCGGGTCGAGGCCGAGCTTGTCGACGGCTTCGCCGCCATACGATTCGGCGTGGGCGTCGTGCACGTAGCTGCGCACGGTGTGGGCGATCTTCTCGCGCTTGAGCAGGTTGATGGCCGGGGTCATGGGCGCATCCTAGCGCGAGGTAGGGATATTGCCTTGACCGAAACTCGCGCATCAACGCAGGACGGGCCCCCGAAGGCGCCCGTCCCGGCTGTGATCGTCGGCATCCCGCGTCAGCGCGACATCGACTGCTGCGTCTGAATCTGTTCCTGGGTCTGTCGCTGCGACAGTTCGTTGTCCAGCGCCTGGCTATGCCGCGTGCTGTCCTGCAGCGTGTGGTTCGCCGCCTGCGACAGATCGACGTAAGTGCGGTGCATGGCGGGATCGCCAAGCTGGCCCTGCACGGCGAACACGCCCTGGTTGTCCGGCCGCGCCAGCACGGTATCGACCTGGCTCATGCCGGCCAGCTTGGACTCGTAAGCCACCAGGCCTGCGGCGTTCTCGAGCTGGCTGCGGTCATTGAACAGTGGCGCCAGGCCACCCTGGCGGCGTTGTTCTTCCAGCGTTTCCAGCTTTTCCACGACCTGCTGGTAACGCGGGTTGTCGGCGTGGCCGGGGGTGGCCATGGTCGGTTCGGCGGCCTGCTGTTGCTGTTGCGCGATGGCCTTGTCGAGCGCACCCAGGGTGGTGGCACCGACCTTGCCATCGACGGTGAGCTGGTGCTCACGCTGGAACTGCTTGACCGCTTCCAGGGTGCCGGGCCCGAAATCGCCATCGGCTACCAGTGGCTTGCCGTCCTTGCCCAGATAGCCCAGGTCGGCCAGCTTCTGCTGCATCGCCTTTACCTCATCGCCCCTGGCGCCGCTGACCAGTACGCCGTTGCCGCCGGGCGCGCCGGGCGACCCGTGCGAGGGGGCATGGGTGGGGGTGATGCCCAGCTGGGTCATGGCCCGGTCGAAGCGCTCATCGCGGCTGGTCACCGCGGCCGGCGACTGGATGCCGTACTTGGTGGCATCGACGAAGTTCTGCACGTCGCCGCGGGTCGGCGGATTGCCGGCCTGGACCGTACCGCCCTGCAGCTTTTCCGCGTTGCCGGCCAGATAGCTGATGAACTGCGGGCCCATGCCGCCGAACTGGTTGTCATAGTCGGCCATGGCCAGCTGCAGTTCGGGGTTCGCCGCGATGGCATCGGCGGCGGCCGGGTTGGTGGCACGCACCTTGGCGATGGCTTCATCGACGCGCTCGATGGCGCTGTCCAGCTTGTCGTTGGTGAGCTGGTCCATCTTCGCCTGCGGAATGGCCTGCAACTTGGCGTCAAGCGCCGCCAGCTGCCGGGTGCTCAACCCGCCCTGCTGGGACAGCAGTTCGATGTCAGCGGCGGTGAAGCCGTTGTCGCGCAGGAAACGCCTGGCCTGTGGATTGCCGCCGACATCGAACTGCACCAGTCCGAACGAGTAGGTGCTTGCGCCTTTCTGCGCGTATGAGAAGTGGTCCAGGTGGCGGGTGTTGCCGCCCAGCTCCGTGTTGAGGAACAGCGTGGACAGCTGTTCGCGGGTAAGGGTGGAATCCTTTGCCATGGTCATCGTCCTTCAATGTGGGAAAAAGCGCCGGGCGCACCCAGCGGATGTCAGCCGGCGCAGTGCTGCTGCGTGAAGCCGAGCAGCTGGCGGACGGCCTGGGTGCCGTAGGCGGCCGATGCCGGTACGAGGGCGAACTGGCCGACCATCTGGTTGCTGCACAACTGCACGTTGCGCTTGCCGGCGGTGGTTTCCTGGATGCAGTTGGCCGCCAGCACGGCGTTGGGGCCACCGCCCACGTTGGTGGCGGCCGTACAGCCCAGCAGGCGGCCTTCCTGGCCGTTTTCTCCCAGCAGCGTGTTGAAGTTCGCCAACTGGCTGTTGGGGTCGCGCAGCACCAGCAGGTCCACGCACTGCTGCTGGCCGTCGGGCACTTCGCAGGCGTCCTGGTCGACCAGGCCGTCGCGCGTGGCCGAGAGCACCTTGAGGCGATCGGCAAATACCTGTTGCAGGCAGTGCGCGTCACCGCACAGGTCGCGCGTATGCTGGATCCAGCGCTGCTGCTCGGCCTGCAGCTTGTCCTTGCCGGCGGCATCGAGGCTGTCGCGTGCGGAGGCTTCAGCCTTGGCCAGCTCGGCTTCCTGCTGCAACAGGGCGGGGTCGTTGCAGATCAGGGTCTGTACCTGTGATGCCCCCTCGGCGCAGGCAGCGCTGCTGCCCGTGGCCGCTGCCGGGGGGCTGGTTGCCTTGCCGTCGGTGCTTGCCTGGCCGGTGTTCGCCGCCGGCGCGCTGGCACCGGCATCGCTGCCAGACGGGCTGCAGGCGGCCAGCAGGGCCACCCAGCACAGGATCATCAGGGGCTTCATCGCCCGGGTCACTCGGTCATTGTTGCGCGGCATGTCCTGTCCTTTGCTGTCAGCGTCCCGGCGCATGGACTGCAGTTGGCAGTCCATGGGGGCATAGAGACTAGCAAGCGGCTTCTTAGGGCACTGTGACAGGGCGCGCGGATCTGCTGCGGGGCGACGCAACGCAGAACGGGCGCCCGAAGGCGCCCGTTCTGTCTGCATCTGTTGCCGGGGTCAGAGCGCTTTCCTGCGGAAAGGGATCCGACCCCGCCTGCGCCGGTAGTGCCGGCCGCTGGCCGGCACCGCGCACGATCAGTAGCGGTAGTGGTCCGGCTTGAACGGGCCTTCCACCGGCACGCCGATGTAGTCGGCCTGTTCCTGGCTCAGGGTGGTCAGCTTCACGCCGATCTTTTCCAGGTGCAGGCGAGCCACTTCTTCGTCCAGCTTCTTCGGCAGCAGGTACACCTTCTTCTCGTAGCTGTCCTTGTTCGCCCACAGGTCGATCTGTGCCAGGGTCTGGTTGGCGAAGCTGTTGGACATCACGAAGCTCGGGTGGCCGGTGGCGCAGCCCAGGTTCACCAGGCGGCCTTCGGCCAGCAGGAAGATCGCATTGCCGTTCGGGAAGATGTACTTGTCGACCTGCGGCTTGATGTTGACGTGCTTGATGCCGGCGAAGGACACCAGTGCGTCGACCTGGATCTCGTTGTCGAAGTGGCCGATGTTGCAGACAATGGCCTGGTCCTTCATCGCGCTCAGGTGCTCGATGCGGATGATGTCCCTGTTGCCGGTGGTGGTGACGTACAGGTCGGCACGGCCCAGGGTCGATTCGATGGTGTTGACTTCATAGCCTTCCATCGCCGCCTGCAGGGCGCAGATCGGGTCGATCTCGGTGACGATCACGCGCGCGCCGTAGGCACGCAGCGACGCGGCGCAGCCCTTGCCGACGTCGCCGTAGCCGCAGACCACGGCTACCTTGCCGGCCAGCATCACGTCCATCGCGCGCTTCAGGCCGTCGGCCAGCGACTCGCGGCAGCCATACAGGTTGTCGAACTTGCTCTTGGTGACCGAGTCGTTGACGTTGATCGCCGGGATCAGCAGGGTGCCGGCCTGGGCCAGCTGGTACAGGCGGTGCACGCCGGTGGTGGTCTCTTCGGAGACGCCCTTCCAGTCCTTGACCACGCGGCCCCAGTAACCCGGGCGCTCCTTGGCAACGCGCTTGAGCAGGTTCTTGATGACCTGTTCTTCGTGCGAGGCGGACGCGGTGTTGACCCAGTCGCTGCCGTTTTCCAGTTCGTAGCCCTTGTGGATCAGCAGGGTCACGTCACCGCCGTCGTCCACCACCAGTTCCGGGCCGGTCAGGGTGCCGTCGGCCAGGGTGAAGGTCAGCGCGTCCAGGGTGCAGTCCCAGTACTCTTCCAGGGTCTCGCCCTTCCAGGCGAACACCGGGGTGCCGGTGGCGGCGATGGCGGCAGCCGCGTGGTCCTGGGTCGAGAAGATGTTGCACGAGGCCCAGCGCACGTCGGCGCCGATGTCCTTCAGGGTCTCGATCAGCACCGCTGTCTGGATGGTCATGTGCAGCGAGCCGGTCACGCGCACGCCCTTCAGCGGCAGCTCGGCCTGGTACTTGCGGCGGATCGACATCAGGCCCGGCATTTCGTGCTCGGCGATGTCCAGTTCCTTGCGGCCCCAGTCGGCCAGCGTGATGTCGCGGATCTTGTAATCACCTTCGGTGGAGAAGGTCTTGGCAACAGCGTTCATTCGTGTGCTCCGGTTGTGGGCGAGCGGGTGCTCGCATCTAGCCGGGCGCCGTTGTTACAAAGCCACCTTACCGAGCCTGGCCGGGCCTCATCGGATCCGGTCGCAGCGCCCCTCGGCAGGGGAGAACCCCCATTATATCGCGGCCCCGGCATGACATCCGGATGACCCAACCATCGGCAGATGGGGGCGCGTGCACGGCCTGTTAAGGTCGGTGCTTTCACGCATCACGCAGGTAGAACGATGAGCATGCACGCGCGCCGTACGCGGCGCTGGACCGGCCTGGTCCTGTCGATGGGACTGCTGGCCGTGGCCCCGCTGGCCTGGGCGCTGGCCCCACAGCCCGCTGCAGCACAGGCGCAGGGTGCCAATGGCTACGAACTGCCCTCGGCGGCGCTGCAGGCGGTGGTCGACGCACCGCGCGCGCCGTCGCTGCACCTGTCGCCTCGCCGCGACATGGCCGCGTTGATGCAGATGCCGTCGCTGCCGTCGATCCGGGTGGTGGCGCAGCCGGAACTGAAGCTGGCCGGCCTGCGCATCAACCCGCGCACGTTCTCCGACAGCCGTTTCAGCTTCGGCGAGAAGCTGTGGCTGATGAACGTGGCCGATGGCAAGGAACGGCAGATCAGCGGCCTGCCGGCCACGCTGTCGATCGCCAGCCTGATGTGGTCTCCGGATCAGAAGTGGCTCGCTTTCAACCAGGTCGACGCCACCAGCGGCGCCAACGAACTGTGGCTGGTGGACGTGGCCGCCGGCAGCGCCCGCCGCCTGGTTGCCGGCTTGAACACGGTGATCGGCAGCGGTTACCAGTGGCTGCCGGACAGCCGCGGGCTGGTGGTGTTCACCCGCCCGGCCAACCTCGGTGCGGCCCCGGCCACCGACGGCATCCCGACCGGCCCGGCCGTGCAGCAGACCCGCCGGGGCGATGGCGTGGTGTCGATCCGTACCTACCAGGACCTGCTGAAGAACGAGGCTGACGCGCGCCAGTTCGACTACTACGCCACCACACAGCCGGTGGAAGTCAGCCTGGATGGCAGCACCCGCCCGATCGGCGCGGCCGGCATCTTCATGGGCTTCTCCGTGTCGCCGGATGGCCGCTTCGTGCTGCGCCAGCCGGTGCAGCGCCCGTATTCCTACGTGGTGCCGGTGAGCAGTTTCCCGCGCCGCATTGAAGTGATCGACCGTGCCAGCGGCAAGCTGGTGCATACCGTGGCCGTGCGTCCACTGGTGGAAGGCCTGCCGACCGGCAACGACGCCGAAGTGACCGGCGTGCGTGACATCGGCTGGCGTGGTGATGCCGACGCGACCCTGGTCTGGGCTGAAGCGCAGGATGGTGGCGACCCGAACAGGGATGCCAAGGTGCGCGATGCGGTGCTGATGCAGGCCGCGCCGTTCGACACGCCGCCGGTGACGCTGGCCCAGCTGGGCAGCCGCCTGGCCGGTATCAGCTGGGGCCGTGGCGACCTGGCCCTGCTGACCGAATCGTGGTGGAAGACCCGCAGGACCAAGACCTGGCTGATCGCCCCGGACAATGCCAGCGCCGAACCGCGCCTGCTGTGGGATCGCGATGCGCAGGACCGCTACGCCGATCCGGGCCGGCCGCTGCGGGCCAGCGACGAGCGCGGCCGTTCGCTGCTGCAGACCAGCGCCGATGGCGGCAGCCTGTACCTGGCCGGCGCCGGTGCTTCGCCGGAAGGCGACCGTCCGTTCGTGGACCGCTTCGACATCGCCACGGGCAAGGCAACGCGCCTGTTCCACTCGCAGGCGCCGAGCTATGCGCTGCCGGTGGCATTGCTGGACAAGCAGGGCAGTTCGCTGCTGCTGAGCCGCGAGAGCCCGGACGAGCCGGCCAACTTCTACGTGCAGTCGCTGGTCGATGCTGGGAGCGCACCGCGCGCGCTGACCCATTTCGCGCATCCGCTGCCGCAGCTGAAGGGTGTGCAGAAGGAGCAGATCCGCTACAAGCGCAAGGACGGCGTCGACCTGACCGCGACCCTGCTGCTGCCGCCGGGATACGACCCGAAGCGCGACGGCCCGCGCCCGCTGCTGATGTGGGCCTACCCGGGCGAGTTCAAGAGCGCGGCCGCGGCCAGCCAGGTGACCGATTCGCCGTATCGCTTCAATGCGGTCAGCTACTGGGGTCCGCAGGCGTTCCTGGCCAAGGGTTACGTGGTGCTGGCCAGCCCGTCGATGCCGATCATCGGCGAGGGCGACAAGGAGCCGAACGACACCTACATCGAACAGCTGGTGGCCAATGCGCAGGCGGCCGTGGATGAAGTGGTGCGGCGTGGCGTGACCGACCGCGATCACATCGCCATTGGTGGCCATTCGTACGGTGCGTTCATGACGGCCAACCTGCTGGCACACACCCGCCTGTTCAAGGCGGGCATTGCGCGCAGCGGCGCCTACAACCGCACGCTCACGCCGTTCGGCTTCCAGGCCGAGGAGCGCAACTACTGGCAGGCGCAGGACGTCTACCAGAAGATGGCGCCGTTCAATTACGCCGACAGGATCAAGGATCCGATCCTGTTCATCCACGGCGTGGACGACAACAACTCCGGCACGTTCCCGATCCAGAGCGAGCGCATGTTCGCGGCGGTGAAGGGCCTGGGTGGCACCGCGCGGCTGGTGATGCTGCCCAACGAATCGCATGCCTACCGCGCACGCGAATCGATCATGACCATGCTGGCCGAGAGCGAGCGCTGGCTGGAGCAGACCATCGGCCCGGCCGAGCAGGGCACGGCGAAGAAGAAGCGCTGATACGTGCATGAGGGTGGCCGCTGCAACAGCGGCCGCCTGTGCGGCTGCGCCGCCGCCCGAGCATGGGCTCGGGCGCTACACGGTGTCACGCGCCATGACGCTTGTAGAGCCGAGCCCATGCTCGGCTGCGTCCGCCATGGATACGTGCAGATGAAACCATTCTTGCATCGCAGCACGACGCCCGATCTGGGATAGGCTTGGGGTCTGGATCCGTTGACCGAGGCCTGTGCGTCGCCGATGAACGAGTACCGCAGCAGCATCGAGTTTGCTTCCCCCGATCTTCCGCTTCGCGATGACGTGCGCCGGCTCGGCGCACTGGTCGGTGACCTGCTGGTCGAACAGGTTTCGGCCGCTTTTCTCGACGATGTCGAGGACGTGCGCACCCGCGCCATTGCCCGCCGCGAGAACCAGGCGCCCCTGTCGGAGCTGGCCGAAGGGCTGGCCGGGCGCACGCCGCAGCAGGCCGAGACCATGGTGCGGGCCTTCAGCACCTACTTCCAGGTGGTCAACATCGCCGAGCGCGTGCATCGCATCCGCCGCCGCCGTGATTACCAGCGTGCCGGTACCGCCGGGGCGCAGCCCGACGGCCTGCAGGATGCGCTGCAGCATCTGAAGGCGCAGGGCGTGGGCCTGGATGAGCTGGCGCAGTGGCTGCCGCGCATCGACATCGAACCGGTGTTCACCGCGCACCCGACCGAAGCGGTGCGCCGCGCGCTGCTGGAGAAAGAGCAGCTGATGGTGGCCAGCCTGGTCGACAACCTCGACGGCCAGCGCACGCCGGGGGAAGCGGCCGCCGATGCTGCGCGCTTCCGCATGGCGCTGACCGCTTCGTGGCAAACCACCGATTCCTCGCCGGTGCGGCCTACCGTCGATGACGAGCGCGAGCACGTCGGCTTCTATCTGGTGCAGGTGCTGTACCGGGTGATCCCGGTGCTGTACGAATCGCTGCAGCAGGCGCTGCGCGATACCTACGGCGAAGAACTGCCGCTGCCGCGCCTGCTGCGCTTCGGTACGTGGGTGGGCGGCGACATGGACGGCAACCCGAACGTGGATGCCCACACCATCCGCACTACGCTGGACGCGCAGCGGCAGGCCGTGCTGGGTCGCTACCAGAAGGAACTGCTGCAGCTGGCCAGCCTGCTCAGCCAGTCCACCGAGCGGGTGGGCGTGAGCGAGGCGCTGCAGGCGCGCGTGGCGCACTACCAGCAGCTGCTGCCGCAGGTGCAGTCGCGCCCGCGCCATGCCGACATGCCGTACCGCCTGCTCAACGACCGCATGCGCGCACGCCTGCAGGCCACGTTGGATGACGGCGAAGGCGCCTACGCCGGTCCGGACGAACTGATCGACGACCTGCAGCTGATCCTCGACAGCCTGCGCGCCAACCGCGGCGAACATGCCGGTGGCTTCGCCGTGCAGCGCCTGCTGTGGCGGGTGAAGACCTTCGGCTTCCACCTGGCGCGGTTGGACGTGCGCCAGGAATCGAGCGTGCACGCGCGCGCGCTGGCCACGGTGCTGGGCGGCGACGCAGCGTGGGACGGCCTGGATGCAGTGGGCCGCGCGCGCCTGCTGGCGCCGCATGCCAGTGGTGACGCGCCGTTGCCGAAGGGCGACGACGAAGGCAACCGGCGACTGGACGCCGTGTTCGCCGCGCTGGCCGATGCCCGTGCGCGGCATGGTGGCGATGCACTGGGCAGCTACATCATCTCGATGGCACATGACCGCAGCGACGTGCTGGCGGTGCTGGCGCTGGCGCGCCGTGGCGGCCTGGTGGAAGAGAACGGATCAGTATCGCTGGATATCGCGCCGCTGTTCGAGACGGTGGAGGACCTCAAGCGCGGCACCGTGACCCTGCGTGATCTGCTGGCCGACCCGATCTATCGCGCGCACCTGCAAGCACGCGATGACGTGCAGATGGTGATGCTGGGCTATTCGGACAGCAGCAAGGACGGTGGCATCGCCGCATCGCGCTGGGGCCTGCAGCGTGCACAGGTGGAACTGCTGGAGGTGGCGGCCGAGGCCGGCATCCGCCTGACCTTCTTCCATGGCCGTGGCGGCTCGATCAGCCGCGGTGGCGGCAAGACCACGCACGCGGTGGACGCATCGCCGCGCGGCAGCATCGATGGCCGCCTGCGGGTGACCGAGCAGGGCGAGGTGATCCATCGCAAGTACGGCATCCGTGCGCTGGCCCTGCGCTCGCTGGAGCAGGCCACCGGTGCGGTGCTGCGTGCCAGCCTGCGCCCGCGTGCCGCCGAGCCGCGCGAGGATGAGTGGCGACCGGTGATGGACGCGGTGGCATCGGCCAGCAGCGAGGTGTATCGCGCGTTCGTTGGCCAGGCCGGTTTCATGGACTACTTCCGCACCGCCACGCCGATCGACGTGATCGAACGCATGACGCTGGGCTCGCGGCCATCGCGCCGGCTCGGCCAGGACGCCGCGCTGGGCAACCTGCGTGCGATTCCCTGGGTGTTCGCCTGGAGCCAGGCGCGCGCGGTGATTCCCGGTTGGTACGGCGTGGGCAGTGGCCTGCAGGCGGCGGTTGCTGCCGGCCACGAACAGACCCTGCGCGAGATGGCGCGGGACTGGCCGTTCTTCCGCACCTTCCTGGACGACATCGCGATGGTGCTGTCCAAGGGCGATATCACCATCGCCGAGCAGTTTTCGCTGTTGTCGGGTGAACTGCACGGGCACTTCTTCCCGCAGGTGCAGCGCGAACTGGAACTCACCCGGCACTGGCTGCTGGCGCTGATGGACCAGCGGACGCTGCTCGACCACGATGCGCGGCTGGCGCTGTCGATCCGCCTGCGCAATCCCTACGTCGATCCGATCAGCGTGCTGCAGGTGGACCTGTTGCAGCGCTGGCGGGCCAGCGGGCGCGAGGATGACGGGTTGCTGCGCGCGCTGGTGGCCTGCGTGAACGGTGTTGCGCAGGGCGTGCAGAACACCGGTTGATCCGCATCCGCCGGGCATGGCCCGGCGAATTCGCAATGGTAGTGCCGGCCGCTGGCCGGCAACCTCATGATGTCCGGCAGCACGCGCGAGGTTGCCGGCCAGCGGCCGGCACTACCTCATTCCTCCGGTGACGGCGGATTCGATGCCAGCAGTTCCAGATGGCGCTGTTCCATTTCCTGGCGCAGCTGGCGGCGGATCTGCGCGGCGGCCTGGCGGCGCTTCTCGTCGGACGTCGCCGGCTGCAGGGGCGGGACGGGCGTCGGCCGGCCTTCCTCATCCACGGCCACCATGGTGAAGAAGCAGCTGTTGGCGTGGCGCACGCTGCGCTTGAGGATGTCCTCGGCCACCACCTTGATGCCGATCTCCATCGACGAGGTGCCGGTATGGTTCACCGAGGCCAGGAAGGTGACCAGCTCGCCCACCGCGATCGGCTGGCGGAACATCACCTGGTCCACCGACAGGGTGACCACGTAGCTGCCGGCGTAACGGCTGGCGCAGGCGTAGGCAACCTGGTCGAGCAGGCGCAGGATGGCGCCGCCGTGGACCTTGCCGGAGAAATTGGCCATCTCCGGCGACATCAGCACGGTCATGGACAGCTGGTGGGTTTTCAGTTCGGTCGACATGCGGCGATTGTATCGGCGTGGCGTAGCTCTTGTAGAGCCGAGCCCATGCTCGGCTGCTCTTGTCGCAGGAAAAAGAAAGCCGAGCATGGGCTCGGCTCTACAGAAAGCAGAAGGGCCGCGTGAGCGGCCCTTCGTGTTTCTTACTTCAGCTTCGCATCGGCGCGCAGGGCGGCGGCGCGGTCGGTCTTCTCCCAGGAGAAGGCCGTGGCGTTGACGGTCTCGCCTTCGCCGTTGAGGTAGCTGAACTCCTTCGGCTTGCGGCCGAAGTGGCCGTAGGCCGCGGTCTGCTGGTACATCGGGTGCACCAGGTCCAGCATCTTGATGATGCCGTACGGGCGCAGGTCGAAGTGCTTGCGGATCAGCTTCTCGATCTTGTCGTCGCTGATCTTGCCGGTGCCGAAGGTGGTGACCGAGATCGAGGTCGGCTCAGCCACGCCGATGGCGTAGGAGACCTGCACTTCGCAACGGTCGGCCAGGCCGGCGGCCACCACGTTCTTGGCGACGTAGCGGGCCGCGTAGGCTGCCGAACGGTCGACCTTGGACGGGTCCTTGCCGGAGAAGGCACCACCACCGTGACGGGCCCAGCCGCCGTAGGTGTCGACGATGATCTTGCGGCCGGTCAGGCCGCAGTCGCCCACCGGGCCACCGATCTCGAACTTGCCGGTCGGGTTGATGTGGAACTTGGTGCCCTTGTGCAGCCACTTGGCCGGCAGCACCGGCTTGATGATCTCTTCGCGGACGGCCTCGATGAGGTCCTTCTGCTTGATGCCGGGGGCGTGCTGGGTCGACAGGACCACGGCGTCGATGGCCGAGACCACGCCGTTTTCATAGCGCAGGGTGACCTGGCTCTTGGCGTCCGGACGCAGCCACGACAGCGGCGAGTTCTTCTTCTTGCGGATCTTGGCCTGCTGCTCGACCAGGCGGTGCGACAGGTGGATCGCGGCCGGCATGTAGCTGTCGGTCTCGTTGGTGGCATAGCCGAACATCAGGCCCTGGTCGCCAGCGCCCATTTCTTCCGGCTTCTTGCGATCCACGCCCTGGGCGATGTGCGGCGACTGCTTGCCGATCAGGTTCAGCACGCCGCAGGTGGCGCCGTCGAAACCGACGTCGGAGCTGTCGTAGCCGATGTCCGTGATGACCTTGCGGGTCAGCGCTTCCAGGTCGATCCAGGCGCTGGTGGTGATTTCACCGGCCACGATGGCAACGCCGGTCTTGACCATGGTCTCGCAGGCCACGCGGGCGCGCTGGTCCTGGGTCAGGATCGCGTCCAGCACCGCATCGGAGATCTGGTCGGCAACCTTGTCCGGATGGCCTTCGGAGACCGACTCGGAGGTGAAGAGATAGCTGGACATCAGGCGTAATATCCCTTGATTCGGATGGAAAGATGGGCGCGCATGATACACGGGGTGCGCCGCCTGTGCATTGTGAACCTGTGCCGGTTGCCGGTGGTTAAGCCCGCGTAGGCCTGGAGGGGCCGTCCCTTGGGGATTGGGGCCCAGCCTTGAGGCCCAGTGTTCCACCAGCGTGACAACAGACGGGACGGCTGCCGGCCCCGACCGCGCAGGCGGCGACCTCGCCGCGAAGGCGGGCCGGCCGTCATCGTTCTGCCCCGAAACCGCCATCTGGCTGCCGCCTGCCGGGCGCAGGCTGTCGGCCAATCCGGCCGCCGGGCATCAGTGGATCCGCCATGCAGGAACTCGAACAGCGTCTCCAGCAACGTTTCCCCGATTGGTTCCATGGCCGTCGCGGCCAACTGGCGCGGCCGCTGCTGCGCAGCGTCGGGCGCTGGTCGCGCCTGGACCAGATCGAAGCCTTCCTGCAGCGCAGCTCAGGACTGCGCGGCTTCGGTTTCGTCGCCGCCGGCCTGGAATTCATCGGCGGCCAGTACCAGGTGGATCCGGCCGCGCTGGCCAGGATCCCGGCCACCGGCCGCCTGCTGATCGTCGCCAACCACCCCTCCGGGGCACTGGATGCCCTCGCACTGCTGGACGCGGTTGGCCGTATCCGCCGCGACGTGCGGATCGTGGCCAACGATCTGCTGGGGGCGATCGCGCCGCTGCAGGACCTGCTGCTGCCGGTGCGCATCCTCGGTGGCAAGGCCCGGCGCGGCAGCCTGCATGCGGTGGAGGAAGCATTGGCCGCCGAGCAGTGCGTGATCGTGTTCCCGGCCGGCGAGGTCTCGCGCCTGTCGCTGCGCGGCATCCGCGATGGCCGTTGGCAGCGCGGGTTCGTCCGCTTTGCCCGCGCGGCCGCTGCGCCGGTGCTGCCGGTGCGGGTGGAAGCGCGCAACTCGGCGCTGTTCTACGGCGCCTCGACCCTGTTCAAGCCGGCCGGCACCGCGCTGCTGGCGCGCGAAATGTTCGCCCGTCGTGGCCGCCCGCTGCGGCTGAGCATCGGCGAGCCGATGCAGCTGGGCAAGGGCGGTGACCCGGGCGCACAGCTGCTGGCGGTGCGCCGCGCGCTGTACGCGCTGGGCCGCAACGGCGCGGCCGGCAATGCCGCTGCGTGCGCAGGCCCCGAGCCATTGGCGTCTCCGGTGCCGCCTTCGCAGGTCGCCGCCGGCATTGCTGCGGCCACCCAGCTGGGCCAGACCGCCGATGGCAAGCAGATCCTGTTGGCGACCTGTACCGCCGATTCACCGCTGCTGCTGGAACTGGGCCGCCTGCGCGAGCTGACCTTCCGCCAGGTGGGCGAGGGCACCGGGCGCAGCCGCGACCTGGACGCCTACGATCCGCAGTACGAGCACATCGTGATCTGGGACCCGGCGGCGCAGCGCATTGCCGGTGCCTACCGCATCATGCGCGGCGCCCAGGCCCTGGCCCGGCACGGCCTGTCCGGGCTCTACAGCGCGTCGCTGTTCCGCTATTCCGACGATGCCATCACCCACATTGCCGAGGGCCTGGAGCTGGGCCGCAGCTTCGTGGTGCCCGATTACTGGGGCAGCCGCAGCCTGGACTACCTGTGGCAGGGCATCGGCGCCTACCTGCAGTGCCGGCCGGGCATCCGCTACCTGTTCGGCGCGGTCTCGATCAGCGCAGCGCTGCCGCGCGATGCGCGCGAGCAGCTGGTGGCCTACTACCAGCGCTACTACGGCGGAACCGCCGGGCTGGCCGAATCGAACCGCCCCTTCCAGTACTTCGCCGCACCGCCAAGTTTCGGCGAGCTGGATGCGGGTGCCGCGTTCGATGTGCTCAAGGCCAACCTGGCCGCACTGGGTACCGGCGTGCCGACGCTGTACCGCCAGTACACCGATCTGTGCGAACCCGGCGGCGCGCGCTTCCTCGCCTTCGGTGTGGACCCGGACTTCAGCGATTCGATCGACGGCCTGATCGAAGTGGACCTGTGCGCGATCCGGCCGAACAAGCGCAAACGCTACCTGCGCGACACGGGTGCGCCGGCATGAGCACGCTGGCGAACCTGTCGCCGCACCGGCGCGCAGTGTTCGTCTCCGACGTGCACCTGGGCTCACGTCATTGCCATGCCACCGAGCTGGCGCGGTTCCTCTCGCAGCTGCGCTGCGAACGGTTGTACCTGGTCGGCGACATCATCGACCTGTGGTGGATGGCGCATCGCCGCGCCAACTGGCGGCAGTCGCACAGCGAAGTCATCCAGGCCCTGCACGCGCTGCGCCGTGCAGGGACCGAGATCATCTACATTCCCGGCAACCACGATGCCTCGCTGCGCCAGGTGTGCGGGCTGATGTTGCCGGCCATGCAGGTGCGCCGCCGTGCCATCCACGTGACCGCCGATGGCCGCCGGCTGCTGGTCGCGCATGGCGACGACTACGACGGCGTGACCCATTTCGGTGGCCTGCAGGAAAAGTTCGGCGACTGGCTGTACTACCGCATCCTGACCGGCAATCAGGCGCTGAACGCGGTACGGCGCCGGCTTGGCATGCGCTACTGGTCGCTGTCGGAGTTCCTGAAGAAGCGCAGCGGGGCCGCCGAACGCTACATCGAGCGCTTCGTGCAGGCCGGGCTGGACGACGTGCGCCGGCGCGGCCTGGATGGCATCGTCTGCGGCCACATCCACCGCGCGGCGCTGGTCGAACGCGATGGCCTGGTCTACGCCAACGACGGCGACTGGGTGGAGAGCCTGACCGCACTGGCCGAGGACCATGATGGTGCGCTGCGCCTGCTCGACCACAACGGCCAGACCCTGGTGGAACTGCCAGGCGCGCGGTTGTCGCAGGCGGCATAACGCGCGTCTGTCCTACTGTAGAGCCGAGCCCATGCTCGGCTGACGTGGCGCCGAACGAAGCGCAGCCGAGCATGGGCTCGGCTCTACATGCACCGCCCGCAAGCCGCTAGCATCGGCCCATGGACTCCCTGACCCAGATCGTGCTCGGTGGCGCCGTCGCCGCTGCCATCGCCCCGCCCGGACATCGCCGCGCGGCCCTGCTCGCCGGTGCCGCGCTTGGCACCCTGCCGGACCTCGACGCGCTGTGGCTCGGTTTCACCGCAGCCGATCCGGTGGCGAACATGATCGAGCACCGCAGTTTCAGTCATTCGCTGCTGGTACTGCCATGGGTGGCGGCATTGATCTGGTGGCTGTTCAAGCGCTTCGGCAATGGCCGCGTCGCGCAGTCACCGCTGCGCTGGTTCTGGGCGATCCAGCTGGCGCTGGTCACCCATCCGGTGCTGGATGCGTTCACCGTGTATGGCACCCAGTTGTGGTGGCCGCTGCGCCCGCATCCGACCATGGGATCCAGTGTCTTCATCATCGACCCGGGGTATACGGTGTGGCTTCTGCTGGGCTGCGTGCTGGCCTGGTTCGGCCGCGCCCGGCCCTGGGCGGGCAGGGTGCTGGGCGTGGCCCTGCTGCTCAGCAGTGGCTACCTGGGCTGGGGCCTGATCGCCAAGTCACAGGTCGACCGTGCCGCACAGCAGAGCCTGGCCGCGATGGGCCTGGGCGATGCGCCGCGCTTCTCGGTACCGATGCCGTTCAACACCCTGCTGTGGCGGGTGGTGGCGATGACGCCCAATGGCTACGTGGTGGGTGACCGCTCGCTGGTGGCCGACCACCGGCCGATGCGGTTCGAAGGCCATGCGTCCAACGTACAGGCCTTGCGCGAAGCGCAGGCCATCCCGGCGGTGCAGCAGCTGACGTGGTTCAACCGCGGTTTCATGCGTGCGCAGGTGGTTGACGGCCGGTTGGTGCTGAGTGACCTGCGCATGGGGCTGGAGCCGGACTACACCTTCAACTTCGTCGTGGCCGGGCAGGCCGACGGGCAGTGGCGGGCGATCGTTCCCGAGCAGGTGCGGGTGGACTGCAGCAGTCCCGCCGCGCGTGCCGACGCCGGTCGCCGCCTGGCGGCGATGTGGCAGCGGATCTGGCAGGAGCCGGCGGCGGCGCCGGGCGCGGCCGACCACACCGCCGTGCATTGATCACTGGATCCACGCATGGCGTGGCTCTACGGCCCCGATCGGCAGCAGAACACCGGATCAATACACCGTGGCGCGGCCCTGGACGAACGAGTAGAAGAACACGGCGTTCGGGTCGTTCTGCACCAGGCGGAACTCGCGGCGCATGCCTTCCACGGTTTCCTCGTCCACCGAGCCGGCCTGCAGCAGCTGGTCGGCGGCCGACAGCAGGAGCTGTTCCCAGAACGCGATCATCGTCTTTCGACGCGCCGGTTCGCGGTTGTCCAGGTGGATGGTCTTGATCTCGGTGTGCACGTCGCGGAAGCCGCCGGCCAGCAGCAGGTTGCCCAGCTTTGCACCGACGAACGGGTCACCGCCATGGTCGTACTGGAAGTCGTTGAAGGCCATCCAGTAGCGCCAGATGTGCGGCGAGTACGGGTCGAGCAGGAACGAGGCATTCATCACTTCGGTGATGTAGACCGGCGAACCCGGAGCCAGCACGCGGCGCACTTCGCTCAGCACCCGCGCCGGTGAAGGCACGTGTTCCAGCACCCAGCACAGGAACGCCGAGTCGAAGCTGCGTGCCTCGAACGGCAGCTCGCCGGCGTCGGCCTGCTGCAGGGTGTATCGGTCGCTGCACCACGGCGTGCGCGCCAGGTTCTCGCGCGCGGTGGCCAGCTGCGTTTCGCTCAGGTCCACGCCGGTCACGTGCAGCTCGGGGAAGCGGCGCAGCAGGATCTCGGTCTGCGCACCGACGCCACTGCCGACTTCCAGCAGGCGCCGCGCGCCGCTGTAGTCGATCTGGCCGAAGATGCTCGATTCCAGCAGCCGGGCCTGGGTCATCAGGCGCTGCTGTTCGGTGCCGGAAAATCCGTGCAGGTAGGTCGGAGAGGAGATCGGCGGGGTCATGGAGGCGGGCTCTCGGAGTTCAATTCGGTCGAGCAGGCTCGACGTTGCGACGCGGCGGGGGCGGTCAGGCGGCCGAAGACAGCGCCGGTTCCCCGGCGATCAGGCGGTCGAAGTACTCGGTGGTCAGCGCGATCTGGCTCTGTGGGTCTTCGGCACGGTTGACCACGGCGCGGAAGGCGGCGTTCTCCGGCCGGTCCTTGGCATACCAGCCCAGGTGCTTGCGCGCGATGCGCACGCCCTGCGGCTCGCCATAGAACGCATGCAGCGCATGCAGGTGGCCGAGCAGGATGTCGCGCACTTCCGCCAGCGACGGCGGTGGCAGTTCCTCGCCGGTGGCGAGGTAGTGCGCCACTTCGCGAAAGATCCACGGCCGGCCCTGCGCGGAGCGGCCGATCATCACTGCATCCACCCCGGTCTGCTGCAGCACGTGGGCGGCCTTCTGCGGTGAATCGATGTCACCGTTGGCGATCACCGGGATGCGCAGCGCAGCCTTGATCTCGCCGATGGTGGCGTACTCGGCCTGGCCGGTGTAATGCTGGTCGCGGGTGCGGCCATGCACGGCCAGCGCGGCGATGCCGCTGGCCTCGGCGATGCGGGCGATCACCGGGCCATTGCGATGGTCGCAGTCCCAACCGGTGCGGATCTTCAGCGTGACCGGCACGTCCACTGCGTTGACCACGGCTTCGAGGATGCGCGCCACCAGCTGCTCGTCGCGCATCAGCGCCGAGCCCGCCCAGGCGTTGCACACCTTCTTGGCCGGGCAGCCCATGTTGATGTCGATGATCTGCGCGCCGTGGTCGACGTTGTAGCGCGCGGCCTCGGCCAGCTGCTGCGGCTCGGTGCCGGCGATCTGCACGCTGATCGGGGCTGGCTCGCCATCATGGTCCATGCGGTGGATCGACTTTCGCGTGTTCCAGAAGCGCGGGTCGCTGATGGTCATTTCCGAGGCGGCCAGTCCCGCACCCAGCCGTTTGCACAGCAGGCGGAAGGGCTTGTCGGTGACGCCGGCCATGGGTGCCAGCACGACGTTGGGGGCAATGGTGTACGGGCCGATCTGCATGCGCCCATTGTAGGGCGCGGGCGGCGGTACGGCCGTGCCGGGCGCGGTCCGGTTCAGGCCGATCGGCACCGACCTCATGCCGTACCGGCATCAGCAGATGCTTGACGGTTGCTTCCGCCGCCCCCACGGGCGGGCGATGGTGGGCGGCTACCCCAGGCTCTGCCAGGCCTGGCGGGTACCCAGCGCGAAGGCCAGCCCCAGGCCCAGGCAGACCAGCGAGCTGACCGCCCAGAAGCGCGTGCCGTTGTACCCCGGCCGGAACAGCGCCAGGCCGAAGCCCATCGCGGCACGCAGCAACAGCAGCGCGGCGATGCCGGGCAGGACCAGGCGGCTGGCCGGCAGCGGCGAATGCCAGCCCGCGGCGGCCAGTGCGTACAGGGTCCAGGCCACCAGCACGGCAGTGATGCCGGCGGTCATCAGCGGTGGCCACCAGTGCCCCGCATGCGCCAACCGGACCACGCGCTGACCGGCACCGAAGTACCTGTACCCCGCGGCGCCGAAGGCGATGCAGCCGATATGCAGCAGCGCCGCCACGGCACTGCCGGCGGCCGCGACCAGCAGCCAGGGGAATCCGTCCATGTCCTGCCCGTGCGAGGAAGCTGCGCGGATGGTGGGCGAGGGGCAGGATGTGGGCAATGCGACAGGCGGTCGCAGGGGCTGGGCAATGGGCAAAAGAAAGGCCCGGGTGTCTGCACACCCGGGCCTTGTCATCCACGCGTGGCGTGGAATTACCTGGCTTCAGCGTCGGCCGGGGTGAAGCGCGGCATCGCCGCAGCGGCGCCTTCCTTCTCGGTCGAACGGCCGGCGAACTGGTTGGCGAAGCGCACGTGGCGGGCGAACGGGGCGTCGGCCACCTGCGCCAGCGACGCGGCCAGCGCACCGTTGAAGGCGTCACCGGCACCGGTGGTGTCGATCGCCTGCACCTGTTCGGCACCCACGCGGTAGTACGGCTGGGTATCGCCGCGCAGGTTCTCGTCGGCATGCGACACGAACACGCCCACCGAACCCAGGGTCACCACCACGGTGCCGTTGCCGACCAGCTTGCGGCACAGCGCGTGCAGGCTGGCGCCATCCAGCGCGGCGACGTCGTTGGCATCCACGCGCTCACCGACATGGCGGCCGAGCAGGGCAGCGAACTCGGTTTCGTTCGGGGTGATCACATCGGCCAGCTTGAGCAGGCCGATGGTCGAGGGCGCATCGGCCGGTGCGGTATTGAGCACGGTGGTGACACCGGCCTCGCGAGCCGTGGCCAGCGCCGCTTCGATGGTCTGCACCGGCGATTCCAGCTGCACCAGCACCACCTTGGCGCGGGTCAGCAGGGCCTGCTGCTGTTGCAGGAAATCGGTGCCCAGCGCGGCGTTGGCACCCGGGCCGATCACGATGGTGTTGCGGCCACGCGCGTCCACGTAGATGCCCGCGGTGCCGGTCGGTTCGCTGCTGGCCTCGGCGATCAGCGCGAAGCCATCCTGCGCAGCCAGTTCACGCGCGGTGGCGCCACCGGCGTCATCGCCCAACGCGCACACGAAGTGCGTGTCGGCACCGGCGCGGCAGGCCGCCACCGCCTGGTTGAAGCCCTTGCCCCCGGGGCCGGTGCTGTAGCGGCCGGCAATGGTCGCACCCGGTGCCGGCAGCGACTCACACCGCCACACGTGATCGACATTGAAGGAACCGACGACAACGACACTGCTGCTCATAGGGAATCTTTTCTCAACCAAGGGTTCAACTGAAGTGCGTCAGCACGCCGGCGATGGTCGCCGTCATGAAGGTGGCAATGGTACCGCCCAACACCGCGCGCAGGCCGAACTTGGCCAGGTCGTGGCGACGTTCCGGGGCCAGGCCGCCGATGCCGCCGATCTGGATCGCGATCGAGCTGAAGTTGGCAAAGCCGCACAGCGCGTAGGTGGCGATCAGGCGACCTTCCTCGGACAGGCTCACGCCGGCCACCTGGCCGTTCACGATCTGCGACAGTTCGGTGTAGGCGACGAATTCGTTGATCACGACCTTCTGGCCGATCAGCGAACCGACGGTGGTGGCATCAGCCCACGGGGTACCGATCACCCAGGCGATCGGGGCCAGCACGTAACCGAAGATGGTCGACAGGTTGGTCGGCTTGCCGATGGCAGCGGCCAGGCCGGTCACCTCGCCGATCCAGGTCAACGGGGCGTTCAGCAGCGCGATCAGGGCGATGAAGGCCAGCAGCATCGCGCCGATGTTCAGCGCCAGCTTCAGGCCGTCACCGGCACCGGCAGCGGCCGCGTCGATGATGTTGCTGGAGGTCTTTTCGACTTCCATCTTCACCGTGCCGCGGGTCAGCGGGGTGCCGGTTTCCGGAATCAGCAGCTTGGCCACGACCAGGGTGGCCGGTGCGGCCATGATGCTCGCTGCCAGCAGGTGCTTGGCGTAGAAGGCCTGCTGCGCCGGGTCGCCACCGCCGAGCATGCCCACATAGGCCGCCAGCACGCCGCCGGCGATGTGGGCCATGCCGCCGATCATCATGGTCAGCAGCTCGGACTGGGTCATCCTGGCGATGTACGGGCGCACGGTCAGCGGCGCCTCGGTCTGGCCGATGAAGACGCTGGCGCAGACGCTGGTGGTTTCCGCGCCGGACACGCGCATCACCTTGGTGATCGACCACGCCATCACGCGCACGATCGCCTGCATGACGTTGAGGTGGTACATCACCCCCATCAGCGCCGAGAAGAAGATGATGGTCGGCAGCACCTGGAAGGCGAAGATGAAGCCGTAGTTCTTGGTGTCCATCAACGAGCCGAAGATGAAGCCCGAGCCTTCGTTGACGAAGCTGAGAACCTTGACGAAGCCCTTGCCCAGCGCATCGAACACGTCGCGGCCGCCCGGCACCAGGATCACCAGCGCCGCGAACGCGATCTGCAGGGTGATACCGGTGGCAACCAGCTTCCAGTCAACCGCACGCTTGTTGTTGGAAAACAACCAGGTGATGCCGATCAGCACCGCCAACCCGAACAGGCCGAAGCCGATCCTGCCCAAACCTTCGACCATGTGAGTGACTCCCCTGGGGCGTCGCGAAAAACGGGAAGCCTAGTGCAGGGCAGGGGCCGGGGCAAGAAAAAGCAGCGTGCGCGCATCTATCGGTACCGATCAGGCCAGCAACGGCAAGGGCTTGCGGCCGGCGGCGGCAGGTAGAATGGGGCTCGATCCCGGCCCGGATGCGGGCCCGCAGCAGGAGATTCGCATGCAATACCGTCGCCTGGGCTCCACCGGCCTGCCGATTTCCGCCCTGTCCTTCGGCGCCTGGGTGACCTTCGGTGACCAGATCCCGCGCGACGAGGCCCGCAACCTGGTGGCCGCCGCCTGGGACCACGGCGTCAACTTCTTCGACAACGCCGAGGGCTATGCCAACGGCCGCGCCGAACAGGTGATGGGCGATGTGATCGCCGACCTGCGCCTGCCGCGCGACGGCATCTGCGTCTCCAGCAAGGTGTTCTTCGGCAGCGCCAAGGACCCACGGCCGACCCAGCGCGGCCTGTCGCGCAAGCATGTGACCGACGCCTGCCACGCGGCGCTCAAGCGCCTGCGGGTGGACTACCTGGACCTTTATTACTGCCATCGCCCGGATCCGGACGCGCCGGTCGCCGAGACCGTGCATGCCATGGATACCCTGGTGCGGCAAGGCAAGATCCTCTACTGGGGGACCTCGGAGTGGTCGGCGGTGCAGATCCAGCAGGCGCTGGACATCGCCGAGGCGCGCAACCTGCAGGGCCCGTCGATGGAGCAGCCGCAGTACAACCTGCTGCACCGCGAACGGGTCGAGGTCGAGTACGCGCCGCTGTATGCCGGTGCCGGCCTGGGCACCACCATCTTCTCGCCGCTGGCCTCGGGCCTGCTGAGTGGCAAGTACGACCAGGGCATTCCGGCCGATGCGCGGCTGGGCCGCGAGGGCATGGAATGGCTGCAGGCGCTGGTGCTGGGTGACGACGCCGAGGCCCGCCTGGCCCAGGTGCGCCGCTTCAGCGAAGTGGCGCGTGCGCTGGGGCAGGCGCCGGCCACGCTGGCCATCGCCTGGTGCCTGCGCAACCCGAACGTCTCCAGCGTGATCCTCGGTGCCAGCCGGGTCAGCCAGCTGCTGCAGAACCTGCAGGCGCTGGAGGTGCTGGAGCAGGTCGACGCCGCCGGCTGGGCCGACATCGAAGCCGCCTTCGCCTGAACCCGGGGGCCGACCGGGCCTCGGGGGCCTCGGTAGAGTCGACTCTACACGGCTGCGTCGCCATTTGATTGACATGATCTATCGAATTTCAGAATTCGATCATTAATCTCATCAATCAAATTGAGAATGGTTGTTGATTGTCAACTGAGAATCATTATCATTTGACTCGTCCCTCGCACGAGTCCAGATGCTCATGAATGCTCAACCTGTACTGCTGCGCCCCGAAACGCTGACCCTCCGCGATCGTCCGGTCCGTGTCGTTCCGCCGGAAGAGGTCATCGACAGCGAAGCCCTGCTCAAGGGCCGTCGTGAAATCCTGATCCAGCACGGCGACCGCTTCTATCGCCTGCGGCACACCAGCAACGACAAGCTGATCCTGACCAAGTAATCGCGGCCTGGTCGCCCGACCCCCTCCCTCCTGCCGGCCGCGCCGGCAGGGTGGGCGATCGGTCCGCTCCCGCTCTCTCCCCCTCGGTCTACCGCGTGCACCCTCCGGGTGTGCCGGTAACCGGGGGTTCCCCTGCCTGACCGAACGAACCCGATGACCCGCCCTACCGCCCTTTGCCTTGCCGTCTGGATGGCCCTGCCGCTGTCCGCCCATGCTGCTGCCGCGGCCACCGCCGCGCCCGATGCGCGCGAATTCGACCGTGTGCAGGTCACCGCCACCCGCACCGAGCGGGCGGTGAGCAATGTGGCGGCCACCGTGGACGTCATCGAACGCGAGCAGATGGACCGGCACCTGGTGCAGGACATCAAGGATCTGCTGCGCTACGAGCCGGGCCTGTCGGTCAGCCGCAGCGCCGCGCGCTTCGGCCTTGGCAGCATCCGCATCCGTGGCCTGGACGGCAACCGCGTGCGCGTGCAGACCGACGGCATCGCCATGCCCACCAGCTTCAACATCGGCTCATTCTCCAACGCCAACCGCAACTTCACCGATCTGGATACGCTCAAGCGCGTGGAGATCGTGCGCGGCCCGGCCAGCTCGCTGTATGGGTCCGACGCGCTCGGGGGTGTGGTCGCCTTCGTCACCAAGGATCCTGCCGACTACCTCAAGGATGGCAAGGACAGCTACGTCGGCCTGAAGTTCGGCTACGACGGTGAGTGGAAGGGCCTGCTCGGCGGCGTGACCAGCGCGTTCGGCGGCGAACACTGGAGCGGCATGGTCAACATCAACCATCGCCAGGGCCAGGAAACCGGCAACAAGGGTGATGTACGCAGCCTCGACAATACCCGCACCGCGCCCAACCCGCAGGACCGCGATGGTCGCAGTGGCCTGGCCAAGCTGGTCTATGCGCCGAGCGAGGCCCAGCGCTTCCGGCTGACCGTGGAAGGCAACGAAGACAACACCGATACCAACGTGCTGTCCTCGATCGACCGCACCACCACCACCGGCATGAAGGCGCGCGATACGCAGAACCGCACCCGCGTGTCGTTCGCCCATGAAATGGATGCGCTGGACAAGGGCTTCGCCGACAGCCTGTATTGGCAGCTGTATACCCAGCACAGCGAAACCACCCAGATCACGGATGAGGACCGCGCCAACCGCAGCCGCCGCCACCGCGCGTTCAACTTCGACCAGCGCGTCTACGGCCTGCAGGCGCAGTTCAACAAGGCGTTCAGCACCGGCAGCGTCGAACACGCGCTGACCTACGGTTTCGAGGGCGCGCATACCGAGATCCGCCAGAAGCGCGACGGTTACCAGGTGCTGGCCAATGGCCAGACCAGCACCACCATCCTGCCCGACGCCTTCCCGGTGCGCGATTTCCCGATCAGCAAGACCACCGAGCTGGGCCTGTACGCACAGGACGAAATGCGCATGGCCAACGGCAAGCTGTCGCTGGTGCCGGGCGTGCGCGTGGACCGCTACGAGCTGAAGCCGGAGGTGGACAGCATCTTCGCCGACGACAATCCCGGCGTTGCGGTGGCCAGGCTGACCAAGACCAGCGTCTCGCCGAAGCTGGGCATGGTCTATCGCTTCACCGACGAATGGTCGCTGTTTGCCGGCTATTCGCATGGCTTCCGCTCGCCGCCGTACAACGACGTCAACCTGGGCTTCACCAACTTCGCCTTCGGCTACACCGCCATTCCCAATCCGGACCTGAAGCCGGAAACCAGTGACGGCCTGGAGCTGGGACTGCGCTTCCTGTCGCCAGCGGCCTACGTGAGCCTCAGCGGCTACTACAACGAGTACAAGGACTTCATCGAGTCGCAGTCGCTGGTCGGCACCAACGCCCAGGGCCTGATGGTGTTCCAGTCGCGCAACATCGCGGATGCGCGCATCTACGGTGCCGAGATGAAGGCCGGCGTCGACTTCGGCCAGATCAGCCCGGCGCTGCAGGGCTGGGCGCTGCGCAGCTCGGTGGCCTGGTCGCGCGGCGACAACAGGACCGAAGACACCCCGCTGGATTCGGTCGACCCGCTGCGTGGCACCGTCGGCCTGATGTACGACACCGACACCTGGGGCGTCGAACTGGCCGGTACCTTCGTCAAGCGCAAGGACCGCGTCACCGCCGCCACGGTGTACCGCCCGGCCGGCTACGGCGTGGCCGACCTGATGGCGCACTGGAACTTCGCCCCGGGCGCCACCTTCAACGTCGGCGTGTTCAACCTGGGCGACAAGCGTTACATCGACTGGTCCAACGTGGGTTCGACGCTGTCGCCGGGCAGCCGCGTGCTGGACCGCTATACCAGCCCGGGCCGCACCCTCTCCGCCAGCCTTGCCGTTTCCTGGTGACCTCATGAGCCGAGCCTTGTCCGCACGCAGGAACGACGCCATCGCCGCGCAGGGCAGCGCGGCCTGGCCGACGCCGGCACAGCTGGCCACGCTCGGCACCGTGTTGTGCCTGTACCGCGCCGACGGCAACGAGCTCGGTGGCTGGCGCCAGGCAGTACGCGTGCATGCCTGCCAGGGCGTGGACAGCGAGGGCGTGCGCGAAAGCCTGTGCTTCCTCGATGCCCGCGGCCGCTGCGTGTGGCGGCTGTACCTGTTGCCCGACAGCGATTTCCTGGCCTGGGACCGGCTGGTCGCGGCGCTGCCGCCGGGCCCGGAGCATGACAGCGAGGGCAGTGTCGGCGAACGCCTGTGGCGGCGCCTGGCCGGCCATCTCGGTGGCCAGCGCTGGCGACTGTGCGCGCTGCGCCTGCATGCCGCCGACGACGGCCGCACCCTGGCTGCAAGCCTGTCGACGTTGTCCTCGCTGGGCGCAGCCACCGCGCGTCGCATCGCGCGGCTGGAAGGTGCCGAAGGCGAGCTGGCGATCGACGATTGCTGCTGCGCCGATGCTGCACGTCGCTCGGCGCCGCGGGTTCCCGGCGACCTGCCGCTGATCCGGCTGTAACCCTTTCCCGATGGAACGCCTGTCGGCCACGGACGGCCTCTCACTGCATCTGCAACCCCGAAGGAAGACCCCGATGAAGCTCCAGACAGCCAGCGTCCTGCTGCTGCTCGCCACCAGCGGCGTGGCCAGCGCGCAGCCCTCCGGCATCGCCCGCGACCACGACAGCATCCTTGCCATGCAGGGCGAGTACACCGTCGATTTCGCATTCGACGAGACCGTGCTGCTGAAGCCCGGCTACGAGCGCGCCCCGGCGATGCGCAGCGGCGGCAACGAACTGGTGATCGTGGTCGAGGACACGCCGAAGCGCATCGTGCTGCAGCACCTGCTGCTGGACGAGAAGAGCGGCCACATCACCAAGCACTGGCGCCAGGACTGGGTCTACGAAGCACCGAACCGTTTCGAGTTCAGCGCCGACCAGACCTGGCAGGTACGCCGCATTCCCGCGGCGGTGAACCAGGGCGCCTGGACCCAGTGCGTGTACGAAGTGAGCGACGCACCGCGCTACTGCGGCACCGGCAAATGGACCTACACCAACAACGTGCCGAGCTGGACCAGCGACCTCAGCTGGCGCCCGTTGCCGCGCCGTGAGTACACCAAGCGCAGCGACTACAACGCGCTGGCCGTCGTCAACCGCCACACGCTCACGCCCAATGGCTGGACCCACGAGCAGTTCAACACCAAGGTGCAGCGCAACGCCGACGGCAGCCAGGTGGAGATCGCACGCGAGTTCGGCTTCAACGACTACGTGAAGACCACCGAGGTCGACTTCACCCCGGCGCGTGACTACTGGAAGGCCACTGCCGGCTACTGGGCCAAGGTGCGCCAGCGTTGGGACGGCTTCCTCGGCCAGGCCCCGGGCGTGCACCTGAAGACCAAGATCGATGGCATGGCGATGATCATTCCGCTGTTCACCCAGGCCGAAGCGATCCAGTCCGGCAAAAAGGTGAAGGACAAGCAGATCGACGAGGTGTTCGCCAAGTACGTGGAAAAGGCGCCGAAGGAAGGCTGATCGCCGCGATGGAGAGAGGTGCCGGGGGTACCCGGCACCGCATTCACCGGCTGCCGGTGGGGGCCGGGCTTGCTCGGCACGCCATCCGGAGGCGCAACCGATTCAGGCCTCGCGCAGTGCCAATGCCGGCGGCGTATGCAGGATCGCCCGCGTACCCCACCAGCCCGCCAGCAGGCTCAAGCCGATGCCGACCACGCCGCCGATCAGCAGGCCCGGCCACGGCGGCAGCAAGGGCAGCTCGAACACCTTCTGCGACACCGCCACGCCGATCGCTGCGGCCGCGCCCACCGCCAGCAACGCCGCCAGCGTGCCCAGCGCGCCGAACTCCACCAGCACCGCGCCGCGCAGTTGGCGCCGGGTCGCGCCCAGCGTGCGCAGCACCGCGCTGTCGTAGCGGCGCTCGCCGGCGGTGGCCTGCAGCGCCGCCAGCAGCACCAGCACGCCGGCCAGCAGGCTGAACACCATCACCAGCTGCACTGCCTGCGCCACGCGCTCCATCACATCGCGCACCTGCGAGATCACCGCGTCCACGTCCAGCAGCGACAGGTTCGGCTGCGCGCGCACCAGCTCGCCCAGCCCGGCCGCGTTGCCGGACGGCAGATGGAAGGCCGACAGCAGGTTGTGCGGGGTATCGCCCACCGCATTGGGGTTCAACAGCACGAAGAAATTCGGGCGGAACGTGTTCCAGTCCGCCTTGCGGATGCTGGTGACGGTGAACTCGCGCTGCTGCTCGCCTACGGAAATCGTAATGCGATCACCCAGGTGCGCGCCGTAGCGCCGCGCCCAGCCGGTTTCCACCGAGGCTTCCGCCGCGGTGCTGCCGGCCTGCCAGAAGCGGCCCTCCAGCAGCGCATTGGCGGGTGGGAAGCTGCTGCGCCAGCTGAAGTTCAGCGGCCGGTTCTCGTCGTCGTCCTCGCGCGGGCCGTTGTTCGCGCCGTTCCCCTCGGCGGCGGCCTGGTCCACGCGCAGCGGCGGCTTGCCGTTGATCGCGATCAGGCGGCCGGTCGCCATCGGCTCGATACTGGCGTCGCCGGCGCCCAGTCCACGCAATGCGGCCAGCACACCGTCGCGTTGTTCGGGCTGGATGTTGATCAGGAAGTAGTTCGGCGTATCCGCAGGCAGGCGCTCGCGCCACTGCTGCAGCAGGCCGGGTCCGGTCACCGCCAGCAGCAACAACGCGCACAGCGACAGCGACAGCCCCACCAGCTGCATCACCGCCAGCAGCCGGCGCCGGGTCAGCGCGGCCAGGCCCAACCGCCAGTTGCCATGCAGGCGGTGCTGCAGGCCGCGCAGCAGCTGCAGAAGCACGAAGCCGACCGCACCGGCCGCCAGCGCCAGCGCGGCCAGGCCGCCCAGCACCCACAGCGCCAGTTTCAGATCGCCGGTGACCTGCACCGCCAGCAGCAGGCTGGCCGCCAGCGCCGCCACATAGGCCAGCAGCGACGCCGGCGGCAGGGCGGCGAAGGAACGGTTGAGCACCCGCATCGGCGGCACCCCGCGCAGGCGCAGCAGCGGTGGCAGGCCGAAGCCGAACAGCAGCAGCAGGCCGATGCCGGCACCGGTCAGCGCCGGCATCGCTTCCGGCAGCGGCAGGCGCTGCGGCACCAGGCTGCCCAGCACCTGCACCAGGCCTTCCTGCGCGGCCATGCCCAGGCCGATGCCGAGCGCACAGGCTGGCACCGCCAGCATCAGCAGCTGCAGCGCCAGGCCCAGCAGGATGTCGCGCTGGCGTGCGCCCAGGCAGCGCAGGATCGCCACCTGGTCGATGCGACGCAGGGCGAAGCGGTTGGCCGCCAGCGCGGTGGCCACACCGGCCAGCAGTACCGCCAGCAGCGCGCTCAGGCCGAGGAAGCGCCCGGCCAGATCGAATGCCTGGCGCACGCCACGCTGGGTGTCGTCCACGCTCAGCAGGCGCAGGCCTTTCACCTGCGGCAGCAGCCACTGGCGCAGCGCCGCGATCGGCTCCGCTGCGCCGGCGAACATCAGCCGGTAGTTGATACGGCTGCCCGGGCCGAGCAGGCCCGTGCCCTCCACATCAGCGCGGTTGACCAGCAGGGTGGGCGAGAGTGTCAGCAGGTCGCCACCGCTGTCCGGCTCGGCCTCGATGATGCCGGCGATGCGCAGCGTGCCGGCGCCGAACTCGAGGTCATCGCCGGCCTTCAGCCCCAACCCCTGCAGCAGGCGTGGGTCGGCATAGGCCTGGCCCTTGGGCGGCATGCCGGCATCGGCGATCAACGCACCGCCGGGCGTGGCCCGGACGCGCAGCGTGCCGCGCAGCGGATAACCCGCCTGTACCGCCTTGATGCTGGCCATCTGGCTGGCATCGCCGTTGAACAGCACGCTGCCGAAGCTGGCGATGCGGGTATGCGCCAGGCCGCGCTGTTGCGCCTCGTCGGCGAATGCCTGCGGCGGATCATCGCGCCCGGCGATGCCGAGGTCGCCGCCGAGCATTTCCGCCGCGCTGCCGGTCAGCGCCAGGTTGACCCGGTTCACCAGCGTGCCCACCGCAGTCATCACCGCCACGCCCAGCACCAGCGCGGCGAACACGGTCAGCAGGTCGCCGGCCAGCGCCTCGCGGCGCAGCGCGCGCCACGCGTGGCGCAGCACGTTCATGCCTGTGCCCCACGCTCGACCGGCAGCAGGCGGCCGTCATCGATGCGGTGGATGTACTGGCAACGCTGGGCCAGGCGCAGGTCGTGGGTGACCAGGACCAGGGTGGTGCCGCTGCCGGCGTTGAGTTCGAACAGCAGGTCGCTGATGTGCTGGCCGGTGGCGTGGTCCAGCGAGCCGGTCGGTTCGTCGGCGAACAGGATGCGCGGGCGGGTGACGAAGGCACGTGCCAGCGCCACGCGCTGCTGCTCGCCGCCGGACAGCTGGCGCGGGTAGTGGCGGGCGCGATGGGCCAGGCCGACCTGCGCCAGCACCTCGTCCACCCGCGCGCGGTCCTCGCGTCCGGCCAGTTCCAACGGCAGCGCGACATTCTCGGCGGCAGTCAGCGCCGGCAGCAGGTGGAAGCTCTGGAACACGAAGCCGACCGCACGCGCGCGCAGCTGGGCCCGTGCTTCTTCATCCAGGTCGCCCAGGTTCTGGCCCGCCAGCGCGACGTGGCCGCGGCTGGGCAGGTCCAGTCCGGCCAGCAGGCCGAGCAGGGTGGTCTTGCCGGACCCCGAAGCGCCGACGATGGCCACACTGGTGCCTTCATGGACGGTCAGGGTGATGTTGTCCAGTATGTGGACTTCACCCTCCGGGCCCTGCACGGACTTGCCGACCTGGTCGACGGCGATGGCGACGGGCGTGCTGCGGGGGGACAGGCTGTCGATGAGGAGACTCCAATGCGCAAGACGGGATGGAGCCGGCGAGCCGGCGCGATGATGGTGCTGCTGCTGGGATTGCTGCTGCCTGGGCTGGCCGGAGCCAAAGACCCGGCAGGTACGGTGCTGGTGCTCGGCGACAGCCTCAGTGCTGCCCACAATATCCCTGCCGACGCCGGCTGGGTCAGCCTGTTGCAGCAGCGGGTCAGGCAACAGTCGAAAACACCGGCGCGCATCGTCAATGCCAGCATGAGCGGGGAAACCACGGCCGGCGCGCTGACCCGCCTGCCGGGCCTGTTGGCGAAGGAAAAGCCGACGGTGGTGGTGATCGCGCTGGGCGGCAACGACGCGCTGCGCGGGCTGACCCCGGCACAGGTGCAGGGCAACCTGGAAAAGATGGTACAGGCCAGCCAGAAGGCCGGCGCCAGGGTGCTGCTGCTGGGCATCGACGTGCCGCCCAACTATGGGCCCGCTTACCGCCAGCGCCTGGCGGCGGCCTACAAGGCGCTGGCCACGCAGTACAAGGTGCCGCTGCTGCCGTTCCTGCTGGAGGGCGTGGCCCTGCAGCCGGGCATGATGCAGGCCGATGGCCTGCACCCCACGGCGCAGGCGCAATCGAGGGTGCTGGACAACGTCTGGCCACTCCTGCGGCCCCTGCTCTGAACGATTTACAACCCTCTTGACGGAACTTCACATCGCGTCCACCGTCGATCCGGCATGTTTCACAAAGCTGAAGTTAGAGGGAATCACATGCGTCAGACGAAGGAGACCTCCGGCTTGGTGCTGGTGGTCGAAGACAACCGCAACATCTCCGAGATGATCGGGGAATACCTGGAAGGTCGCGGCTTCGAAGTCGACTATGCACAGGACGGCCTGGATGGCTACCGCCTTGCGGCGGAGAACAGCTATGACGTCGTGGTGCTCGACCTCATGTTGCCGCGCCTGGATGGCATCGAAGTATGCCGTCGCCTGCGCAACGATGCGCGCAAGTCCACCCCGGTGCTGATGCTCACGGCACGCGACACGCTGGACGACAAGCTCACCGGCCTCGGTTTCGGCGCCGATGACTACCTGACCAAGCCGTTCGCGATCCAGGAGCTGGAAGCCCGCCTGCGCGCGCTGATCCGCCGCGAACGCCGCCAGGTGGGTTCGGAAGTGCTGAAGGTCGCCGACCTGGTGCTCGATCCGGTCAGCATGCGGGCCACCCGTGCCGGTACCGAACTGCAGCTGTCGCCGATCGGCCTGCGCCTGCTGACCATCCTGATGCGCGAATCGCCGCGCGTGGTCACCCGCCAGGAGATCGAACGCGAGATCTGGGGCAATGGCCTGCCGGATTCGGACACCCTGCGCAGCCATCTGTACAACCTGCGCAAGATCATCGACAAGCCGTTCGACCGTCCGCTGCTGCACACCGTGCAGAGCGCCGGTTACCGCATTGCCGATATCGCCCAGCCGATGGCCTGATCGGGGCCAGGCCGGTGCAGCATCAGGCCCGGCCGGGCAACGACCCCGCACCGGGCACGGATGACCGGCCGGCACTGCCGCCGGTCATCCTCCGTGCACGACTACGGCGCAGCGCGCTGCCTATAATCGCAGCGCTCTGACCGGGACCCCGCAATGCCGCACGGCCTGCCGCGCAAGATCCGTATCGCCTTCATCCTGCAGGCAGTCCTGGCCAGCCTGGGCATCCTGCTCGGTGCCTGGCTGGTTTCGCTGGTGATCAAGCACAGCCTGGTCGGCGCCGCCCTGCGCGAGGAAGCGGCCTATTACTGGACGCTGCACGAGGCCTCGCCGGTGCAGCCACCGCCCAACACCCAGAACATCCGCGGCTACCTGCTGGAAAGCGGGCAGTCGGCGCTGTCGTTGCCGGCCAACCTGCGCAACCTGGAACCCGGTTTCCACGAGCTGCCCAAGGATGACCAGCTGGTACTGGTCGATGTGCGTCCGGCCGGCCGCCTGTACCTGGTGTTCCTGCGTTCGCGTGCGGAGATGCTGGCGTTCTGGTTCGGCATCGTGCCGGTGCTGCTGACCCTGTTGGCGGTGTATGGCGCCAGCTGGGTCACCTACCGGGCCTCCAAGCGCCTGGTGTCGCCGGTGAACTGGTTGGCACGGCGCGTCTCGCGCTGGGACCCGGGCCACCCGGAGGCGGCCGACCTGGAACCGAACAAGCTGCCCGCGGACATGCAGGGCGAGACCCGGCAGCTGGCGGCCGCGCTGCATTCGCTGGCCAACCGGGTCAGCGCGCACGTGGCCCGCGAGCGCAACTTCACCCGCGATGCGAGCCACGAGCTGCGCACGCCGTTGACCGTCATCCGCGTGGCCAGCGACATGGCCCTGGGCGATGAAACCCTGCAGCCGCGCCTGCGCCGCAGCCTGCAGCGCATCCAGCGCGCCGGCCGTGACATGGAAGCGGTGATCGACGCGTTCCTGATCCTGGCCCGCGAGGCCGACGTCGAACCCCAGATCGAGCTGTTCGACGTCAACGACATCGTCCGCTACGAGGTGGACAACGCCAACGAACTGCTGGGTACGCGTCTGGTGTCAGTGCACCTGCACAGCGAAGGCCCGGTGCACCTGCACGCCCCGCCGCGGGTGCTGCAGGTGGTGGTCAGCAACCTGGTGCGCAACGCCTGCAGCTACACCGACGAAGGGCGTATCGACGTGCACGTGCTCAATGACCGGGTGGTGGTGCGCGACACCGGCATCGGCATGTCCGCCGAGGCGCTGTCGCGCGCGTTTGAACCCTTCTACCGCGCCGAGCCGAGCCGCCCGCAGGGCACCGGCCTGGGCCTGTCGATCGTGCGCCGGCTGTGCGACCGCTTCGGCTGGAAGGTCAGCCTGGCCAGCCAGCCGGGCAAGGGCACCGAAGCCACGGTGGTCTTCCGGTAACGCGGCGACCTGCCGGGGTCGGATCCCGTTGCGGCGCAACCGGCTCTGACCCCATCCCGCTGAAATGTCGGTAGATCCACGCCATGCGTGGATGGGGTGCGGTAGCGCCGGGCCATGCCCGACGTCCACAGTGCCTCAATTGCAGTTGACCTTCGGCGCCAGCGCCTTGGTCCAGATCGCATAGCCGGCCGGGGTCATGTGCAGCATGTCCTCGCGGAACAGCGTCGCGTCCGGCTGTCCATCGGCGCCGAGCATCGGCGTGTAGATGTCGGTGAAGCCGGTGTTGGGCAGCCTGGCCAGCGCAGCCTTGATCAGCGCGTTGGCTTCGTTGATCGCCGGCAGCAGGTGCGCGCGCGACGGGCTCGGCTTGATCGACAGGTACTCGACCCTGGTCTTCGGCAGGTCGCGGTGCACGCGCTGCACGAAGGCGACCACGTCATCTCGCACCTGCATGGCGCTGCGGCCGCTGTTGAGGTCGTTGTCACCGGCGTAGAAGAACACCTTGCACGGCGCATACGGCACCACGATCTGGCCGGCATACCAGGTGCTGTCGCGCACTTCCGAACCGCCGAAGCCGCGGTTGAACACCGGCTGGCCGGGGAAGTCGGTGGCCAGGCTCTCCCAGAAGCGGATCGAGGAGCTGCCGATGAACTCGATGCCACCACGCGGCGGCGGGTTGGCCTGGTCGGCGCTGGCGAAGCGGGCCATGTCGCCGGCCCAGGCCACATTGGAGACCTGTTCGGGCACCTGCGGCGGCCTGGCCGGGCTCAGGGCCTGGGCAAGCGGTGCGGCAGTCAGCAGGCCCAGCATCAGCAGGCAGGTACGGCGACGGGACATCAGGCGCTCCAGCAGGCAAGGGGAGCTCCATCATAGAAGCACGGCCCAGCCCGGTGCTTGCCCCTGGCAGGCCGTTCAGCGGGCCGGTGCGGGGTGCGGTTGGCGGCCTTGTGGCAAAATGGCGGCCATCTGCCTATTCCTGTGCACCCATGATTTCCTGCCGTGCGTCTGAGCGGTCGCTGCGCCGCGCCCCTGTTGCTGGATGTTCCACCCGTGGCTGATCAGTTCGGCCACATGCCCCGCGGCCCGCGCCGCATCTTCCAGGCCGCCCGCTGGTCCTGGCAGGGCCTGCGCGCCGCCTGGCTGCACGAGTCCTCGTTCCGGCTGGAGGTATACCTGCTGGTGATGCTGACTCCGGTCGCGATCTGGCTGGGCCAGACCCCGGTCGAACGCGCGCTGCTGATCGGCTCGATGCTGCTGGTGCTGGCGATGGAGCTTGCCAACTCGGCCATCGAAGCGGTGATCGAACGCTACGGCAGCGAGATCCACGAGCTGGCTGGCCGCGCCAAGGACATGGGCTCGGCAGCGGTGTTCGTGCTGATGATGAACGTGCTGCTGTGCTGGGCGCTGGTCGTGGTTCCGCACGCGCTGGCCGGCAGCTACGGCTGAAACCCCATTCCCCCACTGCCTTGAAGAGTTTCCATGTCCTTTGAGTTCCTCGCCGACCCCAATGCCTGGGTGACCCTGTTCACGCTCAGCGCGCTGGAAATCGTGCTCGGCATCGACAACCTGGTGTTCATTTCCATCGCGGTCAGCAAGCTGCCGGAAGAGCGTCGTCCGTTTGCACGCAAGCTGGGCATCGCGGTGGCCTGCATCACCCGCATCGGCCTGCTGGTCTCGCTGGCCTACCTGGCGCACATGGCGGCCAACCTGTTCACCGTGGCCGGCATGGGCATTTCCATCCGCGACCTGGTACTGATCGTTGGTGGCCTGTTCCTGATCATCAAGGGCTGCATGGAGATCAAGGAACTGATCAGCGGTGGCGAGGACGAAGACCCCACCACCACCAAGGCGTCGGCCGTGTTTGGCTACGTGATCGCCCAGATCGCGGTGATCGACATCGTGTTCTCGCTTGACTCGGTGATCACCGCCGTGGGCATCGCCGACCACATCCCGGTGATGGTGGCGGCCATCCTGCTGTCGGTGCTGGTGATGCTGCTGGCCGCCAACCCGCTGGGCCGCTTCATCGACGCCAACCCGACCGTGAAGATGCTGGCCCTGGCCTTCATCCTGATGATCGGTGCGGTGCTGATCCTGGACGGCCTGGACGTGCATGTGCCCAAGCCCTACATCTACGCCGCGATGGGCTTCTCGGTGCTGGTGGAGTGGCTGAACCTGCTGATGCGCCGCCGCGCCCGCGAACACAACGTGCCGGGCGCCGGCAACTGGTAAGCGCGCCATTGGCACGTGTGTCACCCAGAACCCCCGGCCTGGCCGGGGGTTCTGCGTTGTGGGGCGCGGCTCTACAACGAACGGCGCTGCGGTTTTTGCACTTGCGGCGGCGTTCCGGCCTCCACTTGTGAATCAGGATCAACAGTGTTTTCCCGGGCCGAGGCTTAATCCGGCGCAGCAAAGCGCGCAGGCTACGCACTCCCGATTCCCGCCCCCCAGGAAACCCCCCATGAATTCCAGAGCCGCCTTGCTGGCGCTTGCCGTTGGCGCCTTCGCCATTGGAACCACCGAATTTGCCCCGATGGGCCTGTTGCCGGTCATCGCCGACGGCGTGGGGGTTGGCATCCCCACCGCCGGCATGCTGATCACCGCCTACGCCGTGGGCGTGATGCTGGGCGCGCCGGTGATGACCCTGCTGATGGGCCGTTTCGGCAAGCGCACCGCGCTGATGCTGCTGATGTCCATCTTCGTGGTCGGCAACCTGCTGTCCGCGCTGGCGCCGAACTACGGGCTGCTGCTGCTGTCGCGCCTGGTCACCAGCCTCAACCACGGCGCCTTCTTCGGCATCGGTGCGGTGGTCGCCGCCAGCCTGGTGCCGAAGGAAAAGCAGGCTGCCGCCGTGGCCACCATGTTCATGGGCCTGACCATCGCCAACATCGGCGGCGTGCCGCTGGCGACCTGGGTCGGCCAGCAGCTGGGCTGGCGCCTGTCCTTCGCCGGTACTGCGGCGCTGGGCCTGATCGCAATCACCGCGCTGGGCTTCGCGCTGCCGGCATCTGCACCGGGGCCGCGCCCGGACGTGCGCCGCGAACTGAAGGCGATCCTGCAGCCGCCGGTGCTGCTGGCGATGGCCACCACCGTGCTCGGCGCCGGTGCCATGTTCACCCTCTATACCTACGTCGCACCGGTGCTGACCGAATTGACCGGCGCCTCCAATACCTTCATCGCGATCTCGCTGGCGCTGATCGGCATCGGCTTCACCCTCGGCAACGGCATCGGTGGGCGCATGGCCGACTGGTCGCTGGATGGCGCCACACGGATCCTGCTGGCCGTCCTGGCGGTGCTGATGTTCGTGCTGCCGCTGGCCTTCATGAGCCACGCCACCGCCGCCCTCGGTGTGCTGCTGTTCGGCGCGGCGACCTTCGCCCTCGTACCGCCGCTGCAGATCCGGGTGATGCAGGCGGCCAGCGAGGCGCCGGGCCTGGCGTCGTCGATCAACGTCGGTGCGTTCAACCTGGGCAATGCGGTGGGTGCGGCGCTGGGCGGTGCGGTGATCAGCTCGGGCCTGGGCTATGCCGCGATTCCGGTGGCCGGTGGCCTGCTGGCGGCATCGGGCCTGCTGCTGGCGTGGCTGGGGCGTCCCCGCACCGCGGTGGCTGAGGCCTGCTGAGGGGAGAGGGTTTACGGCAGGGCTTGCAGCCCTGCACCCGCCGAATCAACGTCAACGGCAAAAGCCTGCATTCCGTGGGTTGGCGGGGTGGGTCCGGTTGAGGGGGACGCTGCAAGTACGTCCATGTAAGCTCGGTCGCCGCATCCATGCGGCTCACGCCCCCTCAACCGGACCCACCCCGCCTTCGACAGATTCCCGCGATCTGTCGTAACGGCGCCCCGCTCTGGTAGGTGTCGACCTTGGTCGACACGAATGCCTGAAGAACCGGCTTTTGCTTTTGATTTTTTCTTTTGATCCTCCCGCGGTGTGCAGGAAATTGTCCGTGGCCGGGAGGGTGGGTTGGCTGGGGGCGTGAGCCGCATGGATGCGGCGACCGAGCTTACACGGACGTACTGGCAGCGCCCCCCAGCCAACCCACCCTCCCGGCCGACCCCGATAACGCTTCCTCGCCACCCACCGCGGAGGGGGCGGTGCCCGATGGCCGGTCTTTCACCCGAACCGTGGCATGCTCGGTGCCAAGCCCACCCGGAACCTCCGCCATGCGCCTGTTCACCCGTGTCCTGCCCCTGATGCTGCTGGCCTCCCTGCTGTCCGGCTGCGGCTACAACGCCATCCAGCAGAAGGATGAGGCGGTCAAGGCCAGCTGGTCTGAGGTGCTCAACCAGTACAAGCGCCGCGCCGATCTGGTGCCCAACCTGGTGCAGACGGTGAAGGGCTTTGCCAGCCAGGAAGAGCGCGTGCTGACCGAAGTCACCAACGCCCGTTCGCGCGTCGGCCAGATCAACGTCAACGCCGACGACGAAGCCTCGCTCAAGCAGTTCCAGCAGGCCCAGGGTGAACTCGGCAGCGCACTGTCGCGGCTGCTGGTGGTCACCGAGAACTACCCGGTGCTGAAGTCCGACCAGAACTTCCGCGACCTGCAGGCCCAGCTGGAAGGCACCGAAAACCGCATCACGGTTGCGCGCGGCCGCTACATCCAGCAGGTGCAGGACTACAACACCTACATCCGTTCGTTCCCGCAGGTGATCACCGCCAAGATCTTCGGCTACAAGACCAAGCCGAACTTCACGGTGGACAACGAAGCGCAGATTTCCAACGCGCCAGCGGTCGATTTCGGCAACGCGCAGCAGCAGCCGGCACCGCAGCCGGGTCACTGACCGATGCGCCTGGCCACTGCGCTGCTGGCCCTGCTGCTGTGGCTGCCGTTGGCAACGCAGGCACAGCCGCTGGCGCCGATTCCTGCGCTGGACTCGCCGGTGGTCGATACCACCGGCACGCTGGACGCCACGCAGAAGCAGGCGCTGGTGCGGCAGGCGATCGAGCTGCAGCAGCGCAAAGGCAGCCAGCTGCAGGTGCTGGTGGTGCCCACCACCCAGCCGGAGGACATCGCGCAATACACCACGCGGGTCTTCGACCAATGGCAGATCGGCCGCAAGGGCGTGGATGACGGCGTGCTGCTGGTGGTGGCCAAGGATGACCGGCGCGTGCGCATCGAGCCGGGCTACGGCCTTGAAGGCGCCATTCCCGATGCCATCGCCAACCGGGTGATCCAGGAATACCTGGTCCCGCGCTTCCGCAGCGGCGACTATGCCGGCGGCATCACCGATGCCACGGCGGTGCTGGTCAAGCTGATCGACGGCGAACCGCTGCCGGCACCGGTCAGCGGCCATCGCGGGCGCGAGCCCGGTGGTGGTGGCGATACCTGGTTCCTGGCGCTGTTCATCGGCGTGTTCGCTGGCAGCATCCTGCGCGGGGTCTTCTCGCGCGTGCCGCGTCCGCTGCGCGGCCTGCTCGGCGGCGCGGGTGCGGCGCTGGCAGCATTCCTGTTCACCTCCACGCTGCTGGCCAGTGGCCTGGCCGGCGTGGTCGGCCTGATCGTGGCGATGCTGTCCGGCCACCCGGGTCGCTTTGCCGGCGGTGGCGGTTGGGGCGGTGGCAGCTGGGGTGGCGGAGGCGGTTTCGGCGGGGGCGGTGGATTCGGTGGTGGTGGTGGCTGGGGCGGTGGCGGCGGCCGTTCCGGTGGCGGTGGCGCTTCGGGAGGCTGGTGATGATCCAACGTCTGTTCCGCCATGTATTCTCGCCCTCGGTGCGGCGTGCCTTCCCGCCGGCCACATTGCAGGCGATCACCGAGGCCATCGCGGCCGGTGAGCAGCGCCACGGTGGGCAGGTGATGTTCGCGGTGGAAGCGGACCTGCCGCTGGGTGCGCTGTGGCACAGGGTGACCCCGCGCCAGGCCGCCGAGCATGCCTTTGCGCGCCTGCGAACCTGGGATACCGCCCACAACAACGGCGTACTGATCTACCTGCTGCTGGCCGATCACGCGATCGAGATCGTTGCCGACCGTGGCCTGCACGGCCGGGTCAGCCCGGCGCAGTGGCAGCGGGTCTGCACCCACCTGCGCGAGGGCCTGCGCGGCGCCCATCCGGTCGAGGCATTGCAGGATGCCATCGACGAGGTCTCCAGCCTGATCGAAGGGCACTTTCCGGCCTCGATGCGGTCCGAGCATGACGCGTTGCCTGACGCGCCCCAGATCCTGGACTGAACCCTGATCTGCGGCGTGGTCCTCCGCCCGTGCCGGCCCCGGCCCCGGGCGGGGCAGGGACGCTAAAATACCCGTACTCCCGCCAGGCGTTTTCCATGATCTATTTCCACGACATCGACCCCATCGCCCTTTCGCTGGGGCCGATCAAGGTGCACTGGTACGGCATCATGTACCTGCTCGGCTTCACCGCAGCGTGGCTGCTGGGCCGCACGCGCATTGCCGCGGGGCGCCTGCCGGGCGTCGATGCCAACGGCTTCTCCGACCTGCTGTTCTACGCCATGCTCGGCGTGGTGCTGGGCGGGCGCATCGGCTACATGCTGTTCTACGCGCTGGGCGATTTCCTGCACAACCCGCTGCTGCTGTTCAAGGTGTGGGACGGCGGCATGAGCTTCCACGGTGGCCTGCTCGGCGTGCTGGGCGCCTGCTGGTGGTGGTCGCGCAAGCACAAGCTGCATTTCTTCGACACCATGGATTTCATGGCGCCGCTGGTGCCACTGGGCCTGGGCTTCGGCCGCATCGGCAACTTCATCGGCGCCGAGCTGTGGGGCAAGTACACCGACGGGACCTGGGGCGTGGTGTTCCCGTCCGGCCTGCCGGCCCCGCTGAACCAGCTCGACCACGCGACGCTGCAGGCGCAGTTCGCCACCGGCGCATTGAACCCGTACGCCCGCCATCCGTCGCAGCTGTATGAAGCGTTCCTGGAAGGCCTGGTGATGTTCGTGGTGCTGTGGGCGGTGTCGGCCAAGCCGCGCCACCGCTACCTGGTGGGTGGCCTGTTCGCGTTGATGTACGGCCTGTTCCGCTTCGCGGTGGAGTTCGTGCGCATGCCGGACAACGGCGTCTACGTGGCCTTCGACTGGCTGACCCGTGGCCAGATCCTCAGCCTGCCGCTGATCGCCTTCGGCCTGGTGCTGCTGGTGATGTCGCGCCGCGCGCCGGTGCTGCAGCCGCAGTTGCCGGTGGCTGCCGAGGGCAAGCCATGAAGCCCTACCTGGACCTGCTGGCGCACGTGCTCGAGCATGGCGCCGAGAAGAATGATCGCACCGGTACCGGCACCCGCAGCGTGTTCGGCTGGCAGATGCGCTTCGACCTCACCGAAGGCTTTCCGCTGGTCACCACCAAGAAACTGCACCTGCGCTCGATCATCCACGAGCTGCTGTGGTTCCTGAAGGGCGACACCAACATCGGCTACCTGAAGGACAACCAGGTGCGCATCTGGGACGAGTGGGCCGACGAGAACGGCGACCTCGGCCCGGTCTACGGCAAGCAGTGGCGCAGCTGGGCCACCGCCGACGGCCGCCAGATCGACCAGATGCAGTGGCTTGTGGACGAGATCAAGCGCAACCCCGATTCGCGCCGGCTGGTGGTCAGTGCCTGGAATGTGGGCGAGCTTTCGCAGATGGCGCTGATGCCATGCCATAACCTGTTCCAGTTCTACGTGGTGGACGGCAAGCTCAGCTGCCAGCTGTACCAGCGCAGCGGTGACATCTTCCTTGGCGTTCCGTTCAACATCGCCAGCTACGCGCTGCTGACCCACATGGTGGCGCAGGCCACCGGCCTGGGCGTGGGCGACTTCGTGCACACGCTGGGCGATGCGCACCTCTACTCGAACCACTTCGAGCAGGCCCGCGAGCAGCTGTCGCGCGCGCCGCGCGCGCTGCCGAAGCTGTGGTTGAACCCGGAGGTGACCGACCTGTTCGGCTTCCAGTTCGACGACATCCGCATCGACGGCTACGACCCGCACCCGGCGATCAAGGCGCCGGTGGCGGTATGAGCGCCCTGAAGCTGTCGATGATCGTGGCGCTGGACGGCAACCGTGGCATCGGCCAGGGCAATGCCATGCCCTGGCATCTGCCGGATGACTTCAAGCACTTCAAGGCGCTCACCCTGGGCAAGCCGATCCTGATGGGGCGCAAGACGGCCGAGTCGATCGGCCGCGTGCTGCCGGGGCGGACCAACCTCGTACTGACCCGCAGCGGCCAGGTGCCGTTCGAGGGCATGCGTGCGGTGGCGTCGCTGGACGAGGCGAAGGCGATTGCCGAAGGCGAGGGCGCCAGCGAGCTGTGCATCATCGGCGGCGGCGAGATCTTCCACCAGTTGCTGGACCAGGCCAGTGACCTGTACCTGACCTGGGTCGATGCCGAAGTCCCCGCCGATACCCATTTCCCCGAAGTGGACGTGCAGGACTGGCAGGAAGTGAGCAGCGAGCCGCACCCGGCCGACGAACGGCACGCCTACGCGTTCCGCTTCGTGCACTACGTGCGCCGCTGATCGCGGAAATACCAACGAAAACACCGACGGGGTAGAGTCGACTGTTGGTCGACTGCTCTCGGCGGTCACCCGAAAAACCCGCGCTGCGCGCGATAGTCGACTAACAGTCGACTCTACCGGGACTGTCGCTACGGCATCCGGTAATGCCCGATGATCGCGTGCTGGAACAGCAGGTTCTCTTCGCGCGTGCCGCGCGCGATGTTGTGCAGCACCAGCGGTGTGCCATTGGCCAGGCGCCGGTCAGAAACGATGCCCACGTGCAGCAGGCCGTTGCCATTGAGCTTCCAGGCAACGATGTCGCCGGCCGCGTAGTCGGCGGCGAGGGCCGTGACCGGTTGCTGCCAGCCCTGGCGCTCGAACCAGCGCATCAGGTTCGGTACACGACGATGATCGATGTTGCGGTCCGGCCGTGACAGGCCCCAGATCGCCGGATAGGCACTGAAACTGCCGCGCATGTCCTCATGCACGCGTACCTGCAGGTCCAGGCCCAGATCGCGCAGGGCGCGCACCACCACGTCCGTGCACACGCCGCGATCCAGTGGCACGTCGCCGCCAGGATAGGCCAGTACCTGGTAAGCAGGATCGTAACGGGTGGTGACGCCGACCTGCGCGCGGGCTGCGGCCACCAGTGGCGGCGAAGGGGCCTGCGGCTGCGTCGGCGCATGTGCAGCACCATCCGCAGCCGTGGGAGCAGGCGGCGAGCCGGGCTGGCAGCCGCTGGCCAGGGCCAGCGTCAGCAGCACCGTCCCTGGTGCCCAGCCGCGCCGCGTCACGCCTGCGGCGGGGGACTGTTGTGGGTGCCGCCACCCGCGCCGCCCCCTCCGCCACCACGACGGCGACGGCGGCGTGGGCCACGGTTGCCCGGGGTGGCAGCGGCGTTGCCGCCCTGTTCCTTGCCCTGCGTCGCAGCGCCGGGGCGCTCGTGCGCCGGTCGCGCCGGCGGGCGGGCGTTGGGCACGGGTGCCGGTACGTCGCGGCCCGGAACCTGCACTACGCGCAGCTCGTCGGTATCAAGCTGGAGCGCGGTCAGCTTGCCGCCCCAGACCGCGCCAGTGTCGATGGCGTGCACGCCCTGGGTGATGGTCAGGCCCAGCGCCGACCAGTGGCCGCAGACGACCTTGAGGTCGCGCTCGACCCGGCCGGGCACTTCGAACCAGGGATACAGCCCCTGTTCCTGCGTGCCCGGCGTGCCCTTGTCCTCGATGCCGATGCGCCCCCGCGGGGTGCAGTAGCGCATGCGGGTGAGCACGTTGATGATCGCGCGCGAGCGGTCGTAACCGGACAGGTTCGGGGCCCAGCTCGGCTTGTCGCCGTACATGTTGCGGAACAGCTTGCGGTAGCCGGCGCCATGCAGTTGCACCTCGACCTCGGCGGCATGCTTCTCGGCCATCTGCGTGGTCCACTTCGGCGCCAGGCCGGCGTGCACCATCATCCAGCCCAGCTCGCGGTCCACGTGCACCAGCTTCTGCAGGCGCAGCCAGTCCAGCAGTTCGTCGCGGTCCTCGGCCTGCACGATGCGCAGCAGGTCCGGGTTGACCTTGCGCTGTTCCTCTTCGGTACGCGAACCGACGGCCAGCAGCGAAAGATCATGGTTGCCCAGCACCACCACGCTGTGCTCGCGCAGCGAGTGCACCAGCCGCAGCGTTTCCAGCGACTGCCCGCCGCGGTTGACCAGGTCGCCGCAGAACCACAGGGTGTCCTGCGCCGGGTCGAAGCGGATCTTCTCCAGCAATCGCTGGGTGACGTCATAGCAGCCCTGCAGGTCGCCGATCGCCCACACACTCATCGTTCGGCCTCCGTGTCAGTGCAGGGTACGCGGCACGGCCAGCACGAAGGGTGCGACCGGCGCGGCAAATTCGGTGCCATCGTCGGCGACCATGTCGTAGTGCCCCTGCATGGTCCCGTGATCGGTCCCCAGCATGACACCGGACGTGTAACGGAAGTCTTCACCGGGGCGCAGCCGCGGCTGCTCGCCGATCACCCCGTCGCCATCGACATGCTCGACACGACCATTGGCATCGGTGATGCGCCAGTGGCGCGCGACCAGGCGTGCCGCGACCCGCCCCTGGTTGTGGATGCGGATCGTGTAGGCGAACGCAAAGCGACCGTCTTCCGGCGCGGATTGATCGTCGAGGAAGCGCGGCGCGACTTCGACGGAGATGGCATAAACGTCAGCGTCTTCCATACCGGCAGTGTAATCAGGAGGCATTGGCCAAAGCGATGAATTCGGCCACGTCCAGCTGTTCGGCGCGGGCATCGGGACGCACGCCGGCGGCGATGAACTGCTCGGCGGACACCACGTTGTTCAGGGCATTGCGCAGGGTCTTGCGGCGCTGCCCGAAGGCGGCCTTGACCACCTCGGCGAAGCGCTTGTGGTCGTTGATGTTGATCGCGGCCGGGTCACGCGGCACCAGACGCACCACGGCCGAATCGACCTTCGGCGGCGGCCGGAACGCGCCCGGCGGCACCACGAACAGCGAGGTCACCTGGCAGTAGGCCTGCAGCATCACGCTGAGGCGGCCATACACCTTGCTGCCGGGGCCGGCTGCCATGCGGTCGACCACTTCCTTCTGCAGCATGAAGTGCATGTCGCGGATGACCGCGGCATGCTCCAGCGCATGGAACAGGATCGGCGAGGAGATGTTGTAGGGCAGGTTGCCGACCAGGCGGATCGGCTGGCCGGCAGCCAGTTCGGTGAAGTCCACGCGCAGCACGTCGCGATGAACGATGGTCAGCTCGCCCAGCGGCTCGGCGGCGGCGGTCAGCGGCGCGATCAGGTCGCGGTCGAACTCGATCACCGTCAGCGTGGGGTGCACGCGCAGCAGCGGCAGGGTGATCGCGCCCTGGCCAGGGCCGATCTCGACCAGGCGGTCGCCGTCTTTCGGGTTGACCGCCATCACGATCTTGTCGATGTAGTGGCGGTCGGCCAGGAAATGCTGGCCAAGCTGCTTCTTGGCCGGTGCGGTGAACACCGGGCCGGAGGGGGAATGCGGGGAATTCATGCGCCCAGTGTACGTTGCCGCGCAAGCTGCGCACACAGCGTCGTTGCCGCCTGCAGGCTGGAGGGATCGGCGATGCCGCGGCCGGCCAGCTCCAGCGCGGTGCCATGGTCCACCGCCACGCGCGGATAGGGCAGGCCCAGGGTCAGGTTCACCGCCTGTTCGAAGCCGGAATATTTCAGTACCGGCAGGCCCTGGTCGTGGTACATCGCCAGCACGGTGTCGAAGCCGGCCAGCTTGGCGGGCAGGAAGGCGGTATCGGCCGGCAGCGGCCCGACCAGGTCCATGCCCTCCGCGCGCAGGCGCTGCAGCAGCGGGATGACCAGATCCAGTTCTTCGCGGCCCAGGTGGCCATCTTCGCCGGCGTGCGGGTTCAGGCCGAGCACGGCGATGCGCGGCGCAGGCAGGCCGAACTCACGGCGCAGTGCGGCGTGCACCGTGCGCAGCGTGTGCTCCAGGCCGGGCGCGGTGATCGCATCGGCCACCTCGCGCAGCGGCAGGTGGGTGGTGGCCAGGGCCACGCGCACGATGTGGTTGGCCAGCATCATCACCACCTTTACCCCGGCCTGGTCGGCCAGCAGTTCAGTGGTGCCGCTGTAGGCGATGCCGCCTTCATTGATGACCGCCTTGTGCACCGGGCCGGTCACAACACCGTGCAGTTCGCCGGACAGGCAGGCCTGGCCGGCGCCGAGCAGCGCGCCGATGACCGCGCCGGCATTGGCCGGATCGGCCTGGCCGAAGCGGCTGGGCGCAGCGTTGCGGACAGCGCGCAGGCGCAGATCGCCGGGGGCGCGTGCTTCGGCGTCCTCGGGCAGCAGCTGCAGGGGCAGGTTCAGCGCGGCCGCGGCCGCGTGCAGGGTGTCCGGATCGGCGAAGGCCAGCAGCCGGCAATCTTCACGCGGCTGCTGGACGAGGCGGACACATAGCTCCGGGCCGATCCCGGCGGGCTCGCCCGGTACCAGAGCGAGCTCGGGGCGCATCGGTCAGGACTGCGGCGGGGTGGCGGTGTTTTCCGCGCGGTCGCCGCTGCGGAAGCTGACGTAGGCTTCGCCACGCAGTTCCTGCAGGAAGCGGTTGTACTCGTCTTCCAGCTTGCGGCGGCCGATGGTCTCGCGGACCTGGGCACGCTGGTTGTCGGTGGTCACGTCGGTCTGGCGGGTCGCCACGCGCTGCACGATGTGCCAACCGGCATCGGTACGGAACGGCTGGCTGACGCCACCGTCCTGGAGACCTTCCACCTGCTGGCCGAAGGCCGGACCGAACGCGTCGGCCGGGAACCAGCCCAGGTCACCGCCCTGGCCCTTGCTGTTGTTGTCCTCGGAGGACTCCTTGGCAACGGTCTGGAACTCGGCACCACCGGCGATGCGGGCACGCAGGGTGTCGATCTTGGCCTTGGCGGCGGCGTCGGTCTGGTGGTCGTCCACGCGCACCAGGATATGGCGGCCGTGGAATTCGGTGACCGTATGCTCACCGGCGGCGGCGGAGCTGGCGTCACGCACTTCCACCAGCTTCAGCAGCTGGAAGCCGCTCGGGCCACGGATCGGGCCGACCACTTCGCCGGGCTTCATCTTTTCCATCATCTGGGCAAAGGCCTGCGGGATTTCATCCAGGCTGCGCCAGCCCAGGTCGCCGCCTTCCAGTGCATTCGGGCTGTCCGAATAGCGCACGGCCGCTGCGTTGAAGTCCAGCTCGCCCTTGTCCAGCAGGGTCTTCACACCATCGGCCTTCTTCTGGCCGGTGGCGATCTGGTCAGCGTTGGCGCCGTCGGGCAGGGCGATCAGGATGTGCGCCAGGTGGTACTGGTTGCCCACCGTGGCCTGCTGCTTCAGCGCGGCGTCGACTTCACCCTCGCTGACGCTGATGCGGCTCTGCGCGAAGCTCTGGCGCAGGCGCTGCACGGTGATCTCATCACGCACCGAAGCGCGGAAATCGTTGAAGTCGATGCCGTCATGGGCCAGGCGCTGGCGCAGGGCGTCCAGGTTGGACCCATTCTGCTGGGCGATGGAGTTCATCGCCTGGTTCAGCTCCTGGTCGCTGACCCGGATGCCGCTGCCCTGGGCGCGGGCCACCTGCAGCTTGACCAGCACCAGGCGCTCGAGCACCTGGCGGCTGAGCACGTCTTCCGGCGGCAGCTGGTTTTCACGGCCGGCGTACTGCGCCTTGATGTTGGCGATCGCACGCTGGAGCTCGCTCTGCAGGATCACGTCCTCATCGACGACGGCGGCGATGCGGTCAAGCGGCTGCGCCTCCTGGGCAAGCACCTGCAGGGGGGCGGACACGCTGGACACCGCCAGCAGCGAGGCGAGAAGAACGGGGAAGCGCTTGGTCATGGGATCAGGTTCGGATCGTAGTCATCCCGGGTCGCCCCGGTGTTGCTCGGCGGCACGAGATAGAGGTCGTCGCGGTTGTAGCCGAGGATAGCACGGCGCAGGGTACGGTCCGTGTCCTGGCCCAGGGAGCTCAGGCCCTTGAGCACGAACTCCAGCTGGATGGCGTTGTTCATCTCGCCTTCGCGGTTGCGGACGTAGCGGCGGGCGACCGCACGCACGGCCAGGCAGCAGCTGTCCCACTGGACGCCGGCGATGATCTCCAGCGGTTCCTTGTCCTGCAGCGAGTAGTAGTAGCGGCCGACCAGGCTCCAGCGCGCATTCAGCGGGTACAGGAACGACAGGTCGGCCTGTTCCAGCAGCGTGCGGTCATGCTTGTTGGCGGTGGCCGGGGCGCCGGAGTTGATGCGGTAACGGTAGCTGAGGTTGATCACGCCATCGTTGGGCATCAGGTAGCGGGCGCGGACGCTGGCCAGATCCTCGCGCTTGTACTTGGGGTCCCACTGGTAGGTGGCACCCAGGGTCCAACGGTCGTTGATCATGTAGTTGCCGTCAGCGATCCACGCCGACTTGCCCTTCTCCACCGGCGCGCCACCCGGGGTGACGGTCACCCGCGATTCGTCGAAGTACTGGATCTGGCCGATGGAGGCCGAGAAGCGTTCCTTGCCGGTGGTCTGGTCGATGAAGCGGGTGCTCAGCGCCATGGTCAGCTGGTTGGCGTCGTTCTGGCGATCGGCGCCGGTATAGCGAGAATCGCGGAACAGCTGGCCCCAGCTGAAGGTGAAGTCGCGGGTGTCGAAGATCGGCAGCTCGTCCTGATCGCGGTAGGGCGTGCGCAGGTAGAACAGGCGCGGTTCCAGGGTCTGCAGGAAGGACTTGCCACCGATGCGGGTCTCGCGATCGAAGAACAGGCCGGCGTCGATGCTGCCGATCGGCAGGCTGCGGCTGGGCGAGGTGTTGCCGCGCAGCTGTTCCGGTGTGGCGGTGTTCGGGTCGATGCCCTGCGAACGCAGGATCTGGCCGCGGATGCCGTTCACGCCATCAACCAGGCCACGGTCCAGCTGGTAACCGGTATAGCGGTAGGCCAGGGTCGGCGTGACATACCAGGCCGCGCCGCTGATCGGGAACGACACGTAGGGTTTGACATCCAGCCGCGAGCCGCCGCTGACACCGATGCCGTCGGTCTGACGGTTGCCGTTGCGGGTGTACTGCAGGTCCGGTCCCGCATCAGCGCCGTACTTGAAGTTGATGTCGTCGTGGGTGAAACGCACGGCTTCGGCGTAGATGCCGGTTTCCAGCCACGGCAGGACCGGCTTGTCCCAGTTGAGATACAGGCGCGGCTGGCGGTTGTAGGCCAGCGCACCCTCGTTGAGGGTGTAGTCGGTCAGCTGCCAGCGGTCGGCCATGATGCCGGCCGTCCAGTTCCTGCCAGTGCCGTACAGGCCGATGGTGCTCTGCAGGTTCGACGCGGTGACCCCCACCAGGCGGTTGGCGAAGTCTTCCACATAGCGTTCGTCGCTGACCCAGGCCAGGTTGGCGCGGGCCTGCCAGTGGTCGTCGAGGTTGTGGTAGCCGCCGAACATCACCCGGCCGCGGTCGCGGTCGCGCAGTTTGTCGTTGGGCATGAACGCGGTCAGCAGTTCGCCGCGGCCGCCGTTGTAGAGGTAGCGGAATTCGTTGTCGAGCATCAGGCCGCGCCGGCTCATGTAGCGCGGGGTCAACGTGTCGTCGTAGTTCGGCGCCAGGTTGAAGTAGATCGGCTGTGCGTAATCGAAACCGTTGCGGCCGGACATGCCCAGCTGCGGGAACAGCAGGCCGGTCTTGCGGCGGTCGTCGATCGGGAACTTGAAGTACGGCGCCCACAGCACCGGCACCTTGCCGATGCGAAGCACGGCGTTGCGGGCGGTACCGAAGCCTTCGTCGTTGTCCACTTCGATCTGCGGCGCCGACAGCTTCCACACCGGCTGCGACGGGTCGCAGGTGGTGTAGGTGGAGCGGTGCATCTGGCCGACCGCGCCCTGCAGGTCGACCGATTCGGCATCGCCGTTGCCGCGGCGCGACACCAGCTGGTACTTGATGTCGGTGATCTTGTGGGTGTCGCTTTCCTGGTTGCCCTCGGCGCGCTTGGCGACCATGCGGATCGAGGAGTCCTGGTAGCGGACATTGCCGTCGGCGATGTAGTTGCCGGTCTCGGTATCGAAGCTGAGCTTGTCGGTGCCGACGAACTGGTCGCCACGGCGCAGGGCCACGTTGCCTTCGTACTGCGGCACGGTTGTGGTGCCCAGCAGCTGGTCACCCTCGATGTCGGTCGGCTGCTGCTCGCGCGCGGCGCTGGCGGCGGCCTTGTCCTGCCCCGGGACCGGGACCGGGACAGGGGCATCGGTGAACGCGGGAATCACGTCGGTAGCCGGGCACAGGCCCCAGTTGAGCGGCTTTTCATCGGCCATTGCCGGCAGGCAGATGGCGATGCTCAGAGGCAGGGGAAGCAGGCGGAGGGCTCGGCGCACGCGGTTCGGATTCGGGCGAAAACGGACGGTAGCTTGCCCCATCCCTTGCATAGGGGCAATGAAGGGCGTCGGATCCTGCCGGTTCGGGTTCATCCGGAGACGCTCCCCGGTGGGGGGGACAGCAGGGCCCGGACATGGGCCACGCTGCACTCGGCAAGGGCCTGCAGGTCATAGCCGCCTTCCAGCATCGAGACCACCCGGCCGGCCGCATGGCGGCGCGCCAGCGCATGCAGTTCGCGGGTGATCCAGGCGAAATCGTCGGTTTCCAGCATCAGGTCGGCCTGCGGATCGCGCAGGTGGGCATCGAAGCCGGCCGAAATCAGCAGCAGCTGCGGCCGGAAGTCGTCGATGGCCGGCAGCATCTCGTCGGCCCACACATTGCGGAAGCGGAAACCGCCGCTGCCGGGGGGCAGCAGGATGTTCATCAGGTTGCCGGCACCGCGGTCGCGGCGCAGGCCGGAGTTGGGGAACAGCCCGGCCTGGTGGGTGCTGTAGTACGAGACCCGGGCGTCGTGCTGGAAGATGTCCTGGGTGCCGTTGCCATGGTGGACATCGAAATCGACCACCGCGATCCGCTCCAGGCCATGACGGTCACGGGCGTAGGCGGCGGCGATGGCGATGTTGTTGAGCAGGCAGAAGCCCATCGCAGTGCTGCTGGTGGCGTGGTGGCCCGGTGGCCGCACCGCGCAGAACGCCAGCGGGTCCTCGCCCAGCATCACCGCATCTACCGCCGCCACGCCGGCGCCGGCGGCATGCACGGCGGCACTGGCCGAGCCGGGCGAGGTCCAGGTGTCCATGTCCAGCTGTCGCAGCGGCGCGGTCTGCGGCTGCAGCACGAAGTCGAGCAGGGCGCTGTCGTGGACCCGGGTCAGTTCGCCGAACTTGGCCGGCGGCGCCTCGCGCCAGTCCAGCTGGCCGGGGAAGGCGGCGTGCAGGGCATCGAGCACATGCTGCAGGCGTTGCGGGCACTCCGGATGGCCAGGGCCGGGGTCATGCAGCAGGCAGGACGGATGGGTGAAGACCAGCATCGTGCCGACTCAGCGCTGGCGCTGCTGTGGCTGCCACAGCGCTTCGCCATGGCCATCGGCACGGGCCAGCACCCGGGCCAGCACGAACAACAGGTCCGACAGCCGGTTGAGGTACTGCAGTGCCTCGCTGCGCACGGCGTCGTGGCGGGCCAGGGTGACCGTCTCGCGCTCGGCCCGGCGGACGATGGTGCGCGCCAGGTGGCAGCGTGCGGCGGCCTCGCCACCGGCTGGCAGGATGAATTCCTTCAACATCGGCAGGCTGGCGTTGTAGTGATCCAGCTGCTGTTCCAGTGCCGACACATCGGCGGCGTGGATCGCGGCGTGGCCGGGGATGCACAGTTCGGCGCCCAGGTCGAACAGCTGGTGCTGCAGATGCACCACCAGCGCGCGCACGTCTTCGGGCAGCGCCGTGGCCAGCAGCAGGCCGAGTGCGGCATTGGCTTCGTCGACAGTGCCGTAGGACGCCACGCGGGCATCATCCTTGGCCACGCGCTGGCCGTCGCCAAGGCCGGTACTGCCGTCGTCGCCGGTGCGGGTATAGATGCGCGAGAGGCGATGACCCATGGCGCGGCTCAGTGCCGGATGTCGCGGCGGGCCTGCTGGAGCTTCAGTACCTGCTCCACGGCCAGCTGCAGGGCGGAGGCCAGCGCCACGTAGATGGCGGTGGTGCGCAGGTACGGCCCGAACCACTGTGCGTAGTTCTGTGCCCAGCCGGCCAGCGTCGGCTCGGCCACGTTGCGGCTGGTCCAGTAGAAGCCGCCCTGCGCGAGCAGGTGACAGACCGCCACCGAGGCCACCAGCAGCAGCGCGCCCTTGGCCAGTACTGGCCAGCGTGCCCCCTGGTAGTTGCGGCCCAGCAGCATGCCGCCGGCCCACAGCGAGAAATACGCCGGCAGCAGCAGCCAGTAACCCGGCGACACGCAGTAGTGCTGCCAGAAATCCAGGCCGCTGCTGCGGATCACGATCCAGTCCACCAGCACCGCGAACACCATCAGCAGCGGGAACGCCCAGCGGGTCCAGCCAGCCAGGTAGAAGCCGCCGATGAAGAACACCGCCCAGGAGGCATCCGGGATCGCCGCGAAGTGGTTGACCCGGGTCGCCGCCAGCAACAGCACGAGTACGGACAGGACGAAGGCACGGTTGGCGGTGGCGGACATGGCAGCGGGCCCGGAGCGGATTCAGGTTTCATTCTAGCCCGCCGCGCCGGTTGGCGCAGGTCGGGGGCTGTTGGGTGTCCGGGCGGGGCGAGCGCGTATCATGAACACCATGAGTGAACGACATGACGTGCTGATCGTCGGTGGCGGCCTGGTCGGTGCCAGCCTGGCCATTGCCCTGGACCGGTTGGGCCGCGACGTGGGCCTGCTCGAAGCCAGCCCGGCCGGCGAGCTGCCGGCGGTGTTCGACCAGCGCAACCTCAGTTTCGCCGCGGCGACCGTCAACGCGCTGACCGCGTTGGGGGTCATGCAGAAGCTGGCGATGGCGCCGGGCCCGATCCGCCGCATCCATGTCAGCCGCGCCGGCGATTTCGGCCGCGTGCAGCTGGAGGCTTCCGACTACGACCGGCCGTGGTTCGGCCAGGTGGTTGTCGCGCGTGACTTCGGCCAGGCGCTGGAAGCGCGCCTGCAGGAGCTGCCGCAGCTGCGGCGCTACCGGCCGATGCGGTTCCTGGGCCTGGGCGAGGTGGTCGACGGCTACCGCCAGGTGCGGGTGGCCGACGAGACCGGCGAGCGCGTACTGCTGGCACGGCTGGTGGTCGGTGCCGATGGCACGACCAGCGGTGTGCGTGGCGCGCTGGGCATCGAGGTCGACCGGCATGATTTCCAGCAGACCCTGTTCGTGGCCCGCGTGCGCAGCCAGCGCGCGCCGGATGGCACGGCCTGGGAGCGCTTCACCGATACCGGCCCGACCGCCCTGCTGCCGCGCGGCGACCGCCACTTCGGCACCGTGCACGGCGTGGCGCGGGACCAGGCCGATGCGGTGATGGCGCTGGACGATGCGGCCTGGCTGCAGCGCCTGCAGGATGCGATCGGCTGGCGTGCCGGCCGCCTGCTCGAATCCGGTCCACGCAGCGCTTATCCGCTCATCCAGGTGCTGGCGCGCGCATTGGCCGGTGAACGCACGGTGCTGCTGGGCAATGCCGCGCAGACCATCCACCCGCTGGGTGCGCAGGGCTTCAACCTGGGCCTGCGCGATGCGCTGACCCTGGCCGAACTGCTGGAGGATGCGCACGAGGATGCCGGCAGCGATGTGCTGCTGCAGGCCTATGTTGCGCGCCGCCAGGAAGACCGACGGCAGACGGTGGCGTTCTCGGGTGGCCTGGCACGGCTGACCAGCAATCCGGCACCGCTGATGCGGCCGCTGCGCAGCCTCGGCCTGGTGGCCGCGCAACGCGCCTCGGTGCAGTCGATGCTGGTCGGTGGCGCGATGGGCTTCCGCGGCGAAGTGCCGCGCCTGTGCCGCGGAGAAGCCGCATGAGCCGGCGCATGCGCCTTGATGTGGCCATCGTCGGTGGTGGCGTGGTCGGTGCCGCGTGCGCGCTGGCGCTGGCCGATGCCGGCCTGTCGGTTGCGCTGGTGGAAGGTCGTGAGCCCGCGCCGTGGCAGGCCGCACAGCCTGACCTGCGCGTGTTCGCCTTCGCTGCTGACAACGTTCAGCTGCTGAACCGCCTCGGTGTGTGGCCGGCGATCGCGCAGGCCCGTGCCTGGCCCTATCGGCGCATGCAGGTGTGGGATGCGGCCGGTGGCGAAGATCTGCTGTTCGATGCCGATCGCTTCGGCCGTCGTGAACTGGGCTACATCGTCGAGAACGGCCTGCTGCAGGATCGCCTGTGGGCGGCGTTGCCGGCGGCGGGTGTGCAGCTGCACTGCCCGGCACGGGTGGACGCGCTGGAGCAGGACGAGGAGGGCGTGCGCCTGCGCCTGGATGACGGGCGTCGCCTGGAAGCGGCGTTGGCAGTGGCCGCCGACGGCGCCGAATCGACCCTGCGCCAACTGGCCGGGATCGAGGTTGAAAAGCATGACTACCACCAGCGTGGCGTGGTGGCCTACGTGGACAGCGATCTTCCCAACCAGGCCACCGCCTGGCAGCGTTTCCTGCCGGGCGGGCCGCTGGCGTTGCTGCCGGTGGCCGAGCGCCGCAGCTCGATCGTCTGGACCCTGCCCGAGGACGAGGCGGCACGTGTGCTGGCCTTGGACGAGGACGCCTTCAACCGGGAACTGACCCGCGCCTTCGCCGCACGGCTGGGTGAGCTGCGACTGGCGTCACCGCGTGCGGCCTTCCCGCTGCGTCGCCAACTGGCCCGTCACTACGTGGCCGGCCGCGTGCTGGCATTGGGTGATGCCGCGCATGTGGTGCATCCGCTGGCCGGGCAGGGCGTGAACCTGGGCCTGCGCGATGTCGCCGCCCTGCAGCAGTGGCTGGCGCCGTCGGCCGAGCGCCGTGGCCAGCCGCGGCTGTCGCCGCAGCGCCTGCAGCGCTGGGCACGCGAACGGCGCAGCGACAACCAGATCGCCGCCTACAGCTTCGATGCGATCAACCGCCTGTTCTCCAACGACGAGATGCACCTGACCCTGGCCCGTGGCCGCGCGCTGGGCTGTGTCGGCAAATGGCCGCCGCTGGTACAGGCGTTCTGGAAGCGCGCCGCCGGCGTCTGAAGCAAAAAGGGGACGGAGGGGATTAAGTCGTTTGTGCACATACGACTTAATCCCCTCCGTCCCCTTTTTCAATCCACCAGCCAGCCGGCCAGGTCGGTGCGGTCCAGCTTGCCGCGGTGCCTGCGGTCCAGCGAATTGAATTCGTCGGCCAGCGCCGGATTGGCCTGTGCTTCCTCGCGGCTGATGAAGCCGTCGCCATTCACATCCAGCGCGGCGAAATGGATGCGGTACTGGCCGACCACGCTGCTCGGTTCCAGCGAACGCACGGTCACCTGCGCCTCGCCGGCCGGCTGCGGAATCTCGACGCTGCCGCTGACCCGGCCGGCATCCAGCGGCTGCTGGCGGATCGCGCCGCCGGTGGGGCCCAGCGGCTGGCTCTGCGCCGGCGTGGACGGGCCGTGCTGGGCGATGGCCGGTACCGAGGCCAGCAGGATGGTCAACAGCAGGGCAGCACGCGGAAGGTTCATGACAGGCTCCTTGCCAGAGGGTACCGGGAGCGTACTCCCGGCAACCTGTGCCGCCGATGACGGATCAGCGCAGCGGCGAAGCCAGCACGGTGATCTCTTCACGATCGTGATAGAGCTGCTTGGCGCGGACCACCAGCGGCTTGCCGGCCTGGTCCTGGAACAGGTCCAGGCACAGCCGGGTTTCGTCCCAGCGCTTCTTCATCGGCAGTTTCAGATTGAAGATCGCATGCCGGCACCAGCCCTCGCGGAACCAGGTGGCCATGCGTTCGGCCACGCGGCGCGGCTGCTCGACCATGTCGCAGACCATCCAGTCCAGCGGCTGTTCCGGGTGCCAGTGGAAGCCATCGGCGCGCAGGTGCTCGACCAGTCCGGTGTCCAGCACGTGCTGGCGCAGCGGGCCGTTGTCGATGCTCAGCACGTGCATGTGCTGGCGGGTCAGCACCCAGGTCCAGCCGCCGGGTGCGGCGCCGAGGTCGGCCGCACGCATGCCGGGCTTGGCCAGCGCCTCGCGTTCTTCCGGCGTCAGCAGGGTCAGCAGCGCCTCGTCCAGCTTCAGCGCCGAACGCGAAGGCGCCTCGGGCAGCAGCTTCAGGCGCGGGATGCCCAGCGCCCACGGTGCGCTGTCGGCCGGGTCGGCCACGCAGACGAAGGCATGGGTGCCATCGACGAACACCACATGCAGGCGCGGCAGGCGGTTGTTCGGCTTATCAGTGAGCTTGCCGGCCTTGCGCAGCGCCGGGCGCAGTGCATTGCCGAAGGCACGGGCCAGACCGGACAGTGGCTTGCCGGCGTCCGAATCGGGGTGTTCCACCCACAGGTCGCCGAAGCGCGGCGCATCGGCCAGCACTTCCAGCATCGGGGTGATCCGGTCCGCCGGGTCCAGCTGCGGCAGTTCGGCCAGCACCACCAGCTTCTGCCGCGCGAAGATCAGCTCGCGCCAGCGCAGGCGCGGCGCCAGCGCGGCGGCTTCGTCGCACATGAAAAGCACGTAGCCGTCATTGCGCTGGGTGCGCGCATAGCCGGCGAAACCGGCTTCACCGGCGCGGAACTGCAGCTCGCCGGCCAGCTCGGGCTCGAAGCCCTGCCGGCACAGGCACAGCAGGCCGATGCCGGTTTCAGTAACGGGCGCCATCGCTTTCCCCATAGGCACGCAGCACGCTGCGCGCGGCGTCGCGGTTCAGGCCTTGCACCACTTCGATGCCGCGCTTGTTGAGCTCGCCCACCCAGTCGGCCGGCAGCGGGCCTTCATCGAACGGGGTCAGTTCCTCGACGTCGGCCGAGTTGGCACCGATCAGCAGGCGGTCGATGCCGGCCCACACGGTGGCGCCGTAGCACTGGCAGCACGGCTGCGAGCTGGTGGCCAGGGTGACCGGCGACAGCACCGCGTTCAGGCGCGGGGTCTGCAGGCGCTGCTGGGCCAGCATGTAGGCCATGTTCTCGGCATGCGCCAGCGAGGTCGCGTGCGGCATCACCCGGTTCACGCCGGCGGCGATGACCTTGTCGTCCGGTCCGAACACCACCGCACCGAACGGACCGCCACTGGCGTGCTCGACGTTCAGCCGCGACAGCTCGATCGCCAGCGCGACCTTGGCCTCATCGCCCGGATATCGACGATCCAGGTCGATCTGGTCGTGGATCCAGGCGGGAAGGGTCAGGTGGACTTGCGCGTACAGCATCGCGGGGGTGCCTCGTGTGGGATGGGAAAAAGTGCGGTTGCTTGGGGAAACCGGCGCGCAGTGTAGCCGCACCGGCCTGTACCGCGCGTGGGCCGGGCTCAGCCCGGCGAGTCGGTGCGGATCACCACGTACTGCTTGCGGAATTCCAGCCCGGCCTGCGGCCAACTGGCAGCATAGGCGCGCAGCAGGGGCAGGGCGGCGGCGAAGTCGTGGCCGTTGACCCGGCAATCGGCCTCGCACAGGCCGTCGGCATCGCGCGAGGCGAACAGGCGGATGGCGAGGAAATGGCGGGCTTTCAGCAGCTCGTCGAAGGCCTCCATGCTGCGGGTGAACAGGCAGCAGGGGCAGGAGCCATGATCGTCTTCGCTGCAGGTGGAGGCATCCACGTCCTGTGCACGGTAGTGCGCCAACGGCCCCAGCACCACGGTGCGCTGATGTTCCTCACCCTCGTCGCCGACCGGATAGGTCAGGCCCATCATCGGCAGGCCCTGTGCGTCTTGGGCGCCGATCGCGGTCTGCAGGGTCACCAGGTCCACCCGGGCCCAGGCCTGGAAGCCGGACAACAGCGATGCCTGCTCATCGGCACCATTTGCGTGCTGGTACTCGAACAGGCCATCGGCGAACAACTGCGGATGCTGGCTTTCAATGACGGTGGAGGTCTGCCAGCCGCCTTTGTCGCGCGCCTGCGCGGCCATTGCATGCGGGGTCAGGCGCAGGCCGCTGTCGAGCAGCAGCGCGTTGCCGTCGATGCGGCTGGCGGTGCCGGTGTCCTGCAGGGCCTGCTGCAACAGCGGGAGGAGGGCGGTGGCGCTCGTGGTCATGTCAGGCCTGTGGATGGATGGGGCGGAACATCCAGGCAGGGCCTGGGGCTAGCGGTCGAGTGCGTCGAGCTCGGCGCGATATCGCTGCGCGTCGGATTGCTGCTGCGGGTCGTTGCCGTGGTCGCGCAGCCAGCTTTCCAGTTCGCGGCGATAGTCGGCGCGGAACTCGGCATTGCCCGGGCTGAAGTGCAGCTTGCGCGCCGCCACTTCCACCCGCTCGCGCGCGCTGGCCCGGGCCTGGGCGATGCCGTGCGGTGACTCGTTGGTGAGGATGACGATGTTGCGCGGGAAGCCCGGCGTGCACTTGACCACGAACGGCTGGTCGCGCGCCGGGATGCGGATGGCGTTTTCCAGCGGCCACAGCGAAGCGGTATTGGTGTGGAACACCACGTCCACGTCGCGCCCCTCGGCCGTGCGCAGCACCGCTTCGTAGCGCCAGATGTACTGTTCGTTGAGCGTGGAGCTGGTCCGCTCGGCCTTGACGATCACCGCTTCACCACGCTCGCCCACCACGTTGAGGAAGGCGGCGTTGAGGAAGTGGCCGAGGAACATGTTGAGCATCGCCAGCGGGAACACCACGATGGCGTAGCCCGGAAGGCGCCGCCACCACGAGACCAGCCCGGCCAGCACCATTGCTGCAAAGAACGTCAGCAGCGGATGCTGCGAGATGAACCAGAGCAGGACGGAAAGGGCGGTGATCATCGTCGCGGTCGCGCGGGCGCCATCCAGGCGCCCGCGCAGGCCCTCAGGCCGACCAGGTATCGCGCAGGGTCACGCTGCGGTTGAATACCGGCGTGGCTGCGGTATGGTCGCGGCGGTCGGCCACGAAGTAGCCGGTACGCTCGAACTGGAACGACTGCTCCGGCGCGGCGCTGGCCGCGGCCGGCTCGACATAGCCGGTGACAGTGCGGCGCGATTCCGGGTTGAGGTAATCGCGGTAGGTCTTGCCTTCCGATTCGTCGTCCGGGTTCGGCACCGAGAACAGGCGGTCGTACAGGCGGATCTCGGCCGGTACGCCGTGCACGGCGCTGACCCAGTGGATGGTGCCCTTGACCTTGCGGTTGGCGCCTTCCATGCCCGGACGCGATTCCGGATCCAGCCAGCCGCGCAGCTCGGTGATGGTGCCGTCGGCATCCTTGATCACTTCGTCGCAGCGGATGATGCCGGCGCCGCGCAGGCGGACTTCGCCCCCCGGGACCAGGCGCTTCCAGCCCTTCGGCGGCACTTCGGCGAAGTCCTCGCGGTCGATCCACACTTCGCGTGCGAACGGTACTTCGCGGCTGCCGAAGCTTTCGTCCTTCGGGTGGTTGCTGAAGGTCAGCTGCTCTTCGTGGCCTTCCGGCAGGTTGGTCAGCACCAGCTTGACCGGATCGACCACTGCCATGCGGCGCGGTGCGGCACTGTCCAGGTCCTCGCGCAGCGCGCCTTCCAGCACGCTGAAGTCGATCAGCGAATTCTGCTTGCTGATGCCCACGCGCTCGGCGAACAGGCGCATCGCGGCCGGGGTGTAACCACGGCGACGCAGGCCCTGCAGGGTCGGCATGCGCGGGTCTTCCCAGCCGTCCACCAGCTGTTCGGTGACCAGCGCCATCAGCTTGCGCTTGCTCATCACCGTGTAGTTGATGTTCAGGCGCGAGAACTCGATCTGGCGCGGCTTGGCCGCTTCGCGCGGCAGGCCGGCATCGACCAGCGGCTGGGTCAGCGCATCGTCATGGGCGAAATCGACGTTGTCCACGCACCAGTCGTACAGCGGGCGGTGGTCTTCGAATTCCAGCGTGCACAACGAGTGGGTGATGCCTTCGATCGAATCACCCAGCGCGTGGGCGAAGTCGTACATCGGGTAGATCGGCCACGCATTGCCGGTGTTCTGGTGCTCGACGTGCTTGATGCGGTACAGCGCCGGATCGCGCAGGTTGATGTTGCCGCTGGCCATGTCGATCCTGGCGCGCAGGGTGCGCGCACCATCCGGGAATTCACCGGCGCGCATGCGGCGGAACAGGTCGAGGTTTTCCTCGACGCTGCGGTCGCGCCATGGCGACGGGCGGCCCGGCTCGGTCAGGGTGCCGCGGTAGGCGCGCACTTCCTCGGCCGACAGGTCGCAGACGTAGGCCTTGCCCTGTTCGATCAGCTTCTCGGCGGCCAGGTAATAGGCCTGGAAATAGTCCGAGGCGTGGCGCAGCTCGTTCCACTCGAAGCCCAGCCAGCGCACGTCGTCCTGGATCGCGGCCACGTATTCCGGATCTTCCTTGGCCGGGTTGGTGTCGTCGAAGCGCAGGTTGCAGACGCCGCTGAACTCGCCGGCGATGCCGAAGTTCAGGCAGATCGACTTGGCGTGGCCGATGTGCAGGTACCCGTTCGGCTCCGGCGGGAAGCGGGTCTTGATCGCCTGGTGCTTTCCGCTGGCCAGGTCCTCGCGCACGATCTGGCGGATGAAATCGCGCTTTTCGTGGCTGTCGGCGGGGGTCTCGGGGCTGGCGGGGGTGTGCTCGGACATGAGTCGGCGAAAAGAAAGGCAGAAAGACCAACAGTCTAGCGCGTACGGGGCAGGGCTGCCCGGTGGGGTGTGGGGATGCCGGCCCCGCCCTCTGGTAGTGCCGGCCGCTGGCCGGCAACTCTCGGATCCCGCCCCCGGCACCATTCAGCCCCCGGGCGTATGCTGGAGCCCTGCCCCGAGGAGCCGCCGCATGCACATCGTGTACAAGGCCGACAACCTGTTCGACGCCCATCTGGTCAAGCACGCGCTGGAAAACGCCGGCATCCCCGCCTTCGTGTTCGGCGAGCAGCTGCTGGGGGGCATGGGCGAGCTGCCGTTGTTCGGTGTGTTGCGGGTCGGCATCCCCGACGCGGCGCGGCCGCAGGCGGAGGACATCATCGCGGCGCTGGACTTGGGCCAGGCCGCCGCCGACCCCATTTCCGATGCAGACGATATGGCCGGACTGCCGGCGTAGGAGCGCATCATGTTGGGAATTGGCCAGGGCATCCTCGGCATCGGGGCCTTCAAGCAGCGCCTGCCGCGCCCGGAAGAGGCACTGCCGGGGCGCGAGCAGCCATTGCCGCTGCACAGCAACCAGCACTTCGTGAACAGCCATCCGCTGAAGGACCGCTTCGCCGGCCTGCAGCAGATCCGCTTCGCGCTGGGCTGTTTCTGGGGCGCCGAGCGCAAGTTCTGGACCGAGCCGGGCGTGTACAGCACCTCGGTCGGCTACGCCGGCGGCATCACCCCGAACCCGACCTATGAAGAAGTGTGCTCGGGCCTGACCGGGCACACCGAAGTGGTGCAGGTGGTGTTCGACCCGGCGGTGGTGAGCCTGGAACGGCTGCTGCAGCTGTTCTGGGAAAGCCACGACCCGACCCAGGGCATGCGCCAGGGCAACGACACCGGCACCCAGTACCGTTCGGCGATCCACGCCACCGACGAGGCACAGTACGCTGCCGCGCTGGCCAGCCGCGAGGCCTACCAGGCCCAGCTGGATGCGGCCGGCTACGGCCCGATCACCACCGAGATCGTGTACCCGGCACCGGCGTACTACTACGCCGAGGACTATCACCAGCAGTACCTGGCGAAGAATCCGAACGGCTACTGCGGCATCGGCGGCACCGGCGTGAGCTGCCCGATCGGGTTGGATGTGGAGGCGCCGCGCTGACGCGCGGTGGTCCGCCTGCGGCGGGCAACGTCAAAATCAACGTCAACAGCCAAAGCGGCTCTGGGTTGCTGATGGTTGGGCGGGACGGGGGCGGCTGGCAGGACACGCCGTAAACCCGTCCATGTGGGCTCGATGGCGCCTTGCTCGTGTGCGCTGTCCTGCGCACACGGCAAGACCGGGGTTGGGCGTCCTGCCCAACCCGCCCGAGGCATGCCTCGGGCCCATGGCGCCAACGGTCCTGCCAGCCGCCCCCCGTCCCACCTTCGACAGTTTCCCGGTGACGGTGGGCAAGAGCATTGGTTTGGTGACGAACTGATGGAAAAGAAAAAGGACGCGGCGTTCGCCGCGTCCTTTTTGTTTGGTCCTGCAGTGCTTTCTGTAGAGCGAAGCCATGCTCGGCTGCGAGCAAGCGAAGCGCGCGACCCGCTGTTGCTCTTCTTTCTTTCTTCCGTGGCGGATGGCCACCGGAAACTGTCAGAGGGCGGGCGGGTTGGGTTCGCGGGGGTGTCCGCGGCATGGATGCCGCGGCCAAGCCCCCATGGACGGGTTCACGGCGTCCCCCGCGAACCCAACCCGCCCGACCCAGCGCGGCTTTTGCTCTAGCAGTCAGTCGAGCAAGCTCGACTCTACCGACCCGCCACGAGGGGCTCAGCCGTTGGCCGGAATCACAGTGCCGCGCGGATCCGCTCGCGCAGCGCCTGCAGATCCTTGGCAAACGCATCGATACCGGTCGCCAGCTTCTCGGTCGCCATCGGATCGGCAGCCAGATCCGCCGCGAACGTCGCCGCATCGATCGGGGGCACCGCCGCGCCATCAGCGGCACCAGCCACCAGCTTGCGCGGCAGCGCGCCGTGGTCGGCGTCCAGCTTCTCCAGCAGGTCCGGCGAAATGGTCAGGCGGTCGCAGCCGGCCAGCGCTTCGATCTGTGCGGTCGAACGGAACGAGGCGCCCATCACCACCGTCTTCGAACCGCGGCGCTTGAATTCGGCATAGACGCCGCGCACGAACTTCACGCCCGGGTCTTCGTCGATGCTGGCCGGGGTCTGGCCGTTGGCCACGTACCAGTCCAGGATGCGGCCGACGAACGGGGAGATCAGGAACGCGCCGGCCTCGCTGCAGGCCAGCGCCTGGGTCGGGTTGAAGATCAGGGTCAGGTTGCAGTCGATGCCTTCGGCCTGCAGGATGCGCGCGGCTTCCACGCCTTCCCAGGTCGCGGCGATCTTGATCAGGATCTTCTCGCGCGGCACCCCGGCATCGGCGTACATCTGGATGAACTGGCGGGCCTTGGCCACGGTGGCGGCGGTGTCGTGGGCCTGGTCGGCGTCCACTTCGGTGGACACACGGCCCGGCACCAGCGTGCTCAACAGCGCGCCGACGCCGATGGTCAGGCGGTCGGCCACGGCGTGCACCACGGCTTCGCGGTCGCCCGCCTGCTGGCGGCCCCAGGCCAGTTCGCGTTCGATCAGTTCGGCGTAGACCGGCAGGTCCAGCGCCTTCTTCACCAGGGTCGGGTTGGTGGTGCAGTCCACCGGCTGCAGGCGCTTGATCGCCTCGTAGTCACCGGTATCGGCAACGACCACGGACAGTTCGCGCAGCTGGGACAGTTTGGACGGGGTACTCATTACGGCTCCTGGTGCAGGGGGATCGAATCGCGCGCGGTGCGCAGCGGTAATCAGGGGCGGTCGTTGTGGACCGCAGTCACGCGCAGGCGCAGCTTGCGGCCGCCGGGCGCGTTCCAGTCGATGCTCTGGCCGATGGCCAGGCCGAGCAGGGCACTGCCGACCGGGGCCAGCACGGAGACCTTGCCTTCATCGACATTGGCTTCGCGGGGGAAGACCAGGGTCAGGACGTGCTTTTCGCCCGACACTTCATCTTCGCACTCCACGCGCGAATGCATCATGACGATGCCTTCGGGAATCTGGTCCGGCGCCAGCACGGTGGCCCGGTTGAGTTCTTCAGCAAGCGCGAGCGCGGCAGGCGTCTGGCTCAGCGCAGGGGATTCGAGCATGGCGTCCAGGCGGTCCATGTCGAAGGTAGAAACGGTGATCGACGGCGGCAGGCCGCTGGCGGTGTTCATGGTGAAGCTCCTTGGTTGAAAGCCATGCAAAAGGCGGCACCTGCTGGCGCCGCCTGTCTGTATTGTGGGGACAAATGCGGCCGGAATCGACTCCTGCCGATTCCGGGCCGGTGCTGCGGGGGCTCAGCCGTTCAGCGCGGGGCCGGGCAGGGCCGGTGCATCGCTGCCGGCATCGAGCGCCTCCAGCGTGAACAGTGCCTGCGGCAGGCGCTTGAACTGGTCGGCCAGCTCCATCAGGAAGTCGTTCATGGCCGAGCTGCGGCGCCAGATCATGGCGATGCGGCGGCTGGGACGGCCTTCGCCGGTGAAATCGAGCAGGCGGATGTTGTTCGAGCGCGGCACCGGCGGCTGCACCGACAGGCTCGGCAGCAGGGTGATGCCGACGTCGGCGGCGACCATCTGCCGCAGCGTTTCCAGGCTGGTGGCGCGGAATTCGGACTTCTCGTTGGCGCCGAACAGGCGGCAGACTTCCAGCGCCTGGTCGCGCAGGCAATGCCCGTCTTCCAGCAGCAGCAGCTTCTGCGTGGCCAGTTCCTGCACGTCCAGGTGTTCGCGGCGGGCCAGCGGGTGGCGCCCGGACACGGCCAGCAGGAACGGTTCCTCGAACAGGAATTCGGCATGCAGCTGGTCGTCGATCACCGGCAGGGCCAGCAGTGCGGCGTCGAGCTTGCCTTCGCGCAGGCGGTCCAGCAGCACGTCGCTCTTTTCCTCGACCAGCAGCAGTTCCAGCTCCGGGAAGCGCTCGCGGATGCGCGGGATCACATGCGGCAGCAGGTACGGGCCGAGGGTCGGGAAGATGCCCAGGCGCACCGTGCCGGCTTCCGGATCGCGGCTGCGTCGCGCCGCCTCCTTCAGCTGTTCCACTTCGGACACGATCACCCGCGCCCGTGCCGCCGCTTCCTGGCCGGCCGGGGTCAGCATCACCTTGCGCGGTGCGCGTTCCACCAGCGGCAGGCCCAGCTCTTCTTCCAGCTTGCGGATCTGCGTCGACAGCGTGGGCTGGCTGACGAAGCAGGAGGCGGCAGCCCGGCCGAAATGCTTGTGGTCGGCCAGGGCTACCAGGTACTTCAGATCACGTAGGTTCATCCTTACACCCCAGGGGTAACGGACCGGCTGACGGCGTGGTTACCCGACAGGCAGACAATGTTCCCGGTGATCTGGGAACGGTGGATCAGGCTGCTTCAGCAACGGCACCGCTGCTGTTGCTCACCGACGAGCGGATCAGGTGGTCGAACGCACTCAGTGCGGCGGTCGAGCCGGCGCCCATGGCGATGATGATCTGCTTGTAGGGCACCGTCGTGCAATCGCCAGCGGCGAACACGCCCGGCAGGTTGGTCTGGCCGCGGTCGTCGATGACGATCTCGCCGCGCGGCGACAGCGCCACCACATCCTTCAGCCACTCGGTGTTGGGCAGCAGGCCGATCTGCACGAAGATGCCTTCCAGCTCGACGCGGTGGGCATCGCCGCCGACGCGGTCCTTGTAGACCAGGCCGGTGACGCGGCTGCCGTCGCCCAGCACTTCGGTGGTCTGCGCGCTGGTCAGCACGGTCACGTTGCCCAGGCTGCGCAGCTTCTTCTGCAGCACTTCATCGGCGCGCAGGCTGGAATCGAACTCCAGCAGGGTTACATGCGACACGATGCCGGCCAGGTCGATGGCCGCTTCCACGCCGGAGTTGCCGCCGCCGATCACCGCCACGCGCTTGCCCTTGAACAGCGGGCCATCGCAGTGCGGGCAGTACGCCACGCCCTTGTTGCGGTACTGGTCTTCGCCCGGCACGTTCATCTGCCGCCAGCGCGCGCCGGTGGACAGGATCACCGAACGCGACTTCAGTACCGCGCCGTTTTCCAGCTGCACCTGCACCAGGCCGTCTTCGCCGGCCGGCACCAGCGCACTGGCGCGCTGCAGGTTCATGATGTCCACCTCGTACTCGCGCACGTGCTGCTCCAGCGCCGTGGCCAGCTTGGGGCCCTCGGTCTCCTTCACCGAAATGAAGTTCTCGATCGCCATGGTGTCCAGCACCTGGCCACCGAAACGCTCGGCGGCGATGCCGGTACGGATGCCCTTGCGTGCGGCGTAGATCGCCGCTGCAGCGCCGGCCGGGCCACCGCCCACCACCAGCACGTCGAAGGCGTCCTTGGCGGCGATCTTCTCGGCATCGCGCTTGCCGGCGTTGGTGTCCAGCTTGGCCACGATCTGCTCGAGGGTCATGCGGCCCTGGTCGAAGATTTCACCGTTGAGGTACACGGTCGGCACCGACATGATCTCGCGCTTCTCGACTTCGTCCTGGAACAGGGCGCCATCGATGGCCACGTGCTGGATGCGCGGGTTGAGCACCGCGGCCAGGTTCAGCGCCTGCACCACGTCCGGGCAGTTCTGGCAGGACAGCGAGAAGTAGGTTTCGAACCGGTAGTCGCCTTCCAGGTTCTGCACCTGCTCGATCAGCTCGGCGGTGGCCTTGGACGGGTGCCCGCCGACCTGCAGCAGCGCCAGCACCAGCGAGGTGAACTCGTGGCCCATCGGCAGGCCGGCGAAGGTCAGGTGGATGTCCTGGCCCGGGGTGCCCAGGTCGAAGGACGGCACGCGGCCCTGCCCATCGCGCAGCACCTGCAGCGAGATCTTGTCCGACAGGCTGTCCAGGGTCTGCAGCAGTTCCAGCATTTCCTGCGACTTGGCGCCGTCGTCGGCGTGCGCGGTGATCTGGATCGGGCGGGTCACGCGCTCCAGATAGGTCTTCAGCTGCGACTGCAGGTTGGCGTCCAACATCGGTCTTCTCCTGGCTTCAGGCAAACAGAGGGCGTGGCACCGCTGTACAAGGTAGCGGACCAGCTGGGGGTAGGGGTGAACCCAAGACAGCGACCGTGGAAGGGGCTGGCTGGCCAAGGCGGGCGAGCGTTGGCTGTCTTGGGTTCACCCCCACGCCGGCGGGGGGACCGGCACGGGGATGAAGGGCGCGCCGCGGCGTGGGGCCACGGCAGGCCGGTACTGCCTTAGATCTTGCCGACCAGGTCCAGCGACGGGGTCAGGGTCTTCTCGCCTTCCTTCCACTTGGCCGGGCAGACCTGGTTCGGGTTGGCGGCGGTGAACTGGGCAGCCTTCAGCTTGCGCAGGGTCTCGGACACGTCACGGGCGATCTCGTTGGAGTGGATCTCCAGGGTCTTGATCACGCCTTCCGGGTTGATGATGAAGGTGCCGCGCAGGGCCAGGCCTTCTTCCGGAATGTGCACGCCGAAAGCGTTGGTCAGCTGGTGGGTCGGGTCGCCGACCAGCGGGAACTGGGCCTTGCCGACGGCCGGCGAGGTCTCGTGCCACACCTTGTGCGAGAAGTGGGTATCGGTGGTGACGATGTAGACCTCGGCGCCGGCCTTCTTGAACTCGGCGTAGTGGTCAGCTGCGTCCTCGATCTCGGTCGGGCAGTTGAAGGTGAAGGCGGCCGGCATGAAGATCAGGACGGACCACTGGCCCTTCAGGCTGGCGTCGGAAACCTTGATGAACTCGCCGTTGTGGTAAGCGTTGGCTTCGAACGGCTGGATCTGGGTGTTGATGAGGGACATCATTTTTCCTCTTGGTGAAGGGGAGTGGGTGAATCGACAGGAGCTAGGTTACCCATTCGCTGGCGATAAGGACAATGCATTGATTGCATCTATTTGATAGATGGAGTCTATCAAAAGGCGCTGAGCAGGCACTGAACCCGGCCGCTTTCATCCTGCAACTGACTGTGTGACAAGGAAAATCTCGCCGGACCGCTGCCTGGGGCCGATAGCCCCTCCTTATCCCGTCCGGCGTAACCTGAACGGATTCCGATTTTGTAGAGCCGAGCCCGCGCTCGGCTGCCCCAGAAGCAGCCGAGCGCGGGCTCGGCTCTACAATTGCGGAATGTCTTTCCAAACCGAACCCACCCTGCGCCAGATCGTGGCCGAGGCCAGTGTCCGCCTCGGCAGCGTCGAAGCTCGCCATGAGGCGGAGCTGCTGCTGCTGCATGTGCTGGAACGCCCACGCAGTTGGCTGTTCGCGCATGCCACCGATCCGCTGGCCGCCGCCGACCAGGCCGCCTTCGAGACGCTGTTGGCCCACCGCGTGGCCGGCGAGCCGGTCGCCTACCTGACCGGCCGCCGCGGATTCTGGACGCTGGATCTGGAGGTCGATCCGGCCACGCTGATCCCGCGCCCGGAGACTGAACTGCTGGTCGAGCTGGCGCTGGAACGCCTGCCGCAGGACCGTGCGCTGCGGCTGGCTGACCTGGGCACCGGCAGCGGCGCGATCGCCTTGGCGCTGGCCAGCGAGCGGCCACAGGCACAGGTGCTGGCCACCGATGCCAGCCCGGGTGCGCTGGCCGTGGCCGCGCGCAATGCCGCGCGCCATGAACTGCGCAACGTCCGCTTCGCCGAGGGCGGGCACGATTGGTACGCGCCGTTGCAGGGCATGCGCTTCGACCTGATTGCGAGCAATCCGCCGTACATCGCCAGCGACGACCCGCACCTGCGACAGGGCGACTTGCGCTTCGAACCGGCCTCCGCGCTGGCGTCCGGTGTGGACGGCCTGGATGACATCCGCCGCATCATCGATGGCGGCCAGGCGCATCTGCTGCCCGGTGGCTGGTTGCTGATCGAGCACGGATGGGACCAGGGCGCGGCGATCCGCGCGCTGTTCGACGCCGCCGGTTTTGCCGAGGTGCAGACCGTGCAGGACCTGGAGCAGCGCGACCGCATCACCCTGGGCCGGCGACCGGCCTAGAATGGGGGTTCTCCTGCCCCGGCAGGGCATCACCTTGGAGCTGCAAGCATGCGTACGCTGTACCCCGCCATCACCCCCTACGACGTCGGCACCCTGAAGGTCGACGACCGCCACACGCTGTATTTCGAACAGTGCGGCAACCCGGACGGCAAGCCGGTGGTGATGCTGCACGGTGGCCCGGGCGGTGGTTGCAGCGACAAGATGCGCCAGTTCCATGACCCGTCCAAGTACCGCATCATCCTGTTCGACCAGCGTGGTGCGGGTCGATCCACCCCGCACGCGGACCTGGTGGACAACACCACCTGGGACCTGGTCGCCGATATCGAGAAGCTGCGCGAGCACCTGAAGGTCGATCGCTGGCAGGTGTTCGGTGGAAGCTGGGGCTCGACCCTGGCCCTGGCCTATGCCGAGACCCATCCGCAGCGCGTGACCGAACTGGTCCTGCGCGGCATCTTCATGCTGCGCCGCTGGGAGCTGGAATGGTTCTACCAGGAAGGCGCCAACCGCCTGTTCCCGGATGCGTGGGAGCATTACCTGAAGCCGATCCCGTCGGTGGAGCGTCATGACCTGATCTCGGCCTTCCACCGCCGCCTGACCAGTGACGACGAAATCACCCGCCTGGAAGCCGCCAAGGCCTGGGCGGTGTGGGAAGGCGCGACCAGTTTCCTGCACGTCGATGACGACTTCATCAACAGCCACGAAGACCCGCACTTCGCCCTGGCCTTCGCCCGCATCGAGAACCACTACTTCGTCAACGGTGGCTTCTTTGAGGTGGAAGACCAGCTGCTGCGCGACGCGCACCGCATCGCCGACATCCCGGGCGTGATCGTGCACGGCCGCTACGACGTGGTCTGCCCGCTGGCCAACGCCTGGGACCTGACCAAGGTGTGGCCGAAGGCGAAGCTGGAAATCACCCCGGCCTCGGGCCATTCGGCGTTCGAAGCCGAGAACGTGGACGCGCTGGTGCGCGCCACCGATGGCTTCGCCTGATCGGTAGTGCCGGCCGCTGGCCGGCAATGCCTTGCCGGTCCGTTTCGCCGCCGGCCGATGTGGCTCGCCGGCCAGCGGCCGGCGCTACCGGATACCCAAGGGTTCTGACCCCGCCGAAACCTTCATCCACGCATGGCGTGGATTTACCAATCCCCGGCCAGCAACGCGTCGGCCAGCACCTGCAGCTTTGGCGAGTGCTGGCGCGACGGTGGGTAGATCAGCGACAGCGCGCGGCTGCGGCCTTCAAGCGGCTGCAGCACGCGTTGCAGGCGGCCGTCAGCCAGCGCGTCGGCCACCGCGAAATCCATCACCTGCACGATGCCGATGCCGGCGATGGCCGCTTCCACCAGCGGATCGCCACTGTCGAACACCATCCGCGTCGGTGGGGTGAAGTCGCGCAGTTGGCCCTCCTGCAGGAACTGCCAGTCCACCAGCCGGCCACTGCGCAGGTTGCGCACCGCCAGGCACGCGTGATCCCGCAGCGCGGCCACATCGTCCGGTGCGCCACAGCGGGCCAGATACGCGGGGCTGGCCACCGTCACCCAGCGCAGCGGACGCAGCGGGCGCGCGACGATGCGCTGGTCGGCGATGACGCCGGTGCGCAAAGCGGCATCGAAACCTTCCTCGACCAGATCGACCAGACGGTCACTGAGCACGGCCTCCACCTGCAGTTGCGGGTGCTGTTGCAGCAACGGCGCCAGCAGCGGTACCAGCACCTTGCGCCCGAACATCGAGGGCGCGCTGATCTTCAGGGTGCCCGCGGGCGTGCAGGGACGGTCGGCCAACTGGCGTTCGGCATCCTCCAGGCCACACAGCAGCGGTGCCACCTGATCGACGAACTGGCGGCCATCCGGGGTCAGCGCCACGTTGCGGGTGTTCCGCTGCAGCAGCTTCACCCCCAGCGTGGCCTCCAGCCGGCCGATCGCGCGCGACAGGCCGGACTGGCTCAGGCCCAGCTGCCCGGCGGCGACGGTGAAACTGCGGGCTTCGGCCACCTGCACCAGCATGCGCACTGCATTGAGGTCCATCGAAGTTCCATTCATGATGAAAATCATGACAGATATGGCTGGCAGGGGGTTTATTGATTCGGTCGCATCAATGAGACTGCGCTCCCCCACCGCGCCAGACCGCCGATGCCTCCCCTCAAGTACCCGCGCTGGGCGCTGACCCTGCTGGCCACTGCCCAGCTGATCATCGCCCTGGATGCCACCATCATCTTCGTCGCCCTGCACGACATGGGCCGCGCGCTGCAGATCAACGCGCAGCAGCTGCAATGGGTAGTCAGTGCCTACACCGTGGCGTTCGGCGGCAGCCTGCTGCTGGGCGGGCGCGCCGCTGACCTGATCGGCCGCCGCCGCTTCTACCGGCTGGGCATGCTGCTGTTCGCGCTGGCGTCGCTGTTCGGCGCGCTGGCGCCGAATGCCACCCTGTTGATCATCGCGCGCGCGGCGCAGGGCATCGGTGCCGCGTTGCTGTTCCCGGCCACGCTGGCGCTGATCAACACGTTGTATGCGGAAGGCCCGGTGCGCAACCGCGCACTGGCGATCTGGAGCATGGCCAGTGCGGTCGGCCTGGCGCTGGGCACGCTGCTCGGTGGCGTGCTGACCCAGGCGTTCGGCTGGCCGGCGGTGCTGGCGGTGATCGTTCCGCTGGCCACCGCCTGTGCAGTCGCGGCCGGCGCGTGGTTGCCGGCCGATGGCCCGCGTGTGCAGGGCCGTTCCTTCGATCTGGCCGGTTGCCTCACCGTCACCGCCGGCGGCAGCCTGCTGGTCACCACCCTGGTGCAAGGGCCGGAGTGGGGCTGGACGGCACGGGCCACGCTCATCTGCCTGCTGCTTTCAGCCGTGCTGTTGACGGTGTTCGTACAGATCGAAAAGCGCAGCCGTGACCCGCTGATGCAGTTTGCGCTGCTGCGCCTGCCCGGCCTGCGCGCGGCACTCGGCCTGACCTTCGCCTTCATGAGCAGCTATGGCGTGCAGTACTACTTCCTGGCGCTCTACTTCCAGGATGGTTACGGCTGGAGCCCGCTGCAGGCCGGCATGGCCTTCCTGCTGCCGACCGTGGTGTGCACCTTCGGCATCCGCATTGCCGAACGCATGCTGCGGCGCCGTTCGCCACGGCAGGTGCTGGCCTGGGGCTTCGCGGCCGGTGCCATCGGCATCACTGCGGTGGCGCTGGCGATGCCGCATGGCGCCGGTTACTGGCCGCTGCTGCCGGGCATCGTGGTGCTCAGCGTGGGCCAGGGCATGAGCTGGACGGCGATGTGGATCGTGGCCGGGCAGGGCGTGCCGGGGCCGCAGCAGGGTGTGGCGTCCGGCATGGCCGCCACCGCACAGCAGATCGGCGGCGCGTTGGGACTGGCGGTACTGGTGATGGTGGCCAACGCCGCGCGCGGCACGCAGGAGGCAACCAGCCCTGATGCGCTGCAGGGCATGGTCAATGCGCAGTACGGCGCCGCGCTGTTCGCCGCGCTCGGCGTGGTGATCGCGCTGGGCCTGCGCCCGGCGCCGGTCGAATCGGCTGCTGCCGTCTGCCCGGTCAACGAGGCATGATTGAAGGCGCTGCCGTAGGTGGATGTGCCACGCCTGCGGTGGTGCCGGCCGCTGGCCGGCAACCTCGGGGTGGTTGGATCATTGAGGTTGCCGGCCAGCGGCCGGCACTACCGATACGGGATGGGTCCAAGAGCGTTCAACCGAACGCCAGCAACTGTGGCTGCAAGGCGCTGAAGATCCGCGCCAGCCGCTCCGCCCACGCCTGCTGCCCGGCGGCATCGGCGATCAGGTCCTGGCGGATCTCCAGTTCCACGTGCACCAGGCCGCGCCCTTCGCCGTGCACCGGTACCGCGTAGTCGCTGGTGCTGCTGACCGAATACGGTTCGTTGTCACCCACCACCAGGTCGCCTTCATCGCGCAGTGCCTGCAGCAGTGCATGCGCAAAGCGCGTGTCCTGGTGGTACAGCACGCCGGCGTGCCACGGCCGCTGCGTGCCGTTCATCACTGGCGTGAAGCTGTGCATCATCACCAGCAGGGTGGGGCGGCCGGCATCGCGGCGTGCATCCAGTTCCGCGTCGATGCGCGCATGGTAGGGCGCGTGGATCGCATCGATGCGCTGCTGCCGCTGTGCAGCCGACAGCCTGGCATTGCCCGGGACCACGGTGTGGTCGCTCACTTCCGGAATCAGCGTCGGCGAGGCCAGTGGGCGGTTGCAGTCGATCAGCAGCCGCGAATAGGTCTGTTCGATCGCCCATGCATCCAGCCGTTCGGCCAGTGCGCGGGTGGTGCCGGCGATGCCGATGTCCCAGCCGATATGGCGGTCCAGCTCGGCCTGGGCCAGGCCGAGCCCGGTCAGCGCGCGTGGCACCTGCTGGCCGGCGTGATCGGCCAGCAGCAGGTACGGCGAGGCGCCCTGCGGCCGGTGGAGGGTATAGATCGCCGGGTCGTCGGCGCCCAGCAGCGCCGGCAGTACGTGCAGATCGGCGTCAGCCACGCGGGCGCCCGTCCAGGTGGTGCTCGATCATCCACAGGCCCGCCCACAGCTTGGCATCCAGCTCATAGCCTTCGCCCATCTTCTGCACCAGCCAGGCCGCCGCCTGCGCGCGCGGAATCTCGTGCACGGTGATGTCTTCGCTGTCATCGCCGCCACCGTCGCCGATCCGGCGCAGGCCGGTGGCGCGTACGAAGGCGATCTTCTCGCTGCTGGCGCCGGAGGACGTCGGGCCGATCATCAGCACTTCGGCGTGATCGGCGGTCCAGCCGGTTTCTTCTTCCAGCTCGCGCACGGCCGAGACTTCGATCGATTCGCCGGCGTGGATGTCGCCGACCAGGCCGGCCGGCATCTCGATGGTGGGGGCCTGCAGCGGCACGCGGAACTGTTCGACGAACAGCACCTTGTCCTCCGGGGTCACCGCGATGATGATCGCGGCCAGGCCACCGGCATGGGTACGTTCGCTGTATTCCCAGGTGCCGCGTACCAGCATGCGCTGGTACTTGCCTTCATAGACGACACGCGGGGCTTCGGTGTTGCGCTGGCTCATGCGGGCTCGCTGTGGGTGGGAAGAATATCGGGTACGCCGGCGGCATCGAACAGCCGGCGGCGGGTCATCGGGCCGAAGCGCAGGGTCTGGCACAGGCCGCCGAGCAGCTCGGGGTCGGCGGTCTGGCGCAGCAGGCCGGGTTGGCTGCCTTCAAGCGGCGCGTCCAGCGCGATGGTGGTCAGCTGGCGCCAGAGCAGGGCGTGCTCGCGCTGCTCGCGCAGGCGCACCGCCATCTGGGCGGCACCGCGCAGGCGCAGGAACGGCACTTCGTCCAGGCGTTCGTACAGCGCATCCAAGCTGCCGAAATGGGCCAGCAGCACGGCGGCGGACTTGCTGCCGACACCACTGACACCGGGAATGTTGTCCACCGCATCGCCGCACAGCGCCAGGTAATCGGCAATCTGGTGCGCGTGCACGCCGTGCCGTGCCTTCACGCCGGCCACGTCCCAGCGCTGGTTGCGGGCGTAGTCCCACTGTTCGTCGTGATCCAGCAGCAGCTGCGACAGGTCCTTGTCGGCGGAGATGATCACCCCGCGATGGCTGCCGCGGTGCACGTGCAGTGCGCTGCCGATCAGGTCGTCGGCTTCGTAGTCGTGGTGGGCGAGGACGGCAAGGCCCAACGCCGCGCACAGCGCCTTGCAGTGCACGAACTGGCGCTTGAGCGCTTCCGGTGCCGGATCACGGTTGGCCTTGTAGGCCGGATACAGGCGGTGGCGGAAGCCGCTGTCGAGCGCTTCGTCGAAGGCAATGGCGATGTGCCGCGGGCGCTCGCGCTCCAGCAGGTCCAGCAGGAAGCGGGCGAAGCCGTGCACAGCATTGGTCGGCCAGCCCTGCGCGTCCTGGAAGTGGTCCGGCAGCGAGTGCCAGGCGCGGAACACGTAGATGCTGGCATCGACCAGGTACAGCGACGGCGGCGGTGCCGGCAGGGTCATGCCGGCGGCGTCCAGTCCTGCAGCAGGGTCGCTGGGTCGGGGCGCTCGCGCTCGGGCACGTCGGCCTTGGCGGTGCCGATGTGGATGAAGCCGGCGATGCGTTCACCCTCGACCAGGCCCAGGTGGGCCTGCACGACCGGATCGAAGGCCATCCAGGCCGTCAGCCACTGTGCGCCGAAGCCAAGCGCCTGCGCGGCCTGCAGCAGGGCGAAGCAGACGCAGCCGGCGGTCATCAGCTGTTCCTGTTCCGGCACCTTCGGGTCCGGGCGCGGGCTGGCGACCACCACGATCACCAGCGGGGCGTGGCTGAAACGCTGGCGGTCCTTCTCGAACACGGCCTCGCCGGCATGCGGGTCGCGCTGGCGGCTGCGCTTGGCCAGGAAGTCGCCCAGAGTGTGACGTGCATCGCCGGCGATCTTCAGGAAGCGGAACGGCACGCGCTTGCCGTGGTCGGGCACGCGCACGGCCGACGCCAGCATCCGCTGCAGGGTGGCCGGGTCCGGGCCGGGCTCGCCCAGTTGCCGCGAAGGTACTGAGCGGCGGGCATCCAGGGCGAGCAGGGCAGCGGGGTCGGGCATGGAGTCTGAACCGGTCATCACGGGTGTTTGATTATAGTCGGGGTGGTCAATGACGCCGTCTGTGTCGCGTCCGGCCCCTGAATACCAAACTGTGATGAACATCATGCCACTGGCGGGAAACGGACAGCCGCTTCCCCTCGCCTCGTGGGCCTTGCACGGCTTACGATACCCCTCTTGCCGGGCCGCCGGTCATGAGGTTTGAAGTGAGGACTGTTTCACTGTCCGTGACGGGCTGGCCGGCCTACCATCGACGTTCCGGTACATGGGGTGTGCCGGTCGTCGCGATGTCCATGCTGTCTGTCGTACCAGAGAAGGTGGGGAGCCTTCCCGAATGATGAGCGTGCCCACACCGATGGGATCGCCGGGCCGTGACCCGGCCCAGCTCCAGCTTGCCCGGGACATGGTCCTGCCCGCGCTGTGCCAGGCCTTCGGGGCCGCACTGGCGCGATTCGACGATGCCCTGTTCGACCGCGCCGGCAATGCCGGCTCGTCGCAGTTGCTGTTCCTGGACGCGATGCGCGAACTGCGCCGCCGCCGTGAGGAGATCGCTGCCGCCTTCGCCGGCCACCTGCAGCAGGCGTGGGCCGCATTGGCGGCCGGTGAGCCGCTGTCGGCCGAGGCGACCCTGTCCGGGCCGGCCGAGGATGGCCTGAGCCTGCTGGCCGAACACGTACTGGAATCGCGGTTGGCGGTGCGCAATTTCGCCACTGTATTGCTGCGTGACTTCAAGCCGGTGCTGGCGCGGCTGGACCGCCGCCTGGGCCGGTTGATCGGCGGCGTGGAACTGGACGCCGACCACAATCCCATCAGCCCCGAACATCTGGGCGTGGCCATCCACGAGGCCTTTGCCGGCTGCGAACTGGCCCCGGAAGTGCATCTGGTGCTGATCAAGCTGTGCGAGCGCGACCTGCGTGCACCGGTCGGCCGCATCTACGAGAAGCTGGACGAGCAGCTGGCCGCAGCCGGCGTGATGTCGCAGATGGGGGCTCCGCAGCGCCCACAACCGCCGGCACCGGATCCGCGCATGACCGGGATGCTGGATGACCTGGTCGAGCATCGCCACGGCGCGGGCGTCGATCCGGGGTTCAGCGATGACGAGCAGGCCGCACCGGCTTGGGCGCAGCGCTTTGCCGCCCGCTGGTCCGAGCGCCGCGGGCATATGCAGCAGCACCTGGGCGGCGATGATGGCGCCGCCGGCGAGGCCTACGCCGGCCAGCAAGGCATGCTGCTGGAAGCGTTGCACGAACTGCTGCAGCAGACCCGCCATGTGCGTGAGGACGCCACGTCTGCGGCACAGGTGGCGGTCGGCCAGCAGCGCCCGCTCAGCCAGCGCGAAATGATGTCGGTGCTGTCGCTGCTGCAGGCCACGCCGAGCGCGACGCTGCGTGCAGCCATCGGCGAGGACGGCGAATCGCTGGCGCAGCGGCTGAAGAGCGAAGTGCTGTCCAGCGCCACCCAGCTCGGCGTCGATCCGGGCCAGACCCGGCTGGACCCGCAGGATGAGGATGCCATCGACCTGGTCGGCATGCTGTTCGACGTGATGCTGGACGAGCGTGAACTGGAAGGCCGCTCGCGCGAACTGATCGGCCGCCTGGTCGTGCCTTTCGTCAAGGTCGCCATGCTCGACCGCCGCATGTTCGTGCAGAAGACCCATCCGGCGCGCAAGCTGCTCAATTCGCTGGCCGAGGCCTGCGAGGGCAACACCGGCGAGAGCCAGGCCGAGCGCATGCTGATGGCCAAGGTCGAGGAGATCATCGAGCGCCTAGTGGCCGAGTTCAACGAAAACCTGGCGATCTTCCTGACCCTGGAAGAAGAATTCCGCGAGTTCCTGGTGCAGCATCGCCGCCGCGTGGAAATCGCCGAGCGTCGCGCCGCAGAAACGCAACGCGGCCAGGAAAAGCTGGAAATGGCCCGCAGCCGGGCCAGTGCGGAACTGGATCGTCGCATCGGTGATGCCACCCTTCCGCCGGCCATTGCCGAGTTCCTGCGCCAGCCCTGGCAGCACCACCTGACCCTGGCGGTGCTGCGCGAGGGCGAAGAAGGCGCGTCGGTGGCCGAGGCACTGAGCCTCGGCGACGGCCTGCTGGAGGAAGTGGCCGAGGCACGCCGGCAGATTGTCGGCAAGCCATGGCTGCAGGCCTGGCAGCCGGTGCTGGCCAAGGTGTTTGCCAGCGTCGGTGTGCACGGCGATGCGGCTACCGGTGCGATCGACGCCCTGCACGACACGTTGCAGGGCATCGCCGAGTCGCGGCCGGAACTGCAGCGCGCGCTGCCCGAGCTGCCGCAGGTCGCGCTGCCGGCACCGCCGGTGGCCGAATCGCCAGCGGTGGAACTCAGCGGGCAGATCGATGCCGACGATTTCGACAACGCCGATGCCGACCGCTTCCGACGCATGGAAATCGGCAACTGGTTGGACTTCGTCGACAAGGACGGCAAGGTCCAGGCGGGCAAGCTGTCCTGGGTCAGCCCGATTTCCTCGCGCCTGCTGTTCGTCAACCGTCGCGGCGTGCGCTTCTGCGTGGCCTCGCCAGAAGAGCTGGCGGTGATGGTGCGGCTCGGCCGCCTGCGTGCCCACGTTGACGATGGCGCCTTCGACAGCGCCATGCAGGGCGTGATCGACCGCCTCGACCCGGGCAGCACCACCCTGCACTGAGTGCTGGCTGCCTGCTAGGATCGGGAAAACTCACCGATCAGCGGGGACCTGCATGGCCGTGGCGTTGCTGGGGATCAAGGAGACCGCGCCGGGTGAACGGCGCGTGGCGTTGACACCGGAAACCGCGCGCAAGCTCGGTGCCCTCGGCATTACGGTCTGGTACGAGGCCGGCGCCGGGCTGGCCGCCGGCTTCACCGATGCCGCCTATGACGACGCCGGCGCACGTGTCTTCGACGCGGGCCGCTGGGCCGAGATCGATATCCTGCTGTGCGTGCAGGCACCTCCTGCGACGGTGCTGGAGCAGCTCAGGCCCGGTGCCAGCGTGGTTGGCCTGCTGGCCCCGGCCAACGATCCGGCGCTGGCCGCGCTGGCGGCCGATGATCGCCTGCAGCTGTTCCCGCTGCAGCAGCTGCCGCGCACCACCCGCGCGCAGGCGATGGATGTACTCAGTTCGCAGGCCGGCATGGCCGGCTACAAGGCCGCGCTGATTGCCGCCGAACGCGCGCCGCGCTTCTTCCCGATGCTGACCACCGCCGCTGGCACCGTGCGGCCGGCCAAGGTGCTGGTGATCGGTGCCGGCGTGGCGGGCCTGCAGGCCATCGCCACCGCGCGGCGCCTCGGTGCACAGGTGGAAGGTTTCGATGTGCGCCCGGAAACCCGCGAGCAGATCCAGTCACTGGGTGCGCGCTTCCTCGATCTTGGCGTGAGCGCGACCGGTGAAGGCGGCTACGCGCGTGCGTTGACCGACGAGGAGCGCGCCGAGCAGCAGCGTCGGCTGGCCGACCACCTGCGCAGCGTGGACGTGGTGATCTGCACGGCTGCCGTACCCGGTCGGCCGGCGCCGACCATCGTGACCGCCGCGATGGTGGAGGGCATGGCCACCGGCAGCGTCATTGTCGATCTGGCGGCCGAGAGCGGCGGCAACTGTGCACTGACCCAGCCGGGGCACTGCATCGAACACCAGGGCGTGACCATCGATGGTCCGCTGGGCCTGGCCAGTCGCGGCGCGACCCAGGCCAGTGAGATGTATGCGCGCAACCTGCTCAACTTCGTTGCGCTGTTCGTGCGCGAGGGGCGGCTCGGTTTCGACTGGGACGACGAGCTGCTGGCAAAGACGCGCTGGCAGGCATGAATGACGTGGGGTCAGATCCCTTTGCCTCTGGCAAAGGGATCTGACCCCGATCTCCCGCAATCTGCCAGGGGTCGGATCCCTTTGCGTCAGCAAAGGGCTCTGACCCCGTTCCCCGGGGCCTTACCGCGGCTTCGCCGGCGGCGGGTTGTCGCGCACCCAGTCCCGGCGCTGCTCCGGCGTCATCTGCGACCAGCGCTCGCGCAGCGCGTCGCGCTGTGCCGGCGGCATGTTGCGCATCTGCCCGAACAGGGCGCGTGCCTGTTCACGCTGTTCCGGGCTCATGTGCTCGAAGCGGCGCAGGCCGCGGCGGGCCTTGTCGCGCTCCTCCGGGCTCATCGATTGCCAGCGCTGGCCGTGCGAGAGCATGCGCTGGCGCTGGCCGGCATCAGCGCTGTTCCAACGGTCGCGCAGCGGCGCCAGCAGGGACTCTCGCTGGGATTCGCTCAATTGCTCCCACGCAGGCAATGGCGCGACCGGTGCGGCAGGGGCGGGCGTGGCGTTCTGCGCCAGCGCCGGAACGGCCGGCAGCAGCGCCAGGGTCAACAGCAGTGGCAGGGCAAGCAGTCGGGACATGATTTACTCCATCGCCAGGTCGGTATCGCCCAGCCACAGGTACAGATCGGGATTCTCGTCGTAGAGCGCGCCGTTGTCTTCCACTGAAGCAAGTACGGGGTCCGGCGGCGGACCCGCAAGCGTGCCATGGCCGGTGAACTGCAGGCCGATGCCCAGTGCAACCACCAGTGAGCAGGCGCTGGCCAGCCACCAGCGCCAGCGCCCACGATGGGTGGTGGCCGTGGCGCCGTGGCGAGCTTGGCGCAGCCGGGCCAGCGTTGCCGGCGCCAGCGCCTGCAGCGACTGCGCGTGCAGGCGGCGCAGGGTGTCATCGGAAGGCAGGGAGCGGTTCACGGGTGGGTCTCCAGGTAGTCCTGCAGCGCCTGCCGGGCGCGTGCCAGATGGGTTTTTACCGCGCCTTCGCTGCAGCCCATGGCGCGGGCGGTGGTGGCCCCGTCCAGGTCCTGCAGCACGCGCAGGGTGAAGGCCTCGCGCTGGCGGGCGGGCAGGGTGCGCAACGCGTCCACCAGCTGCTGGTACTGCTGGCGCTGCTCATGTGCCTGTGCCGGGTCCGGGCCGGGATCGGCCCAGTCGATCTCGCCGCCTTCCGCGTCCTGGTTGTCGCGCCAGAACGGCAGGCGGAAGCGGCGCCGGCGCTGCAGGTCGATCACCCGGCGGCGCAGGATGCTCCAGAACAGCGGCGCCCATTCGGCGGCCGGCTTGTCGGTGTAATCCAGCATGCGCAGCAGCGCGTCCTGCACCGCATCCATGGCGTCTTCGCGCTGGCGCAGGCCGGCCTCGGCGAAGCGAAACGCACGCGGGCCGACGCTGGCCAGGAATGCCTCCAGCGATGCCGGCAGGGCATCGGTCTCGGCGCTCGGGGGGGCGGGGCTGCTCACCAGCACAGGGTACGGTTCCTCGCTCGGGGTCACCATCGACAACGCGTGAGCGGCGCTCCGGTTGACGCCGGGTGCGCGCCGGGTTCAGCCCATGGTTATGATGGGCCGACGAAGACAGAGCAGGAGCGTTGCCGGTGAGTGACGGGTTCGTAGCGCTGTACATCTTCATGCTGGCAGCCATCGCCGGCCACGTGATCATTTCGCGGGTGCCGGTGATCCTGCATACCCCGCTGATGTCGGGCTCCAACTTCATCCACGGCATCGTGCTGATCGGCGCGATGGTGGTACTGGGGCATGCGCAGACGCCGCTGGAGAAGGTACTGGGCTTCCTGGCCGTGGTGCTCGGCGCCGGCAATGCCGCCGGTGGCTACGTGGTCACCGCGCGCATGCTGGAAATGTTCAAGCCGAGCGCGCCCAGGGGCGGCAAGGACGAACCGAAGGAGCCGCAGGCTTGAACATCAGCACCGTCGAACTGCTCGACTGGCTGGTCAAGGCCAGCTACCTGGTCGCCGCCACGCTGTTCCTGCTCGGCCTGCAGCGCATGGCCTCGCCGCTGACCGCGCGCAGCGGCATCCGCTGGGCCGGGCTGGGCATGCTGCTGGCCACCGCGGCCACCTTCTTCCTGCCCGAACTGCACAACGTGCCGTTGATCCTGGTGGCACTGCTGCTGGGTGCGGGCCTGGCCTGGTGGTCGGCCGGCAAGGTTGCCATCACCGACATGCCGCAGATGGTGGCGCTGTACAACGGCATGGGTGGTGGCTCGGCGGCGGCGATCGGCGCGGTGGAACTGCTGCGCTATGCCTTCCTGGCCCACCGCGATACCAGCCACTGGAGCGCGCAGGCGCTGGCCGACCTGGCCGCGCGCCAGCCGTCCGGCACGATGCTGCTGCTGGCGGTGGTCGGCGCGGCGATCGGCGCGGTGTCGCTGTCCGGCTCGGTGATCGCCTGGGCCAAGCTGGATGGACGCCTGGACAAGCGCGTGACCTGGCCCGGCCAGCAGGTGATGAACCTGCTGGTGGCGCTGGCGGTGGTGGTGCTGGCGATCATCGCGGCGAGTACGCTCAGTGCCTGGGCAATCGTCGCCTTCTTCGTGCTGGCACTGGCGCTGGGCGTGCTGATGACGCTGCCGATCGGCGGTGCCGACATGCCGGTGGTGATCTCGCTGTACAACGCGTTCACCGGCCTGGCAGTGTCGTTCGAAGGTTATGTGCTGGGCAACGAGGCGCTGATCATCGCCGGCATGATGGTCGGCGCGGCCGGCATCCTGCTGACCCGGCTGATGGCCAAGGCGATGAACCGGCCGATCCGCAACGTGCTGTTCTCCAACTTCGGCGGCGGTGCTGGTGGCGAAGCGCAGGCGATCAGCGGCGCGCAGAAGCCGATCGAAGCCCCGGATGTCGCGGCGATGATGGCCTACGCCGAACGCGTGGTGATCGTGCCTGGATACGGCATGGCCGTGGCCCAGGCCCAGCACAAGATCTGGGAACTGGCGCAGCGGCTGGGCCAGCGCGGGGTGAAGGTGAAGTTCGCCATCCACCCGGTCGCCGGGCGCATGCCCGGGCACATGAACGTACTGCTGGCCGAAGCGGGCGTGCCCTACGACCTGATCGCCGACATGGATGACATCAATCCGGAGTTCACCAACACCGACGTGGTACTGGTGATCGGTGCCAACGACGTGGTCAATCCGGTCGCGCGTACTGATCGGGCCAGCCCGATCTACGGCATGCCGGTGCTGGACGTGGTCAACGCGCGCAACGTGGTGGTGATCAAGCGCGGCAAGGGCACCGGCTTCGCCGGTATCGAGAATGCGTTGTTCTACGCTGACAATACCCGCATGCTCTATGGCGACGGCGCCGAAGCGGCCGCCTCGCTGGTGAGCGAGCTGAAGGCGCTCGACGGCGGGCATTGAAGACCGGGGTCGGATCCCTTTCCGCAGGACAGGGCTCTGACCCCTTTGCCGGCCAGCGGCCGGCACTACCGGATCCGCGCGTGATGGTTGCATCTGGTAGGTGCGGACCTGGGGCCGCGCGCTTTTGCCGGCCAGCGGCCGGCACTACCCCCATCCGCGCGTGATGGTTGCATCTGGTAGGCGCGGACCTTGGTCCGCACGCTTTTGCCGGCCAGCGGCCGGCACTACCGGATCCGCGCGCGGTGGTTGCATCTGGTAGGTGCGGCCTTGGTCCGCACGCTTTTGCCGGCCAGCGTCCGGCATTGACCCCCATCCGCGCGTGGCGTGGATCTACGCGCTCAGCGCGCCAGCCAGGCGCCGACGACCACGGCCACGGCCAGCCACAGCCATTCCATCGCGCCATTGGCCAGGTTGATCAGGGTCCAGGCCAGGTGCGGGCCCATCCGCGTGGTGGCGTCCCACAGGTCCAGACCGATCGAGCCGCCCATCCAGGCGCTGGCGATGGCCCAGTTGGCCACGGCGGCCACCAGCAGGGTGCCGAGCACGACCAGGGCGATGCGCAACCGGCCCGGACCCAGTGTGCCCAGACGCAGCATGAACACCAGTTCCAGGGCGGACACTACCGCCATCCAGCCGACCTGTCGGCCGGTCATCAGCGCCAGGACCATCCAGGCGAGGGGAGCAACAAGCAGACCCAGCAACAGCATGAGGGACCAGAGCCAGGTGACGGTCCTGGCACGCGTGGCAATGGAGGACATCGAAGCTCCCTGAAGATCACCCACAGGATACTGTGGTTTGCCGCAGTGCACCGGCGGTGCCGGGGCGGCTGGGCTAGAATGCCGTCTTGCGTGGCCCCGGCCACGGCCCCATATCGGTCCCCATGTATTCCCGTAGCAGCGAACCTGTCCACTTCGAACGCGATTGCGAGGCCGTGATGGTCCCGCAGGGCGATACCGTGACCCTGCCTGCCGGCAGCTATGGGTACATCACCCAGGCGCTGGGCGGCAGCTATTCGGTGTTCGTCGAGGGCAACCTGTTCCGCATCGCCGGCAAGGACGGCGACGCCATCGGCAAGGAGGCGCCGGCACCGCTCGAGCTGCCGGCCGACGCCACCGATGAGCAGGTGGAACAACTGGTGTGGCAGCAGCTGCGCACCTGCTTCGACCCGGAGATTCCGGTCAACATCGTTGAACTGGGCCTGGTCTATGAAGTCGAGATCAAGCATCTGGACGAAGGCAAGCGCGAGATCGACGTGAAGATGACCCTGACCGCACCGGGCTGTGGCATGGGCGAGATCCTGGTCGACGACGTGCGCAGCAAGCTTGAAATGATCCCGACGGTGGCCGAGGCCGACGTCGACCTGGTGTTCGACCCGCCGTGGAACCAGCACATGATGTCCGAGGCGGCGCGGCTCGAGACCGGCATGCTTTGACCCAGGGCCCGCAGTGACGCGGGCCCGGCACTACCCGCAACCAGAACAGGAATCCTCCGGTGTCCCAGTCCATTCCCAGCTTCGCCGTCACCCGTTCGGACCACCCGCGCAGCGCTGAAGAGCGCGCCAAGATCCTGGAGAAGCCGGGCTTCGGCCTGCACTTCACCGATCACATGGTGGAAGTGCGCTGGGACAAGGATGCCGGCTGGCACAACGCCAGCGTGCGTGCCTACGGCCCGCTGCAGCTGGACCCGGCCGCGGCCGTGCTGCACTACGGCCAGGAGATCTTCGAAGGCATCAAGGCCTACCGCCATGCTGACGGCTCGATCTGGACCTTCCGCCCGGATGCCAACGGCCGTCGCCTGCAGCGTTCGGCGCAGCGCCTGGCGCTGCCGGAACTGCCGGTGGAGATCTTCGTCGAATCGCTGAAGCAGCTGATCGCCGTCGACAGCGAGTGGGTGCCGTCGGCCGACGAGTCGAGCCTGTACTTCCGCCCGTTCATGATCGGCGACGAAGCCTTCCTCGGCGTGCGCGGCGCGCACAAGGCCGGCTACTACGTCATCGCCAGCCCGGCCGGCCCGTACTTCGCCAAGGGCGTGGCCCCGGTGTCGATCTGGCTGTCCACCGAATACGCGCGCGCCGCCAAGGGCGGCACCGGCGCCGCCAAGTGCGGTGGCAACTACGCCGCCTCGCTGCTGCCGCAGCAGAAGGCGCAGGCGCAGGGCTGCTCGCAGGTGCTGTTCCTGGACCCGGTCGAAGGCAAGTACCTGGAAGAACTGGGCGGCATGAACGTGTTCCTGGTCTACAAGGACGGCACGCTGGTCACCCCGGAACTGTCCGGCAGCATCCTCGAGGGCATCACCCGCGAGAGCATCCTGCAGCTGGCGCGCGACCGTGGCATGAAGGTCGAAGAGCGCAAGGTCAGCATCGACGAGTGGAAGGACGGCGTGGCCTCCGGTGCGATCAGCGAAGTGTTTGCCTGTGGCACTGCGGCGGTGGTTACCCCGATCGGCCAGCTGAAGGGCGAGGGTTTCTCGGTGGGCGACATCAACGCGCCGGCCGGCGAAGTGACCATGTCGCTGCGCAAGGAACTGACCGACATCCAGTACGGCCGCCTGCCGGACCGGCACAACTGGCTGGTCAAGCTGGGCTGATCGCCCGCACCGGGTTGTAGACCCGAGCGCGCGCTCGGCTGCGTTGTTCCTGGAAAGCCCGTCCCTGTGACGGGCTTTCTGCGTTGTGGACAGGTGGGTGGGGTCAGATCCCTCTTCCGTGGGAAAAGGGATCTGACCCCACCCACTCCGACTCCGAATCGGCGGATGCCGATGTCGGCAAAGTCATCGCAGGACAGGTGATGACCCAGTCAGGTGTGTGCAGAAGATGAGAAAGTTCCTTCACCTTCACAAACCCTCGACCCGGGAAGTCTCAGAACGAACATTTCATCTTGCTGAAAAGACGCTGAAAATCTTGTGGTGTCCGGTTTTGGTCATTAGCGTCATCTGCACGGCGGATCGATAGGGGGATCCGCTGACTCGCCGGACTTCGAACCTCGCCAACGCAAGCCAGCCCATGGTTCGGGCCGGTGCTTCTGCCGATTCCGGCATTCACACCACTAGAAAGGGAAATACGATGTCCCAGGTAACGCAACCGCGTGTGCGTCGAGTGTGGGTGGTCCTTGGTGCGTCCGTTCTGTCATCGCTGCTGCTGGCCACGCCTGCGCTGGCCGGTGACGTCCAGCTCAGCGGCCTGCAGTCTGCGCCGACGCACCAGCGCTTCATCGTGAAGTACCGCGACGGCAGTGCGCCGGTGGCCAACACCACCGCACTGGCCTCTTCGCTGAAGAGTGCCGCCGCCGGCCTGGCCAGCAGCCAGGGCCGTGCGCTGGGCCTGCAGCAGGTCCGCAAGCTGGCCGTCGGCCCGACCCTGGTCAGGACCGACCGCCCGCTTGACCAGGCTGAATCCGAGCTGCTGATGCGCAAGCTGGCCGCCGACCCGAACGTGGAATACGTCGAAGTCGACCAGATCATGCGCGCGACGCTGACCCCGAATGACACCCGCTTCAGCGAACAGTGGGGCTTTGGTACCTCCAACGCGTCGATCAACGTGCGGCCGGCCTGGGACAAGGCCACCGGCACCGGCGTGGTGGTGGCCGTGATCGATACCGGCATCACCAACCATCCCGATCTCAACGCCAACATCCTGCCCGGCTATGACTTCATCAGCGATGCCGCGATGGCGCGCGATGGCGGTGGCCGCGACAGCAACCCGAACGACGAGGGCGACTGGTATGGCGCCAACGAGTGCGGCTCGGGTATCCCGGCGTCCAACTCCAGCTGGCACGGCACCCACGTCGCCGGCACCGTGGCGGCGGTGACCAACAACAGCACCGGCGTGGCCGGCACGGCGTTCAACGCCAAGGTCGTCCCGGTGCGCGTGCTCGGCAAGTGCGGCGGCTATACCTCCGACATCGCCGATGCGATCGTGTGGGCCTCCGGCGGCACCGTCAGTGGCGTGCCGGCCAATGCCAATCCGGCGGAAGTCATCAACATGTCGCTGGGCGGCGGCGGCACCTGCTCGGCCACCTACCAGAACGCGATCAACGGCGCGGTCAGCCGCGGCACCACCGTGGTGGTCGCCGCCGGCAACAGCAACACCAACGTGTCCTCGTCGGTGCCGGCCAACTGCGCGAACGTGATCGCGGTGGCGGCCACGACCTCGGCCGGTGCGCGTGCCAGCTTCTCCAACTATGGTGCCGGCATCGACATTTCCGGCCCGGGCCAGAGCATCCTGTCCACCCTCAACACCGGCACCACCACGCCGGGCAGCGCCACCTATGCGTCCTACAACGGCACCTCGATGGCAGCGCCGCATGTGGCCGGTGTGGTGGCCCTGATGCAGTCGGTGGCGCCGAGCCCGCTGAGTCCGGCACAGGTCGAGAGCATCATCAAGAGCACCGCACGCCCGCTGCCGGGCGCCTGCTCGGGCGGCTGCGGCGCCGGCATCGTCGACGCCAACGCGGCCGTGGCTGCGGCGATCAATGGCGGTGGCCCGAACCCGGGCGGCAACGTGCTGCAGAACAACGTGCCGGTGACCGGCCTGGGCGCCGCGACCGGTGCCGAGCTGAACTACACCGTCGCCGTTCCGGCCGGCAGCACCCAGCTGCGCGTGGCAATCAGTGGCGGCAGCGGTGATGCCGACCTGTACGTGCGCCAGGGCAGTGCCCCGACCGATACCACCTACACCTGCCGTCCGTACCTGAGCGGCAACAGCGAGACCTGCACCATCAACAGCCCTGCCGCCGGCACCTGGTATGTGCGGGTGAAGGCGTACAGCACCTTCTCGGGCCTGACCCTCAGCGCCCAGTACTGAGCCCAAGTCCCTCTCCAAGGGCACGCCCTGGCTTCGGCCGGGGCGTTTTTGTCCGGGTGGGTGCCGACCTCGGCCGGCACGCTGTTCCTCAGACCGACTCGAAACGGTTCGCCGCCACGTTCTTGCGCACATGCTGCGGGTCGAAGATCCGCCCGTTCATCGCGATGTACACGCCGCTCGGCAGCGACTGCACCGCACCGATCGCACAACCGATGTTGAACTCCGCATCCGAGCCGCGGAAGCGTGCCGGGCTCAGCGCACCGGTCATCACGATGGTCTTGTCCGGGATCGTCGCCAGCACCTTGCCTGTCTGCACCATCGAATCGGTGCCGTGGGTCACCAGCACGTGCCGGGTGGGCTGCGCGGCGATGGTGGCGCGGATCAGCTCGCGGTCTTCGTCGTTGATGTGCAGCGAATCCTTGCGCAGGATCGGAATCACGTTGAAGCGGAACGTCACGCCCAGCTCGCGCAGGATCATGCCGATCTGCGGATCGCCGATCTGGTAGTCCGACTTGTCGTCGAAGTAGATCTTGTCGATCGTGCCACCGGTGGTGACGACCAGGAGCTCTTCCATCATGTGCATGCGCGAAACCAGGACAGGGACTGCGGCGCGGGGCCAGGAATGCAGATGATAAGGCCCTGGGCGCGCAGCGTCAGCGCCGCTTGCCGAAGCGGGCGCGCAGGCCGGGCAGGCTGGCGCTGAAGATCACCAGCAGCGCCAGCGCGATCTCGATCAGCGCCAGCCAGCGCGTCTCCGGGTGGCTCCAGGCGCTCATCACGCCGTGGCTGAACCAGCCCAGCGCCAGCACCGAGGCCCAGAAGCCGGCCTTGCGCCAGCCCAGGCGCACGGCGATGGCCAGCGCCAGCGGTGGCGCGGTGAACACCAGCTGGGTGGCCAGCCAGTGCCTGTCATTGATGAACCAGCCTGCGAACAGCGCGGCCAGCCCCATCAGGGCCAACAGCAGGACCGTGCGCGGCGCGCGGTTCATCGGGCCAACCGCTGCGCGATGTCGGCCACCCGGCGCCCCAGCGCGCGCGCCAGAACCGCTTCGTCGTCGGTCGGCTGCGGATCGTCGGCGGCACCGGCCACGTGGCTGGCGCCATAGGGCGTGCCGCCACTGATGGTGTGGCTCAGCGCCGGTTCGGTGAACGGGATGCCGACGATCACGCAGCCGTGGTGCAGCAGTGGCACCTGCATCGACAGCAGGGTCGATTCCTGGCCGCCGTGCATCGAGGCGGTGGACGTGAACACGCCGGCCGGCTTGCCGGACAGGGTGCCATTGACCCATTCGGCGCCCAGCCCATCCAGGAAGTGCTTGACCGGCGCGGCCATGTTGCCGAAGCGGGTGGGGCTGCCGAGCAGCAGGCCCTGGCAGTCGACCAGGTCCTGCACGCTCACGTAGGGGGCGCCATCGTCGGGTACCGGTGGCTGCGCGGTCTGGGTCACGGCGGCCACCGGCGGCACCGTGCGCAGGCGCGCGGTCATGCCCGGCACTTCGCCGATGCCCCGCGCGATCTGGCGCGCCAGCCGTGCCACCGAACCGCCCCGGCTGTAGTACAGCACCAGAATCTCGCCCATCGTGCCCGCTTCTCCTCGTCGTGTGGCTACCAGTATGGCTATCCTGCCAGCATTCCGCATCGGGTACCCTTCCACCGATGGAACCTTTGGATACGCTCAACCTGTGGATGGAGCGCGCGCGGGATCGCGCACGGGCCATCAGTTTCGGCCGCTTCCTGTGGCATCGCTTCCTCGACGACCGCCTGTTCCAGGCAGCGGCGGCGCTGGCCTACACCACGGTGTTCGCGCTGGTACCGCTGGCGATCGTGGTATTCGGTGTGCTGTCGGCCTTCCCCGTCTTCGACCGCTGGAGCGATCAGCTCAGCGACTACGTATTCTCCAACTTCGTGCCCTCCGCGGCGCGTGCAGCCGAGGGCTACCTGCGGCAGTTCTCGGCCAGTGCCGGCCAGCTGACGGCGGCCGGCTTCATCGCACTGGTGGCCTCACTGCTGATCACGCTCAACAGTGTGGAAGAGACCTTCAACCAGATCTGGCGGGTCGGCTCGACCCGGCCCAAGCTGACCCGCTTCCTGGTCTACTGGACCGTGCTGACCTTGGGCGCGATGCTCGCCGCCGCATCGCTTGCGGTATCGGCGCGGGTGTTCGCGATGCCGTTGTTCGGTACCCAGGAGGGCCGTTGGTTGGCCGAGCTGGCGCTGCGGCTGGCGCCGATCCTGATCGAGTTCGTCTGCATCACGCTGATGTTCCGGGTGGTGCCGCACCACACGGTGAAATGGCGGCATGCCGTGCCCGGCGCGATCCTGGCGGCGGTCATCCTGGAACTGGTGAAGTGGGGCATCGGTGCCTATCTGGGCAGCTTCCAGTCCTACCAGAAACTGTATGGCACGGTGGCGTTCGTGCCGATCCTGCTGCTGTGGATCTACCTGTGCTGGGTGGCGGTGCTGCTGGGGGCGTCGCTGGCTTCTTCGATGGCCGCCTTCCGCTACCAGCCGGTGGAACTGCGCCTGCCGCAGGGGTATGAGTTCTATGGACTGCTGCGCCTGCTTGGCCGCTTCCAGCATGCACGGGCCAAGGGCAAGGGCCTGGCCGATGACGAGATCCTGCGGCTGGAGCCGATGCTGACCGATTCACTGCTGCAGGACCTGATCTGCAACCTGCAGGAGATCGACCTGCTGCGCCGCGACGAGCGGGGCGAGTGGCTGCTGTCGCGTGACCTGGACCAGGTCAGCCTGGCCGATCTGTACGAATGCACCCAGCTGCGCATCCCGGTGGCCGAGCAGCACCTGCCGTACCGTGATGACAGCCTGGGCCGTGCCGCACTGGCGGCGCTGGACGATCTGCGGCTGCCCCTGCGCGAACGCCTGAAGCGCAAGGTCAGTGATATCTATACCGACTCTGGAGACATGCCATGACCCGCAAGACGCCGTTGCCGCTGCTGCTCCCGTTGACCCTGCTGCTGGCCCTGGCGGCCTGCAAGCCGGCCCAGGAGCCGACACCGGCCAGCAGCCAGCCGCCGGCACAGGCGCCGACGCCGACCACTCCGGCACCGGTCGATGAAACCCCGGCCGAGCGCACCACTGCCGAATTCCCGACCTTGAAGATGAAGGCGGTGGATGGCAGCGACTACGATCTGGCCGCGCATCGTGGCAAGTGGGTGGTGGTGAACTTCTGGGCGACCTGGTGCGCCCCGTGCCGCAAGGAGATGCCCGAGCTGTCGGCGCTGCATGCGATGCGCAGCAACATCGAGGTGGTCGGCCTGGCCTACGAGGACATCGAAGTGCCGGAAATGCAGTCGTTCCTGACCAAGCATCCGGTGACCTATCCGATCGTGATCGTGGACCCGTTCGATCCGCCGGCCGACTTCGCCACGCCGCGAGGCCTACCGTTGACGCATCTGCTGGATCCGCAGGGCAAGCTGGCCCACACTTTCCTTGGCCCGGTGACCGCCGCCGACATCGAAAAGCAGATCGCGGCCGCCAAGTAGTGGGTGGGTCGGCAGGGCCTGCGGCCCTGCACCTCGGTACGCGCCATCGCATGCGCGCTGCCGCTCCCACGCTTCGCTGCGCGAACCGCAGGCCCCACTTACCAACACCCAAACCCCCGCCGCTTCGCGGCCGCCCCCTGACTCAGGGGGCTCTGCCCCAGACACGATCCGACGCCCGCCAGGCCAATGGGATTGCCGATGGGGTCAGATCCGCTTTCCGCAGGAAAACGGATCTGACCCCGGTTCCATTTCGATATCTGACAGATGTGTCGACCAAGGTCGACACCTACCAACAGCCGCAGGGATCTGTCAGAGGCGGGGCGGTTGGGTGGGTAGGACACGCCGTAGACCCGTCCATGGGGCTCGATGTCGCCATCCATGGCGCCAACGGTCGTGCCCACCCACCGCGCCGCCATCCCGCGGATGCCCGCTGTTGCTGTTGCCGTTGCCGTTGCCGTTGCGTTGAGCAGGTGCAGGGTGCAACCCTGCCGAACAACCCTAATCCTCGACCGGGAAATCCTCGATGGGCTTCAGCACATCGTAGTGCTCGCGATGCAGCTTGCCCTTCAGCTTCGGCAGCTCCGGCAACGGCGCATCCACCCGTGTGTCCGGCAACCGGTCCAGCAGGTTGCGCACCAGGGTCAGTCGCCCCAGCCGCTGGTCGTTGAAATCCACCAGCGTCCACGGCGCCGCCTCGCGATGCGTCGCGCGCAGCATCGCCTCGCGGGCTTCGGTATAGGCGCTGTACTTGCTGCGCGATTTCAGGTCGACCGGGGACAGCTTCCAGCCCTTCAGCGGATCGAGGTGGCGTTCGGCGAAGCGCTTCTCCTGCTGCTCCTGGTCCACGCACAGCCAGTACTTGAACAGCAGGATGCCGTCATCCACCAGCAGCTGCTCGAACACCGGTGCCTGGCGCAGGAACTGCTGGTACTCGGTTTCGCTGCAATAGCCCATCACCCGCTCGACGCCTGCGCGGTTGTACCAGCTGCGGTCCATCAGCACGATCTCGCCGGCGGCGGGAAGATGCGAGGCATAGCGCTGGAAATACCACTGCGTGGCTTCGCGGTCGGTAGGCTTGGGCAGTGCTACCACCCGGCATTGGCGTGGATTGAGATGCTGGCTGATGGCCTGGATCGCGCCGCCCTTGCCTGCCGTATCCCGTCCCTCGAACAGCACCAGCAGGCGTTGCCCGCTGAGCTGCACCCAGCGCGCCATCGCGGTCAGTTCCAGCTGCAGCGGCAGCAGCAGTTCGTCGTAGTCCTTGCGCTTGAGCTTGGCCATCGTCACACCACGCGGGGAGGAAGCCCGAGCGTAACGCAGGGGTCGCTCAGGTGTTGTCGACACCTTGCCAGCCGTGTTCACCGGCAAGCCGCTGCAGCAGGGCCGACAGGTCGCGGGCAAACCCGGCCATGTCGAACAGGCCACTGCGTTCGCGCGCCTGCGCCAGCTCGGCGCGAAGCGAGGCCAGTGCTGCGGGGTCATTGCCCAGTGCGCTGGCGGTGGCGATGAACGCCGCATCATCGGCGACATTCATCCGGGCCAGCCCCAGATGGTGGTTGAGGCTGCCGGCCACGCGCGCGGCGAAGGTGTCGCCCGGGCAGGTCAGCACCGGACAGCCGGCCCACAGTGCATCGGAGGCGGTGGTATGCGCGTTGTACGGATGCGTGTCGAGGAACAGGTCGGCCAGTGGGTAGCGGGCCAGGTACTGCGGATGCGGCAGCTTGGCCATGAACACCAGCCGCGCCGGGTCCAGGCCGGCAGCCTGCGCGGCCGTGCGCAGGCGGGCGTCGGCCTGGCCGGGGCCGGACAGCAGCCACAGCACGCTGCCGGGCACGGCCTGCAACACTGCGAAGGCGCGGCCCATGCTGCGCGGGTTGAGCTTGTAGCTGTTGTTGAAGCAGCAGAACACCACGCCGTGCTCGGGCAGCCCGCACTCGGCGCGGGACGGCGACGGCTCCAGCGTGCGGGTGTTGTCCGAGGGCTGGAAGGCCCGCGGAAGGCGCAGGACGCGTTCGCTGAAGTGCGGTTCCAGCGCTGCCGGCAGTACGAATTCGTCGGCGACCACGGCGTCCAGCCAGCGCGCGCCCGAGGTGCCGGGGTAGGCCAGCCAGTTCAGCTGCAGCGGGGCCGGGCGCATCGCCAGCACTTCGGGCGTGCCGCCGCCGCCCCAGCCGCGCAGGTCGAACAGCAGGTCGATGCCCTGTGCGCGGATGCGGGCCGCGATGTCGGCATGCCGCAGTGCGGCCACCTCATGCAGCCGGGTCGCGGACTGCAGGCGTTCGCGGATGCCGCTGCCATCGGCGCGGTTCAGCGCGAACAGGTGCAGCTGCAACGCCGGGTCATGACGCAGGTGTTCGAGCAGGGCCACGGTCAGCAGCCCAGTGGGATGGGCGCCGAAGCCATTGGAAAGGAAGCCGACGCGCAACGGGCCGCGCGCGCGTACCGTCACTGCCGGCAAGGGCCGGACCGAGGCGGCGATCAGTGCGGCGCGCGCACGTGCACAGGCCAACTGCTCGCCCGCGCTGGCGTCTTCGCTGAGGAAGGCGAAGGGTTCCACCGCACCGTGGCCGGCGGCGAGCGCGGCGCGTACCTGCGCAGCCAGCGTGTCCACGTCCTGCCAGTCGCACAGGCGGCGCTGCCATGCCAGGCGCTGCGCGGCGATGTAGGGTTCATCCGGCATCAGCGCATGCGCGCGGCGATAGGCCGCTGCTGCGCCTTCGGCATCGTCGGCGTCTTCCAGCGCATGGCCCAGCCACAGCGCGATGCCCGGGTGCTGCGGGGCCAATGCCGAGGCCTGGCCAAGCAGCTTCGCCGCGTCGGCGTGCGCGCCGGCCATCCAGGCCACGCGGCCCAGGCGCGCCAGGGCCTCGGGGTGGTTCGGGCGCAGCTGCAGCGCGCGTCGTGCCGCCTGCTCGCCGGCGGCGATGTCGCCGGCTTCCAGTTCCAGGTCGGCCAGCATCACCCAGGCGACGAAATCGCCGGGCTGGCGTGCGATCGCCTGCTGCAGGTGCTGTCGCTGCTGCCAGGCCGACATCGTGCTCAGCCCGCCGACAGCTGGGCCAGGGCATCGACCTGGTGTTCGTGGCTGAGCCGCTGCAGCAGCGGGTCGAGGTCGCCGGCGAGGATGTTGGGCAGGTCGTACAGGGTCAGGCCTTCCACGCGGTGGTCGGTGATCCGGCCCTGCGGGAAGTTGTAGGTGCGGATGCGCTGGCTGCGGTCGCCGCTGCCGACCTGCAGGCGCCGCGATTCGGCCTGCGCGGCGTCCTGGCGCTGGCGCTCGGCATCGAGCAGCTGCGCCTTCAGGCGCTTCATCGCCTTGTCGCGGTTGGCGTGCTGGCTGCGCTCGGTCTGGCACTCCACCACTACGCCGGTCGGCACGTGGGTGATGCGGATGGCCGATTCGGTCTTGTTGACGTGCTGGCCGCCGGCACCGGACGAGCGGAACGTATCCACCTTCAGGTCGGCCGGGTTGATGACGATGTCATCGACCTCGTCGGCCTCGGGAATGATCGCCACGGTGGCCGCCGAGGTGTGGATGCGGCCCTGCGATTCGGTGGCCGGCACGCGCTGCACGCGATGCGTGCCCGATTCGAACTTCAGGCGCGAGAACGCACCACGGCCGACCACGCGCGCCACCACTTCCTTGTAGCCGCCATGCTCACCGGGATTGTCCGATTCGATCTCGACCTTCCAGCCCTGGCGCTCGGCATAGCGGGCGTACATGCGGAACAGATCGCCGGCGAAGATCGCGGCTTCATCGCCGCCGGTGCCGGCGCGTACTTCCAGGAACAGGTTGCCTTCGTCGCGCGGATCGCGTGGTACCAGCAGCAGGGCCAGTTCTTGTTCCAGTTCCTGCAGGCGCGCCTGCGCCGCAGCGATTTCCTCGTCTGCCAGTTCACGCAGGTCGGGGTCGGCGCGCATGCCTTCGGCGGCGGCCAGGTCGGCCTTGGCACGGGCTTCCTCGGCGAGCGCGGCAGCGACCGGTTCAAGTTGGGCGAATTCGCGCGAAAGGTCGCGGAAACGGGTGTTGTCGGCGACCACATCGGGTTCGGCGAGCAGGCGTTCCAGTTCTTCGCGGCGCTCGGCCAGCGCTTCCAGCTTACGGCGCAGGGTCGGCGTCATCGGGTCTCACGGGTGGGTGGCGGTAACCCGGCGTGGCCGGGAACAGGCGCTCGGCGGCGCGGGTCAGGTCGGCATCGCCACTCAGCGCGGCCGCGCGCAGAGCGGCGGTCGGCGGATGCAGCAGGCGGTTGGTCAGGCCATGGGCCAGCAGTTCCAGCACTTCGTCGGCGGGCTTGCCGTTGGCCAGCTGCTGCCGTGCGCGCTCCAGCAGTTCGGCGCGGGTCGCTTCGCCGAACGCACGCAGCTGCCGCAGCGGTGCCTGGTGGGCGCTGGCCTGCTGGGTCTCGATGAAACGCGACACCTGCAGGTCGATGATCGCCTCGGCCTCGGCGGCGGCCTCGCGGCGGCCACGACGGTTGTCTTCCACCGCGCGTTCCAGGTCATCGACGGTGTAGAGGAAGGCGTCGTTGAGCGTGCCGACCTCGGCTTCGATGTCGCGCGGCACGGCCAGGTCGAACAGCAGCATCGGCTTGTGCCGGCGCGCGCGCAGTGCCTTGGCCACCATCTCGCGATGGATCACAGGTTCGCGCGCGGCGGTGGCCGAGAACACGATGTCGGCCTCGCCGAGGTGGCGGTCCAGTTCGGTCAGCGGCAGGGCCACGCCGCCATGGCGGCTGGCCAGTTCCTGCGCGTGAGCAAGGGTGCGGTTGGCGATCAGCAGCCGCCGCACCTTGCCCTCACTCAGGTGGCGTGCAGCCAGCTCGATGGTCTCGCCGGCACCGACCAGCAGCACGGTGGAGTCATCCAGGCGCGCGAAGGCGTTCTGCGCCAGGCGCACCGCCGCCGAGGCCACCGACACCGGGTTGGCGCCGACCTGGGTATCGGTGCGCGCACGCTTGGCTACCGAGAAGGTCTGCTGGAACAGGCGGTCCAGGCGCTGGCCGAGCAGGCCGTGGTCACGCGCGGTCGACCAGGCATCCTTTACCTGGCCGAGGATCTGCGGTTCGCCCAGCACCATCGAGTCCAGCCCGGTGGCGACCCGGAACAGGTGGCGCACGGCCTCGGCATCGGCATGCTGGTACAGGTAGCCCTGCAGGTCGCCTGCCTGGCTGTGCAGCCACTGGTCCAGCGCCTGTGCCGACTCGGCCACGGCATACAGTTCGGTGCGGTTGCAGGTGGACAGCAGCACTGCCTCGGCGATCTGCGGGGTATCGCGCAGCGAGCCCAGCGCACGCGGCAACGCCTCACCGGCGAAGGCCGCGCGCTCGCGCAGCTCCACCGGTGCGGTCTGGTGATTCAGTCCGAGCACCCACAGGGTCATTGTTCAGTTGCTTGCGATAAGCTGCTGGCCATTGGACGACATTTTAAGGCCCCGATGCCGACGATGCCCGCATTGATTCGCATCCCCAGTGTTCTGCTGCTGTCCCTGGCCTGCACCCAGGCCCTGGCGGCGGTGCCGGCCAAGGCCCCCGTGCGGGCCGCGGCCACTGAGGAACTGGCGCTGGAACCGGTGATGGCCGGTGAGTTCGCCCTGCAGGCCGGCAAGCTGGCCGAGGCCGCGCGCTGGTACCTGCAGGCCGCGCAGCAGACCGACGGCGACGCCGGCCTGGCCGAGCGCGCGACCCGTATCTCCATGCTGGCCAACGATGATGCCAGCGCCGCCAAGGGCCTGGCCCTGTGGCAGCAGCGCGCCCCGCGCTCGTTGACCATGCGCAGCGCCGCCGGTGCGCTGGCCATGCGCCAGGGCGATGTGAAGGCTGCCCGCACCGAGCTGCAGGCGCTGCTGGCCGACCCCGACGAGCGCGGCTGGAAGTTCGCCCTGGCCGCGCTGATCGGCGGTGGCCGCGACCCGGCGGTGCCGGCGCAGGTGCTCGGCGAGCTGGTCGATGCCAATGCGATTCCGCCGAAGATCGAGGCCTGGCAGGAGTTCGGTCGCCTGGCCCTCCGCATGGACAAGCCCGAGTTGGCGCGGCGCATGATCGATGAAGTGGTCAAGCGCTTCCCGGAAGAGCCGCGCGTAGCGTTGCTGCGTGCCAGCCAGCTGCAGCAGGCGGGCGAGACCGACAAGGCATTGTCGCTGCTGCACGACGTCGAGCCGAAGACCCGCCAGGACCCCGAGCTGCGCAATGCGGTGGCCATCGCCTACGACAGCCTGGGCCAGCCGGCTGCGGCCGAGCGCGTGTTGGCGTTCGGCCCGCAGGACGTACAGACCTGGGGCATGCGCGCCTCGCTGCTGGCCAAGCAGGGCGACAAGGCGGCGCTGTCCAACCTCTACAACGAGCTGTCGCGGCAGGCGGCCAAGCCGGATCCGGCGCAGCGCCTGTTGCTGGGCAAGATCGCCGAATACCTGAAGCGTTACCCCGAGGCGGTGCAGTGGTACCACAGCGTGCCCGGTGGCGATGAGCTGAGCGAAGCGCGCCTGCGCGCGGCCAATGCCCAGGCCCTGGCCGGGCGCCTGCCGCTGGCGCTGGAGGAAGTGCACGCGATCCAGTCCGACGCGGTGGTCGACGACGATGTGCGCCGTGACGCCTACCTGCTGGAAGCCGAACTGCGCCAGCGTGGTGACGACAGCGCCGGTGAACTGGATGCGCTGGCCCGCGGCCTGGCCGCCTACCCGGACGACAACGGCCTGCTGTACGCACGTGCGCTCACCTGGGAGCGCCGCGACGACATCCCGCGCGCCGAGGCCGACCTGCGCAAGATCCTGGTGACCGACCCGGAAAACGTGCCGGCGCTGAACGCGCTGGGCTACACCCTGGCCGATCGCACCGGCCGCCTGCAGGAAGCGCTGGAGCTGATCGACCGCGCCCGCGTGGCCGAGCCGGACAACGCCGCCATCGTCGACAGCTATGGCTGGGTGCTGTATCGCCTGGGCCGCAAGGAAGAGGCACTGGTACAGCTGCGCCGGGCCTGGACCCTGGCCAAGGACCCGGAGATCGCTTCCCACGTCGGCGAAGTGCTGTGGGTGCTGGGCAAGCATGACGAGGCCCGCCACTTCTTCGACGAAGCGGCCAAGCTCGACCCTGAAAACCGCGCGCTGCTGCGCGCCCGTGAGAAATTCAATCCATGAGTGGTTCCCTGATCCGGCCGCTGCTGTTGGCGACCGTGACCCTGGCGGTGAGCGCCTGTACCAGTGTCGGCACGCAGAAGACCCCGGCGCCAGCGGTGGTCGAGATTGTTTCGGCTGAAGCGGCGCAGGCCGAGGCAGCGCGCGTGGCCGCGCTGCAGGCACAGCCGGACTGGGCCTTCCAGGGGCGGGTGGCGGTCAGCAAGGGCAAGGACGGCGGCAGCGGTCGCATCGACTGGAAGCAGGACGGCCGCCGCTACGTGGTCGAACTGAGCGCGCCGGTGACCCGGCAGAGCTGGAAGCTGACCGGCGACACCCATTCCGAAGCCGGTCGCCTGGAAGGGCTGTCCGGCGGTCCGCGCGATGGCGAGGACGCCCAGCAGCTGCTGCTGGAAGCGACTGGCTGGGACATCCCGGTCAATCAGCTGCCGGAGTGGATCCGCGGCCTGGTGGCCGGGGATGCTGCCGGTCCGGAGAAGGTCGAGCGCGACGGTGAAGGCCGGCCGCGCCGCATGCAGCAGATGGGCTGGCAGGTGCAGTACCTGGACTGGTACCCGGCCGACGCCGGACGACCGGCGCTGCCGCGCCGGATCGAGGCCAGCAATGGCGACGCCAAGGTGCGCCTGCTGGTGGACCAGTGGGGGCAGGGCACGCCATGAGCGCCGGGTGCGACGACGCGGGCTGGTCCTGGTGGCCGGCCCCGGCCAAGCTGAACCTGTTCCTGCACATCACCGGCCGCCGGGCCGACGGCTACCACGAGCTGCAGACCGTATTCCGCCTGCTGGACTGGGGGGACCGCATCGGCCTGCGCCTGCGTGAAGACGGCCAGGTGCGTCGGCAGGGCGAGGGCCTGGCCGGCGTGGCCGAGGCCGATGACCTGGCGGTGCGGGCCGCGCGCCTGCTCCAGGATGAGGCGAAGGGCGCGCAAGGTGCTGACATCATCGTCGAAAAGCACGTTCCTGCCGGTGGTGGCTTCGGCGGCGGTTCGTCCGATGCGGCCACCGTGCTGGTGGTGCTGAATCGGCTCTGGCGCGCCGGCCTGGACGAGGATGCCCTGGCCGCGCTGGCCCTGCGCCTGGGCGCCGACGTGCCGGTGTTCGTGCGTGGCCACAACGCCTGGGCCGAAGGGGTGGGCGAGCGCCTGCAGCCGATCACGCTGGCGCCGGCCTGGTATGTGGTGGTTGAACCGGGTGTTCATGTTCCTACGCCGGTCCTGTTTGCAGACCCGGATTTGACGCGCGACAGCCCAGTGGCGAAAATAGAGGACTTCGCTTCCGGGACCCTGGTCGGGAACGCGTTCGAACCGGTGCTGCGCCGCCGTGAGCCTGCCGTCGAGGCAGCGCTTGCCGCGTTGAGCGACATCGGCGCGGCGCGGCTGACCGGTTCGGGAAGTGGTTGTTTCGTCGAGTTCGCATCGCAGGCTGCTGCAGAGCAGGGGCGGTCGAAGTTGCCGAAGGAGTTGCGGGCAAGGGTGGCAGCGGGCGTTGCGCGTTCGCCACTGCTGGATGCACTCGAGCAACACTGATTTATCAATGCAGGGGCGTCGCCAAGAGGCCCAAGGCACCAGGTTTTGATCCTGGCATTCGTAGGTTCGAATCCTACCGCCCCTGCCAATAGCGGCTGTGTCCGCGCCTTCCAGCGCATCGCCCGCGCGGGACGTGGAAACAACCGCGGTGTTGTCAGCAGCAAGGGTCCATCGGGGTCCTTGCCGACTCCGGATCCCCGCCACTCGTCCCCGCCCGAGACAATCATGATGCAAGAGTCCCCGAACCTGCTGGTCTTTTCCGGCAACGCCAACAAACGTCTGGCGCAGAACATCTGCAAGGAACTGGGGGTCCGCCCGGGCAAGGCGCTGGTGTCGCACTTCTCCGATGGTGAAGTGCAGGTGGAAATCGAAGAGAACGTCCGCAAGCAGGACGTGTTCGTGATCCAGCCGACCTGCGCGCCGAGCGCGGAAAACCTGATGGAACTGCTGGTGCTGATCGACGCGCTCAAGCGCGCATCGGTGGCCAGCGTGACCGCCGTGGTGCCGTACTTCGGCTACTCGCGCCAGGACCGCCGCATGCGTTCCTCGCGCGTGCCGATCACCGCCAAGCTGGCGGCCAAGATGTTCAGCACCGCTGGCGCTGATCGCGTGCTGACCGTCGACCTGCACGCCGACCAGATCCAGGGCTTCTTCGACATTCCGGTGGACAACGTGTATGCGTCCCCGCTGCTGCTGGCCGACATCTGGCGCGCCTACGGCACCGAGAACCTGATTGTTGTCTCGCCGGACGTGGGCGGCGTGGTCCGCGCCCGTGCGGTGGCCAAGCGCCTGGATGACGCCGACCTGGCGATCATCGACAAGCGCCGCCCGCGCGCCAACGTCTCCACCGTGATGAACATCATCGGTGACGTCGAAGGCAAGACCTGCGTGATGGTCGATGACATCGTCGATACCGCCGGCACCCTGTGCGCCGCTGCCGCTGCCCTGAAGGCGCGCGGTGCGCTCAAGGTCGCCGCCTACTGCACCCACGCGGTGCTGTCGGGCCCGGCGGTGGACAACATCACCAATTCCCAGCTCGACGAGCTGGTGGTGACCGACACCATCCCGCTGAAGGACGCAGCGCGGGTGTGCAGCAAGATCCGCCAGCTGAGCGTGGCGGAAATGCTGGCCGAAACGATGCGCCGCATCGCCTTCGGCGAGTCGGTCAGCTCGCTGTACGTCGACTGAGTTTTCGTCCCTGCCGGCAACGGGGGGACATACCCGGATGCTTCTGGTCGCGGAAGCATCTTCAACCGCCACGCCGCAGGGCGCGGCAACAACCTGAGTAGTCGAAAATGTCGAAGACCCATGAAATCAAGGTCACCAAGCGTGAACTGCAGCGTAAGGGTGCGAGCCGCCGCCTGCGTCACGCTGGTGTGATCCCGGCTATCGTGTACGGCGGCAACGCCGAGCCGGTCGCCATCAGCCTGGACCACAACGAAATCTGGCTGGCCCAGCAGAACGAGTGGTTCTATGCCTCGATCCTGGACCTGAACCTGGATGGCCAGGTGCAGAAGGTCCTGCTGCGTGACATGCAGCGCCACCCGTACAAGCAGCTGATCATGCACCTGGACTTCCAGCGCGTGAACGAGAACGAAGCCCTGACCGCTTCGGTCCCGCTGCACTTCGTCAACGAAGACACCTCGCCGGCCGGCAAGGCTGCCGACGTCGTGGTCACCCACGAACTGAAGGAAGTGACCATCACCTGCCTGCCGAAGGACCTGCCGGAGTCGATCGAAGTCGACCTGGGCGAGCTGAAGGCCGGTGACGTCGTGTACCTGTCCAACATCAAGCTGCCGAAGGGCGTGGAAATCCCGGCGCTGGCGCTGGGCAAGGACCACGACGACGCCATCGTCACCGCCAAGGCCGGCAAGGCCGACGAGGCTGACGAAGAAGCGGCTGCCGCCGAGTAATACCGTTACGGTGCCTGCCTCCGGGCAGGCACCGTACTGGAAGGAACCATGGCAGGACTGCGACTGATCGTCGGTCTGGGCAATCCCGGATCGGAACACGCCCGGACCCGGCACAATGCCGGGTTTCATTTCGTTGAGGCCTTGGCGGAAAAAGCCGGTGCGCGATGGAATGTGGACAGCAAGTTGTTCGGCGAGACCGCCAAGGTCGAGATCGCCGGGCAGACGGTGTGGCTGCTCAAGCCCGCCACCTTCATGAACCTCAGCGGCAAGTCGGTCACCGCCGCGCAGCGGTTCTGGAAGATCGAGCCGGAGGAAACCCTGCTGGCCCACGACGAGCTGGACCTGCCGCCCGGTGCGGCGCGGCTTAAGTTCGACGGTGGCCACGGCGGCCAGAACGGCCTGCGCGATACCATCCGCCTGCTGGGTCATGGCAAATTCCACCGCCTGCGCGTGGGCATCGGCCATCCCGGCCACAAGGACCGCGTGGTGGGTTGGGTGCTGGGGCGCCCGTCCAAGGAGGATGACGTGCTGATCGCACGCGCCATCGACGATGCGATCGACGTGCTGCCGCTGGCGGTGCAGGGCGATTTCAACGAAGCGATGAAGCGGCTGCACACCCCGCGCTGACCATGACCGACCCGCGTACTCCCTGCACCGTGTGTGGCGCCATGATCCTGCTGGCGACGGCGGCCCGGAACGATGGGCTCTGCATGCCGTGCCGGAATGGCACGCGGCAAAGCATGGAAATGGCGAAGACGCGAGATCGGGAGGTTCGCGAGGAGCGCAAGCGCTTCGAGGAATCAGCAGAGGGGCGGCATTGGCATTGGTTGATCGAACAAGTCCACGGGAACGGTTGTGGATTTTCCGGATTGTCAGTGCAGGATCAGCGCTACTTTGCGATCAACGCGCTCATCAATGATGTCTATCGTGGAGGGCTTGATGCCTATTTCCAAAATTCTGCTGGCGGCTACATCGCGGGAGCGCTTGCAGGGCTTGGGGAGATGCAGCAGCTTGACGTGCGAGACATCGTGCTCGCGGCCCAGCAGCTACTGTTTGGCAATGAGGCCATGGAAGATCATCATGCGCAGAGACGCCTGCAGATCTATCGTGCCGACGGGTATCTCGACGATGAAGTCGAAACAGCACTTGATGCGCTGGATGGGCGATTCTATGCACTGGTCGACGACGGCCAGCTTGAAGAACTGCTGAAAGCGTACGCAGAACGTCACAGGTTGTACGCCGCGTTCTAGCGCGGGCTACTGGAAGGACGATTGGGGATTGAGGGCATGCCCGCAGGCGAGCCTTGAATCCCGAATCATCCACTTACACTCAAACCCGGATTCAACCCATGGGTATCAAATGCGGCATCGTCGGCCTGCCCAACGTCGGCAAGTCGACCCTGTTCAATGCGCTGACCAAGGCGGGCATCGCCGCGGCGAACTTCCCGTTCTGCACCATCGAGCCGAACGTCGGCATCGTGCCGGTGCCGGATCCGCGCCTGAACGAGCTGGCGGGCATCATCAACCCGCAGAAGGTCATCCCGACCGCGGTCGAGTTCGTCGACATCGCCGGCCTGGTCGCCGGTGCCGCCAGCGGTGAAGGCCTGGGCAACAAGTTCCTGGCGCACATCCGCGAAGTCGATGCCATCACCCACGTGGTGCGCTGCTTCGAGCACGGTGACATCGTGCACGTGGCCGGCAAGGTCGACCCGATCTCGGACATCGAAACCATCGACACCGAACTGGCGCTGGCCGACCTGGACAGTGTCGAGAAGGCGCTGAACCGTGCTGAGCGTGCGGCCAAGGGCGGCGACAAGGATGCGGCGGCGCGCAAGCCGGTGCTGGCCAAGTTGCAGGCTGCACTGTCGGAGGGCAAGGCTGGGCGCTCGGCCGGGCTGGACGAGGAAGAGAAGGCGCTGGTGCGCGACCTGTTCCTGCTGACCCTGAAGCCGGTGATGTACATCGCCAACGTGCTGGAAGACGGTTTCGACAACAACCCGCACCTGGAAGCCGTGCGTGCGCATGCTGCCGCCGAAGGCGCGCAGGTGGTGCCGGTGTCGGCCGCGATCGAAGAAGAGCTGTCCCAGCTCGACGACGAAGACCGCGATACCTTCCTGGCGGACCTGGGCCTGAGCGAGCCGGGCCTGAACCGCGTGATCAACGCGGCCTACAGCCTGCTCGGCCTGCAGACCTACTTCACCGCCGGCGTGAAGGAAGTCCGTGCGTGGACCGTGCGCAAGGGCGCCACCGCCCCGCAGGCCGCGGCGGTCATCCACACCGACTTCGAGAAGGGCTTCATCCGCGCTGAAACCATCGCGTATGACGACTTCATCAAGTACAAGGGCGAAGCCGGCGCGAAGGAAGCCGGCCGCCTGCGCCTGGAAGGCAAGGAGTACCGCGTGCAGGAAGGCGACATCCTGCACTTCCGCTTCAACGTCTGATCCTGCGGCATCGGATCGACCCCGGACGCCCCGCCCTGTGCGGGGCGTTCGCGTTTCCGGTGATGGACAAAAAAACACCAGGCTGCGAAACGCTTGCGGTGTGACGTTCGCCGGTACTTGTCCACAGCAAACTCCCATCGCTTTCCACGCGTGGTGTGGAAAACCGACGAACCTGATGTAGAGCCGAGCCCATGCTCGGCTGATGCCAGCCGGAGCCGAGCGTGGGCTCGGCTCTACAAGGGGCTCGCCCGCGCGACCTGGACAAATTTTCACCGCGCTTCGAAACGCCTGCGCTGCAATGCTCGCACCCACTTGTCCACACCAAGTTCCCATTGCTCTCCACGTACCGTGTGGAAAACAATCGGGGCCGTGGACAAAGAATCACCACGTCCGGAAACGCCTGCACCGCAACGCTCGAACCCACTTGTCCACACCAAGTTCCCATTGCTTTCCACGTGCGGTGTGGAAAACCCCAGATGGCCCGCTCTGGCAGTCGCCCACCTTGGTGGGCGGGGCGAAACAGTGCCCACCAGGGTGGGCATCTACCAGAACCGCAAACAACAAGGCCCGCCAATGGCGGGCCTTGTCGTCCACGTTCTGCAATGCGGCGTGCCTTACAGCGCGCTGCCACCGAACTTGTGGGTGTACTGCAGGTTGATCGTGCGCCCCACGCTGTCGAACCAGGACACGTCGTAGTACGGGTATGCAGTGTAGGTACGGTCCGTCGGCGGCATCTTGTTGAACACATTGACCACCGACAGCGACAGGCGCGAGTGGTCGTCGAAGCGGTACTGCAGCGAGGCGTTGTAGCGATAGGTCGCCTTCACGTACGGGCTGTCGCCGCTGTCCCAGTCGAACACCTGGTCGTAGCTGTCCGAGGTCGGCAGCTTGCCCAGGCGCGAACCGTACACCGTTGCCGACCACGCATCCTTTTCCCAGGTCACGCTCAGGCTGGTCTTGGTGCGTGGGATGTCGAAGCCGCTGTTCACTGCGAACTGGTCTTCGGTGCGGTCGCCCGGGTAGCGCTGGAAGTCATGCTTCTTCACCCAGGTGTGGGTGCCGTTGAAGATGAAGTCGCCGATGCCCGTCTGCAGGCGGTAGCGCAGGCCGACGTCGATGCCGGAGGTGGATTCGCGGGCGACGTTGATCGGCGCCACGCGCACGCCATACAGGCGCCCGTCGTTGCTGCGGGTGATGCGGGCGAGTGCATCCACGCAGGTCGGCGAGGTGATGTCGGCGCTGCCCAGGCGGCAGTTCGCTTCGTTGGCCAGGATCGTGCGCACGTCCATGTCCTGCACCTGGTCGCGCATGTCGATGTCGAACCAGTCCACCGACAGGTCCAGGCCGACGGCCGGCGACCAGACGAAGCCGGCACTCCACGAGGTGCTGGTTTCCGGGTCGAGCTGGCGGTTGCCGGTGCGGCTGCGGATCAGGTTGCGCTCGTAGTCGGCGCAGTCGGTGGCGCCGTCGGCGCGGCAGCTGTACAGGTCTTCGGCGGTGGTCTCATCGTTGCCCGGGCCGGCGAATACATAGTGCAGGTCCGGCGCACGGAACGCGGTGCCATACGAACCGCGCACCAGCAGCGTGTCGATCGGGCGCCATTCCAGGCCACCGCTCCAGGTCGCCTTGCCGATGGTGTGGCCGGAATAGCGGTACTGGTCGTAGCGGCCGGCCACGCTCAGGTTGACCGTTTCGTGCAGCGGCATGCGCAGCTCGGCCGCCGTAGCCCAGCGGTTGCGCGAACCTTGGCCGTCCGAATCCTTCCAGCTGTAATAGTAGTACTGGGTCGCCAGCGGATCAGGATTGAGCGAGTACGCCTGCTGGCCCACTTCCACGGTCGCGGCGAAACCGGCGTCACCGCCGGGCAGGCCGAACAGCGCGGAATTGGTCAGAGTGAATGCCGCCGTCTCCGTGCGCGACTTCGGCGTGTAGGTGGTACGCGCGGCGATCGAATCGTACTCGGCGCGGGTCAGCGGCCGGTACAGGCGTGACGGGTCGGCGTTGTAGATCGGGAAACCGTCGTCATCCACGCCCAGCTGCGGGCCGAGGAACAGGTCATTGGCCTTGGCGGCGATGATCTGCGCCCAGCTGATCCGCGACTGGTACTGCGAATGGCTCAATGCCGCTTCGTAGTCCCAGTTGCCGGCCAGGTTGCCCTTGAAGCCGGTGGTCACGCTGAAGGTCTTCTGCGTGCTGCGCACCATGGCATTGCGCAGGCCACCCATTTCCTCGGGCGAGAACTGGCGCTGCCAGAACTCGATCTCGCCGGTGGCTTCGTTGTTGAAGTAGCCCGACTCATCGCCGTTGGCGTCCATGCGGCCCCACTTGGTGACGTCGCGCATCAGCGACATCGTGTGATAGCCCAGCTGCACATCGGCGAACCACTGCTGGCCATTGTCGAAGTCGTAGCTCAGCGAGGCGTAGCCATTGGCACCACGGCGCTTGCTGAGGATGGTGCCGTAGCCGATCGAGCTGTCGCTTCCGCAGTAATAGCCATAGCGCGGGCGGTAGGCGCGGTAGGTGCTGCCCTGGTTCTGGCCGGACAGCGCTTCGCAGGTGGCCGCGCCCGGGTCCAGGTAGTCATCGTTGTAGTCGGTGCGCAGGTAGGCGCGGCGGGCGATGCGCGAACCCTCGGTGGGGCCGTCCTGGGTCGAGTCCTGGATGTCGCGCTCATAGGCCCACAGCGGCGTCTGCGACTGCAGTTCCACGCTGTACACCGCGTTGAAGTTGCCACGGCTGAAACCGCTGGCGATGCTCATGTCGAACGACTCGCCACCGCCTTCAGTGGTGGTGCCCATGCGCATGTCGATCGTGGTGCCGTCGGCCTTCTTCTTCAGGATGAAGTTGACCACGCCGGCGATCGCGTCCGATCCATAGATGGCCGAGGCGCTGCCGGTCAGTACTTCAATGCGCTCGATCATCCCCAGCGGAATGTTGGAGACATCGGTGAAGTTGCTGCGGCCCTTGAACGGCATCGGGAAGTCGGCGATACGGCGGCCATTGACCAGCACCAGCGTGTGGTTCGGGCCCAGGCCGCGCAGGTCCACCTGCTGGGCACCCGGCGAGAAGTCGGCGCCGCTGGAAGACTGCTGGCTCTGCGTCTCACCGCCGTTCTGGGTCATCGCACGCAGCACGTCCGGCACGCTGGTGAAGCCACTGGAGCGGATCTGTTCGGCGTTGATCACCGTGATCGGGGCGGGGCCTTCCACCTGGGCGCGCGGAATGCGCGAACCGGTGACCTGCACCGCGTCCAGTTGTTGTACCGGAGAGGACGCCGGAGCCTGGGCGGCCGCGGAAGCAGCCACACCCATCAACGCTAGCTGGATCGACCACGCCATCGCCTTTCTACGCATGAGGAATTCTCGGAAATGAAGCCGGCCCGCAGAGGAGGGGCCTGTCCCCCATTCAGATTTCCGGAATGGGCGCGCGCATTTAACGCCTTTTTTATGTCCTTGACTACTGGGTCCCTATCTGGCAAAGAGTGAAAACGCTTGCAAGTCGATTTTGTTCAGGGAGATCAAGATGCGACGCGTTCACCGGACCCTGCGTACCCCTGTTGCCTGGCTGGCGCTGCTCATGCTGGCCTGGCCGTCGGCCGCGCCCGCGCAGGATCTGCAGGGCCCGGGCTTTTCCTATTACGAGGTCGGCGACCTTGAGGCCCCACGTCCCGGGCCGCGTGCATCCGCGATGATGCTGATGGGCGGTGGCGAGTGGGTGCCGGATGCCTTCCAGTGGTGGTTGAAGCAGGCCGGCAATGGCCGTGTACTGATCCTGCGTGCCTCCGGTGGCGATGAACTGCAGGACCGCCTGTACCGCGAGATCGGCGGCACCACCGCGGTACAGACGCTGGTCTTCGACAGCCGCCGCGGTGCCGATGATCCAGCCGTGCTGCGCGTGGTCGCTGCGGCCGATGCCATCTTCATTGCCGGCGGCGACCAGTCGCGCTACATCCGCTTCTGGAAGGGCACCGCACTCAACCGCGCGCTCAACGCCCATGTACGCGCCGGCAAGCCGATTGCCGGTACCAGCGCTGGCCTGGCCATCCTCGGCGGCTATGCCTATGGCGCCATGGATGGCGGCAGCATCAGCTCGGCCGGTGCGCTGGCCGATCCGATGGGCAGCGCAGTCGCCATGGACAGTGGCTTCCTGCAGATGCCCTACCTGCAGCGCGTGGTCACCGACACCCATTTCGACAAGCGTGACCGCCTTGGCCGCCTCATCGTGTTCGTGGCACGCGCCGCGCAGGACAGCGGCGACCCTGACATCGTCGGCATCGGCGTTGATGAGGACACCGCCCTGTGCGTGGAGCCCGATGGCCAGGCCCAGGTCTACAGCGCTGATGGCGAGGGCAAGGTCTGGGTGGTCAGCCCCGGTCGTGATGCCGATCGCCTGGTCGAGGGCGAACCATTGCGCTTCCATGCCGTTCCAGTGACCGTGGTCGCCAGTGGCAGCCGCATGCGCCTGGACGATTTCCAGGCCGAGGCCGACTACCAGGCCGTGGCCGACATCAGCGACGGCCAGATCGAGTTCACGCTTCGGTAGCGCCGGCCGCTGGCCGGCAACTCACTTTCCCTGAGCTGATGCGCCCCTTGCGGCCAGCGGCCGGCGCTACCCTGCAATCCATTCCCTTGTCCTGCTGGAGACGTACCTGATGAAACTGCGCCTGGCGCTGTCCGCGCTGCTGTCCTTTCCATTGATCGCCCAGGCCGCCCCGGCTGCGTCGCCATTGCTGGTCATCCATGGCGGCGCCGGCGTCGAACGCAAGGACCTGTCGCCGGCCGAAGAGAAGGCTGCGCGCGATGCGTTGCGCGCCGCACTGCTGAAAGGCCATGCCGAACTGGCGGCCGGTCGTCCGGCGCTTGCAGCGGTCACTGCGGCAATCACCGTGCTGGAGGACGATCCGACCTTCAACGCTGGCAAGGGCGCAGTGTTCACCCATGACGGCCACAACGAGCTGGATGCGGCGGTGATGGACGGTGCCACCCAGGCAGCAGGTGCGGTGGCCGGCGTGCAGCGGGTGCGTAACCCGATCCTGCTGGCGCAGACCGTGATGCAGAAGTCCAGGCACGTGATGATGGTAGGGCAGGGTGCCGAAGCCTTCGCGGTGGAGCAGGGCGTTGCTCTGGTTGATCCCTCCTACTTCCGCACGGAGAAGCGTTGGCAGCAGCTGCAGCGCGCGCTTAAGGAAGAGGTCAATGGCCAAGCCCATGCCGACCTGGAGACCGCAAAGCACTTCGGTACCGTCGGTGCGGTCGCGCTGGATGCGCAGGGGCAGCTGGCCGCGGGCACCTCCACGGGCGGCATGACCAACAAGCGCTATGGCCGGGTGGGGGACTCGCCGATCATCGGCGCCGGCACCTGGGCCGATGCGCGCTGTGCGGTGTCGGGCACCGGCTGGGGCGAGTACTACATCCGCACCGCGGCCGCGCACGAGATCTGTGCGCGCATGCGCTACCAGGGGCAGAGCCCGGAGCAGGCCGGCAAGGGCGTGATCAACGAGACGATTCCGCAGATGGGCGGCGACGGTGGTGCGATTGTGATTGCCGCGGACGGCAGAATGGCCACGCCGTTCAACACCCAGGGCATGTATCGGGGCTGGATCGGCGCCGACGGAGTCCCCCATGTCGCAATTTTCGCCAGCGAGACCCCGCCGGTCCCCGGTCAATAACCTTGCGTATCAATGGGTTTGCGACAACGTGTGAAAAAGATGGAAAAAAGCGTTGACAGCCCCCCGTCCCATCAGCAGAATAAGCGGCTCACCACCACACACCGCAACGCTTCGGCGGCAACGGAATGGGGTGGTAAGGAGGGATACCCAAGCGGCCAACGGGGGCAGACTGTAAATCTGCTGGCTTACGCCTTCGGTGGTTCGAATCCACCTCCCTCCACCAGTTTCACGTTGTGACATTCCCGGCGCGGGAGTAGTTCAATGGTAGAACCTCAGCCTTCCAAGCTGATGGTGCGGGTTCGATTCCCGTCTCCCGCTCCATTGAATGAACTTTGAATCTTATCGAGTTCATGTCATAATGCAAAACTCGGCTCACGTAGCTCAGTCGGTAGAGCACTTCCTTGGTAAGGAAGAGGTCGAAGGTTCGATTCCTTTCGTGAGCACCATCTTAAGCATCACCTCTCAGACGAATTCGAGATAAGCAGCCATGGCCAAGGGTAAGTTCGAGCGCACCAAGCCGCACGTCAATGTCGGCACCATCGGTCACGTCGACCACGGCAAGACCACGCTGACCGCCGCACTGACCAAGATCGGTGCCGAGCGCTTCGGTGGCGAGTTCAAGGACTACTCCTCGATCGACGCCGCGCCGGAAGAAAAGGCTCGTGGTATCACGATCTCGACCGCGCACGTCGAATACGAATCCCCGATCCGTCACTACGCCCACGTTGACTGCCCGGGCCACGCTGACTACGTCAAGAACATGATC